>CACXHY010000020.1 GCA_902767565.1 uncultured Eubacteriales bacterium | reverse complement strand
CAAGGGCGATCCCCAGCGGGTGGACCCCTTCGCCACCTTCCGGGACAGCAAAGTGGAAAAGGTGTTCCCCGTGTTCTCCCCCACCTGCACCGAGATGGAGAACACCTACTTCACCGCGGACAGGGAGCGTCGGCGGAGCCTGAACACCCAGGGCATCGTCCCCTATGCCCCGGCGGATCTGCCGGCGGAACCGGCTCGCATCTATCACCTGGGCGGTCTCGTGAAGGGGGACATGGGCGGGGATCTCATCGAAGCCTGCGCCAAGCGCGGTGACACGGCCCTGGACGTGCAGGCGGTGCTCCGGTGCCGGAACGAGGACGGCACCTTGGAGCTGCGGGACTGGCCTGAAAAGAAACAATATCTGCCCCTGATCCGCTATCTCAAGACCGATGCCGCCGAAGCGGAGGTGCTCACCGGCACGGACGATCGGGAGAAGGCCGCCTTCCTGCTCTGTGAATGGGGCGCGAAGGAAGTGCTGATCACCCACAACACTGAAGCCATCGTTTGCGACGGACAGCGGATCTATCGCGCGCCTCTGAAGCCCCGGAATCTCTCGGGGCGCACTGGCCGGGGCGATACCACCTTCGCCGGGTATCTCACGGAGCGGCTCGATCACGACATCCCCGCTGCGCTGGAGTTCGCGGCGGCCCTGGTCTCCCTGAAGATGGAAACGCCGGGCCCCTTCATGGGAACCCGGCAGGACGTGCTGGACTATATCGAACGATTCTATCGCTGATCGCACGTAATAGAATAGCGGCCCGCAAGCGCGAGCCGTTTTTACTATCATTCTTTGTGCTGTCGTTGCATACACAGGCCATAGAAGACTATGGCTAGCAGCTGCGCCGTCGCGGAGACGGCCACCAGAAGGCGGGGGTCGAGATCATACAAGGCGCCCAGGAGCCAGCTTCCCAGGAACCACGCCGCACCGAAGCCCGTTTCAAAGATGCCGAAGCCGGTCCCCCGCCGGGCACGGGGCACGATCCGGCTGACGGCGGCCTTCATGATGCTCTCCTGCGCCCCCATGCCCACGCCCCAGAGCACGACGCCTACGCCGATCAGCCAGGGGGCCCTCGTCAGAAACACGAAGCAGGAGAAGAAGGCGCTCAGGGCCGTGGAGACGAGCAGGGCTTTTAGGCCGATCCGATCGAACAGCCAGCCGAAAAACAGCGCTGCGAAGGCGTCCACCGCCATAGCCGCCGCGTACAGCAGGCTCAGCGCGGCGTCCGGGAACGCCTGCGTCTTGGCTGCATGGAGGGTGATCAGCGGGAAATCCGCGAAACCGAAGGCGAACAGGCAGATAGCGACCATATAGAGCGCAAAGGATTTACGGAAGCGAAACTCGGCCGTTTCCGTCTGCTTCTCCTCGAAGGCCTCCGGGTCCGGGTACTTCCTCCGGGCGAACAGGACGAGGCCGATGGTGATGAGGGCCGGTATCCCCAGCACGGCGAAACTAAGGCGATAGGTGGAAAACAGATCTCCCTTCTCCCGAACGGCGGCGATGAGAAAGAGGAGGACCGGCCCGATAAAGGCCCCCAGCTGATCGAGAAACTCCTGAAAGGCAAAGCCCTTGCCCGTACCGACCTCGCCGGCGGCGAAGCTGACCAGGGTATTCTTGGCAGGCTTTTTGATGGCCTTTCCTATGCGCTCCAAAATGACCAGGCCGCAGGCAACGGCCCATCCGTTCTGCGGCACCAGGGCCAGCGCCGGGATGGCCAACACCTGCAGAACATAGCCTGCGATGACCAACGTCCAGTACTTTTTGGTTTTGTCCGCCAAATACCCGGACAGGATCCGCAGAGAATACCCGCATAGCTCTCCGAACCCCGACACAAAGCCAATGGTCGCCGCCGATGCCCCGGCAAGGTTCAGGTAGTTGCCCAGGATGCTTCGTGCCCCCTCGTGGGTCATGTCTGAAAACAGGCTGACCACGCCCATCAGGGCGATGAACCACAGCGCATCGCTGACCCTTCGTTTGTTGTCTTTCACATGCACCGCTTCCTTTGTCAAAACCGATCCGTTTTAGATAGTATACCACAGCCCACCAACCGGCGCACGATCTTTTACGCCCATATGCCTTGACCATGAAAAGAGCACAGCCGTCCTAAATAACGGCTGTGCTGCTGATGCATATCACCCGCATGCAGTTCAGACGCCCAGCTCGAAGCTGACGTCGCGGACATCGCCCACGGACTCCAGGAACTCCGAGAGGTCGTTGACCGTCACGTCGTGGCGCATGCGCAGCGTCAG
>CACXHY010000019.1 GCA_902767565.1 uncultured Eubacteriales bacterium | reverse complement strand
ATCGGGATGCTGGCCCTGGGCGACGAGGCCTGTTTTGGCCTGGGCCTCGATCCGAAAAAAATGCGCGCCGTGACCCTGGTCTGCGCCTCGGTCCTGGCGGCGGCCGCGGTGAGCATCTGCGGGCTGCTGGGCTCCATGGGCCTGATCGTGCCGAACTGTGTCCGGCTGATGGGCGCGCGTACCGTGCGCAGCCAGCTTGGACTGAGCATCGTCTACGGCGGCGGCTTTCTGCTCCTGTGCGACAGTCTGATCCGCCTGCTGTTCTATCCCTTCGAGCTGCCGGTGGGTCTGCTGCTGTCCGCCCTGGGCGCGCCGTTCTTCATTTTCCTGCTGGCAAGGCGCAGAAGGAGGGCTGCGGAATGAGACTGGAGCTGCAGAAGCTGTGCGCCGGCTACGGCGGCGGGAGCGTCCTGCGGGAAATCTCCGCCGGGTTTGAAACCGGGCAGCTCAGCGTGATCGTCGGCCGGAACGGGGCCGGTAAATCCACACTGCTGCGCGCCATGTCGGGCATGCTCCCGGCCGGGGGGACGGCCACGCTGGCCGGCGCGCCCATCCATGCCCTCCCGGGGACGCAGCGGGCCATGGGCCTGGGCTATCTGCCCCAGCGGCTGCGCACGCCGGATATGACCGTGCAGACCCTGGTCAGCCACGGACGGTTCTCCCGCCTCGGGTTTTCCAAGACGCTGGGCGGGGAGGACAAGGAAAAAATCCGGCAGGCCCTCGAGCAGACCGGCATGACAGAGCTTCGTTTTCGCACCCTGCCGACCCTGTCCGGGGGCGAGCTGCAGCGTGCCTACTGCGCCATGGTCATCGCCCAGGATCCGGATTTCCTGCTCCTGGATGAGCCGACGGCCTTTCTGGACGCGGAGGCGAGCATTCAGCTCGCGCAGATCCTGCGCGCTCTGACACGCGCGGGCAAGGGTGTGGTCCTCTCGTGCCACGATCTGCCCCTGGCCTTCAGCATCGCGGACCGCGTCCTCGTGCTCCACGGCGGAACCCTGGTCCTCGACGCTGCGCCGGCTCTAGCCGCCCGGCAGGAAAAAACCATATTCGACGCGGTGGGCGTCCGGCTCAAGCGGATCGATGATCCGGACGCGTTCTGCACTTATATTCTGGCAAAACCAAATGATAATACATGAATGGAGGAAGATACCGTGGGTTATTTTCTGACACGCGAGGCGTTTGACGGCGTGGTGGCGGAGCTGGGCAAGCGTTTTCGCATCTTTGCGCCGGTACGCAAAAAGGGCGCGGGCCGGTTCACGGATACGGACGTGATCCTGTACGACACGGTCCGCTCCGGCTCCGAAATCGTGCTGGACGCCAAATCCGACTACGCCTTCAAGGAGGCGCTGACGCCTCTGTCAGAGGTGCTGTTCTACTTCACCGAGGCCAACACCCAGGCGGCGAGCTTCGATGATCGGCCCATTCTGATCTTCGCCCGGGCCTGCGACATGCACGCCCTGCAGCGGATGGATCAGATCTACCTGTGCAACGGCCCGGAGGATCCCTTCTACCGCCGCAGACGGGAGCTGGTGCATTTTGCGCTGATCGGCTGTTCCGAGTCCTTCCCGAACTGCTTCTGCGTATCCATGGGCACAAACGTCGCCCCGGAGGGCTGGCTGTTCTCGGTGGACAGCGCGCCGGACGGCTGCGCCTGCACCGTGCCGGACGCCGGCTGCGCCCCGCTCTTTGCCGCCGCCGCGGCGCGGGAAATCGACGCGGCTCCCTGCCACGTGACGGAAAACAAGGTCCGGGTCTGCGTCCCGGAAACGGTCCCCGCCGCCGTGCGTACCCACAGCCTGTGGGATGAGTATACTGTGCGCTGCATCAACTGCGGACGGTGCAATTTTGTCTGCCCCACCTGCACCTGCTGGTCCATGCAGGATATCAGCTACACCGACAACGGCAACGTCGGCGAGCGCCGGCGCGTGGCGGCCTCCTGCATGGTGGACGGCTTCACGGATGTGGCCGGCGGCGGCCAGTACCGGCGCAAGAACGGCGAGCGGATGCGCTTCAAGGTGCTGCACAAGATCTACGACCACCGCCAGCGCTTCGGCAATGATATGTGCGTCGGCTGCGGCCGCTGCGACGATATCTGCCCCGAGTACATCTCCTATTCCAATATCATCAACAAGGTCTATGACGCTGCGAGGGAGGGCTGAACATGGAAAATGTCTATATCCCCTTTGCCTCCGAGATCCTGGAGGTCATCCGGCACACGGAGAAGGAATACACCTTCCGCATGGAATTTCGCGGCATTGTGAAGCCCGGCCAGTTTTTCGAGGTGTCCATCCCGAAGTTCGGTGAAGCCCCGATCTCGGTCAGCGGCATCGGCGAAAACTTCGTGGATCTGACCATCCGCCGGGTGGGCCGGGTCACCAACGAGGTGTTTGAGCACTATCAGGGCCAGAAGCTGCTCATGCGCGGCCCCTACGGCAACGGCTTCGACGTGGGTTCTTTCCTGAACGGCGAGACCGTTGTGGTGGCGGGCGGTACGGGTGTGTCCCCGGTGCGCGGCGTCATCGAGGCCTTGAGCACTTCGGAACAGGCGAAGAAAAAGTACGTGATCGTCGGATTCCGCTCTCCGGACGACATGCTCTTCCGCACGGATCTCAAAAACTGGGCCGAGCGTCTGAATCTGATCCTCACCGTGGACCGGGCAGAGGAGGGCTATGCCGGCAACGTAGGCCTGGTCACAAAGTACATCCAGGACCTGCCCCTGGCCGATCCTTCCAACGCCAGGGCCGTGGTCGTGGGTCCTCCCGCCATGATGCGCTTTACCATTATCGAGCTGCAGAAGAAGGGCTTCCGGGATGAAAATATCACCGTATCCTACGAGCGGAAGATGTGCTGCGGCCTCGGCAAATGCGGCCACTGCCGCATCGGCGGCAAATACGTTTGCATCGACGGCCCCGTGTTCCCGTACAACGAGGCGAAAGTCCTGCTGGATTGAAAGAGAGGTGCACTATGGGACATTTGGATATCAATGTCGGCAAGCTCAAGAAAAACGCATTCCGCTATTCCAAGGTGCGCGGTGAGACGGCCTCCCGCATCCGCATCCCCGGCGGCGTGATCGACGCGAAGTCCCTGGCCAAGGCGGTCGAAATCGCGGAGAAATACGGAAACGGCGTGATCAATATCACCAACCGCCAGGGCCTGGAGATCCCGGGCATCGACCTCCGGGACATGGACAAGGTCAACGAGGAGCTGCAGAGCATCATCGAGGCCCTGAACATCAACCAGACCCAGTCCGGCGCGGGCTATCCCTCCTCCGGTACCCGCAATATCATCGCCTGTCCCGGCGCCCGGCTGTGCCCCTTCGGCTGCTACGACACCACGGCCATGGCACAGCAGTGCGAAAAGCTGATCTTCCCCAACGACCGCCATGTAAAGATCGCCTTCACGGGCTGCTCCAACGACTGCGCCAAGGTCCGCATGGCGGACTTCGGCGTCATCGGCATGACCGAGCCCCAGTACGATCCCGCCCGCTGTGTATCCTGCGGCCAGTGCGTGGATTTCTGCCGCCGCCGCTCCGTCAACGCCCTGTCGCTGGTCAACGGCAAGGTGACGCGCGACGCCGCGAAGTGCATCGGCTGCGGCGTGTGCGTGGTCTATTGCCCCACCCGGGCCTGGACGCGAAGCCCCGAGCATTATTTCCGCATTGTTCTTCTTGGCCGCACCGGCAAGCGCAATCCGCGCCTGGCGGAGGATTTCATCAAGTGGTGCGATGAGGAAAGCGCGCTCAAGCTCATCAAAAATTCCTACGCCTACATCGAGGAATACATTGACCCCAACGCCGTGGAGCACAAGGAGCACATTGGCTACATTGTGGACCGCACCGGCTTCGAGGAGTTCAAGAAATATATCTTAGGGGACGTCACTCTGCCGGAGAAGGCGGCGGTCAAGCAGAAGCTTTACTGGGGCGGCAAGCACTACGATTCGTATTGATACGACAACGGCAGCAGAGCATCCGCTGTGAATAAGAATGACTCCCCGCCCCAAACGTGCCGGGGAGTCATCCGCGTTGGGAATACGGAGCTTTACCGGGTTGTTCTTCCGCGAGATTTAACTCGCTATGAAGCGAGGCGGCGCAAATTCTGCCACAGCCGGGCGATTTGTTCAATACTCAAACTTCGCACACCGATTTTGCCAAAAAAGTTGAACAATCAGCCTGATTTTT
>CACXHY010000018.1 GCA_902767565.1 uncultured Eubacteriales bacterium | reverse complement strand
CTTCTGTGGGTCGTAGGTGTTTTCGCTCTTCACCTCCTGCGCGGATGTCAGCATGGTCGAAGTCTTCGTGAGTCTCCTCAGGCTGTCGTACTGGCTGTTCACCTCCTGGCCCATCGGGTCGGTCACTTTGGTTACAACGCCCTTGTCGGGGTCGGTCACGGTCGTTGCCGTCTTGCCGCGCGCATCCGTCTGCGTCGACACATAGGTCCCGGCAGAGGTATACGTTGCGGTGATTTGGATATATTTCGACGTGCTCCCCGTGGAATCCTCTGTTTGGGACTGTAACAAGTTTCCGTATGCGTCGTACCGGAAACCGGTCTTCGTAAGCATGATCCTCCACGAAGGACGATGACGGATCGCGAAACCGCAGAAACCGGAACTGTGTCTTTGACTCCGGCGCGGATATGGAATATAATGGAGCACGAGGAGGGATCCATCATGGAACAGACCGTTCATACCCTGATCGCCGCTGACAACCACTTTGCGCTTCTGGCGGTGCTTTTCGCATCCACGGCAATCGCCATCTGGCTTGAGCAGAAGTACAGATGGGCATCGAAGATCTCCGGCGCGATCATCACACTGGTCATTGCGATCGTGCTGGTGAACGTGCACGTGATCCCGGACAGTGCGCCCATATTCGACGATATCGTTTGGGGGTACGCGGTGCCCTTGGCGATCCCGCTGCTTCTGCTGCAGACCAATATCCGGAAGATCTGGAAAGAGACCGGCCGGTTCCTGCTGATCTTCCTGATCGGCGCAGCCGGGACGGTGGCCGGGACAGTGCTCGCCACCTTACTGCTGGGAAGCACGGTGAACGGACTGCCGGGTGCGGCCGCGATGATGACAGGCTCCTATATCGGCGGAGGCGTGAACTTCACCGCGATCTCCGACGCCTTCCATGTGGACAAGAGCCTGATCTCCGCGACCACCGTGGCGGATAACCTGAACATGGCGGTGTATTTCCTGGTGCTGCTGGGGATCGCCGGGAGCGCCTTCTTCCGGAAGCTCTACCCCCATCCCCACATCGACGAGGTGGCCTCCAAAGGGAAAGGCGATACGGAGACGCTGGCGAAGCAGTACTGGACGCGCAAGGACGTATCCCTGAAAGACATCGCGATCGACCTGGCCTACGCCGCGGTCATCGTGTTCCTTTCCAAACTGATCGGCGGTTTCTTTGCCGGACTGATCCCGCAGGACAACTGGTTCACCCGGATGCTGAACACCTTCTTCGGCAGCCAGTATGTATGGATCACCAATTTCTCCGTGATCTTCGCCACCTGCTTCCACCGCCAGGCGGAGGAAATGCACGGCGCACAGGAGATCGGCACCTGGATGATCTACCTGTTCTTCTTTGTGATCGGCGTGCCTGCGTCCATCGGCGTGCTGATCCGGAACGCGCCGATCCTGCTCCTGTTCTGCATGATCATCGTGCTGGTCAATATGATCTTCTGTTTCCTGGGCGGAAAACTCCTGAAATTCGACCTGGAGGACATCATCCTCGCGTCCAACGCGAACATCGGCGGGCCGACCACCGCGGCGGGGATGGCGATCTCGCAGGGATGGGCGAAGCTGATCGGCCCCTGCATGCTGGTGGGCACCTTCGGATATGTGATCGGCACCTGGCTGGGCATGCTGGTCGGATCCCTGCTGGGAGCGTAAGGCGGCAGCCGGCGTCAGGATGCCGCCTCTGAATGGCGCTGCACCCGCTGCGGCATTCCATCCCGCCGGCTGGGATGAAGGCCGTTTCCCTGCATGACGCCTGCGGAGATTCATTACAGTCCGAGATGGAGGATCCCGCAGCGGGAACGTCGAAATGCGGTAACTGTTCAGTCCGCTCTGTGTACCGTGTCAGCAAACGATCTCCAAGCCGTTTTGCCCCATCCCCCCTGCCCCCTCCCGAGGGAAGGGGAGAATAGAGCGCGGGCCTGCGGCCCGCACCCGCCATACACGGCTCGCCTGGTAGAAAGCCGATTTGTGCGTTTCCTGTCCATCCGTGCGGGTCTGCTGACCGACTGAACAGTCACGGCAAAAGAATACGGGTCATATCAGCTTCAAGAGAAAAGCGGCCGGGAACGATCAGCGCCGTTCCCAGACCGCTGCAAAGCCGGGAGAATACCGTTGTCCATGCTTTCTCTTTTCCGTCCGGGCTTATCATTCGGCTTCCCGCCGCGGAGCGTATGTCCACCCGTGTTCCCCGTGATAAACCATCAGCCGGGTCATGCCGCCGTCGATGCAGAGGTTCTCGCCGGTGATGAAGCCGGCATTTTCCGAGCACAGGAACAGCACCGCCTCCGCGATGTCCTCCGGGCGGCCGACGCGGGCAGCAGGCTGCTGCAGGGCGTCCGCGCCGGTGATCCCGCTGTCGGCGGTGTCGATCCAGCCGGGCGAGATGCTGTTGACCCGCACGCGTCCCGCCAGGGATACCGCCATGGCGTGGGTCAGGGCGGTGATGCCGCCTTTGGCGGCGGTGTAGCTCTCCGTCTGCGGCTGGCTCATGCGGTCCCGGGAGGAGGAGATGTTGACCACGGCCGCCCCGGGCGCGAAATGCGGCAGCAGCAGCTTCGTCAGGTAAAACGGCGCGGTGACGCCCACTGCCATGGCGCGGCTGAAATCCTCCCACCCGCAGCCGTCGATGCCCTTCATCGGCGGCGGGGTGTTGTTGACGAGATAATCCACGCGGCCGCTTTTCCGCACGACCTCCGCAGCGAACCGTTCCAGGGCTTCCGGATCCCCGACGTCCCCGACGAACCAGTCCCCGGGCCGCGTGTCAATGATGTGCACCGACGCGCCCTCCCGCCGGAAGGCTTCCGCGGTGGCCAGTCCGATGCCGTGGGCGCCGCCGGTGACGATGGCTGTTCTGCCTGCAAAGATGCCTGCTCCGTTCATGACTGGCAGCCTCCTTCTGCGGATGCATCCGCTTCTCCGTGCCGGGATGACCGGCGGCTCACCGGGTGTATCCGTCCTCCGACCAGCACTCGTTCTGCGCGCTGCCGTCCCGGTAGGTGGGTTCGGGATCCTCGGGCTCTTCCTCCGCGTCGGGGATGCGGTCCGTCCAGTCCTGCTCCTTCCGGGGCCGCTGCTTCGGGTCTGTCCTGCTCATGCCGGTCCTCCCTGCGCTTTCAGCGCTTCCTCGATCAGTCTCTCAAAGCTTTCGGCGAACCGCGCGTCGTCTTCGACGGTCCGTTTGGGCGGCCCCTTCAGGCGGTGCTTTCCGCTCCGGCGGGCCTTCCCGGCCAGGTGCCGCTCCATCAGCAGGCCGTCGATGTTTTCGTCCGTATACCACCGGCCGCTCTGGTGGATCGCCCGGGCGCCCTTGCCCAGAGCCAGGGCGGCCACGCCGTGATCCTGGGTGATGACGATGTCCCCGCGGCGGCAGCGGTTGATCAGCGCGATATCCACCGCGTCCGCCCCGGCGCCGACGGTGATCACGGTGCCGTATTCCGAGACCAGGACGTGATTCGTGTCGCACAGCAGCGTCACGGGGATGCCGCGCCGCCGGGCAATGGCCTCCGCGATGCGGGTGACCGGGCAGGCATCCGCGTCGATATAGATCGTCATGCGATTCACACCCGTTTCTGTCATGATCCCATCCGGTCGGCCCGGGTTCACAGGATCGTGTATCCCTCGGACGCCAGCACGCGCAGCGCCCGCTCGTAGTTCTCTTCCTTCACGAGGATGGTATCCGTGTTGAAGGTGGACACGGCGAAGATCCCGATCCCGTGTTCGGCGAGGATCCCGGACAGCCGGGCCAGGATGCCGGTCAGAGAGAAATCAAGGACGCCCCGGATCCGGAAGGCCCGCCATCCGTCGCTGCGCGCCGTCGTCTCCGCCGGTGTGTCTGCCGTCCTGCACACCAGCGACAGCTCCTCGTCGGTCTTTCCGATGAAATAGGATGCGGACCGCAGGTCAAAGCCGGACAGGCTTTCCACCTTGCAAATCGTGAATTCGTGTTCGATCTTTTCCAGTTCCATATCGGCACCCTTTCATTCGGTCGCCTTTGCCAGGATCAGCTCCGGCGACTGCTCGTGTCCCGAGAAGGGCAGCTCAAAGCTCCCGCAGTCCCGGTAGCCCAGCTTCCGGTAGAAGTGCTGTGCCTCCTCATCCGATTGGGTGGAGGTCATGACCAGGTCATAGCCCCTGCGGCGCATGTCCGCCTCCCAGAATGCCATCAGGGCCCGGCCGTGGCCCTTGCGCCGCTCCCCGTCCCGGATGATCAGCAGATCGCAGAAGGGGATGCTGTTCCAGAACAGCGACCAGCGGAGCAGACCGACGGGCCGTCCCTCCGCGATCGACACATAGCCCGTCCGGTCCCGGAGGACGCGGTCGAAGGCATCCCCGCCCAGACAGTGATCCAGGGAAAACCAGAGATCCCGGTCGGCGGCGGATACGCAGCGGATCCCGGAGGCCGGCGGACACAGCGCCAGGACGGCGATTTTTTCATCTCCGTCCCATTCCCCGGTTTCCGTGAAGCCGAAGGAGGCATAGAGCGCCTGTGCCGCCAGGTTTTCCGGCTCGTAGGACAGCCAGCATTTTTCGGCGGGGCCGCAGGGCTCCGTGCGGATGAAGTCCAGGATCAGCCCCATGGCAGCGCGGCCGTATCCTTTCCCCTGATAACGCGCGTCGATCATGAGCCGCCAGAGGTTGTAGCTGCCGTGGGCCACGGCCGGCGCGCCGGTCCAGTCGTCGTCCGCGTCGAAGCCGATCATGCAGAAGCCCACCGGCGTGCCGTCGTCATAGATGCCGAAGGGGAAGGCCTGTCCGTGATGGGATACCGCGATATAGGCCTCGATGAGGCTGACGTCGTTCGCCGCGACAAAGCGCTCCTGGCGTTCGTCCACGCGAAGCGCCAGGATGTCCCGGACGTTGCGGCCTGTGATCTTTTCCAGTCGGATCATGGTCCCTCCACTCCTTTCTCGCTTGTAACTGTTCAGTCTGCCGTGTGAACTGTGTCAGCAGATGATTTCCAAACCGCTTCGCCCCATCCCCCTGCCCCCTGTTACTATATATTTGCCCCATGTTCGTGGCAGCCAGCCACAGGCGAGGGACAACTCATTGCCTAAGCTGTACAATG
>CACXHY010000017.1 GCA_902767565.1 uncultured Eubacteriales bacterium | reverse complement strand
ATCTGCGATGGCTTGTTGCTCACCGGGCTTCCGGCCGGCTTCATCCGCCACCGGCGGCGCCGGCCTCCGCCCCCTGGTCGCGCTCCGCAGAGCGCGAAACCTCTTGCGTGCTGACCCAATCAGCAACTCAGGGAGGCATCCGAAGGAGTCCAGAGGGCGACCGGAAAGCCCTCTGGCCGCGCCCGCAGGCGCGGAATCCCTCTGCAGGCTGACCCAAGCAGCCACGCAAGGATGAAGGCGAAGGTCCGGGGGTGCCCGCGGACTTTGCCTGATCCCGACACACTTTCGGGATCGTATGTTTTACCGGATCGACCCTGGTATAACAATCATGCAAACGAATGCAACGATCGTATATGTATGCGGCAAAAAGGCGCCCTCGCGGGCGCCGGAAGGGGGCCGGTCCGGGGTCAGTCTCCGGAAGCGGAGGGCGTGCGGCCGACAGCGGAGCGGTACTGCTCCCACCGGCTCTCCTGGGTCACCAGGCGGCGGCGTTTCTCCTCCTTTTTGCGCTCCCGCAGGTCCTGGGCGATGGACATCTTCGCGAAATCGCTGCCCAGCGCGTCGGGGTTCAGCCGGATCTTTTCGGAGACCTGGGGGGCTCTCTTTTCGAGCTTCAGAATGCGTGCCATGATCATTTCCTCCTCTATGCGGCGGCGGGTCGGAATGGTTGGTACCCTCTCGGGTATGGCTTCAGTATAACGATTTTCGTTGATTTTTCATTCGGGATGTGATATCATGTAATAACAATCGTACAGAATAGGCGGCTGTTCAGTCCGTTCTGCGTATCGTGCCGGCAGGCTTCGCGAGAGAAGGGGGAGATATGGAAGAGATCCGGGGGACGCTTTCCGGCCGGAAAGCGTCCCCCGGACCCCCTTGAAAGGGGCTGTGCGGCTCGCGCGGCAGGCACGCGCTTCGGGCGTTTCCGGTCCGTGGATCCGCCCGGGCGTGCCGACGGACGGAACAGCTGGCGGAAAAGAGGGATCGTCATGACGGGAGCGTCCATCGAACTGCGGGAAAACGGGTCCGAAGCCATCCGGTACAACGCGCCGGGCTACCCCCTGCGCAGCCGGCGGGACAATCTGCTGTCCGACCTGATCCATTACGCGGCGGACTGCCACTGGCACACGGACTTCGAGTTCGTCACCTGCCAGCGGGGCGGCATGACCTACCGGGTGAACGGGGAGGACATCGCGCTGGGTGAGGGGGACGTGCTCTTCGTCAACAGCCGCCGCCTGCACTACGGCCGGTCGCCGGAGCGGAAGGAATGCGTCTACGCCTTCGTCCTGATGTCTCCGGCCCTGCTGGGCGGGGCGGAGGCGGTGACGGAACTGCTGGCCCAGCTCGCGGACGACGGCGCCGCGGACTGGTGGCGTTTTCCGGCGGGGGAGCCCGAGACCGCGGAGGCTGCCGCCCTGCTGCTGACCCTGTGCGACCACCCGGAGCCCGCCGAGGCCATGACCGCCATCGCGGCGGCGGCGGGGCTGATCCGGCTGGCGCTGGGCCGCGCCGGGGAGGTCACCCGGGCGATGGATCCAGCCTGGGGCGTTGTGCGGCGCATGGTGGGCTACATCCAGGATCACTACCGGGAGAAGATCGCCCTGGAGGACATCGCCGCCGCCGGGGCGGTCTGCCGCAGCCGCTGCTGCGCCCTGTTCCGGGAAAAGCTGGGCGTCAGCCCGGTGAACTACATCAACAGCCACCGCCTGCACCAGGCCTGCGGACTGCTGGCCACCGGCGCGTCCGTCACGGAGGCCGCCTTCGGATCGGGCTTCCAGAGCAGCAGCTATTTCGCCGAGACCTTCCGCAAGGCCTACGGCACCACGCCCACCGCCTGGCGCGCGGCCCGGCAGGCGGCGGCCGGGGAGAGGTGACGCGCCCGCGGGCGGGACGTTCCTGTTCGCCCGGCCGTGCGAAGGCCGAAGCGCGGCGGCAGACCGGAGCGCCGCCGCGGGATCCGCCAGACGCACCGCCGCGGGATCCGTCAAACTCCCCCTTGTGCTGTCGCGCAAAATGCTGTAAAATAGTCCCGATATACACGAAAGTGGGCGGACAGCATGAAGGATCCCAAAACCGTATTCGCCGGGGGAGTGCGCCTGAGGCACCTGAACTGGATGATCATCACCGTGGCTGTGGTGGTCTCCGTTGTGCTGGTGTTCAGCGTCGTCTCTACGGTGCAGAGCTATCGGGAGCTGCAGGAGGACACGCGCGATTTCCGGCGGGCCGAGGACGCCGTGATGCTGATGCGGGAAGCCTCGGACTACCTGACGCGGGAGGTCCAGCTTTACGTGGTCACCGGCGAATGGGCGCACGCGGAGCGTTATTTCGAGGAGACCGAGGTCAACCGGCGCCGGGATGCCGCCATCGCGACCCTGCAGGAGATCCACCGGGGCGAGGGGGCTGTCGCGGCGCTGCGGGAGGCCATGGATGAGTCCTCCCGGCTGATGGAGATGGAGTACCACGCCATGGCGCTGGTGCTCTCGTCCGCCGGGGAGACGCCGGCCGATGTGCCCGCGGCGATCAGCGGCTATCCCCTGACGGAGGAGGAGCGGGCCCTCAGCCCGGAGGAGAAGAGGGCGCGGGCCCTGGCGCTGGTCTTCGGCGACGAATACGCCGCCAGCAAACAGCGCATCTGGGACGGGGTGCAGCGCAGCGCCGATCAGCTGGGCGTCCTGCTGGACGAGCGGCAGGACGGCAGCTCCGCCCACCTGCGCAGCGCCCTGGTGCGGCAGATGATCATGACCGCGGTGCTGCTGGCCCTGCTGCTGACGGCGGTGATCCTGGTGGCGGCGCTGATCATCCATCCGCTGAGCCGGTTCATGAACCACGTACGGGCCTCGGAGCCCGCGGAGGAGACCGGCGGAAGCTATGAGATGCGCTTCCTCGCCCGGGAATTCAATCTCATGTACGACCGCCTGCGCAACGATCACGAGCAGCTCTCCTTTGAGGCGTACCACGATCCCCTCACGGGGGTGAACAACCGCAAGGTCTTCGAGCAGAGCATGGAGGAGCAGAGCCGCAGCGGCGCCGCCATGGGCCTGATCATCGTGGACGTGGACGACTTCAAGCATTTCAACGACCACTACGGACACGCCACGGGCGACGCGGTGCTCAAGCGCGTGGCCGCCGTACTGCAGAGCTCCTTCCGTTCGGAGGACCGGATCTGCCGCATCGGCGGAGACGAGTTTGTGGTGCTGATGAACGGCACCGGAAGCGGACTGAGCGAGCTGGTGCTGGCCAAGATGGCCCGGGTGGCGGAGACGCTGCTGCAGCCCGCGGAGGACGTGCCCCCCATCGGCCTGAGCGTGGGCATCGCCTTTGCGGACCGGCAGGACCCGACGGGCAGCCTCTTTGAGGACGCGGACAAGGCGCTCTACATGGTGAAGGACCGGGGCGGCAACGACCGCCAGGTCTACGGAGCCGAATGAACCGACCCGCAGAAAGGAAGGAAACCCATGCTGACCCTGCAGGCGCTGAAAGACTACGGCGCGGACACGGCCGAAGGCTTGGGCCGCTGCATGAACAACGAGACCTTCTATCTTCGCATGGTGGGGATGCTGGCCTCCGATACCCACACGGCGCAGCTCACCGCCGCGCTGGACGCGGGGGACTGGAAGACCGCCTTCGAGGCCGCGCACGCGCTGAAGGGCGTGCTGGCCAACCTGGCCCTGACCCCCGCCCTCACGCCCATCACGGCGCTGACGGAGCTGCTCCGCCCCCAGCAGCCGGTGGAGTGCGCCGCCCTGCGGAGCGAGGCCGAAGCGCAGATGGCGAAGCTGATGGCGCTTCTCCGCTGACGCGCCGCCCCCTATTCCCACGCCCGAGGTGATCCCATGACCGATCGCGCCGCCCGGGTCCGGGCCCTCCTGATCTCACTCCTGGCAGCGGGGACCGCATGCCTGCTTTTGCTGCTGGCGCCATGGTCGGGCGCCGAATCCCTCTGGCCCGCCGAGCCCTCGAAAAACCTGAAAAAGAACGGCAAGCTGCAGGTGGACGCGACCCACGTCAACGACGGCTATTTCCTGGCCGGCCTGCAGAAGAAGAGCAGCAAGCGCATCAAACTGCGGGTGCAGAAGGACGGCACCACCCTGACCTATGACCTGAACGGCGACGCCAGGTTCGAGGTCTTCCCCCTGCAGCTGGGCAACGGGAATTACACCATCACCCTCTATGAGCAGGTCTCCGGCAAGAACTATTCCGCCTCGGGCAAGGTCACCGTCACCGCGAAGATGAGGGACACGGACTCCTGCTTCCTCTATCCGAACCAGTATGTCAACTATACATCGGCCTCTGAGGCGGGGATCAGGGCGGATGAACTGTGCGCCGGGATGAACGGCAGGGAGGCCTTCGAGACGGTGAGCGCCTTCATGGGCTCCAGCTTTGCCTATGACTACATCAAGGCCATGAACATCAAGTCCGGCACCCTGCCCGACATCGACGGGGCCTACACCAAGAGGATGGGCATCTGCCAGGACCTGGCGGCCATCATGTGCTGCATGCTGCGGTCGAGGGGGCTTCCCGCGAGGCTGATGATCGGCGACGCGGACGGGAACTATCACGCGTGGGTCCAGGTGCGGATCGACGGGACGGATTACTTCTTCGATCCCACGGTGGCGGTGAACGGGCTGAGAAGAGTGAAGAGTTATACGGTGGAGCGGTACTACTGAGGGGGGACGCCCCACCCCCCGGCCCCCTCCCCGCTGCAGCGGGGAGGGGGAGGACCAAAGAGAGCCCGGGGGACGCTTTCCGCCGGAAAGCGTCCCCCGGACCCCCTTGAAAGGGGAGAGGACCGGCAGTGCCGGACCACCCTGAGAGGTGGAGAAGGCGGGCTGCTGCGAACCACCCTGAAGGGCGGAGAAGGCAGGTCGCACCGGCCCCCTTGAAAGGCGGAGAGCCGGGTCGCACCGGACCTTCCTTGAAAGGCGGAGAGGCCGGGGCGCGCCGGACCTCCTTGAATGGCGGAGAGGCCGGGGCGCGCCGGACCTCCTTGAATGGCGGAGAGGCCGGGCTGCGCCGGACCTTCCTTGAAAGACGGAAAAGGCGGGCAACGCCGGACCTCGCTGAAAGGCGGAGAAGGCGGGTCGCACCGGACCTCCCTGAGAGGCGGAGAGCCGGGCCGCGCCGGAGCCTCTGGAAGGCGGAGAGGCCGGGGCGCGCCGGACCTCCTTGAATGGCGGAGAGCCGGGCCGCACCGCCCCCCCTTGAAAGACGGAGAAGGCGGGCAACGCCGGACCTCGCTGAAAGGCGGAGAAGGCGGGTCGCACCGGACCTCCCTGAGAGGCGGAGAAGGCGGGCCGTGCCGGAGCTTCCTTGAAAGGCGAGAAGCCGGGCCGCGCCGGAGCCTCTCGAACGAGGCGCAGGCCGCATGGTTCCCATCAAGAGCATTCGCCGCCGTCACTTACCGGTGTGCTGACACAACAACCCGCATTCTGCATTCGCTGCCGTTCAGCCCGGCGGCATACCCGTGCGGATCGATGGACAGGAAACGCACGAAGCGGGCGTCTTCCATGCCGGCCGCACATGGTGGGTGCGGGCCGCAGGCCCGCTCTCTCTTCTCCCCCTTCCCTCGGGAAGGGGGATGGGGCGCGGCGGCTTGCGGATCGTTTGCGGCACGATACACCGGGCGGACAGAACAGATGCCTGCATTCTGCATTCGCCGCCGTCACTTACCGGTGTGCTGACACAACAACACGCATTCTGCATTCGCTGCCGTTCAGTTCGGCGGCATACGCGTGCGGATCGATGGACAGGAAACGCACGAAGCGGGCGTCTTCCATGCCGGCCGCACATGGCGGGTGCGGGCCGCAGGCCCGCTCTCTCTTCTCCCCCTTCCCTCGGGAAGGGGGCAGGGGGATGGGGCGCGGCGGCTTGCGGATCGTTTGCGGCACGATACACCGGGCAGACAGAACAGATGCCTGCATTCCGCATTTTGCATTCTACGTTCTTCATTCCGAATTCTCCTGGAGGTCTGTGTCATGTTCAACCACAAGAAAGCAGCCAAAGGTCCCTCTGCCGCCGAGCTCAGCATCTTCTGCGGGCAGGTGGCGCTCGTGCTGGAGGCGGGTCTTCCCCTGTACGACGGGATGGAGACCCTGGCCGGCGCGGACGCGTCCTCCGGCAACGCGGACATGTACCGGGCCGCCAGCCAGTCCGTCACCGAGACCGGCTCGCTGTACGAGGCCCTGAAGAAGGACCGCCGCTGGCCGGAATACCTGGTGGAGATGGTGGGCGTGGGCGAGCGCTCGGGCCAGCTGGAGAAGGTCATGCGGGGCCTGGAGAGCTATTATGCCCGGGAGGACCGCATCCGCTCCTCCGTGGTCAGCGCCGTCACCTATCCGCTGGTGCTGGGCATCCTGCTGATCGTCATCGTGCTGATCCTGCTGTGGGCGGTGCTGCCGGTGTTCCGGCGGGTGCTGGACAGCATGGGCGTGGCCATGAGCGAGAGCGGCAGCGTGCTGATGCGCATCGGCACCGCGGTGGGCTGGATCGTGCTGGCGCTGGTGGCCCTGGTGGTGATCGCCGTCGTGGCCGGCGCGATCCTCCTGCGGACCAAGCACAGGGACAAGGTGCTGGCCTTCGCCCAGAAGCTGCTCCCCTCGGTGGGCAGCCTGAACCGCAGGCTCTCCGCCTCCCGGGTGGCAGGCGTGCTGAGCATGATGCTCTCCGGCGGCTTCCCCACGGACGAGGCCCTGGAGATGACCGCCACCGTCCTGAGCGACCGCAGCGCGGCCGGCAGCGTGCGGGGCATCCGGGAAGCCCTGGACAAGGGCGCCGACCTGGCCGAAGCCATCACCGGCACGGGCATGTTCGAGGAGCTGCACAACAGCATGATCCGCATGGGCACCGCCACCGGCCGCGAGGACCAGGTGCTGGGCAAGCTGGCGGAGCTGTACGAGGAGCAGGTGGAGGACGGCATCACCCGGCTGATCTCCATCATCGAGCCCACGCTGGTGGCGCTGCTGTCCATCGTCATCGGCGCGGTGCTGCTGTCGGTGATGCTGCCCATGGCGGGCATCCTCTCCAGCCTTTGATCCATCCCCGGGACGGATCGAAGGAAGGCGAAGGGAGGGAAGCCGATGAGCCGGAAGGATATCCTGAAGATCGCGCTGATCGCCGCGGTGCTGGCGGCGGCCGTGCTGCTGGTCACCCACATCGGCGGACGGCAGAAAGGCGCGGAAGCCGAGGTGGTGACGCGGGCCATCCGCGACGCCGCCGTCACCTGCTATGCCGTGGAGGGCGCGTACCCCAAGGACCTGGCCTATCTGCGGGAGCACTATCAGCTGGCCTATGACGAGGACCGCTACGTGGTCTTTTACGACCGCGATCTGGGCAGCAACATCCTGCCCACGATCGTGGTGCGCGAGAGGGGGTCGGGTGCGCCGTGAGCAAGAACCGCGCTTCCGCCCACTCCATTTCGGGCGTGTTCGTCTTCCTGCTGCTGGGGATCTTTGCCCTGTTCGCCACGGTGATGGTGGTGCTGGGCGTGCGGGCCTACCGGGAGACGGTGGACCGCTCCGGCATGCACGGCAACGAGCGCATCGCCGCCGCCTGCATCCGGGGCAAGCTCCGGGGCTTTGACGAGACCGATGCCATCCGCTTCGAGACCGTGGACGGGGTGGACACCATCGCCATCGGCCACACCTATACCTATGTGACCCGCTATTATGTGTACAACGGGCGCCTGTACCGCCTGATGAGCGATGTGCGGGAGGCCTTTGACCCGGAGGACGGCGAACCCCTGTGCTATGTGCACATGCCCGATCCCGACGGCGCGCCGATCTTCACGGCGACCCGGGAGGGTACGGCGCTCACCGTCACGATCCTGGTGGACGGGGACTACAGCCTCCTCTCCGCGAAGACGGAGGAGGGGGTGGACTGCGCCGCCGTGGAGATCTACGGCACCGGCGAGGACGACCGGCTCTATGTGTGGGACGGCGCGCTCATGCGGCAGAACGTGACGGAGGAAGGCTTCGATCCCTCCGCGGGCGACGTCCTCTGCGCCGCCGACAGCATGCGGGTGAGCCTTTCCGGCAGCGTGATGACGATCGAGGCCGAGGCCGACCCGGCGGTGGTCCGCGCCGAAGCCTTTGACGGGGTGGAGACCGTCGCCGTGTATCATCCCGCCGACCAGAGCGAGACCCGGGCCACCCGGCTTTTCGTCTGGAACGGCATGCTCTGCGAGAGCACCCAGGAGAGCGGCGAGCCCTTCGAGCCCGATTGGGGAGAACCCATCTGCGAGGCCCTGGCCCTGGAGATGACCCGGGAGGGCGAGCTGGCCACCGTCCGCATCCGGATGCCCGACGAGAGCTGGCTGGAGTTCCACGTCGCCCTGCGCGCCGTGTCCGCGGAAGGAGGGACAGCGCCGTGAGGTCCGGAAACCGCAGCAACGCCCTGTTGGTGGAGCTGCTGATCGTGGTCCTGTTCTTCATGCTTTCCGCCATCGTTCTGCTGCAGGTCTTCTCCAAGGCCCGCAATCTTGACGACCGGGCCGAGGCCCTGGCCGACGCCACGGCCATGGCCCAGGATATCGCGGACCGGCTCAGCGCCGCGGAGGATCCCGAAGCCGCGCTGGCGGCCATGGGCTTCGCCGCCGCGGCGACCGGCGTGCGGCCCGTCACCTGGTTCCTGGAGAGGGACGGCCTGCGGTTCACCGTCGTCACCGGGGAGGAACCGCAGCCTGCCGGCACCCTCCTGCGCTGCACCGTGACGGTGTACGGCGCGGAGAAGGAGCCCCTGCTGACCCTGCCGGCGGCCCGTTATCGGGAGGTGAGCCCGTGAAAAAGAAAAGCAGCATCAGCCTGGGGCCCGGCGCGGCCTCGCTGATCCTGATCTTCGTGGTGCTGAGCCTCGCGGTGCTGGCCATGCTCTCGCTGATGACCGCGCGCAGCGACCTGAACCTCTCCGACCGCGGCGCGAGGGTCGCGGAGGCTGTTTACGCGCTGAACGAGCAGGCGGAGATCCGCCGGGCCGGGCTGGACGCCCTGCTGGCCCGCTGCGGGGAGGACGCCGGGGACGATGACGCCTATCTGGAGGCGGTGGAGGCCGCGCTGCCGGAGGAGGTCGCGCTGGAGGGCCGCACCCTCGTCTGGCGGGAGACCGACGGCGCCCGCACCCTCTCCTGCGCCCTGGAGATCGCCCCCCTGGGGAGCGCCCCCCGGGCGGTCTGGACAAAGCACAGCCTCACCTCGGAGATCGCCGGTGCGGAGACGGAAACGGCGGTGTTTGAGGAGGAAGAATGAGGGGAATCCAGAATTCAGGATTTGAATGGTGAGCCGAAACCGGAAGAAGTTCGGCAGCTTCACTTGGCTGAACCGAAACGCTGCCCGAAGAGGCAGGCGAAGGTCCAGGGCGATCGCAAGTCCTCGGTTCGCAATCGGCGCCATCTGCGATGGCTTGTGGCTCACCGGGCTTCCGGCCGGCTTCATCCGCCACCGGCGGCGCCGGCCTCTGCCCCCTGGTCGCTGCCCGCAGGCAGCGAAATCCCCTTGTGAGGAAGGAACTCAGCCTGCCCGGATCCCGTTTTTCACAATGATCCTCACCCCACTGACAGGAGGAACACACACCCATGGATCTTGTTGAACTGCTCCGGAAAGCGGTCTCCCTCGGAGGAAGCGATGTCTTCATCGTTCCGGGCACCGGGGTCACCGTCAAGGTCAACGCCGTCATGCAGCCCCTGACCGAGGGCCGGCTGCTGCCCGAGGACACCGAGGATCTCGTCCGCCAGATGTACGAGCTGGCTCACCGGGACTACGCCAGCCTCGACCGGGAGGGGGACGACGATTTTTCCTTCGCCATCCTGCAGGTCAGCCGCTTCCGCTGCAACGCCTACAAGCAGCGCGGCTCCGTGGCGGCCATCTGCCGCATCGTGAACTTTGACCTGCCCGATCCCGCCGCCATGGGCATTCCGCCCCTGGTGATGGAGCTGGCCTCCCAGCGCAGCGGCATGGTGCTGATCACCGGCCCGGCGGGCAGCGGCAAGAGCACCACCCTGGCCTGCATCGTGGACAGGATCAACACCGAGCGGCAGAGCCACATCGTCACCATCGAGGATCCCATCGAATACCTGCACCGGCACAAGCGCTCCATCGTCAGCCAGCGAGAGGTGCCCAACGACGCCGCCACCTTCGGGCGGGCGCTGCGGGCGGCCCTGCGGCAGGCGCCGGATGTCATCATGCTGGGTGAGATGCGGGACCTGGACACCATCCGCACGGCCATCACCGCGGCGGAGACCGGGCACCTGCTCCTCTCCTCCCTGCACACCATCGGCGCGGCCAAGACCGTGGACCGCATGATCGACACCTTCCCGGCGGAACAGCAGGTGCAGATCCGTGTGCAGCTCTCCATGGTGCTGAAGGCGGTGGTCTCCCAGCGCCTGGTGCCCACGGCGGACGGGGGCCGCGCGGCGGTCTTCGAGGTGATGACGGTGAACCCCGCCATCCAGAACATGATCCGCGACGGGCGCACCCACCAGATCGACAACGCCATCTACGGCGGCAGCGACAGGACCATGATGTCCATGGACGCGGAGCTGGCCCGGCTGGTGCGGGAAAAGCGCATCACCCGGGATATCGCCCTGGCCTACGCCGCCAACGCGGAGACCCTGGCCAAACGCATCTGATCCCACGGCCCTCGGCCGATGATATATACAGGAGGCACAGACATGTTCCATCATTCCGGCAAGAAACTCAAGGTGACCGCCTACATCCTGGCGGCGATCTTCGCGGCGGCGGGGATCGCCGGCGGATACGTCTTCATCAGCGGGCGGGGAGGCACCCTCCCCGGCGTCGCCTGCATCGCGGGCGGGCTGGCGCTGGCCTGGGTCAGCGGCCTGGCGCTGTACGGCTTCGGCGAGATGGTCGAGAAGACCAAGGACAACAACTACCTGCTGTCCCGCATCGCGGCCCACACCAAGGACCTGCACGACGAAAGGATGCGCGGCTGACGCGGCATCGGGCGGAGACGAAAAACCCTCGCGGGCACGGCGCCTGCGGGGGTTTGTCGGTGCGGGGAACGGAAAGCGGCCGGAGGGAGGGAAGGGCCATGAAGATCTATCTGGACATCGACGGCGTGATCCTCGGCACGGCCTCTCCCGCCGGGGACGTGGCGTCGCTGCTGACCCTGCTGCTGGACCGCTTCCCCGGGAAGGTGTACTGGCTGACGACCCACTGCCGGGGCGGGGCGGACCGCACGGAGGAGTGGCTGCGAGGCAAGCTGCCGGACGCGCTGGCGGATCGGCTGTGCCGGGAGGTCCTGCCCACGGACTGGAACACCCTGAAGACCGAGGCCATCGACTTTTCGGAGTCCTTCCTGTGGCTGGACGACGGCCTGCTCTGGTCCGAGCGCCGCGTCCTGGAGGCGCACGGCGCGGCGGACCGCTGGATCCCCATGGACAGGCGCGACCCCGGCATGGCGGCCCGGGCGGAGGCGATCGTCAGGATGCGGAATGGGGAATGAAGAACGAAGAACGAAGAATGCAGAATGCAGAATGCCGGTCACTTCGATGCTATCGGAGAGGGCCGCGCGGCCTGCGCCTTTCGAGGGGGTCCGGGGCGATCCCGCTCATCACGGGCAGCAAAGCAACTGTCATTCTGAATTCCGCATTCTGAATTCTGCATTGGGTTTGGTCCGGGGGACGCTTTCGGGGACGAAAGCGTCCCCCGGCGTTCTTTGGTTTCTCCCCCCTTCCCTCGGGAAGGGGGGCAGGGGGGATGGGGCGTTCGGGATCGGGAACGCGGAACGCGGACCGCACAGCGCAGGCGGCCAAACCCATCACATGACCCTTCGCGCCGTGACCACCAGGCCGTTGTCGCTCAGATGGCGGAACAGGTCCGTGCTCCGGAAACAATCGAAATCATAGACGGCCTGCAGGGCGAACTCGAAATCCCGGTTCCGGCTGAAGCTCCCCGCGTCGGAGAACCGGGACCCGGCGTCCGGGCAGACGAAGCGCACCGCGGAGAGGATATCGTGGCCGTTGGTGATCTGCCAGAACTCGTCCCGCCGGTCCGCCTCGAAGGTCTCGAACGGCTTTTTCCAGACGCCGTCCTTGTCGACGTACTTCTTCATCTTCTGCAGGACGGCCCGGAGGACCTTGTTCAGCTTTTCCCGGGAGGGGCCGTTCGGCTGCCGCTCTCCGATCATGGCCAGGAGGCGCTTCGGGTCGATCAGGAGGCCGTCGGTGAACCGCTCGAAGGCGATCGAACCGTCGGGCTCGTTCATCAGTTTGACGTCGAGGGTGCCCTCGCCGTAAATGGCGACCCTGTAATGCGCCAGCTGGCAGGCCAGGTACAGGGCCTTTTTGACGTTGGCGGGGTCGATGGGGCAGTTGGTCAGCCGCGTCAGCAGCGTGCCGTCCGTCGAGAGCATCATGGTCTCGAGGTCGTGGGTGTCGGTGAAGAAGAGGTGCCGGATCTCGGCGAAGCGGCCGGGCTCGTCGTAATCCCTGTCCACCATGCCGAAGAGGGGCCATTTTTCCGAGCCCTTGGGGAAGCCGAAGAACTCCGGCGACCGGACCAGCCGCTTCAGGATCTCCACGATCAGCTCCTTGTTGTTCACGGGCGGCGCGGGTTTGGTGGCGAACGCCGAGGTGGCGCGGATCAGTTTGGAGATCGTGTAGCACCGGGCGTCGGGGTGCCGGATCTGGCCGATGAAGGTCTCGTCCGTCGCGCCCTCCACGATGAGCACGTGGTTCTTCAGCCCGACGGCCACGCTGTAATCGCCCTTCAGCTGGAGCGTGCTGAGGGCCAGGTTTGCGTACCGGGTGACTTCACTGCCGTTCATCGAGCTCACCCTTTTCCACGATGCAGTCGAAGTGGCTGCTGATGATGTTCGGGGAATGTGTGGCGACCACGGCCTGCAGCCCGTTGAGGCAGCAGATGGAGATCAGGTGGTCGAGGTAGGATTCCTGCCACTCGATGTGCAGGGAGATCTCCGGCTCGTCGATCAGCACCAGGCCGTCGGGCGCGATGTTGAAGATGAGGTTGAAAAACATGATGAAATCGTGCTTCTCGCCCGACGAGAGCGTGTCCAGCGGGATCTCGCGGCCGCCCGCCACCAGGGAGACGCCGCTGCGGGAGAAGACCGCCTTCTTGCCCGTGATGACGTTCCGCTCGTCGAGGATGGTCTTGAACAGCTTCAGGCGCTCGTAGATGTCCCGCAGGGGCTCGGTCGTTTCCCGGAAGGCCTCCAGATAGGTGGACAGGAACTGCCCCTTGTCGGCGTAGACGCTGGCGATGTCCTTGCCCCGGGTGAAGTCGTCCGTCTGGGCGATCAGCCCCATCTCCTGGAGGCGCTGCAGCTCGTCGCTGTAGATCCGCCAGCCCTCGAGGAACTGCTCGGCGTCCAGGCCGCCGCCCTCGCCGTCCAGGAACATCCGGGGCAGCATGTCCTTGGCCCGCGAGACAGCCCGGCTGTACTGTTCCGTGGCCGCCCGGATCTCGGCGCCGATCTGCTCGCAGGCGAATTCCAGCGGGCTCTTGAGGATGACGCGCTCATCCATCACGCCCCGGGGCGGGGTGGCCGGCGGGATCGAGATGGGCTGGATCCGGCTGGCGCGGATGAAGTTGACGGGCTTCTCGCAGCCGCAGGCCTTCAGCAGCTCCCGGAGCCTTCTCTCCATGAAGCGGGTGATGGGCTCCCGGGGCTCCCTGTCCGCGAGGGCCTCCAGGCCGTCGGGATCGTTCCCCGCGAGGCCGCCCTCCATCAGGCTCCGGTAATACTCGTCGAAGATGTCCGAAAAGAACACCTCCCTCTCGGTCTGTCCGTCCGCCTCGACGGAATACCGGTAATCCCCCACCCGCCGGAGGAGCTTCATTCCGATGCTGCCGGGATCCATGGGGGAACGCGCCAGGATGTCGCGCATCCGCCGCTCCGCCTCGGCGGCGTCGAGCCGCTCCAGCAGCAGCTGCTTCCCGTTGGAGAGGAAGCACCGGAAGCTGCGGAAGGGGACGCCGACGACGGCCTTGACGTTGTCCCCGGTCGGAGACAGGACGAAGGCCAGGATGTTGAGCATGGTCGTCTTGCCGCAGCCGTTGGGCGCCGTGATGATGGCCACCGGCTCGCCAATGTCGAAGCTGATGTCGTAGCTGAGCTTGTCGAACAGCCGGGACACCTGGATCCTTTGCACCTTGAGACCGCTCATGCGCATTCCTCCCCCGAACGGACGATGCGGGACGGGCCGATCCGCCGGCTGCCCCGTCGATTTTTCGCAACTGTTCAGTCCGCCCTGTGAACTTGTCAGCAAACGATCTGCGAACCGGTCCGCCCCATCCCCCTGCCCCCTTCCCGAGGGAAGGGGGAGAACAGAGCGCGGGCCTGCGGCCCGCACCCGCTATGCATGGCTCGCACGGAAGAAAACCGGTTCGCACGTTTCCTGTCCATCCGTGCGGGTCCGCCGACCGACTGAACAGTCACGACATTTTGTCATGAGTGGATTGTAGAGGAAGGGGCCGAAGTTGTCAAGAGCGGGGAGACGGACCGGCCGTCCCTTGCCCGCCGCCGTCCCGCGTGGTATAATGCGCGCAGCGAAGGACATCGACCCATGAAGATCGGAGGAATGCGATCGTGTATACCCCCAGCCCCGCCCGTTATGACACCATGACCTATCGCAGGTGCGGCGCAAGCGGCCTGAAGCTGCCGGCGATCTCGCTGGGCCTGTGGCAGAACTTCGGCTTCGGCTCCGTGTTTGCCAACGCGGAGGCCATGTGCCGCACCGCCTTTGACCTGGGCATCACCCACTTCGACCTGGCCAACAACTACGGCCATCCCTACAACGGTTCCGCCGAAGAGAACTTCGGGAAGATCCTGGACCGGGGCCTGCGGGTGCACCGGGATGAGCTGTGCATCTCCACCAAGGCGGGCTATGAGATGTGGGAAGGCCCCTACGGGGACCGGAACGGCAGCCGGAAGTACCTCATCGCCTCCCTGGACCAGAGCCTCCGCCGCATGGGGCTGGAGTATGTGGACATCTACTACCACCACATCCACGACCCGCACACGCCCCCGGAGGAGACCGCCCTGGCGCTGGATCATCTGGTCCGGCAGGGGAAGGCGCTCTACGTGGGCGTATCCAACTATGACAGGACCCGGACCGCGGCCATCGCGGCGATCTTCCGGGAGCTGAAGACCCCCTTCATCGTCAACCAGCCCTCCTACTCCATGCTGAACCGCTGGATCGAGTCCGACGGCCTGGACCGGTGGGCGCTGGAGAACGGCGTGGGCATCGCCGTCTTTTCCCCGCTGTACCAGGGCTTCCTGACAGACCGCTATCTCCGGGGCATCCCGGAGGATTCCCGGGTGGGGAAGGGCAGCACCTGGATCGGCAGCCAGCTGACCCCGGAGATGGTGGCGAAGCTGAACCGCCTTGACGGGATCGCCCGGAGCCGCGGGCAGAAGCTGTCCCAGATGGCCATCGCCTGGATCCTGCACAACCCCGCCGTCACCACCGTCCTGATCGGGGCCAGCCGGCCGGAACAGATCGCCGACAACGTGAAGGCCCTGGAGCGTCCCGATTTTTCCGACGACGAGATCGCCCGCATCGAGGAGATCCTGCGGGCTCCGTAAGACGCAGAAGACCCCCAGGGCGCAGATCGAGCTTGCAAAGAAATACAGGGCCGATTTTCTGAAACGGCAGCGGGCGGAGACCGGGAAGGAAAGAAGGTAAGCCAAATGGATCTGAAAGAATACAAGAAAGAAATTTGAAGGATCCCGCGTTTGCGAAGGCATACGAGGAGATCCGGCCGGAATTGAACGTGAACCGTGCGATGATCGAAGCGCGCACCTCTCAGAACCTGACGCAGAAACCGCTTGCGGAAAAAACGGGGATCGCGCAGACGGAGATCAGCCGTCCGGAAAACAGGACACGGAACCCCGGCATCAAGCTGCTTCAGAGGCCGGCTGAAGGGATGGACAGGGTCCCGGATGCGCGATCCGGGACCAAAGGACCGTCACAGGCGGACACCGCATCGGAAGGATATGAAAAATGATTGAAACGAAACGCCTGATCGTGCGGAGATTCAGGACGGACGACGCACGGCAGCTCTATGAGAACCACAGGGACGAAGAAGTCGGGACATGGTTCCCCAATGAACGCTATGCCGATCCGGAGGAAGCGCGGGATGCGATCCGGTTCTATTCCGCCTGCGTGGACAGGGGGGAGCTGCCTTTTGTTCTCGGCGCGGAACTGAAAGAGACCGGGGATCTGATCGGGGATGCCGGCATCAGCGAAGTCGAAGGCCGGCCGGAAGAGACGGAGATCGGATACTGCATCGGGCGGAAATACCGCGGCCAGGGCTACGCGACGGAGCTGCTGGGCGCGGTGACCGGCTTTGCCGTCTCCCGCTTTGGCATCAGGGTGATGTGGGGGCGGGTGGTCCGCGGGAACCGGGCCTCCGTGCGGGTGCTGGAAAAAAACGGCTACCGGTTCGTCAGGGAAGAATCCGGCGCGGAGGACGATCCGTACGGGAACGGGATGCTGGTTTACAAAACGGAACTGTGACTGTTCAGTCGGATGGCGGACCTGCATGGATGGACGGGAAACGCACGAACCGGTTTTCATCCGTGCGAGCCATGCGTGCGGGTGCGGGCCGCAGGCCCGCGCTCTCTTTCCCCCCTTCCCTCGGGAAGGGGGATGGGGCGGATCGGTTCGGAGATCGTTTGCTGACACAGTACACAGAGCGGACTGAACAGTTGCACGGAACCTTGAAACGGGAGCCCGGAAGCGGACCGGGCGATCCCGGCACTCTCCCCGGCGGGTCCCTCAGGAGCGGCCGGGGCGTTTTGTTCGCGTTCCCGCCGGAGTCCCGACAAGGCCGGACGGGCTTCAGCCCTGCTCCCGCGCCTCGCCCTGGGCGACGGTGTACAGGGAGTAGAAATACCCCTTCCGGTCCATCAGCTCGGCGAAGCTGCCCCGCTCCGCGACCGTGCCGTTCTTCAGGGCGATCAGGCCGGTGCAGCGGCTCAGGATGCTCTCGTCCAGGTCGTGGGTCACGATGACCCGGGTGTAGCCGTCCAGCTTCAGGATCGCGTCCAGCACCTCGAAGGACGTTTTCGCGTCCAGGGAGGCGGTGGCCTCGTCCACGAACAGCACGGGCGTCTTGCGGAGCAGCGCGCGGGCGATGGAGATCCGCTGCCGCTCGCCGCCGGAGAGCCCGGAGCCGTTCTCGCCGCAGAGGTAGTCCCCGCCCTTTTCCCGGACCAGCCCGGCCAGCCCCGACAGGCGGATCGCCCGCTCGATCTCCTCCTCGGGGAAATCGGAGAACATGGTGATGTTGTCGCGGATCGTGCTGTTGAACACGAACACGTTCTGCTGGATGATGGAGACGAGGTCGTAGAGGGAGCTTGCGGAGACGGTCTTCAGCTCCTTTTCGTCGTAGAGGATCTCGCCCCGGTAGTCCCGGGAGGAGGCCATCAGCAGGTTCAGGATGGTGGACTTGCCGCAGCCGGACCCGCCGACGAGGGCATAGCAGCCGCCGGCCCCCAGCTCCATGTCGATACCGTTCAGCACCGGCTTTCCCTCCTCATAGGCGAAGCGGAGGTCCCGGACGGAGATGCCGGAGGCCAGGGCCGGCGCGATCGGCTCGCCCTCGTCGGGCACGTTTTTGCGGAGGGCCTCCGCCAGCTTGTCGATCAGGCCGAAGGAGGACTTCATCCCCGCAAAGAAGACCGGGAACGCCTGGATCGGCCCCAGGACATAGTTCAGCAGCTGCACGAACACGATGGCGGTGCCGGCGGTGATGCCCCTGCCGGAAAGGGCCAGCGCGGCGGCGACGAAGAACACGCCGAACTGCAGCACCGCCCCGGCCATCCCGGAGGAATAGCCCACCGTCACGTTCACGCGGGTGCGCTTCCGGGACGCCTCGGCGACGCTTTCGCTGCCGCGGTCATGCACGCGGATGATGCTTTTCTCCGCCTTGAAGCTCTTGATGACCGGAAAGCCCGTGAGGGCGTCCTTCAGGATCCCGGTATAGCTCTCCTTCCGGTCGGAGACGTTCTTTTCGGCCCTGGCCGCCCTGTCGCCCAGCACAAGGGACACGGCGATGGGCAGAAGGGAGAAGCCGATGGCGATCAGCGTCAGGAGGGGGCTGTACCAGAGCATGAGGCCCAGCGCCCCGGCAAACGCGATGCCGACCTGGATCGTCCCCTGCAGTTTGGCGACGAAATCCTGCTCGATCGTGTTCACGTCGTTGGAGAGGGCGGAGATGTAGAGCGAGGTGTTCTCCCCGGAGAAGGCCTGGATGCCCTTCTGCATCAGCCGGCCGAAGACGTATTCGCGGTACTGCTTCATCGCCCTGGCCTGGAATTCGGAGAGGAAGGCCCGGTCCAGCGCCCACGCCAGGCCGAAGAGGAGGAAGGCGCCGCCCGCGATGAGCAGCAGCGTCCGGAAATCATAGGCGCCGCCGCCGGCGATCAGGTCGGCGATCTCCTTGAGCAGCCAGGAGACCACCAGCTCCGCCACGGCGAACAGCACCGCGGCCAGGACGGTCATGGCGAGGTTGAAGCGGTTCCCCCGGAACAGCTCCCGGACGAAGGGGCGCCGCAGCGCCTGCAGTTCGTTTTTATTCATCGGTGTTTTCCTCCTTTTTCGCGGCGGACTGCCACAGGGCGGCAAAGGCCGCGCTCTCCGCGCCTTTCACGACGCGGTCGATCACGTCCGCCGCCGTCGCGCCGATGTCGTCGTAGGCGCTGCCGCCCTCGATGGGGGTGATGAAGCGGATGTCGCTGACGTCGTAGCTGGGGGAAGCGTCAAAGAATGCCGCCAGATCCCGGGCCTTCTCCAGCGACGCCCGGGCCTCTTCCTCCTGCCCGGACAGGAACTGCGCGCCGGCCAGACAGGCGAGCAGTCCGCTGCAGATCTTGTCCAGATAGTTGGGGGTATCCCCGTCCCGCAGCCCGAGGAAAAAGCCGATGCCGCACCCGAGGATGGCCCGGGCGGAAGCGTAGTCGCGGCGGGATTCGTAGACCGCCGTATACCCCAGGATCGTGGTGATCAGCTCGGAAACGATCTTCACCATGGCCTCCGACAGGAAGGGGACCGCCTCCTCCTCCCGTCCGTTCTGGGCCAGCGTGTGGCCGATGGCATGGTTGAACAGGCCGCCCGCGTTGTGGGCCTTCAGCAGCTCGACGGCTTTGTCTGTTTCATCGAGCCCCAGGTATACCGTCGCGATCTCCCCGTAGAGGGTCTGCTCGCTGATCCTCGGGTCCGTGTTCTGCCCCAGCAGCAGGCGGGACCGCTCCAGAAGATCCAGCGCCCGGCGCAGGCAGGCCCGGTCCCGGCGCTCAAAGCCGAAGCCGCTGTACAGGGCGGCGCATTCCGAGGCCACCGCGAAGGAATTCGGGTATTTCTTCAGCGCCTTTTCCGCTTCCGCGAGCCCTTCCGGGTCCTTTTTGCGGCGGTATCCCTGCAGCCGCCGGACGGTCGCGTCGTGCCGGTTGTCCTTGATCCCGTAGCCCAGCAGGACGTCCACGGAGGTGTCGAAGAAGTCGGCCATCTCCACGATCAGGTCCAGCTCCGGCACCGACAGCCCGGCCTCCCACTTGTATACGGCTCCGGGGGTCACCCCCAGCGCCTCCGAAAGCTGCTCCTGGGTCAGTGTGCGTTCCTTGCGGAACCTGCGGATGTTCTCCGCCAGCATCATTTGCATCGGTGTGACTCCTTTTGTCGTTGAGGATGGTATGTGTTCGGGCCGCCCTGTGCAGGGTGTCGGCCAACGATCTCTAAAGCGCAGCGCCCCATCCCCCTGCCCCCTTCCCAAGGGAAGGGGGAAAGGATGAGGACCCCGGGGGACGCTTTCCTGCCGGAAAGCGTCCCCCGGACCCCCTTGAAAGGGGCTGTGCCGCGGCGGGCCTGCGGACCGGGCTGTCTACGGGAATGATTATAGCGGGATCCGGCGGGGATGTAAACACACTGTTCGTACTGTCAGGAAAGAAATAAACCTACTGACGGTAAGAGTCGCGGCGGCGCCCCGGCGCGGGCGGGGGTGGGCGATCAGCGGCCTTTTCGCGCCGTTGCGGTCTGGCGGCGGCCCGGCGCGGGCGGGGGTGGGCCGGCGTTTGCGGGCAGAGCAAAACCCCCGGAGCGGGCGCCTCGGGGGATCGGTCTCTCATGCGGCCGGCCGGGGTCCGGTCCGTGACCCGCGCCGCGGGGGTCAATCCGCCTGCTTCGGGAACGCCTTCACGAGGTACAGCAGATAGCCGCCGAGGACCACGACGATCAGCGCCCCGTTGAGCGCCATTTCCAGCGTCGGATCCATGGCGCTTTCGGCTTCGAACGCGCCGAGGGCGTTGTTGACCGCGTGGAACACGATGCAGGGGATCAGCGACCCGCCGCGCAGGAAGATCAGCACCAGCACGAAGCCCACCAGCACGGCGAAGACCACCTGGATCGCGCTTGAGGCAAGATCCCGCCCGCTGCCGTTGAACAGGTTCACGATGTGGCCGAGGCCGAAGGTCAGGGCGGAGACGATGATCGCCGTCCTCCGGTCGTTCTTCTCCATGGCCCGGAACAGCAGCCCCCGGAAGATGACCTCCTCCAGGAAGCCCACGCAGCACATGCTGATCACATAGAACAGGGTCCCGGGAAAGCCGAGCGGCAGGCTGGACCCGTGCCACAGGGACGCGGAGGCGATGACGGCCAGCGGGATGTAGAACAGGAAGCGGCTTGCGGGGAGTTTCGATCCGCAGAAGCCGTATTTTTCGCCGAGGCCGTTTTTCGTGATCCAGAGGAACAGGATCAGGGACATGGCGACGTGCAGCGCGGCCGTGACGGACTTTTCGATCCCGACGCTTTCCGACAGCTGATCCGCCAGACTGCTCAGGACGACGTAGGCGGCGATCCAGAGGATCGCGAAGGTGATCTCGCTCTTTTTGTACAGTTGTGTCATGACGATCTCTTCCTTTCGGGCCCCGCCGCGATCATGAGGAGCGCCCTGCGGACCGCGTCGGGGTCGTATTTCATCGCGTTGTTCGCGATCAGGCTGGCATAGCCGTGCACCAGCGCCGCCAGCGGTTCAAAGAAGGCCGCCGCGTCCTCCGGCGGCAAGTCGTGCTCCGCGCTCACCACGGACAGGACACCGGCGATCTCCGGGACCCGGACCAGGTCCTCCAGGCTGAGCCCCGCAAAGCGGCCGGACTGGAACAGAAACTTGAACAGCAGGGGCTCCTCCTCCGCGAACCGGACATACCGGAGGCCGATCTCCAGCAGGTCTCCGCCGGCCGTGATGTATTCGCTGTGGAAGGCGTCCGCTTTCCGGTACACCGCGTCTTTCAGGGCGTCAAGATCGGGGAACCGGTACATGATCGGCTGGGTCGAGCAGCCGAGGAAGGCCGCGAGGTTCCTGGAGGTCAGGGCCTCGTGGCCCCGCTCCCGGACCAGCCGGAACCCGCCCTCGATCATGGCTTCCTTGGTGGTCGTCGGTTTCTTCGGCATAGGGTCACCTCACAATACTATAACGCATGTTATTATATTCGCGTATCGGGTTTTGTCAAGAGCGGATCGCAGGGGCCGGTCGCCCCACCCCCCGGCCCCCTCCCCGCCGGGGAGGGGGAGGAGAGGGGGGAGCCGGCCGGGGGACGCTTTCCGCGGGAAAGCGTCCCCCGGACCCCCTTGAAAGACGCTCCTGCGGAGGGCGAGCGGGGGAGCGTCCCCCGGACCCCCTTGAAAGACGCTCCTGCGGAGGGCGAGCGGGGGAGCGTCCCCCGGACCCCCTTGAAGGCGCTCCTGCGGAGGGCGGGCGGGGGAGCGTCCCCGGACCCCCTTGAAAGGCGCTCCTGCGGAGGGCGGGCGGGGGAGCATTCCCGGACCCCCTTGAAAGACGCTCCTGCGGAGGGCGGGGGAGCGTCCCCCGGGAGCCGTTCCGGCACGCGGTCTTTCCGGGCGTTTTTTTGTGCTGCGGACAGAATTTCCGCCTTCCGCGTCGAATTCCGACCGCACAGGCTCTGAAAAGCGTTTGGCCCGGGATCCGCGGGCCCTGCCGGGTTTCGGCTTTGAAAAGGCCTGCAGAATAATATCGCGGAGGAGTGCACCATGGCAGATTTCGACCTTGAGGGATACATCAAACAGTTTGCCCCCGAACTGCAGGAAAAGGCAAAGGCCTGCGGCAGCGTGAAGGAGCTTCCTTCCCGGTCAGGAATACCGTTCCTACGAAAACCGGCGCTTCCGGAAGATCGATCTTTCCATCACCGGCTGCTGCGACTTCAGGTGCAGGCACTGCTTCAATGCGGCCGACAGCCGCCCGAGAAACGTCCAGCCCCGGACGCGGGACCTGCTGGACCTGATCGGCAGGCTGGACGACTGCGGGGTGGCGGGCCTCCGGATCAACGGCGACGAGCCCCTGCTCAACCGGGACTTCCTGCTGATCACGGACGAGCTGCGCAAGCGCGGCATGATCTTCCACGAGCTGATCTCGAACATCTACCACATGACGCCGGAGATCGCGGACGGCATCCTGGCCCAGGGGCACGCTCCGGAGATCTACGTCAGCTTCGACGGTCTCGGGCACCACGACTGGCTCCGGGGGATCCCCGGGGCGGAGCGGCGCACGCTTGAGAACATCGCCATGCTCAAGTCGAAGGGCTTTTTTGTGCATGTGCATTACTGCGTCTGGCGCGCCAGCCTCGACGCGATCCGCCCGACGATCCTCCGGCTGCGGGAACTGGGGGTCGACCGGCTGCGGATCACGACGATCGAGCCTTCCGTGCGCTGGGTGGCCGATGCGCCGGAACAGTCCCTGGATCCGAAGGAGTGGCTCGAATACCTCTGCGGGCTGCTGCCCTGGTGGTATGAGAACCGGGTCGATATGTCCCTGGACGTATGGTCCTACTGGAAGAACGACCGGGGTTCCCGCCGGGTCAGCATCGTCCCGGACATGCATCGCGACTGTGAACGGGAGGACCGCATCGCCGCCTGCCCGGACGGCTACAAGATGCCCATTATCGACTGCGACGGGCGGATCATGCTCTGCCTCGGCCTTTCGGGCATCACAAAAGCGCTGGGCATCGACTGGGGAAACGCCTATACCGACGACCTCCACGCCCTCCTGACGGACGGGCCCTTCATCCGGCAGTGCCTCTGCACCGTCGGGAAGATGAAGAAGCAAAACCCGGAATGCAGCCGGTGCGAATGGGCCGGGCACTGCCGGTTCGGCTGCCGGGCGGAAGCCCTGGATCAGGGCAGCGGGATCGACGGCATCGACCGCCGCATGTGCGTGTTCTTCCGGGAGGGGTTTTACCGGCGGTTCCTGGACATCGCGGCCCGGTACGGCCTTCGGGACGGTCAGGGAGGATCGCCGCAGGCGGTCCCGGGCGCCGGGAAACATATATGAGGCCGGACGCTTTCGCTCCTTTGGCCGTGCAGGCCCGAAGGGTTCCGGGAAGGTAACGGTTCAGTCCGCCCTGTGATCTGTGTAAGCAGATGCTCTCCAGGCCGCTGCGCCCCATCCCCCTGCATCCTTCCCGGGGAAAGGGGGAGAAGAGAGCGCGGGCCTGCGGCCCGCACCCGCTGTTGGCCGGGCCGCACGGAAGCTGCCCGATCCGTGTGTTTCCTGTCCATCCATGTGGGTCTGTCGACCGACTGAACAGTTACCCGGGGAGCATATCCGCATCGTGCTCCATGCAGCGCGTGAAGCCGACCCCGTTTGCCGTCTCCTGTGATGTCCGGACGGAGTCGCAAGGCTCGCTTTTCGCCCGTGTATACCGGCGGGAGCCGCCCGCAGCCCTGCGCAGCGGTTCTCCGGGAAAGATCCGGGCGGTTCCCGCTTTTCCGTGGGCACGCCGCTTCACTTCAAATCAAGTCGTTCCGATCGTTATCGGGCATGCCTAGGCAGCTTGGGATCCGCAAGGGGAGGGGACAGATCGTCCCGCCCCTTTTGTTTCGGCTGCCGGACGCGTCATGATTCGCCGCCCGAGGCGTTCGCCGGCTTGCCGTCACAGGCCGCGCCGAACGGCTTGTCCCATGCGGTCGGCAGAATGCTTTTCAACCATGCGTGCGAGGCGTTCCGGACCATCTTTTCGCCGGCGCGTCCTCGTGAAGCGTTCCCGAAGGCCGCAAAAGGCCCGCGGGAAGGGACGAGCCTCTCCCGCGGGCTTTTGTCAGGGATCCGAAGGTGTTACTCCTCTACAGCCACGTAGCCGTGATCGGCGGCCCACCGGACCCAGGGGCTTCCGGCGGGCACGATGAGCGCCGTGCCGGGATCGAAGGCGTCGGCCGCGATTTCGGCCACGCCGGAGGGGATGCGGATGGCGGTGGTCCGGGGCAGGCCGGTGAAGGCTCCCGACTCGATCACCGTGAGGCTCTGGGGAAGGGTGAAGGTCGCGACATAATCGCAGTAGAGCAGCGCGCTGTAGAGGCTGCCGTTGTCGCGGGTCACCGGGATCGCGGCCCAGTCGAACTGGGAGCCGTTGTAGTTGATCCGGGTGATGCTGTTGCAGGATCCGAAGGCGCCGGTCCCGATCTCGGTGACGGTGGCGGGGATCGTGACGGTCGTCAGGCCGCCGCACCAGGAGAAGGCCAGGTTTCCGATCCGGGTCACGCCGCCGCCGATCACGACCGCGGTGACATCGCCCACGCAATCGTACCACGGGGCCAGGTTCTCCCAGGTGTAGTCCGGGATCGCACCGGTGCCGGTCACGGTCAGGACGCCGTCGTCGTTGAGGGTCCAGGTCAGGTCCTCGCCGCAGGTGCCGCTCGCCCGGATGGGATCGGCGGGGAAGCGGACCCGGACATCGCTCAGTTCAGGGTTGGATCCGTCGATCAGCAGGATCTCCCACTGCCCCCACGTGCCGAGGAAGGTCACTTGCTGCAGGCTTGTGCAGAACTGGAATGCGTAGGGGCCGATTCGGGTCAAGCCGGCCGGCAGCGTGACGGCGGTGATCCCGGTGTTCTCGAACGCGCGAGTTCCGATGACGGTCACGGTGGAAGGAATGCCGACTTCAGTCACTCTCCAGTCACCGCTGAACAGTTCATTCGGGATGACGGTCAGGCCTTCCGGCAGGATGACGGTCTCCAGGTTCGGGCAATACGCGAAGGCAGCCTCGCCGAGCTCCGTCACACTGCCCGGGATCGCGGCGACGGTCAGCGCGGTGCCCGCGAACGCGCGCTCTCCGATGTGGGTCAGGCCGTTCGGCAGGTTGATGGAAGCCAGGCCGGTGCCACCGAAGGCGCGGTCTCCGATACAGGTCACGCTGTCCGGCAGGGTCAGGGAGGTCACGGCGCCTGTTTCGAAGGCGCAGTCGTCGATGCGGGTCACGGTGTTCGGGATCGCTACCTCCGCTTTCCGCGCCGGGCAGAAGATCAGTTCCGTCTGCGCTTTGTCGTAGAGGACGCCGTCGACGGAGCAGTAGGCCGGGTTGCCGGCGCTGACGATCACGTCAGTCAGTTCAAAGCACATCGAGAAGGCGCCGGGACCGATGGAGGTCACGCTGTCCGGGATCACAATGGTCGTCAGCGTCGCGTTCTGATCCATGACGCTGCTGCCGCTGATGGCGGTGACGCCGGCCGGGATCTCCAGGACCGTCGCGCTGCCGCTGTAGCTGACAAGCACATGGTTGACGATGACAAAGCCGTCGTCGTCCGCCATATTCGGGCATCCGAAGAAGACGGCGCTGCCCATCTCCGTCACGCCGGACGGGATCGGACAGCTCTCCAGTGATGTGCAGTAACAGAACGCCCGATCGCCGATGGCGGTCACCGTGTCCGGGATCGTCACGCGGGTGATCCCATCGCGGTTCTCGAACGCATACGCTTCGATCCGGGTCACGCCGTCGGGGATGACCAGTTCGGTCGCCTGGCCGTTGTACAGATACAGCACGTCCCGGATGATCACGAAGCCATCCGCGTCCACCAGGCCGTAGCAGTACGAGAAGGCCTGTTCGCCGATGAAGGTCACGCTGTCGGGGATCGTGATGCTCGTCAAGGCACTGCCGTCGAAGGCATGGGCGCCGATCCGGGTCAGGCCGGAGGGGAGCGCGACGGAGGTCAGCTGGTCCGTGTAGGCAAAGGCTTCGTCGCCGATGACGGTCACATCGCGGCCGATGGAAACGGACGTGATCCATATCATGTAGAACGCACGGCTGCCGATGGCGGTCACGCCGTCCTTCACGACGACGGCAGAGATCTGCTGGTTGCAGCTGTATGTGTACCAGGGGCAGTCCTGGTAATCCGCGTAGGAATCCATGGGGCCGGTGCCGCTGATGATCAGGGTGCCGTCGTCCGTCAGGACCCAGGTCACGTTTTCGCCGCAGGTGCCGTTTGCCGCGATCACGGGATCCTCGGGGAAACAGACCTGGACTTCATACAGCTTGTTGTTGGCGTTGTCGGCCAGCATATCGTACCACGCGGCCCGTGTGCCGAGGAAGATCACCTCGTTCAGGCTTGCGCAGTCCGCGAAGGCATCGGCGCCGATCCGGGTCAGGCCCGCCGGCAGGGTGACGGAGGTGATCCCGGTGCCCTGGAACGCGCCCGCGCCGACGGAGGTCACGGTGGAGGGGATGGTGATCGCGGTGAGTCTGCTGTCCCACGAGAACAGGTCGGCGGGGATGGCGGTCAGGCCGGCCGGCAGCGTGACGGACTGCAGGTTCTGGCAGGCGGCGAAGGCGTTGTCGCCGAGCGATGTCACGCTGTCGGGGACGATGACGGAGGTCAGCCCGGTCGCGACGAACGCGCTGTTGCCGATGGAGGTCACGCTGTTCGGGATATCGACGGAGGTCAGCGCGCAGCCCGCGAACGCGCCGTCGCCGATGACGGTCACGGTGTCGGGGATCACGATGGACGTCAGATTCCCGCAGCCTGCGAAGGCGGCGCTTCCGATCTCGGTCAGACCTGCCGGAAGCGTGACGGAGGTCAGGCTGCTCTCGGTGAAAGCTTCGACCCCGATGCGGGTCACGGTGTCGGGGATCGCCACCGACGTTTTCGCCTTCGGGCAGGAGATCAGTTCCGTCTGCGCCTTGTTGTAGAGGACACCGTCGACGGAGCAGTAAACCGGATTGTCTTCGCTGACGTTGATGGCGGTCAGCCGGTAGCACATTGCGAAAGCGCCGGGGGCGATGCTCGTGACGCCGGCCGGGATGCTGACGGTGGTCAGCGCGCCCTCCGTATCCTCGATGCAGCCGCTGATGGCGGTCACGTCCGCCGGGATCTCCAGGGCCGCCGCGGCGGTGGTGGCGCTGTAGAGCACATGGTCAACGATGACGAAGCCGTTCGCGTCCTTCAGCATCGGGCAATTGGCGAAGGCGCTCTCGCCGATCTCCGTCACGCCGGAGGGGATCGTCACGCTCTCCAGGACCTGGCAGCGGATGAACGCCTGGCTGCCGATGACGGTGACCGTATCCGGGATCACCACGCTGGTCGTGTTCCACAGTTCCGCACAGGCGCCCGACTCGATCCGGGTCACGCCGCTGGGGATGACCAGCTCCGCCGCGTCGCCCCGGTAGCTGTACAGCACGCCCCGGACGATGATGAAGCCGTCCGCGTCCCGCAGGCTTTCGCACCCCGAGAAGGCGAATTCGCCGATCGAGGTCACGCTGTCCGGGATCGTGATGCCGCGGATGCCGGTGGACTCGAACGCGGAGATGCCGATGGAGGTCAGTCCGGCCGGGAGCGTGACGGATCGCAGGTTGCCGTTGTAGCAGAACGCGTAGTCGCCGACGGAGGTCACGCCCTCCTCCACGACCACGGACGTGATCTGCGAATTATGGACATACCAGGCGTATTCCCTGTAATTCCGGTAAGACGCCATGGGGCCCGTGCCGCTGACGGTCAGGACGCCGTCGCCCGTCAGCGCCCAGGTCACGTTCTCGCCGCAGGTGCCCTGTGCCATGCGCTGCGCCGTGGGATGGAGGGTCGCGTTGGTCAGCCATTCGTTTTCGCTGCCGATGCTCATGGAGTTCCACATCGACAGGGAGCCGCCGTAATAGACGTCCGCCAGGGACTCACACCAGTTGAAGGCACCCTCGGGGATGCTGGTCACCCCGCCCGGGATGCGTATGCTCCGGATGCCGCTCCACGAGAACGCCCAGCTCTCGATGGTCATCACCGAATCCGGCAGCGTGATGCCGGTCACGCCGCCGGTCGAAGCGAACGCGTTATGCCCGATTGTCTCCACGCCGTCCGGGACCGTGATGTCGCCGGTCATCCCGGGGGGACAGCCGATCAGCACGGTGCCGTCCTTGCTGTACAGGATGCCGTCCGTGACCTTGTAGTTCGGGTTGGCGGGCGAGACGCGCACCGCGCTCAGCGTATACGGCCAGCCGGTGACGGGGATGGACGTCATGCTGGCCGGATAGGAGATGCAGCGGATATTCGTGCAGTTCATGAACGCGCCGTAAAAGATGCCGGTCACGCCTTCCGGGATCACGATGTCGGCGGCGGGAGATCCGGGCGGGCACCACAGGAGCGTCGTGACAGCCTTGTCGTAGAGATTGCCGTCGACGGCGGTATACGCGGTGTTGGCCGGGTCCACGGTCACGGCGGAAAGCCGGGCGTATCCCATCTGCTGCGGGACCTGCGTCACGCCCGCGGGGATGTTGTAGGTGCCGGTCCGGCCGCCGGGCATCACCCCGAGGACGGTCATGTCCTTGCTGTACAGGATGCCGTCCACGCTGACATATGTGGGATGCGTCTCGGACACGTACACGTTTTCGACGGAGCTGAAGGCGAACACCAGCTCGCTGACGTTCGTGACGCTGTCGGGGAGCCACATGCTGCGCAGATTGCCGGACATCTCGAAGGGGAAATAGTCGATCTGCGTCACGGTATCGGGGATGACGACCTCCGTCAGGCTCCTGTGGTCCGAGAAGGCATCCATGCAGATGCTGGTCACGCCGGGCATCAGCACGACCTTGCGGATCATGGCCCGGTGTTCGTCCCAGGGCCAGTTGTAGCCGCACTGATCCATTGCGCCTTCGCCGCAGATGGTCAGCACGCGGTCGTCGTCCACCGTCCAGGTCAGGTTGGCGCCCAGGTACCCTTCGGCGATGATGCTGTGGACGTTGTACTGGACCGTGGCGCCGGAGAGCGCCCCATTGTTCAGGCCCACCGTCATGTCTGCCCACTGCGCCTCCGTGCCGCCGAAGAGGACGTCGGTCAGCGCGGTGCAGCCCGTGAAGGCGCCGTCACCGATCGAGGTCAGGGTGCGGGGCAGGTGGATCGTCTCCAGGCTGTTGCAGCCGGAGAAGGCGTCCGCGCCGATCGAAAGGACGCCGTTCGGCAGCGTGACCTCGGTCACCAGCGAGAAGCCCTCGAAGGCACTGTCGCAGACGGAGGTGACACGGCCGGTGATGACGATCTGCGTGGCCTCGCCGCTGAAGGCGGACCATTCACGGGAGTCCGGCAGCGGCCCCCTGCCGTGGATGGAGAGGACGCCGTCGGTGCAGGTGAACAGGACGCCGTCCCCCTGATACAGCGCGTTGAATTCATCACAGAGGTGGTCCCAGGTCGTCATCGAGCCGCTGATGGCGTCGGCGGGCGTCTCGGTATCCAGCAGCCACAGCAGGGGCATGCCGAGGACGTCGTTGAGCGACCCCAGCAGGAAGGTCTTATCCGGGACGACGTGCTCCGGCTCGCGCAGCATGGCGTAGGTCTCGTATACAGCGCGCTCGTCCGTGTAATTCAGCTTGTTGCCGACCCAGTCGTCTTCCTCGTATCCGGGGACGGGGGTGGTCCACAGGTCGTAGATCATGGTCAGCATGGCGGCATGCTTCGCGTCATAGACGTCGGGCAGCACGGCCACGTTCTCCGCGCCGATCGTCACGTAGGTGTCGCCGCTGGGGCCGATGGGGAAGGCCACGGCGCCCCAGGGGTCCGTCATGTCGCCCATCTCGGAATTGTCGTTGAAGCCGCCGTAGGCCTGGTACATGTAAAAGGCCGCGCCGCCCTGCTTCCAGTCGTCCTTGTACCAGTCCCATTGTGCGCCTTCCGGCTCGGGCTTCGCGTAGGTCTGCCAGGTGCCCCTGGCCCAGTTCAGGGCGGAGATCGCCTCGTCGCTGTCCATGACGGGATCCAGGGCGCCGTCGCCGTTTTCGTCAAAGAAGCAGGCGCCGTTGGAGAACACAGCGATGCGGTAGAAATCGGTCGAACTGCCGAGCAGGCCCCAGACATCCGTCACGCCGTCGCCGTCGGTATCCCGCTGCACCTGCGCGAGGATGCCGGTGAAGGCTTCCCAGGTCCAGGTGCCGTTCGCCTGCATGTCGTAAATGTCGTTCCAGTTGATGCCGGCCTCGGTCAGCAGGCGCTTGTTGAAGTAAAGCAGCTGCCGCGGCTGGGACTTGCCCGTGCTCACGCCGTAGGTGGCGCCGTCCACGGTGTTCTGCCCGACCGTCGCGGCGTTCCACTTCTCGTCGGTCAGGTCCACCAGCCCGGTGTTCCAGTTCGCGGCGGTGCCGCTGTTCAGGATCGGCTGCACGCTGCCCGGCTCAATGATGTAGATCCGGTAGGAACCGTCCGGCATCGCCACGAAGCTGTTGAACTCCGTGATCTGGCTGCCCCAGTCGTCGCCCTGCTTCTGGACGATGTGGCAGTTGTAAGTCTGCATCAGCCAGTCGCGGTAGGCGTAGAGCGCGGCGGTGGCCGCGTCCGGGTTCTCCTCGCGCGCGTCGGTGCCTTCTGGACCCGACCAGTAGTCGTAGATGTAGATCGTGGCCCCGCCGAAGTCGTACGGCAGGTTCGTGTCCGGGTCGATCCGGACGGCGGGGTAGCCCTCCGGCGTTTCGGCCGGGGCAGATGCCAGCCAGCAAACGGCCAGCACCGCCACAAGGGCGACGAGGCCGGCGCGCAATGTCATCTTTCTCTTCATGATCCAGTCCTCCGATCCCAGTATCATACCGTGCGGCGGTAAACCAAAAGAACCGTACGCAGCCTGTGGTACCTCATTCTATCACAAACCCATGGGGGAGGCAACCTTTTTCTCCAATCGCATGGCGGCTCAACAGGGCCGGGCGGACATCCGCAGCGGCTGCCGTTCAGCCTTCGCGCGGCGGGAGGCGGGAGGAACACCCGAGAACGCCTTTCCGGGGGAGCCGGGGCACCGCTTCCCTGCCCGCGCTTCGCGGGGCTGCTTCATCCACCGCCTCGGCGGTCCCCCTTCCTGAAGGGGAAGGCAGGGGCAAAACGGCGACCAAAGTCTGCCTTGCCCGCGCTCCGCGGGAGCGCCTTTCAAAGCCGGCCGGGGGGTGGGGTGATCCATGACAAACAATGGATGTCCGCGCAGGCTGATCCGCTTGCCGGGGCTTGCTTTTCCCCCCTCAAAAGGCTATAATGGCCTCAGTTCATGATTCATGCCGCGGGTGATCAGCAGATCTTCGAGAATTGCGGCGGGCAGCGCGCCCGCAGCATCATGTCCGGATTCCCGACCTCCTTCGGTTTCCGCGTCAACGACTGCAGATCGGGTGAATGCATCCGGCAGGCCTTCGGCAGGGACCGGAAGCCTGTGTCCCGATGGTGCAGAGCCGCGGCATGGCGGAGAGGCGGCGGGAGACCGTCACGGCGGAGGACCGGGATGTGACCGGCCTGCGCATCGGCGGGGCCATGATCGGTTTTCCCGGGACGGGACCGCTGCGCTGCGCTTTGACCGGTGGGGAGAGTGACGGGACCGGGTTTGCGGAACGCCTCCGAAGGCCCTGACGACAAACAGACGGGAGATGAAAGCATGTCTGACTACGACTGAACCGCGGGTTATCCCTCGAAAAGGCCCGAACAGATGCCGCCCAAAGAGTACAGCATGGGCGGGCTTCATATCGTGGATCTGACCAAAGTGCTGGATCCGAACACGGAAAGCCGCCGCTGCCGCCTGTTGCGTTTCAACACCGGCGGAAGCATCCCGGATTTCCACACCATCATGGATCTGACCAGCCACCTGGGCACACACTGCGAATGCCCCTACCACCATGACGAGAACTGGCCGTCCGTCGCGGAGCTTCCGCTGACGAACTTTCTGGGCCGTGCCGTCTATGCGGTGCTGGATCTGCCCGCCAACCATCAGATCACCGGCGACGATCTCGAAAAGGCGATCGGCAGCCGGATGCTGCCCGGAGACACGGTGATCCTGGACAGCCCGCACAAGCTGCCGCCCTTCACCCCCGCCACCAACGGCCCGGACGATCACCGCCTGGTCGTGGGGGAGGACAGCGCCAGGTGGCTTGCGGCTCACGGCGCGCAATGCGTGGGGTTTGGCGACGGCGTTTCCATCGAGGACAGCAACGAGAACGTCAAACCCTTCCACGACATCCTCATGGCACAGAACTGCCTCTTTCTGGAAGTCCTGCAGAATCTGGAGCTTCTCAGGACCGACACGTTCTTCATCAGCTATGCTCCGCTGCCCATCATCGGCCTGGACTCGTGCCCGGTGCGCGTTTATGCCATCGAGGGCCTGCCGCAGTTCAGCCGTGCATGAACAGGGCGTTTTGACGGGTCTGATCTCTTTGGCCGATCGTGAAAGGAATGATGAATGTGGGAAACCCGGGATCACTGTATGAGATCATATCAGCCGCAGCCACGGACGGCAAATTGCCCGCCGGCTTTTCACTGCCGAAAGAGCAGGCAGCCCAAAGCGAACTTCGTTTTGCGGACGGAGCCGCGGATGGCATTGCCATGTATCACATGCAATCCCCGAATCCGAACAAAGAAACGGCCGCAAAAGTCGGCGAGGCGATCCTGGCCGCATCAGACGGCCTGACCGATAAAGCGGACGAGCTGTTTCTGGCGCTCGGCAAAGAGAGCCGGGCGTTATCCTTGATCGAGATCCTTCAGTCATGGATCATTGAGCACCGTCAAACACTCAGCGCACCGAATCTGTGGAATTATGCCCTCCATGCGATGCGTGATTCCGGGGACAAAGAATGTGTCAAATTCGGATTATCCATCTTGGGAGTGTTCCGGACCGATCATAACCCGTCCGTCAGATCCGTCGTCAAAACCCTTGGCCTCAGCGATGAGTTTACGCTGTTTGCCGTTTTCATCATGTCAACATGGCGCGACCGGAACGACGAGATCTGGGATCTGGCCCGAAAGGTGCACGGCTGGGGGCGCATCCATGCCGCAGAACGGCTTGAGCCGGCAACGGATGCGATCCGTTCATGGTTCCTGACCGATGGGGTGCGCAACGATGTCAACCATGCCTATTCGGCCTTGACATGCTGGCGGAAGGGAAATGCGGAGGAAACGCTCAAAGGCAGCGTTACGCCCGATGAATTCACCGGGATCGGGGTCATCCTGGCCGCCATGCTGGACGACGGTCCGGCTGAGGGGATAACCGCCCTCAAAAACGCTGACGAAAGCATCCTGGATTATCTGCGGGCGGCACAGCGGATGCCCCTGACGGCCGAGGATTATGAAAATATACAAAAACTCCGCGATTGCCTGCAGGATGACCGCGAGCCTGAGTCGGAGATCATCGTGCGGTGTCGGGAACTCCTGACTTCCGACGCCTGCCGATCAGCCGTTTCGGAGGCTGTCAAAACCGGGCGCTGTATTGAGCTGGCCATCGAGCTCGGCATCGACTGCCGTGCTCAGATCCTGGACATCCTGAAATCGGACCTGCAGTCAAAGCACTGGCTCAGCAGGTATCTGATGGACGATCCGGATTACCGGCACGCGGTACTGACGCTTTATCGTCAGAAGCTTCCGCTCGATGAGCTGAAAAAGGCTCCCGGCGCTTCGCCCGGCCCGGGAACCGGGAATCTGACTCAGTGGATCTTCGAATGCCTGCTTTGGCAGCTGACCGAATTTCCGCTTGAAGGGCAGGATTTCATCGAGACGGGACTGCATTGCGATCCCGTACGCACGAGGAACATCTCGCTGCAGGTCCTTGAAGCCTGGGTCAGCAAGACAGGAAACCCGCTGCAAAACCTGCTCCCGGAGTTTCATCGTCTCCTTTCCTCCCTCCGCGACGCAGAGCCGGACGATCGTGTCCGCGAGCGCATGGACCGGCTTCTGAGCGGACAGACGGCTTCAAAATAAGCAGACCGCCCATGCCGGCGCCGCAGCACGATGACCGGAGGCAGGTATGTTGACAGAATCTCGCATGCAAGTATGAAAACGATAACATCTGTTGAGGGGAGCATGTATGGTTAATCAGAGCTTTCAAGATTATATCCACCAGAGTATTCAGAGGATCAGGCAGGAAAGACAGCACGACATTGAAGAACGAGATGCCTTTCTAAAAGAATATCCCCTAGGTAGAATCAAGGGGTTATCATATGATGAATACTGCTTGGGAACAGAGCACTATAAAGACAGTCTTAGCTACATAATCGAATTTGGAAAGATTGGCTTTGGCGTGGGCGGTGGAAGCGCGAGGAAGCATGGTGTCTATTTCAGCAAAAAAGAAAACTGCTATATGCACGGTGCGAATCCCATAGCTGATATTGACGAATTCTGGCCAAGATTCAGAGATGAACTTTATAAGTTTCTGATTCTTTCTGGCGAATCAGAAACAGCGTTGGATCTTGACGATTATCCACTGCTGCAGGGGATGGCAATGGTGCTGACGAAGTACCTGAGTCTTTACTTTCCGCAAAAATACCTTACCATCGGATCAACAGGAATACTGAGAAATCTGATGGATACATTAGAATACCCCTATGATGGATCGATGAGATGCCATCAGATCAATTGCCTGCTGAACGCTCACATCAGAAAGGATTACCCGGAACTTAGAGACGAAGACGGTACGACTCTTGGCAGTCTGGCCTGGGAATTCATTGACGGGAAAGGGATATTGGCTAACAGAAGAAGCGAGGCAGACGCTGAGAAAGGTTCAGGCCTTGGCGACGAAGACGTTCGGACGGTTCATTACTGGCTGTACGCACCCGGGCAGGCTGCATCCATGTGGGACCAGTTCTCCCGCGATGGCGTGATGGCCATCGGCTGGTATGAGCTCGGAGACCTGTCCAGATTCTCAACTCGCGAACAAATCACCGTAGAACTTCAGAAGGATAACCCCGGCCATTCCTGCAAAAATGATTCCCTTGCTTTGTGGCAGTTCCTGACACAGATGCAGCCCGGAGACATCGTCTATGCCAAGCGTGGAACGCATCAGATCCTGGGGCGCGGTGTGGTCACATCAGAATATGAGTATGATCCAGAGTACAGCGATCGTTATCCTAATATCCGCCGGGTGGAATGGCGACAAACAGAGATTCTGGAAAGGACAGACAGAATCGTACAGAAAACGTTGACAGACATTACTTCCATCACCGATTATGTACGGGAACTGGAAGAATGGTTTGCCGATCCGGAGGATGAGGATGCGGACGATCTCGTCCGCCCTGCTGATCCGCCGTACAGCGTTGAACAATTCCTCTCGGACGTATATATGGACAAAACCGCCTATGAAACTTTGGTTGGCCTGGTGCGGAAAAAGAAGAACGTCATTCTCCAAGGCGCACCAGGTGTGGGAAAGACCTATACGGCTAAGCGGCTGGCCTATTCCATGATGGGCGTGAAGGACCAGGAGCGGATCATGATGGTGCAATTCCATCAGAGCTACTCCTATGAAGACTTCATCGAAGGTTTTCGACCAGCCGGCAGCGGAACCGGCTTTGAGATCAAGAAGGGCTCTTTCTATCTCTTCTGCCGGAAGGCTGCTGATGACCTGGAGCACGAATATTTCTTCATCATCGATGAGATCAACCGGGGCAATCTGAGCAAGATCTTCGGTGAACTCTTCATGCTGATCGAGAACGACAAACGTGGGAATTCTCTGCAGTTGCTGTACTCTGACGAGCTGTTCTCTGTTCCGCAGAACGTCTATATCATCGGCATGATGAACACAGCGGACAGGAGCCTCGCCATGCTGGATTACGCGCTGCGCCGCAGGTTCGCTTTCTTTGACATGACCCCCGGCTTTGAGAGCACAGGCTTCCGTGAGTACCGGACACGACTGGCTAGTGAAAAGTTCAACCGTCTGATTGAATGCACGAAGCGGCTGAATGAAGAAATTGCCCGGGATGAGTCGCTGGGAGAAGGCTTCTGCATCGGCCACAGCTATTTCTGCAATCTAACGGAAGTCTCGGATCCTGTGCTTGCAGAGATCGTAGATTATGAACTGGCCCCGCTCCTGAAGGAATACTGGTATGATGACCGTACAAAAGCCATGGATTGGATCAATCGACTGAAGGACGCGATCAGATGATCCCGATTCATAACATTTACTACATGCTGTCCTATGCCTTCAAGGCACTGAACAGCCAAGGATACAGACAGATGGCGACTGAGGATTTCCACAATGTGGGGGATCTCTGTGCCGCCATCCTGTGCAAAGGTGTCTCCCTGCAGATCAAGCGGGGGCTGGGCCGGGCCTATATCGAGAGGACGGAAGCTCTCTCCGCGCTCAGGGGTCGGATTGATATGCCCGAATCCATCAAGACGCAATCTCTCCTGAGGCAGCGGCTTGTCTGCACCTACGATGACTTTTCGGTCAACACACCAATGAATCAAATCATCAAGTCCACGATGGTTTTGCTGCTGCACGGTGATGTTGCCAGAGAGCGCAAACAGGAAATCCGCAGGCTGCTGGTATATTTTGATGGCATCGATACGCCGGACGTTCACACCATTGACTGGCATATCCATTTCAACCGTCAAAACGAAACCTATCGGATGCTTATCTCCGTCTGTTATCTTGTGGTGAAAGGCCTTCTTCAGACGAACGACGACGGCACAGCCAAGCTCATGGACTTCTTCGATGAGCAACGGATGTGCCGCCTGTACGAGAAGTTCATTCTGGAGTATTACAGAAAGGAACACCCGGAGATCTCGGCGAACGCCGCTCAGATCCCGTGGCAGCTCGATGATGGCTACGATGAAATGCTGCCGGTGCTCCAGACGGACATCATGCTGTCACACTGGGAAAAGGTGCTGATCATCGATGCCAAGTATTACGCTCAGACTACCCAGCAGCGGTTCGACGCACGGACAGTGCACTCCGGGAACCTGAATCAGATTTTCACCTATGTGAAGAACAAGGAAGCTGAGTTGAGTGGAAAACCACATAAGGTTTCCGGTATGCTCCTCTACGCTCAAACGGATGAAGAAGTGATTCCAATGCATGAGTATAGGATGAGCGGCAACCTTATTGCTGTGAGAACGCTTGACCTGAGCGGACACTTCGATTCAATCAGACGACAACTTGATGAGATCGCTGATCAATATTTGGATACACATATTAACTTGAATGATAGAAAAACCCCTCAGCCTGTTAGCTGAGAGGTTGTGGTGGAGCATACCGGATTCGAACCGGTGACCTCTACAATGCGAATGTAGCGCGCTACCATCTGTGACTTTTGGTACTCCCAAAATCCTTGTAAATCTAGGGTTGTATAACAGTCGCTCTCCAACTGTGGTAATGCCTCTGCTTATTTTGATACAATTGCAACCCAGTTCCAGTCCTGTATCCTGCAACCGGTTGTATCTCCCGGAGGAGTTGCAGGGGGGTGCATCATCCGGGCAGGGGGGTGCATTGACCTTTCAGTAAGAAAAAGGGACTCACCACGGTTGGTGATGAGTCCCTCGATTGGTTCAGTTTGCTTGGGATGCGCGTCTTTATCCTTCGATGGCGATCAGCTTCTTTTCAGGAAGCTTCTTCTCAGTCTTCTTCGGGATGTTCAGGCTCAGCACACCATGCTCCAGCTTTGCGGTAATGTCTTCTTCCGTGAGCGCCTCGCCCACATAGAAGCTCCGCTGCAGCGTTCCGTCGTAACGCTCCTGACGTATGGTCTTGCCCTTCTTCGTCTTATCCTTCTCGACCTCTTTCGTGGCC
>CACXHY010000016.1 GCA_902767565.1 uncultured Eubacteriales bacterium | reverse complement strand
CTTCGGGTCCAGGAACAGGGAGGACATCGTGATGAAGGTATGGCGGAAGGTATGCGCCGTCGCGCCGTACAGGTCGATCTCCCGGGTGATCTGGCCGTACACCCACTCATAGGCGCGTTTTGTCAGCGGACGGACATCGTCGCCGATCAGAAAGCGTCCCGCAGCCTCTGCTTTTGCTTCTTCCAGCACATCCATCAGCGGCGGAAGGATCGGGATATCGCGGAAGCCCGCCCTGCTCTTCGGGGCTTTGAGGCTCGGCGTAGGCGAGACCGCGAACCATACCGCTCGCGTCAACCACTGCGATTGTTTCATCGCTGGACGAGAAGGTGACAAGATGGTTTTCAATGTCGCCGCCATTGGTAGACGCAAACGCATGCAGCTGTCTTCAGCCATTCAGTCCAACCGTGATCTCATCTGACGCAAACCGGACGGAAGTGACAGGGTAGCAGACCGTCACGCTGCAGGTTCTCACAATTCCGTTCTGCGACGTTGCCGTGATTGTGGCTGTGCCGGGACGTTTCGCGGTTATTGCACCGTTTTCGTCAACCGTCACGATATTTGTACTGTTACTTGCCCATGTGAGAGAGAGATCCGCACCGGCAGGTTCGATACCGAACACAGCGATCTGGCCGGAGGTCTTCGTGATGATGTAGAGTTCATCATTGCCTGTCGCTTCATCGCCGATCATGAAGGCTGTCGGATCCGCGTAGACACGAACTGGAACATTGGCGCTCATTCCGCCGACATACAGCGTGACCCCGGTTTCACCAATCGCGGTGGCTGTGAGGATATCTCCCTGAACGGATACCACAGCAGGATCGCTGCTCTCAACGGTGATCGTTTCATTGCCGGTCAGCGGCCATACTCTTTGGCAATTCGATCAAAGGCAGCCGCTTTTTCTTCAACTGTTGGAAAAATGGCAGCATATATTTCAGAACCATCCATAGGTGGTACACCGCCTTTCACAAACAAGCTGGGGAAGAATTATCATAAGGTCTACCTTTTGATGGTGAGTCTGATCCGATGAATGTACCCTACAACAGCTATCATTTTGCACCAAATGAAGCCCTTTTGCAACGGTTTTTCTGCATATGAAGGTTTGCCTTTACCGTTCCGGCTGCATATCTATATGGCCAACACGGTCACAGCCCATTCTGCACAAGGTAGACCTTCTGCCACCCCGATCTGCCGCTCTTTCAGTACATCCATTTCCCTACGCTTTCGATAGAATGTGCCTTCACTCATACCGCACATTCGGGCTGCGTCGGCAGTGCTGATCCGGACTTCATGCCAATCGTGCATGATCACCCCCTGTTTCGGGGATCATAGCGCAAAAAGCCAGCCGCTGGGCCGGAGTTCAGGCCGGCGGCCTGATCCATGCTTGCGGCTGGCTGCGGGGTTTATGCCATACGGCTCTCCATACCCTGCCGATTCTTCAGCAACAGGATTTCGTGCTGAACACTGTTGTCCGTACGTGAAAATTGTGCGGCAATCCGCAACTTTTTCACGCACATTGCTCACCCGGATATAAGGCTCTCATCCAGAAGGAAATCCTCAATGCCGACATACTGAATCCCGTTTTCGTCCCGCCATGGCTTTATGTAATCTTTTACAACTACGATTTTCTTGAATGAATCGGGAATCCTAATCAGAGAGGCAATCTCCTGTTCTTTCTTTTCCGGATCATTGATGGATAGCGCGGATTGGATATAATAGCGTTCATCGCCTCTGTTGACAACGAAGTCAACCTCCAGCTGTTTGCGGATGCTTTTTCCCGAATCATCCTTGGTATTCTGCTCGATTACGCCAACGTCCACATCAAAGCCCCGACGGATCAGATCGTTGTAGAGGACATTTTCCATCAAGTGAGTTTCTTCCAGCTGTCTGAAACCGAGCCTTGCGTTCCGCAGCCCGGGATCGGAGTAATAGTATTTGAAGGGCGTCTTGATGTACTTCCTTCCCTTCACATCGTACCGCTCCGCCTTCCGGATCAGAAACGCGTCAATGAAATACCCGATGTAGGTATCGATGGTATCAGGCGCGATCCGCATCTGTCTTTCGCTTGCAAATGTGTTCGAAAGCCTGCTTGGATTGGTCAGGGAACCGACAGCGGATGCGAGCACATTCAGGAGGATCTCCAGGACTCCCGCCTCATTCTTCACCTGATGGCGCTCCAGGACGTCCCTGATATATGTCCTGTTGAACAGATCCCGCAGGTAGCGGCTCTTCTCCTCATGCGATTCCAGCGTCCACACCAGCGGCATGCCGCCATAGGTGTAGTAATCGCGCCATGCTCCGCGCTTGTCTTGCGCATAATGCTCATAGACTTCCGCAAAGGAGAGCGGATTCACCCGAATCTCATCACCCCTGTCGCGGAATTGGGTGAGAATATCGGATGAAAGCATTCTCGAATTGCTTCCCGTCACATAAATGTCGACGTTCGGGAGTTTCATCAGTCCCAGAACCACATCGATAAAGGTGAGCTTGCCTTTCGGGTCTGCCACGTACGGATTCGGGATCTCGGATACAAACTGGATCTCATCGATAAACACATAATAGCGTTTATCCTTATCCCGTATCCGTTCCCTGACGGCTTTGTTCAGCTCAAAGGGGTTCCTGTATTTCGCATTGTCGATCTCGTCCAGAGCAAGTCCCACGATTTGGTCTTCTCCCACCCCATTGTTCAGGAGATACTGACGGTAAAGCGTGAACAAAAGGTAGGACTTCCCGCTCCGGCGGAGACCCGTGATGACTTTGATGCGTCCATCGTCCTTTTTCCGGATCAGCTGATCGACATATTGCTTTCTCGCATACTGCATCGCGATGACCTCCATGAAATTTCTGCGACATCCGCAGTTTTTTCACACAGCCATTATACCACGGGGCACAGGAACACGGCAAGCCTTTAGCTGAAATTTTCGCGGCATCCGCAATATTTTCACGCAGCAGCATCCGATCCGTTCTTTTCGTTGCTCATATCATCCCCTGCTGGGATGTTCTGCATACGCAAGGTAAGTGTTACATCATGGACGACCTGACCGATCTGCTGGATAAAAGGGGCGTCGCCGTATGATCGTCTATCACGCTTCTCCGGTTGTTATGGAGAAACCGGACATCCTGCATTTGAGAAGAAATGTCGATTTCGGGCCGGGCTTCTATTTGACAACACTGCCTGAACAAGCGCGAAGCTGGTGCAAACGACTGATGATCAGAAATGGCAGCGCCTGTGTCAATACCTTCGACCTTATACAAACAAGGGCCTCCTGCTTCATAACTGCTGGCAGTTCTAAGCGGAAAGCCCTTGCATATGATGCTATTTGATTTTGGCATTACTGACACGAGCTGAATAATACCCAATTCCAAACGTGCAGGCATTATGCATAGAGTATACAATTAGGGTAATAAATTGCTGTTTTATGAGCCTTCCAAGCTAGTCACGTGGGTTCGATTCCCATCACCCGCTTTTGTTGTGCCGTAAGGGTTCGCGGGGTGTTAAAGGTGATGGAAACATAACATTATGCAAGGGAAAATGGGGCTCGGTGCAAATGTTATCTCTGGAAACACCCTATAACCCCTTACAGAACAAGGGTTTACAAGGGATCACATGGAGCAGATCGGAGCAAATCGGCTTTATGCAGGGGATGTATATAGCCGGTTTGCTCCTTTTTCGGTCAGGTATTGTAGATCCCGGCGAGGTCATCACCGGCTGCCCGGATCGGGCGTTCCTGTGCGTGGGCATAGCGATTCAGCGTGATGTCGCATTTGGCATGTCCGGCGAGGCTCTGCGTGGTCTTCGGATCCAGATACGCACTGCACATGGTGATGAAGGTGTGCCGGAAGACATGCGCGGTTGCACCGTGCAGATCAATGCTCGTACGAATCCGGTTGAACATGCATTCATATAGCGCCCGAACTCCTCCATATTTGCAATGCCCGTCCGCTATCGCCTGCCGGAGTTCCGGCCGGACCGATCCGCAAAAGCCCCGGGAGCCTGCCGCATCGGTGTGATGCACAGGCCCCGGGGCCTTTTTTGTTTTCGTGTCCCGCGGCGGCCGCGGCGGCCCCGCCGAGCCGGACGGAGCCCGCGGGGGTGCGGGCCCGGAGTTCATGCTGTGCCCCGACTACCACGTGTTCCACACCCCTGCGAGATCGCAGGGGTGTAGTCCACAAGAAGCTTTCGAACGTTTTGCGGCCGTGTTTCAGACCCCTACGAGATCGTAGGGGTGTAGTCCAATGAGCACCACCGAAATCATCGCCACCCTGAGTTTCAGACCCCTACGAGATCGTAGGGGTGTAGTCCCGTCGAGATCATGGACAAGATGCCCACCTACAGTTTCAGACCCCTACGAGATCGTAGGGGTGTAGTCCGTATAACTGCAGGAAAACTTTCCTGCAAGTTGTACGATTTTTATTATACCGGATCCGTCGGAGAAGTCAAGGTCAGAACAGATCCGTCTCGCAGATCCCGTCTTCCTCCGCCCTGTCTCCGCGCGTTTCATCCGACGCCGGCCTGTGCTTTTTCAGCAGCTCGTCGCACCGGCGGTACAGCTCCGCGTCCTCCATCTCCGGGGCGTCCTCCGGGCCGTCGCCGCAGAGGAAGACCGCGTCGTCGGCAAACAGGGCCATGTTGAAGCCCTTCCCGCGGATCGCGGTCAGGCCCCGGAACACGTTCAGGTTCATCACCACGGCCTGCACGCTGCCGTCCTGCGGGGCGACGCTGTCGAGCCAGCCCAGCTCCCGCCCGCCGGAGGAGATGTTCCGCAGGAGCTTGATGTACACGGAGCGCTGGAAATACGGCTTTCTGAGCAATTGGCATCCTGCGGAGTTCGTTCCGGACGGTCTGGCTTTCACATCGTCAGAACAATACATCATGTACCGCAAGTGCGAGATCTTTGGCGGCATTGATTCCGCGAAAGCGATCCTCGAAACAAGTGATCCGGCAAAACAGCAAAGTGTAGGACGTCGCGCAAAGGGTTTTGACGCCGCGATCCGGGATGGTTTGAAGCACCCGGCGGCATTCCGCTGCATATATGCGAAGTTTTCCCAGAACGATGACCTCAGGCAAAAACGATTGGAGACCGGCGATGCTTATCTCGTTGAATGTGCCCGTCAGGATATCCGACGGTCGTACAACCGGACGGATACGGCATCGCCTCTTTCCCAAGCCAACCGGGAGATCGTCTGTTCATGTGGGAGGACGACAACGGCCAGAAAAGCGAGGTGCAGACAGCTGTGATCAGAGAAAGAAATCGGTGGACGATCCTTACAAGTGCCCTTGTCGTACGCGGACATCTGCAGGCAGATCTGCGAGAAGGCCTGAGCGATCGTAACACCCGAAACAAAAGGAACCGGCTGCGTCCGCACGGACATGGCCGGTTCCTTTTTCGTTGCTCCCGGAGCGGTCAGGCCTTTTCTTTCAAGGCACGCAGCACCTGCTTCTGGACAGGCAGACGGTCCCAGGGCTTGTACCGGGCTGCGTAGGTGCGCGCCAGCACACCGGCGGCTTCCGGGGTGAGGAAGGGGATCAGCGGCAGGGCGTGGCGTTCCGCGGCGCGGAGCATCCATTGTGCCGACAGCGGCCAGCTTTCCGCGTCCGGGCGGGCCAGCAGGATCCGCAGTGCGCTTGCGGCATCCTCCGCAGAGGCGCCGGACGCGCACATGCGGCCGGCGATTTCCGCCACACACTCGTCAAAGCGGGTATGGCAGGGATCATCCTGCACCGCCTTGCCCAAACCAAACAGGCCGTCCGTGGGCTTGCGTTTTTTCTCGCAGGCTTCCAGGTCGCGCCTGTATGTGTCGTAGGCCTGTTCCAGCTCAGCGATCATCCCGTCCACCGTCATTCCTCCGTGGGCGGATCCTTCGATCCGCGGTCGGGTTCGCTCCCGTCATCCGGGCCATCATTCTTCGCATCGCGGCCGGCGGACCAGAGCCGGTATGCAAAGATCAGCAAGCCCACGGCCGCCAGCGCGAACAGGGCAATGAAAAACCATCGCACAAAAGGACTCATATCCCCTTCCGCGTTGTTCCGGCCGTCAAAGAGCTGATAGGCGAGATAGCCGAAATACACAGCCGCGGCACTCAGGAATGCCGGCCTTGCCTTCTGCAGATTCATCGTATCCGTCCCCCCGGAAAACACGGCGATCCCCGCGACCGGGAGGCCGCGGGGGTCGCATTTGCCGTTCCTTGACCGATCCGTTACCGGTCGCGCTTCTTTGACAGGATGTCGAAGACCACAGCCCCAAGCAGCACGAGACCTTTGACGACCTTCTGCATATCGATATTCACGCCGATCATGGGCATGCCGTGGTTGATGACGCCGATCAGCGTGGCGCCGATCACCATGCCCATCACGGTCCCCGCGCCGCCGCTGGCGGACACGCCGCCCACCACGCAGGCTGCGATGGCGTCCATCTCGAAATTGGTGCCCATCTGGCTGTTGGCAGCCTGGAGCCTCGACATAACGGTCATGGTCGCCAGTGCGGTCAGGAACGCCATGTTGAGGTAGGCGGCAAACATGATCCGCTTCGTGTTGACGCCGGACATGCGGGCCGCTTCCCGGTTTCCGCCGACCACATAGAAGCGGCGGCCGATGGTCGTGCGCCCGGTGATGAAGCCGTATACCAGAACCACGCCAACGACCCAGAGCAGAACGGTGGGAATGCCGCCGTCATGCGCGAGCTGCCACATGATGACGACGATCGCGGCCGCGCTGAGCACGCTCTTGACGATGGTGGAGGTCAGGGATGCGACAGAGTACCCTTTCGCGATCCTGCGCCGGCGGATGACGAACATCGAAACGACGACCACAGCCGCAAGCACGGCGCCGGTGATCGCACAGACAAGGTTGAGCTCGCTGGGTTTCGTCTTGAAGATCGTTCCCGAGAAAATATTCAGGAAGGCGTTCGTCTTTGGGATCTTGATGGCATTGGTTTTCGGACTCGCGACCGCGAGCAGCTGCGTGCCGAGTCCGCGGAAAGACAGATAGCCGGCCAGGGTCACGATCCACGGCGGAATGTGCACATAGGCGATCAGGTAGCCCAGGACGCAGCCGTCCAGGACCGCCACCAAGAGCATCAGCGCGATCGCGATCCAGCTGGAATACGCAAGGTTGACCAGCATATAGCCGCCGATCGAGCCCAGAAGGCAGACGAACGCGCCGCAGGACAGGTCGATGTTGCCGCCCGTCAGCATACACATGAGCATGCCGCAGCCAAGGATATACACATACGCGTTCTCCTTGATGATCAGGTTCATGTGCATGGGCTTGAAGATGTTGCCGCCGGTCATGATCAGGAAGAAAACGTAGACGAGCCCGAGCACGATCAGCATTGCGTTCTTCCGCAGGACCGCCAGCACTTTCTCCGTTGAATCCCCGGAGGCGCGGGGATTCATGGGCTGGTTCGGGACCGCCTCTTTGGGTGCGATGTTTTCCATGGTCCGATCCTCCTCCACACGTCAATGGTTCTCGCGCTTGGACAGCACGTCGAACATCACGGCCAGCAGCAGCACGATGCCCTTGACCACCGGCTGATAGTTGACCGACAGGTTCACCAGCGTCATGCCCTGGTTGATCAGGCCCATCAGGGTCGCGCCGATGACGACGCCCGAAATCTTGCCGGTCCCGCCGTAGGCGGACGCACCGCCGATAAAGCATGCCGCGATGGCGTCCATCTCATAGCCCTGACCGTAGGTCGGCTGCGCCCCGACGAAGCGCGCGATGTTCAGCGCGCCGGCAAGGCCGGCCAGCAGGCCGATGTTCGCATAGGCGAAGAAGAATACCGTTCGCGTATTGACGCCGGAGAGCGCCGTGGCCTTCTCGTTTCCGCCGACCGCGTAGAGATAGCGGCCCATGGCGGTTTTGTTGGTGACATAGGCATAGGCGCCGAGCACCAGGCCGACCCAGATCAGGACGGTTGGGATCCCCTTGTACAAAGCAAGCTGCCAGGTGAACCAGAGGATCGCCGCCGCGATCAGACCGATCCTGATATAATCGCCCGTCGCCTTCCGGATGATCTTCCTTTTCAGCTGCACGATGATGCGGCGGATGGAGAGCCCGACGAATGCGAGGACCGCGACGAGACCGATGATCAGGCAGGTCCCGTTCAGGCTTTGACCGGCAATCTTGATCGTGCCGACGAAATCCGTGATATAGCAGTCCGCGCCGCCGCCGAAGAGCCGCAGGAACGTTTCATTGCTCACGTCGACAGCGTATCCGCCGAGCACCGTGTTGGACAGGCCGCGGAAAACGTACATGCCGGCGAGCGTCGCAATGAAGGCGGGAACATGCACCTTCGCGATCCAGAAGCCCTGAAACGATCCGACCGCCAGGCCGATCGCCATCATCGCGATCACGGCAAGCCAGAGGTTGGTCCCGCCCTTGAGCAGCATCGCGCCGATGGCGCCGGTGAAGCACACGACCGAGCCCACGCTCAGGTCGATGTTGCCGCCCGTCAGGATGCACAGCAGCATGCCGGTGCCCAGGACGAAGACGTAACCGTTCTGCGCGATGAGGTTGTTGATGTTCTGGGGGATCAGGATAGCGCCGCCCGTCAGGATGAAGAACAGGACAGCCACGACCACCAGCGCGATGATCATGGTATACTTCTTGAAAAAGTTGCCCACATCCGCCGCTTTCACGATCAGTCACCTCTTCCCGCATTCACGATCGCGGTCATGATGCTCTCCTGCGTGGCATCCTCCGCTTTCATTTCGTCGATCATTCTGCCGCTGTTCATGATATAGATGCGATCGCTCATGCCCAGCACCTCCGGCAGTTCGGAGGAGATCATGATCACACACTTGCCCGCCGCGGCCAGGTCGTTGATGATGCAGTAGATCTCGTACTTGGCGCCGACATCGATGCCGCGCGTCGGCTCGTCGAGGATCAGGATATCCGGCTCCGCGAACATCCACTTGGCCAGCAGGACTTTCTGCTGATTGCCGCCGGAAAGGTTGCCGACCAGCTGCTCGACCGACGGCGTTTTGATGTTCAGCTTGCGCTGGTACTCCATCGCCGCCTCGTGTTCCCTGTCCTTGTCAAGAATGGAAAACTTCGACACGGCGCCGAGATTGGCGAGGGTCGTGTTGACCATGATGTCCTGCGAGAGCACCAGTCCGTTCCCCTTGCGGTCCTCCGTGACATAGGCGATCCGGTGACGGATGGCGTCGGCCTCGCTTCTGCGCTGCCGGACGACCTTCCCGTCGATCTTGAGCTTGCCGGAGAAATGCGTGCCGTAGGACTGGCCGAAAATGCTCATCGCCAGCTCCGTGCGGCCGGCGCCCATCAGGCCGTAGATCCCGACGACCTCGCCCTCGCGCACATAGAGGTTGACATCGTCAACCACCTTGCGTTCCGGGTAGATAGGATGGTGGACCGTCCAGTTCTCCACTTCGAGACGGACGCTGCCGATGGCCACGTTCTCACGTTTCGGGAAACGGTTCGTCATTTCGCGGCCGACCATGCCCCGGATGATCCGCGCCTCGCTGATCGGTTCCGCTCCGCGGTTGTCCAGCGTCTCGATCGTTTTCCCGTCGCGGATGACGGTTATTTTGTCCGCCACATAGGCAACCTCATTGAGCTTGTGCGAGATGATGATCATCGTCATGCCCTGCTTTTTGAACTCAAGCATGAGGTCGAGCAATGCGCGGGAATCTTCTTCATTCAGGGACGAAGTCGGTTCGTCCAGGATCAGCAGTCGGGCGTGCTTGGCCAGCGCCTTCGCAATCTCCACCAGCTGCTGTTTGCCCGTGCCGATGGTATTCACCGGCACTTTGGAACTTTCGGACAGTTTTACCATCCTGAGATACTTGTCCGCTTCGGCATAGGTTTCCGTCCAGTTGATCGCCATTTTGTGGCCGCGTTCGTTTCCGAGATACATGTTCTCGCCGATCGTCATCTCGGGGACCAGCGCAAGCTCCTGATGGATGATGACGATGCCCTTGCGTTCGGAATCCTTGATATTGGCAAACTTGCAGACCTGCCCTTCGTACAGAATGTCGCCTTCGTAGCTTCCGTACGGATAGATGCCGCTCAGCACGTTCATCAGCGTGCTCTTGCCGGCGCCGTTCTCGCCAACCAGGGCGTGGATCTCGCCCTGCTCCACCTGAAGATTCACGTTGTCCAGCGCCTTGACGCCCGGAAATGTCTTGGTGATGCCCTGCATCTCAAGCAAATACTCTGCCATGTCTTTGCTTCAGCTCCCATCAGATGGATTGATGTGAAAGGGGCAGGCAGGTTGACCCCGCCTGCCCCAATATCGGCATTGCTTTCGGATTACTGCAGCTGATCGGGCGTGTAATAACCGGACTCGATCAGGATCTCTTCGTAGTTGTTCGCATCGGCGAACACGGGCTCGCACAGGAAGGAGGGAACCACGATGACGCCGTTGTTGTAGGTCTCTCTGTCATTCACGTCAACTTCTTCGCCGTTGAAGATCTGGGTAACCATGTGCACGACCTGCGCGGCCAGGGTACGGGTGTCCTTGAACACGGACATGCTCTGGAGGCCGGCGATCATGTTCTTGGTGTTGGCAACGTCGCAGTCCTGACCGGTGACGATCGGATAAGCGCCGGTGTAGTTGGCAACAAGCGCGTTGGTCACGCCCAGGGCGGTGGAGTCGTTGGAGCACAGCCAGGCATCCAGGACGGTGCCGTCGTTGTAGTAGGTGGACAGGATGTTCTCAGCGCGGCTCTGCGCGGTGGCGGTGGACCACAGGGGCGTCGCGACCTGCTCGAACTCGGTCTGGCCGGACACGACCACGAGCTTGCCGGACTCGATGTACGGAGCCAGCACGTCGATCGCGCCCTGATAGAAGAACAGCGCGTTGTTGTCACCGGGGTCGCCGGCGGTGATCTCAAGGTTGAAGGGGCCTTCCGCGTTGTCCAGATCCAGGGTATCCTTGATGTAGGTGCCCTGCACGGTGCCGACCTTGTAGTTGTCGAAGGTGGCATAGAAGCTGACGGCGTCGGACTCCATCAGCAGGCGGTCATAAGCGATGACCGGGATGCCGTACTCCGCAGCCATGTCCAGCGCCTCGCCAAGGGAGGAGCCTTCGATCGCGGCGATGACAAGGACCTCAGCGCCGTTGGCGATCATGTTCTCGATCTGGGACAGCTGGGTCTGCACGTCGTTGCCCGCATACTGCAGGTCGACCACATAGCCGGCTTCCTCGAACATGCGCTGCATGTACTCGCCATCCTGGTTCCAGCGCTGCAGGTCTCTGGTGGGCATCGAGATGCCAACCTTGTGCGCTTCCTCGGCATGCACCGTGAAGCAGGCGCAGACCATCAGCATGGACAGAACGATTGCCAGAATCTTCTTCATACTCAGGACACTCCTTTGTTTTTTCTTTGCGAACCAAAACTCATTCGACGATCTGATCCGCAAGCTGCGCACAGCATACCACGATTCATCGGTTATGTCAAGCATTGAGCCGGATTCGCAAAAAGTGACGGGATCGACGGCAAGGATTGATAAACGGGATCCCGGGAGAGCAGGCGCAGCGGCGGCGTGAAATGCGAAGCGCTGGTTTTTTCGTGCGGACACCGCACACGCGCCGTCCCGCGACCCCGCCCCGAGCGGTCCGGCTCCGTACCTTCCCGGCGCCCATATGATGAATCGGCGGCCGATCCGTTCTGTGATACCATACATGCGGGACACCCGAACACTTTTGAAATGCGTGAAGGTATTGGTGCTGTCCAATGGCGGGGGCGGTTTGCGCGGTCAACGATTATCGGGCCTGTGTGCGGACTGATACAAGGGCTGCCTGTTCCAAACTGCTGACAGTTCAGAGCAGGCAACCCTTGAATGTGACGCCGGTTGGGCTTGATTGTGCAAATGCGGGCTGATCAATAACTAATCCAGAATGTTCAGGCATTATGTATAGAATATGCAAATTGGGTAATTTAGTGCGATTATATGAGCCTTCCAAGCTGGTCACGCAGGTTCGATTCCCATCACCCGCTTTTGTTGTGTTCGCAAGGGGCTGCGGGGCGATGATCCCCGGATCCGTCCTGCCGCTGTTTGAGAAGTCCCCGCCCCCGGATCCGGGGACTGTATGCCCGGCTTTGCCGACGACCCCGGGAAGGCCTCCCGGGCGCCTGAGGGATATGACATATCGTGGTATGATCTCGGTCGTCATGTGCGCATCGGCATGGAGGGGAAGCGATCGCCGCGGGATCTTCTGCCGCCTTTTTTCCCTGTTCCCTCTGCCGTTCGCCGATTTTTCCGATTGAAGCCGGCCGCGTCTTGTGTTATACTTGACGCGAAGTCACACGCCCGGGACCGCGCCGGAAAGAGCGGCAGCGGGACAGGGCGGCGGACATCACGCTCGTGAAAACGGAACAGCCCCGCCCCGGCGGCATCGGCCGCGCAATGCGCATCGCGGGGGCCCGCTGTTCCATCTATGACAGCATATCGGCGGCCGGCGCCGGCGGTCCCCCGCGGGATCCCGGCATCGGGCGAGGAAAGGAGCCTATCCCCGTGATCATCAAGTGCAAGATGTGCGGCGGCGACGTCGAGTTCGAGGCCGGCGCGACCTACGGCACCTGCCAGTACTGCGGCATCACGTCCACCATCCCGAAGGCGGACGACGAGAGCAAGCTGAACCGCTACAACCGGGCGAACCATTTCCGGCGGCAGGGCGAGTTCGACAAGGCCGTCGCCGCCTACGAGAAGATCCTCGAGCAGGACGACACCGACGCCGAGGCCCACTGGGGCGCAGTGATCAGCCGCTTCGGCATCGAGTATGTGGAGGACCCCGCCACGGGCCAGCGCATCCCCACCTGCCACCGGCTGCAGCTGACATCCATCCTGGCGGACGAGGACTACAAGGCCGCGGTGGAGAACGCGCCCGACGCCCGCAGCCGCGCCCTCTACGAGGAGGAGGCCGCCCGCATCGCGGAGATCCAGAGGGGGATCCTCGCGATCTCGCAGAACGAGAAGCCCTACGACGTTTTCATCTGCTACAAGGAGACGGACGAGAACGGCCGCCGCACCCACGACAGCCAGTGGGCGCAGGACGTGTACTACGGCCTGACCGAGCAGGGCTACAAGGTGTTCTTCAGCCGCATCACGCTGGAGGACAAGCTGGGGCAGGAGTACGAGCCCTACATCTTTGCCGCGCTGCAGTCCGCCCGGGTGATGGTGGTCATTGGGTCGAAGCCGGAGTATTTCAATACGGTGTGGGTCAAAAACGAGTGGAACCGCTTCCTCGCGCTGATGGCCCGGGACCGCGGGCGGCTGCTGATCCCCTGCTACCGGGGGATGGACCCCTACGACCTGCCGGACGAGCTGAGCAGCCTGCAGAGCCAGGACATGAGCAAGATCGGCTTCATGCAGGACCTGATCCGGGGCGTGAAGAAGGTGCTGGACGCGGACCGGGCGCAGGAGCGGCCGGCGACCGCCCCCAGGACCATGCCTGCGGAGGGGATCGCCGCGCCCGGCGTCGGCAGCCTGATGGACCGCGCCCGGCTGTTCCTGGAGGACGGGGACTTCGACAGCGCGCGGGAATACCTCGACCGGGTGCTCGACATCGACCCGAAGTATGCCCCGGCCTATGCCGCCAAGGCCTGCGTCGCCTTCCGGCTGCGCAGCGAGGAGGACCTGGCGGAGACCGCGTTCCGGTATGACGACAACCCCGACTGGCAGAAGGCCCTGCGCTTTGCCGACCCGGGGCAGAAGGCCGTCTATGAGGGCTGGGCCGCGAAGGTGGAGGAGCGCGTGGCCCGGCAGATCCGCGACTATGCTTACGACTGCGCCGTGGAGATGGCGGTGCTGCCCGGCGCCGACCGGGGCAAACTGGACGCGGAGCTGGCCGCTTACAGGACCGCCTGCACCCGCTCGGCGGGGAAGCGGGCGGACGGCAGCCGCCGGCCCGACAGCCGGCTGAAGGAGGACGTTTTCCTTCGCGCCGTGAAAGCCAACGAGCCCGGCGACATGCCGGAAGCAAACCTGAAGTCTGCCGCCGCCATGTTCGCGGCCATCGGGGACGATGAGGCCGCCGAACGCGCCGCCCAGTGCAGGGCGCTGGCGGAACAGGCCCGGCAGAAGGCGATCTACCTGCAGGCCGCGGAGATGTACGGCAAGGAGCAGGGGAACCCTGCAGGGCTTGACGAAGCGGCAAGGCTGTTCCTGAGCGTTCCGGATTACAGAGATGCGAAAAGATCCGCAAGGATCTGCGCGGATGCGGCGGAATCCATCCGATCAGGTCTGTATGACGATGCCGTCAAGGCCATGAACGACGCCGGCGGCGTGAGCGGCAAATGGAAAGCCGCAAGGCAACTGCTGGCTGTGACCGAGCTGAATGGATACCGCGACGTGATCGAACTTCGCGCCCAAGCGGCACAGCGGTACGAGGAGTGCATGGCTGCCGAACAGGAGGCCAGACGGCAGGCGGAGGAGCGGCAGCGGCGCGAAGCGGAGGCCGCGGCCGCAAAGAAGCGCAACACGATCCTCGCCGTGCTGGCGGTGGTGCTGGTGGCCGCGGCCGCGCTGATCGTGACGCAGGTCATCGTCCCCGGGAACAACTACCGGAATGCCCTCGCGCTGCGGAAGGAAGGGAGATACGAGGAGGCCGTCGAGGCATTCACGGCGTTGGGCAGCTATTCCGATGCGTCGACGCAGGTGAAGGAGACGAAGTATCTGCAGGCAAAGGCGTTGCAGCAGGCGGGAAGATACGACGAGGCCATTGCTGCATTCACGGCGTTGGGCAGCTATTCCGATGCGTCGACGCAGGTGAAGGAGACGAAGTATCTGCATGCAAAGGCGTTGCAGCAGGCGGGAAGATACGACGAGGCCATTGCTGCGTTCACGGCGCTGGGCAGCTATTCCGATGCGGCAATGCAGATTACGGAAACCAAGTATCTGCATGCAAAGGCGCTGACGGAGAAGGGCGATTACGCGGGGGCCGTCACGGTTTTCAACACGATCAGGGGCTACAAGGACGTTGACAGCCTGCTGGCAAACGACGATAATCTTGCAGCAGCAGCAGCAGCTCGCGAAGCGAAGCTGGCTCCGTACAAAACGGTCGGGAGCTATGTCAGCTTCGGCCGCTACGAGCAGGACAACAACACTGCCAACGGGCAGGAACCCATCGAGTGGATCGTGCTGGACTACGACGCGGCCAACAACCGGGCTCTGCTGGTCAGCCGGTACGGGCTGGACGCGAAGCCCTACAACACATCATACACCGGCGTGACCTGGGAGTACTGCTCGCTGCGCAGCTGGCTGAACGGGGACTTCCTTCGCACCGCCTTCACCGCCGAGGAGCAGGGTGCCATCCTGACCACGACGGTGGACAACAGCAAAGGGCAAGGGTACAGCGGATGGAGCACCGGCGGCGGAAACAACACACAGGACAAGGTCTTCCTGCTGAGTTATGCAGAGGCTAACAAATACTTCGGGGTGGAGCATTACAACACGTCAGGCGCAACCAGCAATACCAGATCGAGAGTCAGACCCACAGCTTATGCGATTGCACAGGGGGCCTGGACCAGCACCAGTTATCAGACGGCTGAGGGCGAAGCCGCTGGCTGGTGGTGGCTCCGCTCGCCCGGCCACTATCAGGGCACCGCGGCGTACGTGAACCACGGCGGCGCCCTCAGCAGCTACTACGTGAGCAGCGACGATGGCTCCGTCCGGCCGGCTTTCTGGTTGAATCTGGACTCTGGAATCTTCTAATCTTTGATCTTCTCATCCTGTGATCCCGAATCAAAAACCAAACCATATCCGCAAGAAGCGGGAACGCGAAACGTCAGAAGCAGGCGATGACACGCGCCGCCGGGGAAGACGAGATCCGACGGCAGGGAATACCTTTTCCCACCGAAGGCGCGCGAGGATACCGATTCCCGTCCAACTCAATCCAATCACGCCGGCGGAGGTTTCGGCCTGTGTCCGGCTGGGGCGAACCTCCCGTGCTTCAGCGTGACAAAAAAAGGCGTCCGGTCACTGCGGGCGTCTTTTTCGCGCCGGGATCCGCAGGCAGGAAATGCGGCGCGGGTGCAGAATACACACCATACGCCTTCGTGCCGAAGGTGAGGATCCCCACCCCGCCGGAGCACGGGTCGGCACACGTTCACCTGTTGTTCAGATTTCGGCCATTGGTTTTCCATGTTGCCGGGTTATTACGGGATCGTTCCCACGAACACCCCGACACAGGAAAGGAGCGAAACTCTCATGACGAACCGCAAAGGATACAGGAAACCCGTTATCATCATTCTGACCCTGACCATGGCCGCCGCCCTTCTGGTTGCGATCCCCGCGGCCGGCGCGGCGGGGAACAAAAACGGCGGCACCACCACCGTCTCCGGCAGCGGCGCGGGCGCGTCCGTCACCGCCGGCACCCCCGTCTACAGCGCCGACGACCTCTTCTCCAAGCGCGACCTGGAGCAGGCCCCGGACCTGAGCGGAGCGGAGACCCTGACCCTGGCGAGCGGGCAGGACATCACCGTCACCGAGGCCGGCGTCTACGTCCTCTCAGGCACCGTCACCGGCACCACGGTCATCGTGGAGGCCCCGGACGACGCCAAGGTGCAGCTGGTGCTGGACGGGGTCAGCATCACCAACGCCGACTTCCCCTGCATCTATGTCAAGAGCGCGGACAAGGTGTTCGTCACCGTCACCGCGGACTCCTCCCTCAGCGTCACCGGCGCCTTCCGCAAGGACGGCAGCACCAACACCGACGGCGTCATCTTCTCCCGCGAGGACCTGACCCTGAACGGCACCGCCGCCCTGACGATCTCCTCCACCGACAACGGCATCGTGGGCAAGGATGACCTGAAGGTGACCGGCGGCACCTACGCCATCACGGCGGCGTCCAAATGCATCGAGGCCAACGACTCCATCCGCATCGCCGGGGGCAGCTTCACCCTGCAGGCCGGCACCGACGGCCTCCACGCGGAGAACAACGACGACGCCTCCCTGGGCTATGTCTACATCGCGGACGGCGACTTCGCGATCACGGCGGGGGACGACGGCATCCACGCCTCCTCCGTGGTGCAGATCGACGGCGGCAGCTTCGTCATCAGCGCCTCCGAGGGCATCGAGGCCACCTATGTCCAGATCAACGGCGGCACCCTCGACATCTCCGCCCGGGACGACGGCATCAACGCGGCCTATAAGTCCGACTTCTCCACGCCCGCCGTGGAGATCAACGGCGGCGACATCACCATCACCATAGCCCAGGGCGACACCGACGGCATCGACGCCAACGGCAACATCGTCATCAACGGCGGCACCGTCACCGTCAGCGGCAATTTACCCTTCGACTATGACGGCAGCGGCGTCATCAACGGCGGCACCGTCATCAGCAACGGCCAGCAGGTCAGCGTCCTCCCCAACCAGACGTTCGGCGGCCCTGGCGGCGGCTGGGGCGGCCAGGGCGGGAACCCCGGCGGCTGGGGCGGACCCGGCGGTCAGGGTGGCTGGGGCGGCCAGGGCGGCCGCGGACGGTGATCCGGAAACAGACGCGTGAAAACCCCTCACCGATCACAGGCGAGGGGTTTTGTGATGCTCACTCCGGGATCCGTTTTGACAGGGACACATGGTCCTCAAGCTCCGAGAAGCCGTTCTTCAGGTAAAAGGCGAAGGCGGGCACGGTCCGGCCGGTCTGCAGGAAGATCGCGCGGATGCCCATCTCCCGCAGAAGTGCTTCCGTCTCCCGCAGGAAGGCGGTGCCCGTGCCCCGGCCCTGCAGGCGCGGGTCCACGAAGAACTCGTCCACGCAGTACTCCGTGCCCCGGAACCAGTGCTTCACGCAGCCCAGGGAAGCCGCGCACAGCTGGGCACCGTCGAAATACCCCAGGGCCAGGGAGTTCCGCTGCCCGGTCAGGTCGTCGATGTAGGCCGTCAGCTGGTCCCGGCTGCTCCAGTCGTCATGCCAGGGATCCCCGGAGAACACCTCCAGGAACAGCGCCGTGACGGCCTCCCGGTCCGTATCGTTCAGTTTTCTGAGCCGCATGCTTTCAGCCTCCCTCTTCCGCGCTGTCCGCCTCCGCCAGCCGGGCGAAGATCTCCGCCACATCCCCGCGGATCAGCAGATCTGCCCGCCCGTCCGCCGGGGTGGGGGTCTTGTTGATGATGATCAGGTTTTTCCCGCGGAAGCCGTCGAGAAAGCCGGCCGCCGGCTCCACCGCCAGGGAAGTCCCCGCCACGATGAGGGTGTCGGCCCCGGCGATCTCCCGCTTCGCGCCGATGCACACGAAGGGCTCCGGCGGCTCCCCGTACAGCACGATGTCCGGCCGGATCACGCCGCCGCACGCGCAGCGGGGGATGCCGCCGCAGTGAAGGACGGCTTCCATGGGATACCGGGCGCCGCACTCGGTGCAGTGGTTCTCGTGTACGCTGCCGTGCAGCTCATAGACCCGGATGTTCCCCGCCGCCCGGTGGAGGCCGTCCACGTTCTGGGTGACGATGCCCCGGAGCCTGTCCCGCTTCTCCAGCGCGTACAGGTACCGGTGGGCGGCGTTGGGCCGGGCGTCCGGGAACAGCAGGTGCCGGCGGTAGTAGTCGAAGAACCGCTCTGTCTGCAGATGAAAGAAGGTTTTGCTCAGGGCGGTCTCCGGATCGGGGCCGTCTTCGTCCCGCGCCGACAGTCCGTCAGCCGAGCGGAAGTCCGGGATGCCGCTGGCGGTGGACACGCCGGCCCCGCCGAAAAACACGATCCGCCAGGAGCCGCCGAGGATCTCCCGCAGCCGGTCGATGGCCGTATCCCTCATGCCGACGCACCTCCGCGCTTTCTCAGTCCGGGCGCCCCTGCCGCCTGCGCTGCCGCTGGAAGCAGTCGTCGCACAGCCGGTGGGGCCAGTTCCAGGCCAGCCGCCTGCCGCAGGAGGCGCAGCGCTTCTCCTGCAGCCGCTGGGTGGACAGGATGTGGATGATGCCCCGGGAGATCAGGTCCTTCCGCTGCTGGATCTCCGCCAGGACGGCGTCCGGCTCCTCCAGGAAGAGGCGGGCATAGTTGTAGTACAGGTCGCAGCGCCGGTAATCCGCCTCCAGGGCGTCCAGCATGGGAGAGGTGCAGGCATCCGGGTCGACGATGTCCGGCAGGGAGGGCAGGACGTCCGCGTGCTCGTGCCGCGCTTCGGCCCGGTACAGGGCCCGCCAGCGCTCCAGCAAATCCTGCTCCGTCTCGTCGAAGGGGATGCAGACGAAGCGGTACAGCAGTTCCTTGTCGGTGCGGGGCGTCTCCAGCATGGAGGCCAGGGTCATCATCCGCTGGGAGGAGGCCTTGGTGAAAAAGCCCTTGTCCCGCATGCCGATCCACTGCCGGATGGTCTCCGTCAGGGGGAGGGGCAGGCCCAGCAGGGAGCCGGGGAAGCGGATCACCGCCTCCGTCAGGGGCGGCAGGGCCTTGTCCAGCGCGTGGGCCACCATGCGGTGAAAGCCGTAGGCGTTCACATAGCCCGTGTCGTAGATGCCGAAGCGCCCGGCGCGCCCGGCGATCTGCTTGAATTCCGCGTCCGTCAGGGTCCGGGTGATGTCCCCGTCGAACTTCTCCGATTCCAGGAACACCACCCGCTTGACGGGCAGGTTCATGCCCATGGCGATGGCGTCGGTGGAGACCACCACCTCCGTGTCCCCCACCCGGAAGCGCTCCGCCTGGTCCCGGCGGACGTCCGGCGGCAGCGCCCCGTAGATCAGCGACACATGAAAGCCCGCCTGCCGCAGCTCCGCGGCCACCGCGTGGACCCTTGCCTTCGAGAAGACGATGAGGGCGTCGCCGGGGCGGATGGAGTCCGGGAAGCGGAAGGGGGTCTTCTCCATCACCAGCGGCGTCATGCGCTCGTGCCGGACGACGGTCACCTCGTCGCCGCACTCCGCGATCATGCGGGTGAGGATGTCCTCCGCGTCGGGGGAGGCGCAGGCGTGGATCTCGTCGGCGCACAGGCCGAGGATAGCGTCGGTCCAGGCGCCGCCACGGTCCCGGTCCGCCACCATCTGGCACTCGTCGATGACCGCGATGTCGTAGTGCGCCGTCAGGCTTGCCATCTCCACGGTGGAGGACTGGACCCGGGCGAAGGGCACGGTGATGCGCTCCTCCCCGGTCACCAGGCTGCAGGGGACGCCTTCCAGGTTCAGGTTCTCGAACTGCTCCGCCGCCAGCAGCCGCAGCGGCCCCAGATAGATCCCCCGCATGGCGCTGTGGAGGCGGTTGACTCCCTCGAAGGTCTTGCCGGAGTTGGTGGGCCCCAGGTGCAGCACGAACCGCCGCTTCATGGCACGGGCCTTGGGGTAGAGGTCGCAGTAGCGCTCCGGGATGGCGCTGAGCAGGGCGGACCGCAGCTCCTCCTCCTGCCGGCGCTCGTCGTCGCTCTGCCGCTGGGTGCGGCTCACATGGGGGTTGGAGGCCAGCAGCCGCCGGATGCGCTTGACGGGGAAGCGGCGGCTGATCTCGGCGCATACGGCGTACCGCTCCCGCCGGATATCCTTCTGCAGGGCCGCGGACAGCCGCTCTCCGCCCGGGAGGACGATGTTCCGCGCGGCGGCGAGCTCCGGGAAGGCGTGGAACAGGGCGTCCTGCAGGGCCAGGGTCAGGCTGCGGGGGAGGAAGGCCCGCTCCGTCAGGTCCTCCGGGACGCCGTGCTGAAAGATCCCGTCCAGCAGCGCCTGCAGGACCGTTCCGGCGGAATCCCGGCGGCGGATCAGGGCGGGAAGGTCGTCGTGCTTCAGGAGGCGCTCCACCCGCCGGTCCGCTTCGTCCGTGAAGGCCGCGTGCTGACGCTGGAAGAACTGCTGGGGCGCCCGCCGCCGCACCCGGTCCACCGCCGCGTATGCCCGGCCCAGGGTCAGCCGGTACCGGGAGACCGACCGCAGGAAGGGGAGATCCACGTCGTGGCCGCGGCGCAGCTCGCTTTCGATCAGGGGGAGCAGCTGGTCGAACTCCGCCCGGTGGAAGTCCTGGATCAGTTCGCCCCGCTGCAGGGCCTGATACACCTTGTCGCGGCGCTTCTGCTGATACAGGAGCCGCTCGAACGCGTCGCTCCGCAGATACGTCTCCCGATCGGGCGGGGCCATGCGCTTCAGCTCCGGCTCCAGCTGCTTCGCGGTGCGCTGGCGCAGGAACCGCTCCCGCTCGGCGCTGATCCGGCCGATGTACGCGGCCAGGGCTTCCGTGTGTTCCATGCGATCACCTCCCTTCCCCTCCACCATACCAGAAAACGGTCCAAAAGGCAAACGCGCCGCCCGCGGATCCCCGGACGGAAAGGGCGCGCCGCGATGCCGCGACGCGCCGTGACGGGCCTTCCGGGATGGGATCAGGCGCCGGAGGACGAGGAGGACGCGCTGGCGGCCACGATGGCGCAGGTGGCCATCTGCGCGGCCAGCACCGCCGCGAGCACGGTCTGTTCCGCGGCCGCCACGCCCGTCAGCGAGGCCACCGACGCGGCCGGGAACGCTTCCGCCATGTGCAGGTCCGTCACCAGCATGGCGGCGTGCATGGCCCGGGTCCGGGCCGGGAAGCCGAAGATGCCGTTCCAGCCCTTGCACGGGCGCAGGCAGTCCGAGGCCTCCAGGATCTCGGCGGCCATGGGACGGACGTCCCCGTCGGTCAGGGCCAGGGCCGCCAGCACGGCCATCTCCCGGCAGCGGCTGTATTTGCCGCCCAGGCGGACCAGCTCGTCGTACAGGTCGGCCACCCGCTCGGTCTTCTCCTTGGGAGAGCGGCGGTCCAGGGCCAGCACGTGGGACACCGTCTGCATGCTGTTGCTGTCGCGGAAGCGGAGCTTCAGCCGCTCATAGCAGGCTTCCGCGTCCTCGGTCAGCGCGTCGTCGCTCCGGTCGGACAGGGCCAGCAGCACGGCGAACACGCTGTCCTCGGAGCCGGTGAGGAAGCGGTGCTCCCGCTTCATCCGGTCGTACAGGACACGGGACCGCTCCGCCGCGGCGTCCATGGCGTTCCCGGTCCGCTCCGAGAGGGAGAAGGCCGCCAGGGCCAGGTAATCGGACGAATAAAAGTATCCCTTCAGCGCGCGGTAGGCCTCCCGGATCCGGCGCATGCGGTCCGCGGGATCCTCCTCCATGGACAGCATGCAGATCAGGGGCAGGCGCACATGGCCGCGGAAGTTGGAGAACAGGCCCGTCTCCGCTTTGACCAGGGCCCGGGCGGCGGCGAGCCTTTCCGGATCCGGCGTCCTGCCGGCGGCGCAGAACAGATTGGCGCCGACGGGGTACAGCTGGTCGTCCTCCCAGCGGAGCGCGGCGCGCAGGACGGCGCGGTTCTCCGCCATCTGTTCGCACAGGGCCTGAAGCTTGGCGTTCATGATGATCCTCCTCTGCCGGATGCGGGTCTGTGCTTCCGACGCTGGGAGCGTAGCACGGATCCGCGGGGAACGCAAGGCGAAGCGGCCGAAAACCGCATCGCGGCGCACGAAATGTCGGGCGGTGCGGGCCGATCCTCCCGGGCTTGCATTTGGGGCCGGGTTCGTGTAGAATGGCCCCATGAGATACGCCAGCATCGTCCGGGCCGTCTTTCTGGACCGCCCCAACCGTTTTATCGCCCATGTGGAGCTGAACGGCCGCGTGGAGACCGTCCATGTGAAGAACACCGGGCGCTGCCGGGAACTCCTGCTGCCCGGCGCCGAGGTCTGGCTCACCGCGCCTGGGACGGCCGGGCGCAGCACGACATACGATCTGGTGGCGGTCCGCAAGCCGGGCGGCCTGCTGGTGAACATCGACAGCCAGGCCCCCAACCGGGTGGTGCGGGAGTGGCTGGAGGGGCAGGGCTGGGATCGGATCACGCCGGAATCCCGGTACGGAAGCTCCCGGATCGACTTCTGCCTGGAGCGGGGCGGGGAGCGGGTCCTGCTGGAGGTGAAGGGCTGCACCCTGGAAGTCGGCGGCATCGGATACTTCCCGGACGCCCCCACCGAGCGCGGGGCGAAGCACCTGCGGGAGCTCGTCAGGGCCAGGCGGGAGGGCATCCGGGCCGCCCTCGCCTTCGTGATCCAGATGGACGGCGTCACGGAGGTGCGGCCCAACACGGCCACCCACCCCGGATTCGGAGAGGCTTTGCGGGAGGCGGAGGAGGCGGGGGTGGAGATCCTCTTCCTGCCCTGCCGTGCGGAGCCGGACAGCCTCACGGTCACGGCGCAGATCCGGCGGCCTCGCGCGGGATCCCGCTGATATCCTGCAATTGCAACGGGAGGGATCGATATGACGGAGAAGATCCGTTTCGGCATCATCGGCTGCGGCGGCATCGCGGCCCGTTTCGCGAACGCGCTGAAGAAGTCGGACTGCGCGGAGCTGTATGCCTGCGCCGCCCGGGACCCGGAAAGAGCGCGGGCCTTCGCCGGGGCCCACGGCGCGGCCCTGGCCTGCGAGAGCTATGAAGCGCTGATCCGGGACGGGAAGGTGCAGGCGGTCTACATCGCCACCGTCCACACCGCCCACGCGGCCGTTGCGCGGCAGTGCCTCCGGGCGGGGAAGCCCGTCCTCTGCGAGAAGCCCTTTTTCGTGAACGGGGAGGAGGCGGAGGAGACCGTCGCTCTGGCCCGGGAAAAGCAGGTGCTGATGATGGAGGGCTTCTGGACCCGTACCCAGCCGGCCTTCCTGAAGGCCCGGGAGTGGATCCGGGAGGGCCGGATCGGCCGGCTGACCCTGATCCGCGCGGCCTTCTGCTTCGCGAACCCCTGCACCGAGCGGACAAAGCACGGCCGCCTGTGGGACCCCGCGCTGGGCGGCGGCGCGCTGCTGGACGCGGGGGTCTATCCCTACGAGTATGTCACCGGTCTCATGGGCGGAGAGCCGGATGACGTGCGGACCTCCGTGGTACGGGGCCCCACCGGGGTGGACGCCACGGTGGCCATGGCCCTGCGGTATGACAGCGGCGTCCTGGCCGACTGCCTGGCCTCCATTGAGGGACGCGCGGACACCGCCGCCACCCTCTCCGGCACGGAAGGCTTCATCCTGCAGGAGTACTTCCCGGGCTGCCGCAGGACGCAGCTGTACGGCAACGGCGGCGAGCTGCTGGAGACCTTCGAGGACCCGGAGGAGGAGGGCTTCGTCCACGAGATCGCCCACTTTGTCCGGTGTCTGCGGGAGGGGAGGACCGAGAGCGATCTGATCCCCCTGAGGGACACCCTGGCCTTCGCCCGCTTCGCCGATCGCGTCCTGCGGGGCTGACGCGCGTCCCGCAAGCGCAGGCACGGGCCGCGGGGGCAGTCTTCGTTCCGCGGGACGCCCGGCTCCCGGAGCCCTCCGGCGGAGGCTTTGCCGTGAGCTTGACGCACGGAGCTGCACATGCTAATATGATTGCAGCACACAAAAGAGCATGTGCATACAGCCAGGGAGGTGCAGCGCCATGCTGACAAAGGAAGAACTGCCGGATTGCCCTGTCCAGACCACGGTGCAGCTCATCGGCAACAAATGGAAGATCCTGATCCTGCGGAACCTGATGACCCGGCCCTGGCGCTTCAACGAGATGCAGCGCTCCATCCCCGGCATCAGCCAGAAGGTGCTGACGGACAATCTCCGGGCGCTGGAGAGCGACGGCATCATCACCCGCACGGTCTACCCGGAGGTCCCGCCCCGGGTGGAGTACGCCCTCAGCGATCTGGGAGACTCCATGCGGCCCATCATCAGTGCCATGGAGGCCTGGGGCCGCGGCTATCAGCGGATAGTCCGGGAGAACTGAACGACAGACGAAGCCGGGGCCCCGACCGTGGGCGTCGGCTTCTTTTTTCTGCGCCGCTCGGGCTTGCCGCGCAGACCGCCGACAGATCCGCCGCGACGGCCCGCGCTGCAGCGCCCGGGCACCCTGCATCATGCCCGGTTACCAAAAGGTGCGTACTTGCGCCGCGCGCACGGAACGGTATAATGGAATCACGGGCGGGCCGATCCGGCCGCCGCACCCGAACAGGAGGAGGGATCCCCATGGAACTGATGGACATGATCCGCAATCGCCGATCTATCCGCAAGTATCTGAAGCAGCCCGTGGAACGGGAGAAGCTGGACCTGATCGCCGAGGCCGGCCTGTTTGCCCCCAATCCCGGCGGACGGCAGGGCACCAGGATCATCATGCTGGACGACCCGGAGACCATCGAAAAGATCGGCGTGGTCAACGCCGACTGCGAGAATCGCAACTGGGACGCCGGCGTGTCGAAGGACCAGCCCTCCATCATCGACGACAAGAGCATCCGCAGCGGCTTCTACGGCTGCCCGGCCCTGGCCATGGTGTGCATCCGGCGCGACAAAAAGACCATGGTGAACCCCATCGGCTCCGCCTTCGTCTGCGCCCAGAACATGGTGCTGGAAGCCTATGCTCTGGGAGTCTCCAGCGTGATCGTGGGCCGCGCCGAGGCCACCTTCGCCCGGCCCGGCATGCGGGAGTATCTGGACCGGTGGGGGCTGGATCCCGACTACATGCCCATCGTGTTCGTGTGCCTGGGCTATATCGACGGTCCCTACCCGGCGGTCAAGACCCGCAATGAGGGCCGGTATCTCTACGTCGGCAGATAGACCCGCCCCGGGAACCGGGAGCGTAGAGGACATGCCGCGGCCCCGGGCGGATCCGGCGACGCCGTGCCGGCGGGGAGGCCGCGAGCGTGTCCTTTTTCGCCGGACGGCCGCGGAACGCGGATTCCGTCCCCGCCTTCCGGCAGTACAGCAAAAGAACAGCCGCACGGCCCGTCGGCCCTTGATTCCGGCGGGGAAACTGCTACAATATCCGCGTCATTGGAAGCGAGCAGGAAACACCGCAAGGTGACCGAAGGAGTAAAACTCTCAGGTGCGCAGACTGCCCGTGGATGACACTCTGGAGAATCCCGGCCCGGGCCGGGTGCCGAAGGTGCAAAGCCGGTCATCCGGCTAATCTCTCAGGCGAAAGGACAGAGACCGGCATTTTCCGTGCTGTCTTTCGGTCCCTTGTCTGAGATCTCACTTCGGCGGGATCCTGTTTTTGTTTCGAAAGGACGGATGCGGCATGGGTGATTTCGGCCAGACGGTGAAAACGGTCAACGACGCGGTCAACGGCGTGGTGTGGGGAGTCCCGGCCCTGATCCTGCTGATCGGCACGGGCATTCTGATGACGGTGCTGACCAAGGGCTTCCAGTTCCGGCGCTTCGGACACATGTGGTCCGCCACCATCGGCAAGCTCTTCCGCAAGGAGGGCGGGGTCCGCAAGAGCCACGACAGGCACTCGGTCTCCCAGTTCCAGGCGCTGTGCACCGCCCTGTCGGCCACCATCGGCACCGGCAATATCGTGGGCGTCGCGGTGGCCATCACCTCCGGCGGCCCCGGCGCCATCTTCTGGATGTGGATCGCCGCGGTGCTGGGCATGATGACCAACTACTCCGAGAACGTGCTGGGCATCTTCTTCCGCCGCCGCAATGAAAAGGGCGAGTGGAGCGGCGGCGCCATGTATTACCTGAGGGACGGCGTGGGCCGGATGAAGCACGGCAGGCAGGTGGGCAAGGTGCTGGCGGTCTGCTTCTCCGTCTTTGCCATCGTGGCCTCCTTCGGCATCGGCAACATGGGCCAGGTGGCCTCCATCACCGAGAGCATCAACACCCTGGCGAAGCCCGCCGTGGTGGAAAGCGCCGCCGTGCCCGACGAGGAGGCCGCGCTTCCCGAAGGTGTGACGGAGACGACCCTGACCGAGACCGGCGAGGCTGCCGCGGAGACTGCCCGCATCGGCACCGTCAACCTGGTCACCGGCATCGTGCTGATCGTGCTGCTGTCCCTGGTGATCCTGGGCGGCCTGAAGCGCATCGCCACCACCAATGAACGCATCGTGCCCTTTATGGCGGTATTCTTCATCCTGGGTTCGCTGGTGATCATCTTCATGAACATCACCAAGGTCCCCGCCGCGTTCGGGGCCATCTTCAAGGGGGCCTTCAACTTCAGGGCCGCCGCGGGCGGCACCGCCGGCGCGGTCATCGCCAACGCCATGACCTGGGGCTTCAAGCGGGGCGTGTTCTCCAACGAGGCCGGCCTGGGCTCCTCCGTCATGGTGCATTCCGCCTCCAATGTGAAGGAGCCGGTGGTGCAGGGCCTTTGGGGCATCTTCGAGGTCTTTGCCGATACCATCATCGTCTGCACCTGCACGGCGCTGGTGATCCTCACCTCCGGCGTGGTGGACCTGGAGACCGGCGCCTCCGTCTCCGGCGCGTCCAAGCTGGGTCTGGCAACCGAGGCTTTCACAAAGAGCTTCGGCACCTTCGGCGGCATCTTCATTGCCGTGGCGGTCTGCCTCTTCGCCTTCACCACGATCCTGGGTTGGAGCTACTACGGCACCAAGGCCTGGGAGTATCTCTTCGGGACCCGGTCCACCGTGATCTACAAGGTCCTCTTCATCGGCATGGTCATGCTCAGCGCGGTGATGAACGTGGAGCTGGCCATCGACCTGTCCGACACCTTCAACGGCCTGATGGCCATCCCGAACCTCATCGGCGTGGTCTGCCTCAGCGGACTGGTGGTGCGCATCACAAAGAACTATTCCGACCGCGTCATCACCGGCAGGGACCGCGGCCTGACGCCCATGTATTCCGCCTTCGAGGACGTGCAGAAGGAGCAGGAGGACAGGAAGGACTGAACGCGGAACATCCCGGTCCCGGCGTGTGCGGGCCGACGGGATCGGCGGCTGGAAGCGGCTTTTGTCCGGCGGAAACCCGCGCAAAAGGCCGGAGCCTCTCGCTTGCAAAGAGGTTCCGGCCTTGCCGTACCGGTGCGTCTGGGGGAGGACGTCCGGTCAGGGGCCGCGGGATCCCGCGTGATCCGCGAGCGCTTCGCAGCAGCGGATGATCTGCGCGAGGCATCCGTCGAAGTCCCTCGTGTACCAGGGGTCGTCGATCTCCTCTCCGGGGCGGCCGGCCCAGTCCATCAGCAGGCTGATGCGGCTGCCGGCGCCGGGGCCGAGGATGCGGCGCATGTCCCGGAGATTCTCCTCGTCCATCCCGATGATAAGGTCATAGCGGAGACCGTCCTCCCGGGTCAGCAGGCGCGCCGCATGGGGACGGCAGGGGATCCCGGCCCGGGCCAGGGCTTTTTTCATGGGCGGGTAGACGTCATGGCCGATCTCCTCCCGCGTCGCGGCGGCGGAGGACACGGCGATCCTGCCGGTCAGGTTCCTCTGCCCGATCAGCTGCCGCATGACCATCTCCGCCGCGGCGGAGCGGCAGATATTGCCGTGACACACGAACAGGATCCGGATCGTGGGCATACAATGTCCTCCAACGCTGAGATCTGCCGCGTTCTGCGCTATGGCAGGGACGTACGATCCTGCCGGAAAAACGAGCCTACCCGGCAGATCGCTCCCTTGAACGGCAGTCAAATGGCAGTACGCTTTTCCCTTGAAGCAGGGTCAAGGCAAAGGGTGGAGGATCTTCGGCTGCATGGATGCCGAAAACCCATATTGCTTCCCGATCCTTGCAATAATCGCTCATGAGTCTGGCTCTGCCCATCGTTCTGAAATGATCCTCAAATCTGCTTTCTACAATAATATGTGTTTTTTCCTTTCCCTTCCCGCTGCAGTTCACCGGATCCTGTCAGTTTCCGTAAAGCGCCTTCGATTGAACTCACACTCAAAGACGGGCACAGTTCCCGGATATCCTGTTTGGTAAAACGTCCGATCTTATTCTGTGCGGCAAGCCTTACCTTATCCAGAGCAGATCTTTTCGTTTCCACCAGGGAAAACCGGTCTTCAAAATCTCTGTATGCGGCAATGATCGTACTGAGAAGGTATTTGATGAACGGGACCGGATCATCCTTCCCCTCATGCCAGCCGATCTGTGATGCAGCCAAAGCATCATAGTAGAGATCTTTGTGCCTTTCGATCTTCGCTTCCAGCGAGATGTATTTCCCGACACAGAATCCGTTTCTGTATAACAGAAGTGTTGTCAGAAGGCGGCTCATACGGCCGTTCCCGTCATTGAACGGGTGAATGCAAAGGAAATCATGGATAAAGACCGGAATGGCGATCAGCGGTTCAAGTTCCATATTGCCGATCACACGGTTGTATTCTTCGCAGATCCTGTCAAGAGCTTCCGGTGTCTCATAAGGGGACAGCGGAGTAAAAAGCGTTTCGGTATGGCCGTCGGGATAAGTTGCACTGATATAATTCTGAACAGTCTTTGTGCGTCCGGCAGCCGGATTGTTCATATGACTGTAGAGGATCTTATGCAGTTGAAGAATATGGTTCCGCGTGATCGGGATCGCGTCAAAACTCTCGTGAATGATGCCCAGCACATCCCTGTACCCGGCGATCTCCTGTTCATTCCGATCCCGTGGCGTGGTTTTTTCTTCGACAAGCTGCCTGACGCGTGTGTTTGTGGTAACGATCCCTTCAATGGCGTTCGATGCTTCGGTGCTTTGGATCTTTGCGATTTCAACCAGTTTTTCCAGTTCTTCCGGCCTTTGCTTCAGATACAACTCCTGCTTTCCTGCTTCTTTGTAGATCGCAGCAATGTATCCCAACAGCTCGGAATCCCACTTTTGTTCCCTGATCAGAGAATAATTGAACGGCCTCATTCCCTTACCTCCGCGCTTATTCCCTTAAATTCTTTCACGTTTTAAGGGAAAAGTCAAGCACGAAAATCCCTGTATTCACGACAAACACAGTTATCACAGGCCTGACTTAAGTATCGCGCTTTCTCATCAAATAGGCGGCATTGATCCCGGAAAAGGCAATATCGATCATACTGTGTTTCAGATCTGATCCCGGATCCATTTGCCGGCCCATATTCACCAAAGGCAGTAAAGCGACAGCAGATCGAAGCAGATGGGCACGTCGCGCCGCGCTTTGGGAAAGCCCTGCCAACCACTCAGTTACAGTTGCCGTGACACACGAACGGGATCCGGATCGCGGGCCGCCCCGCATATCCCGGATCGGCTTGATCATGCCTCACAGCCACCAGGCCTCGTGGATCACCGCCGGATCGATGTGCTTCACATCCGGGGCGGAGGTGCGGTACATCATGGAGGCCAGCTCGCCGGTCATGGTGCGCAGCTGCCGGGCCACGCCCTCGGCGCCGGTCTCCATGTAGGGCTTCATCAGGGAGCGGCCGGTGCAGACGATGTCCGCGCCCAGGGCCAGGGCCTTGAAGGCGTCGAAGCCGTCGTCCATGCCGCCGTCGGCCACGAGGATGAAATCATCGCCCACCGCTTTGCGGATGTCCCGCAGCAGATACACCGGCGGCACGGCCCAGTGCATCAGGTCGTGGTGATGGCCGATGATGACGCCCGCCGCGCCGAGTTCCTTCGCCAGCACGCTGTCCGTGACGCTCAGCACGTCCTTGATGAAGAAGGGGAGCTTCGTGGAGGCGATGTATTCCCGCATCTCCTCCGGGGTGGGCAGCTTCATGGGGCAGCCCACGATGGTGTCGAACTCCGGGGATTCGGGCTTGATGGCGTGGCCGCCGTCGATGGCCACAGCGATGGCGCCGTTCTCCTCGGCGAAACGGATGCGGCTGAAGATCTCCTCCCGGTCGGCATAGGGCTTGATGACCTTGACGACCTTCGCGCCGGTATCCAGGCAGGCCTTCAGGGTGTCGTTGTCTCCCATGCCGATGAAGGCCGCGGCCCCCGCCAGCCTGGCGCCCTCGGCGTAGGGGGCCATGCCGTTCTTCAGGTGGCTCAGGGCGCCCGCCATGATGGGCGTGTCGAAGACGTGACCCAGGAAGGCGGTCTTTGTGGAGGGCTTCACCGCCGCCAGCACCCGCTCTTCCACCACCAGTCGGTCCATGTACTTCCGTGCGATCTGATCAGAGTTCATGTTGGGGTTCTTCATGACAGACAGCCTCCTTGTTTCGTCGGTCGGTGCATGCTCCGTTTACTCGGTGTCGTCCTCGATCTCCTTGATGATCCTGGCCGGCACGCCGCCCACCACCACGTTGGCGGGGATATCCTTCGTCACGACGGCGCCGGCGGCCACCACCACGTTGCTGCCGATGGTGACGCCGGGGAGGATCGTAACGTTGCCGCCGATCCACACGTCGTCCCCGATGACCACGGGTTTGGCGATGCCCAGGTGCCTGCGGCGGCCCATGGGGGACAGGGGATGGTTGACGGTGGTGATCAGGGTGTTGGGGCCGATCATCACGTTGTCGCCGATGCGGATCTCCCGGATGTCCAGCATGGTGATGTTGTAGTTGCCGGTGAAGTTGTTCCCGATGTGGATGTTCTTTCCGTTGTCGCAATTGAAGGTCTTGGCGATCCACACATGCTCGCCCATGCTGCCCAGGTTGGCCTTCAGCACGGCCCGCTGGCCCTCGAAGTCCAGGGGATCCAGGGCGTTGAACTCGCGGCACCAGATGATGGCCCGCTCCTTCAGCGCGTCCACCTCTTCGTCGTCGTAGCAGTACTCCAGACCGGCGTTCATTTTTTCCAGTTCCGTCATGTCGAAAGCCTCCTTCTGTCCGCTTACCTGTGTTCGTCACGGCACCGGGCGAACCGGGCGTCGATCCATCCGGCTTCCCGGACAGCGCGGCGGGGCCTGCGAACGGGCTTGCCCGCCAGGTGGTTCAGGGGATTGCGCAGAGCGGGCACGTTGACGTCCTCGGCTATGGCGCGGTTCATGATCGGCACGTTGATCGGCATCATATCGGTTTCCTCCGTTTGGCGTTCTTTCGCCGGACCGTTCCGGCATGCACACCATACCACGAAGGAAAGGCGAACACTTATATATTCAAGCCAAGAATTGCAGATCCATGCTGTTCCCGGCGTCACAGGGGGAGGGCGGCGATCTCTTCCTCCAGGGCTTTGGCGAACTGCCCGATGTGCACGCCGTCCACCGTGCGGTGGTTCACCTCCATGCTGAGACCCAGCAGCTTGCGGCCGTCCCGCTCCTCCCAGCGGCCCCAGGCGATCCGGGGCACGCAGTCGTCGGGATCCGGCTCCCGCTCGTTGGTCAGTCCCGTGAGCCGGACCCAGGGCATGCAGGAGATGAACAGCAGGTCGCTGCCCTCCTTGCTCATGTCCAGGAAGCAGTCCTGGGCGGCGGAGGCTTCGGCGGCGGCGCGCACGAAGGCCACGACATCTCCGTCCATGGGCCGCGTGACGATGTGGAAGCATTCGGCGCCCTCTTTCAGGTCGGCAAAGGAGGGATGCCGGCCGTCCAGCTGCCACAGGACGCCTTCCCGGATGTCCTGGCACAGGGCGGGCACCCGGTTGCAGGCCCGGGTCACCAGCCAGGTCATGGTCAGGTAGAAGGACAGCTCCCGCCTGTGGGCAAAGGCGTATACCTGGGTCACGTCCACGTCAAAGGTGACGCTGTAAAAGGGCCAGCGGACGCGGCTGAAATGCTCATAGGCCGCCCGGCGGGGGAAAGCGGACAGATCGATGGGATGCATGGAGGTCACAGCCTTTCTCGAAACAGAAAGCCGTGCCGCAAAAAGGCGCGGCACAGCTGTCCTTGGATCATTCCTCCGGCACCTGCATGGCCAGAGACGAGTTCTTGTAGGCTTTTTCCCCCGTGACCTCCCGGATGAGCTTCAGTTCCGGCGGCAGGTCCACCGGCTCGTCCGCGGAGCGCATGTGCAGCTGCACCATGGCCTGCTTCCGCCAGAAGGGATAGATATCGATCTTCAGGCTCTGCCGGCCGTAGGTCATGCAGAAACGGGTCTTGCGCAGCTGGCGGCGGTCCATGTCGGCGTTCAGCAGCAGATTGACGTATTCCCGGTCGGAGATGCGGCGGGAGAGCTCCACGGTCTTGCCGTCGGGCATCTCGCGCTTGGTCATCTCGTAGTAGAGGAAGGTGCCGTTCTCGCCCCGCTGGCGCACGCGGCGGTCCAGGCCGTCCTCGCTGGTGAGGTAGGTCTGGATGATCTCCACCCGGTGGCAGTTGGGCTGGGCCTCCAGCCAGGCCACGTCCGGATACTCGATGAGGAACTTGCGCTCGATCTCGTAGGTCTCCGGCTCGCCCAGGGCGGAGCTGATCTCGCTGAGGAGGCGCTGCAGCTTCGGCTCGAAATCGGTCTCGTTGCCGATGACCCGCAGGTGGGGGTGGCCTGTCCAGGCGGCGATCAGCCGGTCGTCCAGGGCCACGGCCTGCTCCGGGGTCTCGTAGCGGGCGGCGTTGTTGGCAAAGGTGTAGGCCTGCACGGCGCCCTTGGCGGCGGTCTCCAGGTGGAAGACGGCGTCGTAGCTGTCCCGCAGCTCCACCTCGTCCAGACGGAGGGTCCGCAGCACCGCGGCGAACTCCTCATCGTTCATGTAGGCCTTGTTGTCCAGCGCGCCCCGGTCGCACACGATGAGGATGCGGTCGTCGGGCATGCTCTCGGCGGCTTTGCGGAAGACGTCCTCCTTGGTCACCTGCAGGCGCATCTGCCCGATCTGATAGTCCAGGTTGGTGCCGCAGGTCCAGGGGGCGACGCCGCCGTTGATGAGCTCTGTGGCGGTCTCAGGCACAAAGAGCACCTTCCAGCCCCGCTGGGAGAAGGTGTTCTGGATCCAGCTCAGGCCTGTGGTCTTGCCCGCGCAGGGGCCGCCGGTGACGACGATCTTGCGGATAAACGCCATGTTCATTCCTCCCGGAAAGGTCGGCGGGAAACAGGGGCGGATGAGCGTTCACTGGTACTGCGTGTCCATCAGCGTGGTGAGGGTGACCGTCTCCGAGCCCTCGCAGAGATCCCGGAGCATGAAACGCAGCACCTGCCATACGGTCTCCTCGTTGCCGTTGCGGATGCGCACGCCCAGATAGTAATCCGTTTCGCTGTCCAGCATCATGCTGGAGAGGACGGGCATCTGGCCGACGGGCACGGCGTACAGCCTGCGGACCCCGTCCGGGCCGCGCCAGTACCCCGTCTCCGGGTCGATATGGTGGACGCTGAGCTCCTCCGCCATCCACGGCTGCTCCTCCAGGGGCATCAGCAGGCCTTCCTGAGCGAAGGTCTCAAAGGTCTCCCGGGGGATCAGCAGCAGGTCGCCGTCCCCCACGGCCACCCGGGTGGTGAACACCTGCACCCCGCTGGTGACACCGGATGAAACGGAATAGCAGTCGAACAGGGCCTGCTCCGGGAACTCCTCCGCCCGCAGGTTCTCCATCCAGGCGTCCAGCAGGCTCTCGGTGGTGCTGCCGTACACGAACAGATCCACCTTCTGGTCGTCCCGGGGCCGGGCGCTCGTGACGGAGAAGAACAGATTCATGACCAGCAGGCAGCCCAGCACCGCGGCCAGGTACTTCCACCAGGCGTAGGTGAAATGGTGCTTCAGCCGTTTCCGGGTGAAGGGCGTTTTCACGGGCTCACCTCCCAGCCATGTCGTCGGGGATCAGTACAGCTTGGCGCCCGCCGGGATGTGGGGATCCACCGTCAGCAGGTGCAGTTTCTCCTCCTCGCCTTCCTTGTGGACGGCGCTGAGAAGCATGCCGCAGGACTCGATGCCCATCATGGGGCGGGGCGGGAGGTTGACGATGGCGATGCAGGTCCTGCCCACCAGATCCTCCGGCTCATAGAAGCCGTGGATGCCGCTGAGGATGGTGCGGGGCGTTCCGGTGCCGTCGTCGAGGGTGAACTTCAGCAGCTTCCTGCTCTTCTTCACGGCCTCGCACTCCAGCACCTTCACGGCGCGGAAGTCGGAGCGGGAGAAGGTCTCGAAGTCCACCGAGTCGGCAAACAGCGGCTCGATCACCACGTTGGAAAAGTCGATCTTCTCCTCGGCGGGCGCCGCCGCTTTTTCGGCCTCCTGCGCGGCCTTGCAGGCCTCCTGGGAGGGGCAGGTATGGCAGGCGCACTCGAATTCCGCCGCTGTTTCTTCCGGCTTCTCTTCTTTCTTCTGCCGGTTGACGGGCTTCATGGTGGGGAAGAGCAGCACGTCGCGGATGGTGGGCGAGTCCGTCATCAGCATCACCATGCGGTCGATGCCGATGCCCAGACCGCCGGTGGGCGGCATGCCGTACTCCAGCGCGGTGACGAAGTCCTCGTCGATCTCGGCGAACACGCCCTGGGCCCTGCGCTGCTCCACCTGCTCCTCGAAGCGGCGGCGCTGGTCGATGGGATCGTTCAGCTCGGAGAAGGCGTTGCCCATCTCGTGGCCGGTGATGAAGAACTCGAAGCGCTCGGTCAGGGAGGGGTCCTCCGGCTTGCGCTTGGCCAGCGGGCTGATCTCCACGGGATAGTCCGTGATGAAGGTGGGCTGGACCAGCGAGGCCTCCACGTACTCGTCGAAGAGTGCGGCCAGGCAGTCGCCCCGCTTCGCGTCCTTCTCCACGTGGATGTTCCGGCGGTCCATCTCGGCCCGGGCTTCCTCGTCGGACTGCCACTGCGTCCAGTCGACGCCGCAGGCTTCCTTCACCGCGTCCGCCATGGAGATACGCTTCCAGGGCGCCTTCAGGCTGATGGTCTGCCCCTGGTAGGGCACATCGCTGGAGCCGGTGGCCTTGACGGCCACGAACTCGAACATCTGCTCCACCATCTCCATGACCTCGCGGTAGTCCACATAGGCCTGGTAGGTCTCCAGGGAGGTGTATTCCGGGTTGTGGGTGGCGTCCATGCCCTCGTTGCGGAACACGCGGCCCAGCTCGTAGACCCGCTCAAAGCCGCCGACGATCAGCCGCTTCAGATACAGCTCGGTCTCGATCCGCAGGAGCATGTCCAGGTCCAGGGCATTGTGATGGGTGCGGAAGGGGCGGGCCGCGGCGCCGATCTCCACGGTCTGCAGCACCGGGGTGTCCACCTCGAGGAAGCCGCGGCCGTCCAGGAACTCGCGCACGGCGGAAATGATCTTCGAGCGCTTGACGAACAGGTCCCGGACCTCCGGGTTCACGATGGTGTCCACATAGCGCTGGCGGTAGCGAAGGTCCGTGTCCACCAGGCCGTGGAACTTCTCCGGCAGCACCTTCAGGGACTTGGTCAGCAGGGTGATCTCCGCCGCGTGGACCGAGACTTCGCCCATCTGCGTGCGGAACACGGTGCCGGTCACGCCCACGATATCGCCCAGATCCCACTGCTTGAAGGCCTTGTAGGCTTCCTCGCCCACGTCGTCGCGGCGGACGTAGAACTGGATGTCGCCCTCGCCGTCCAGCAGGTGGGCGAAGGAGGCCTTGCCCATCACGCGCCGGGACATCATGCGCCCGGCGATGGTGACGGTCTGCCCCTCCAGGGCCCCGAAATCCGCCAGGATCTGGGCGGAGCGGGCGGTCACCGGGAAGTGGGTGATCTCATAGGGATTCTGACCCGCGTCCAGCAGGCCCTGCAGCTTCTGCCGGCGGATGACCTCCTGCTCGGTCAGCTCGGGGGTGCCGGGGGTCACAGGATAATCGCTCATGTTTCTCTCCATTCAAGGTCGGTTCGGGATCAGACCTGGTTGCCCTTCTCGATCTCCTTGACGGAGTAGATCAGGGTATAGCCGTCCAGGGGGATGCTGACGGTGTCGCCCACGCTGGCGCCGATCAGGGCCTTGCCCACCTCACTCTCGTCGGAGATGCGGTCATGCATGGGGTCGGCTTCCTGCGCGCCCACGATGGCGTAGCGCACGATCTCGCCCTTGGTGGCCATGAAATCCTCGTTGGTCTTGGACATGGTCTTCAGGGTGACGGTGGTGCCCACGGAGACCTGGTCGTTGTTGATCTCGTCGTCCTCCACCACCACGACCACCTTCAGCAGGGCTTCCAGCTCGGCGATCTTGGATTCGTTCTCCGCCTGCTTCTTGCGGGCCTCGGTGTACTCGGCGTTTTCGCTCAGGTCGCCGTAGGAGCGTGCAAACTCGATCTCCTGGGCGATCTCGTTGCGGACGACGGCCACGCGGTTGTCCAGCTCGGCCTGCAGTTTTTCCAGACCGGCGCGGGTGATCTTCTTCTTCTCGGGCATGGGATGGTTCTCCTCTCAAAATTGTGATCAGCCGATGAACATCAAACAAGCACCCTCTGAATGGGTGCGTCAAAGACAGCGGTTCTGTCCGGGCCTGATTATACAGGAAAGCAAAGGGTTTGTCAACGAAAATGCAAAGCGGAGCGCAAAGAACGGAGCAAGGAACGACGCAATGAAAAAAACCTTGCAAAGCCTGCGTCTCCTGTGCTATAATGGCGCGGTTCAAACAACAGCAAGGGAGAGGACTGGCTTATGATCACTTCCAAGGAACTGAGGAACGCCTGGCTCCGCTTTTACGAGGAGCGCGGGCACGTCAATATCGGGGCGGTCTCGCTGATCGGCGACGGCAGCACCGGCGTCATGTTCAACGTGGCGGGCATGCAGCCGCTGATGCCCTACCTGCTGGGCCAGCCTCATCCCTCCGGAAAGACCCGGCTGTGCAACGTTCAGGGCTGCGTCCGCACCGTGGATATCGAGAGCGTCGGCGACCCCACCCACTTCACCTTCTTCGAGATGATGGGCAACTGGTCCCTGGGCGATTACTTCAAAAAGGAAAAGACCCGCTGGAGCTATGATCTGCTGACCCAGGTCTTCGGGCTGGACAGCAGGGAGATCTGCTCCACCGTCTTCGAGGGCAACGAGGCCGCGCCCCGGGACGAGGAGACCGCGGGTCTGCTGAAGGAGGTCGGCATCCTGCCGGAGCACATCTTCTATCTGCCCAAGTCCGACAACTGGTGGGAGCTGGAAGGCACCACCGGCACACCCTGCGGTCCGGACAACGAGTGGTTCTACCCCCGCCACAACAAGCCCTGCGGCCCGAACTGCGGCCCGGCCTGCGGCTGCGGACGCTATGTGGAGATCGGCAACGACGTCTACATGCAGTACGTGAAGAACGCCGACGGCTACGCGCCTCTGGCCAGCAAGAACGTGGACACCGGCTTCGGCCTGGACCGCCTGCTGGGCTTCCTGAACGGGCTGACCGACGGCTACAAGACCGACCTCTTCCTCCCCGTGATCCAATGCCTGGAGGAGAAGTCCGGCCGCAGCTACGACGAGGATCCCGAGGCGCAGAAGGCCATGCGCATCGTCGCGGACCATATCCGGACCTCCACCATGCTCATCGGCGACGTGAACGGCATCCTGCCCTCCAACGTGGGCGCCGGCTACATCCTCCGCCGCCTGCTCCGCCGGGCCATCCGCTATACCCGCAAGCTGGGCCTGGAGTCCTCCGTGCTGGCGGACGTCAGCAGGATCTTCATCGAGCGGATCTACGATGAAGCCTATCCGCTGCTGGTGGAGAAGGAAGCGTACATCGTGGACGAGATCATGAAGGAAGCCGCCCGCTTCGAGGCGACGCTGGCCACCGGCATGAAGGAGTTCGGCAAGTGCATCACCGGCATCCGCCGCAAGAACGAGTTCATGGCGCAGAAGGACCCGTCCTACAAGCCCGAGAACACCATCAGCGGCAAGCAGGCCTTCCACCTGTACGACACCTACGGCTTCCCCCTGGAGCTGACCGAGGAGCTGGCCGCCGAGGAAGGGCTCACGGTCGACACCGAGGGCTTCGCCGAGGCCTTCAGGCAGCACCAGGCCATCAGCAAGCAGGAGGGCACCTTCAAGGGCGGCCTGGCCGAACAGAACGAGACCACGGCCCGCCTGCATACCGCCACCCACCTGCTCCATGCCGCCCTGCGGAAGGTGCTGGGCGACGAGGTGGCGCAGAAGGGCTCCAACATCACCACCGAGCGCCTGCGCTTCGACTTCTCCTTCGGGCGGAAGATGACCCCGGAGGAAGTGAAGGAGGTCGAGCGCCTGGTGAACGCGGCCATCGAGGCCGACGTGCCCGTGGTCATGGAGGAGATGACGGTGCCCGAGGCCAAGGAGAAGGGCGCCATCGGCCTGTTCGAGTCCAAGTACGGCGAGCGGGTCCGCACCTACAGGATGGGCGAGTATTCCTTCGAGATCTGCGGCGGCCCCCACGCGGAACACACCGGCGAGCTGGGCGGCTTCAGGATCCAGAAGGAGGAGAGCTCCTCCGCCGGCGTCCGCCGCATCAAGGCGGTCATCACCGGCCCCAAACAGCAATAATCAAAAAACCGCGAAAGCGGTTTTTTTGATCCGGGGATTCAGTCCAGGCCGTTGATCCGGCGGTATTCGGCGATGGCCTCCCGGGCCAGCTCATCGCAGCGGTTATTGCCGGGGTTGCTCGCGTGCCCCTTGACCCACACGAAGCGGACGTTGTGCTTCTTCGTCAGCAGGGTCAGGGAGAACCAGAGATCCTGGTTCTCCACGGGCTGGCCGGAGGAGGTCTTCCAGCCGCGCCGCTGCCAGTTGTCGATCCAGTGTTCGTTGAAGGCCTTCACCAGATAGGTGGAGTCGGAATAGAGGGTCACATCGCAGGGCTCGTTCAGCGCGCCCAGGGCGGAAATGGCCGCCAGCACCTCCATGCGGTTGTTGGTGGTGGCGTGCATGTAGCCGCTCATTTCCTTGCGGTGCCCCTTGTATTCGAGAATGGCGCCCCAGCCCCCGGGACCGGGGTTGCCGGAACAGGCGCCGTCGGTATAGATCACGACCTGCTTTCGCGCGGCTTGCTGCAAGATCCTCACACTCCGTCGATCGATGCGGCCCGATGCCCGCCCCGCGGGAGGGCGTCGGCACCGCCGTCCGTATTACCGTTTGCCCATGCTCCGGGATTTCTCCGCGCAGGCTTCCATGGCGTCCATCACCGCGCCGCGGAAATTGCCCTTCTCCAGCGCGGCCACCGCGTCGATCGTGGTGCCGCCGGGGGAGCAGACGTCGTTGCGCAGCTTGGCGGGATGCTCGCCGGTGGACAGCACCATCAGGGCGCTGCCCAGCACGGACTGGGCGGCCATCCGGCAGGCGTCCTTCCAGGGGATGCCCTCCCGTACGGCGGCGTCGGCCATGGCCTCGATCAGCATGTAGACATAGGCGGGGGAGGAACCGCTGACGGCGATGACTCCGTCGAACACCCGCTCCGGCAGCAGCACGGTCTTGCCCAGCGCGTCGAAGATGCCCCGGGCGTGGTCCAGCTCGTCGGCGGTCAGGGTGGTCTCGCTGCACAGGGCGGTCATGCCCTCGCCCACCAGCGCGGGGGTGTTGGGCATCACCCGCAGGATGCGGCAATTCAGCGGATCCAGCAGTTCGTGGAGGCGCGCCACGGTGATGCCCGCGGCGATGGAGATCACGGCCCGGCCGGCGAGGCTGTCGCCGCACTGGGCGATGACCTCCGGGACCAGGTGCGGCTTCACCGCGAGGATCACGGTCCCCGCCAGCTCGCACAGGGCGTCCGCCGACGTGACGCAGGTCACCGCCGGCCACGCGGCCTGCAGGGCCTGCAGGGCTTCCGCGCGGGGATCGCACACCGCCAGCTCCGCCGGACGCACGAAGCCGCTCTCCAGCAGGCCCCGGGCGATGGCGCCGCCCATGCTGCCCGCGCCGATGATGCCGATGGTCTTCATGATCGTCACGCTCCCTTCGTCAGCGGCATTATAACACAGGCCCCGCGGACTGTACAGGGGGAAATCGCGCCTTGACAGAACGGGTGCGCTGTGTCACAATGGATCATCCCGAGAGGGGAAAGGAGGAACCGAATATGAAGGAACTGAAGGGGACCCGGACGGAGCGCAACCTGATGGAGGCCTTTGCAGGCGAGAGCCAGGCCCGCAACAAGTACACCTATTTCGCATCCAGAGCCCGCAAGGACGGCTATGTGCAGATCGCGAAGCTCTTCGAGGAGACCGCCGACAACGAGAAGGAGCACGCCAAGATCTGGTTCAAGCTGCTCGAGGGCGGCGCGGTGAAGGACACCGTGGCCAACCTGACCGCCGCGGCCGAGGGCGAGGCCTACGAGTGGACCGACATGTATGCCCGCATGGCGGCGGAAGCCCGGGAGGAAGGCTTCGACGAGATCGCGAAGAAGTTCGAGATGGTGGCCGCCATCGAGCGCGCCCACGAGGCCCGCTTCCGCAAGCTGCTGGAGAACATCGAGGGCGGCCTGGTGTTCAGCCGCGAGGGCGACTGCATCTGGGAGTGCGCCAACTGCGGCCACATCGTCATCGGTCCCAAGGCCCCGGAGGTCTGCCCCGTGTGCGACCATCCCCAGAGCTACTTCATGCTGCGGGCGGAGAACTACTGAGGAAACGGCGCGGGCGGGGGAGATCCCGGAACGAGACCGGGGAGGAATCCCCTTCGCTCTGCCGGACCGCGCATCCGTAATATGGAAGAAAGCCTGCATCACACAGCGGACGCAGGCTTTTTCGATGCTTCGATCCATACCGAAGCCCGGTGCGCGCGTCGCCCGAACGCAGCCCTGCCGCTGCTCCATGAGCGGCAGGGCGCAGGCGTGTTTGCCTGACCTTCCTGTTTTATTCCAGATCCAGCCTGGAACTCCCGTCCGGCTGCACGACAAAGCCCATGCGCTGCAGATAGGCGGCGTGGGCCCTGGGCTGGCTCTGCCACACGAGGGTGCGGATGCCGTGGGCCGGCAGGGCGGCATAGAGCGCGCGGCCGACGGAGCAGTCGCGGTAGACGGGGGTGGCGTAGTCCAGGGTGACATCGAGGCAGCCGCCGTCGGGCGTGCCGATCAGGATGCCCGCGGCCTCGCCGCCTTCCAGCACCATAAAGACACGGTCGTCGGGCCGCAGCGCCTCGATCCCGAACTCCGGAAAGTGCAGCGCGATGTCGTCGCGGTAGTGGGCCAGCATATGGGCGATCCAGGCGCTGCCGGGGCTGTCCTCGTAGATCTCGAAGTGCCGCTCCGGCTTGCGCAGCTTCATCAGATGCCAGATGTTGATGCCCGTCAGGCAGATGTTCATCACGGCGGTCGGGTAGGACCGGATGATCAGGGCGTAGACCGAAAAGATGACGCAGCCCGCCAGATTGATGACCCGCAGGCGAACGACGGAACTCATCAGCATGGAGACCAGCACCAGCGCCGAGCCCAGGTAGCCGACGGCTTCGATCCAGAATGATTGCGGCATGACGTTCCCTCCTCTGTGACCTTATCATACCATGAAACGCCGGGAATGGGAAGAACATTTGCGGGCCGGGCCTGCTCTCCCGTTGACATTCCCCGCCGATTGCGATAGACTGACGAAGGTGGGGAATGCGCCCCGCTGACGGACACTCTACCTGTCAAGGAGGTTTATCGATATGAAGAAACCCGTTGTGCTGGTCGTCATGGACGGCGTGGGCGAGACCCCCGTCGAGCTGGGCAACATGGTCATGAAGGCCACCACCCCCACCCTGGACGAGTTCAAGGCCACCTGCCCCTGGCTGTGCATCAAGGCCCACGGCGACGCCGTAGGTCTGCCCTCCGACGACGACATGGGCAACAGCGAGGTCGGCCACAACGCCCTCGGCTGCGGCCAGATCTATTCCCAGGGCGCAAAGCTGGTCAACGAGTCCATCGAGACCGGCGCGATCTACCGGAGCGAGACCTGGAAGGACCTGGTGGGCTCCGTTGTCGAAAAGGGCACCGCGCTGCACTTTATCGGCCTGCTCTCCGACGGCAACGTGCACTCCAACATCTCCCACCTGATCGCCATGATCCGCGAGGCGAAGAAGGAGGGCGTGAAGGCCGTCCGCATCCACACCCTGCTCGACGGCCGCGATGTGCCCGCCACCTCCGCCCTCGAGTACATCGGGCAGCTGGAGGACGTGCTGAAGGAGCTCAACGACGATGCGTTCGACGGCAGGATCGCCTCCGGCGGCGGCCGCATGCAGATCACCATGGACCGCTACCAGGCCAACTGGGACATGGTCCGCAAGGGCTGGGAAGTGCACGTCCACGGCAGGAGCTTCACCAACGCGATCGACGGCGAAGGCGCCTACTACGGCAGCGCGACCGAGGCCATCGGGGACCTCCGCGCGCAGACCGGCGCCATCGACCAGGATCTGCCGCCCTTCGTCATCGGCGAGAACGGCAAGCCCGTCGGCGCGATGCACGACGGCGACAGCGTGATCCTCTTCAACTTCCGCGGCGACCGCGCCCTGGAGATCTCCATGGCCTTCGACGGCGACGCCTCCTTCGACAAGTTCGACCGCGGCGTGATTCCGCAGGTGAAGTACGCGGGCATGCTGGAGTACGACGGCGACCTGCATATCCCGCACAAGTATCTGGTGAACCCGCCGCAGATCCGCGAGACGCTCACCGAGCTGCTGGTCGCCGCGGGCATCAAGGAATACGCCGTGTCCGAGACCCAGAAGTACGGCCACGTGACCTATTTCTGGAACGGCAACCGCTCCGGCAAGGTCTCCGAGGAGCTGGAGGACTACTGCGAGATCCCCAGCGACGTGCGCTCCTTCGACGAGTGCCCCTGGATGAAGGCCACCGAGATCGCCGACAAGGTGATCGAGGCCATGCAGAGCCATGAGTACGGCTTCATCCGCTGCAACTTCCCCAACGGCGACATGGTCGGCCACACCGGCAGCCTGTACGCCACGGAGATCGCGGTGGAGAGCGTCGACCTGGAGCTGGCCCGCATCCGCAAGGTCTGCGACGCCGAGGGCTATATCCTCATCGTCACCGCCGACCACGGCAACTCCGACCAGATGCTGGAGAAGAACAAGAAGGGCAAGATCGAGGTCCGCACGGCCCACAGCCTGAACCCCGTTCCCTTCATCATCTATGACAAGGACGAGCGCCACGAGCTGAAGGAAGGCAAGTTCGGCCTGGCCAACGTGGCCCCCACCGTCGCCGGTCTGCTGGAGATCAAACCCTTCGACAGCTGGCAGGAGAGCATGCTGAAGTGATCCGATGATCCATGAGCCGGCCCTGTGCCATGCGGGGTCGGTTTTTGCATCAGGTCAGAAGGGCAGATGCAGTGCCCGCGTCATCTTTCCGCAACAAACCGTTCTGCAAACAGGGGTTGCGCACAGGTTATCCCCGCGTTATCCACAGATATCGGGCACAGATCCCCTCAGATGTTTCAAATCGACAAAGTTTTCCACAACAATCCACAGATTTGTCCACACGGGGTGTGGATGACGCGGCATGATCCACAGGGTCTTCCTTCGGCGCACCGCTTGATTTTCGGGGTGGGCCGTGCTATGATGGGCAGGCAATCCGACGCGGAGGAAACGACAGATGGAAAAACAGACGAGCTTTGTGAAACGGAACAAGTCGGTGTTCGTCGCCGTGGGCGTGACTCTGGCGGTGCTGGCCGCGGTGGTGATCTTTGCCGTCACGCGCGCGAACAGCCCGACACCGGGCCAGGAGGTGCAGTTTGTGATCGGCACCTACACCCCCGACCCCGGTGTGACGCGGGATCCGGCCGCCACGCCGACCCGGGCGCCGGAGACGCTCATGTTTCAGATGATCGGTGACTGGCGGCAGACCGGCGCCGATCCGACCGGTATCGTCGAGCTGCACCTGCACGGCGACAACACGGCCGTGTACGTGCGGAGGGATGTCTTTGACCCGGAGCCTCACGCCGTCAGCACCCGCTGGCAGGCCCAGGAAGGCCTGTTCTCCATGATCGTTGAGAGCTCTGAGGTGGTGCAGTACAGCCTGACCCTTGACGGTGACACGCTGACACTGACGGGCTCTTATGGCGAGACCCTGGTTTTCGAACGGTATTCGGTGACCACGGGCTCGGATCTGTGAGCATGACGCGGGCCGAACGGCGGATCCGCAAGGGATAAGAGACGGATCGCGGCGAAGATCCCCTGTCTGAAAAGGCGGGGGATTTCATTTTACGAACAATATTGCAGCAAATCTTGAAATTGTTCGGGTTTTCATGAACCAAACCGGAAAAGCGCATCTTTAACGTTCGAGTTTTGCAAAAGAAGACGGCAGGATCGCAAAAAAGTGAAATTCCCGCTTGACAAGGGGAACGAACTGTGATATCCTGAGCAAGCTGACCGCAAGATCAGCGCCCGGAACCTTGAAAACGATACAGGGAAAAGACGCAAGAGAAACAGTGTAATTCCGAGAGTTTAGAAGGATTGAACGGAAGAGTTTGATCCTGGCTCAGGACGAACGCTGGCGGCGTGCCTAACACATGCAAGTCGAGCGGAGGAATGATGAAAGCTTGCT
>CACXHY010000015.1 GCA_902767565.1 uncultured Eubacteriales bacterium | reverse complement strand
AGTAGTGTTCCCCGATGACCGTCTTGCCGTTCTCCGCGTAGTCGTACCCGATCTGATAATACGTGTCCTTGGCGCTGTAGAGCAGCGGCTCCCCGTCCAGACCGTAGTTCGCCGCGAAGGTCACGTTCTTCTTCGCGTTGTATTCCCGTTCCGCCGCCGCGTACCGGCCCTTGTACAGCACCGGTTCCCCGGCCGCGCCGTAATACCGCATGCTCCCCGCGTATCCGTACTCATCGTACGCGCCGTATTCGACCGACGCGTATCCGTCCGCCAGCATGACCGGCTGTCCGTCCGTTCCCAGATAGTCCGCGCGGGTCACCCGCCCCGACTCGTCATAGCTCCGGCGGATCCCCGCGTACCCGTCCGCGCAGACCATAAGCCGGCCTTCCGCGTCCAGGTACCATTCTTCTGTCCGGTTGCCCGCCTCATCGTACGCGTACCGGATCTGGCAGTATGTGTCTTTCGCGCTGTACGGCAGCGCCTCGTCCTCAAGGCCATAGTTCGCCGCCCACAGCACGTTCTTCTTTTCGTCGTAGGTGCGCATCGCCGCCGCGTACTGCCCCTTGTACAGCACCGGTTCCCCGGCTGCGCCGTAATAGCGCGTCACCGTGGCGTTGCCGTTCCCGTCCCGCTCATACGCGACGCTCGCGTATCCGTCCGGCTGCTCGATCCCTTCCCCGTCCGGTCCGTAATAGTCGATGCGGGTCACATATCCGAACGCGTCCCGGGTCCAGCTGACCGACGCGTATCCGGCAGGGCACAGCACAGGCTGCCCATCCGCGCCGAAATAGGCTTCCTCCGCCTTCTCGCCGAATCCGTCATACCGCCGGGCCACCGCCGCGTACCCTTCCGCGATCGCGACAGGCTCGCCCTCGGTATCGAAGTAGCGTTCCTCCACCACATAGCCCTCGAGCCAGGTGTATCCCACCGCCGCGTAGCCCGCGTCGGCCATGACCGGCTGTCCGCTGCCGTCCAGATAACGCTCGTAGACAATGTTTCCGTCCTCGTCAAAATCGCGCTCCCGGGCCGCATAGCCTCCGCGCTGCATGAACGAGCTGCCGTCCGCCAGCGTGTAGGACAAATAGCTGCAGTTCCCGTTCTCGTCGTAGCCGCGATGGATCCTGGCGTATCCGGCCGGTATGTCCGTCAGCGTCTCGCCGTCCGCCTCCAGGTACTGCTCCTCCACCACGCGGTCATTCTCGTCCAGGATATACCGGTGGATCCAGTGCCCGTTCACCATCATGGGTTCGTCATCGGTGCCGATGTAACTGATCTCGTACCCGTCTCCGTCGGGAGACACGCTGCGCAGCGTGTAGGCATAGTCCTTGCCCTGCGCGGTGACAAGCTTCCCGTCCGCGCCGTACAGCCTGGCGGCGATCAGCGTCCCGTCCTCATCGTATTCCCTGGATTCCGAGGCCACCCCGGCCGTGGTCGCCGCGGGGCTCCCGTCCGTATCGAAATAGAAGGCCGTCAGTAGCTTGTTGGATGAATTGTAGGTGTATCGGACTTCGTGGTAGCCGTCGCTGCAGCGGATCGGTTCCCCATCCAGCCAGTAGCTGGCGCTTTCCTGCTTGCCGTTGATCCACGTGTAGCGGACCTCGCCGGCGCCCAGCTTCGCGCGCGTCTGCCTGCCCTCCGTGTCGTAATAGATCTCGGTGAGGTGATTGCCGCTGTCGTCCAGCGTGTATACCGCCCGCGCGAACCCCTGGGGGTTCATCATCAGGCGCTTGTTCGCGTCATAGTAGATCTCCTCGGTGACGCGGTGTTTCGCGTCACGCACATAAACCAGACTGGCATAGCCCTTTGCGCCGACGACCGGGCGGCGCCTGCTGTCCTGATAGGTGACGCCCATGGTGTACTTGCCGACGATCGTATACTGCGCGCGGGCGTACCCCAAAGAAGGCACCACCACGGGCCGGTCCTCGGTGTCCAGGTATTCCTCCAGCCCCAGGATCTTATTGCTTCTGTAGCTTCTCCTGATGCCGGAATAGCCCTTGTCGATCGTGGTCCTGGCGCCGTCCGCGCCGTAATAGTACGCCGCCACGACCTTCCCCGCCGAGTTCTTTTTGTAGGAATACCCGTAGTAGCCGCCCGGCATCCGGTAGGGGGTGCCGTCGGGGTTGAAATACATCTCCTTCACGTCGAACTTTCCCGTGCGGGAGTAGGTGCAGGTATAGTACGCGTATCCTTTCGGTCCCCGCATCAGTTCGCCGTCGGCGTTGTAATAGGCTGCCTGCCGCAGGCGGCCGTTTTCATAGGTCAGGACATACTGCGCGTAATGGTTGGCGGCGCTCACCACCAGTTCCCCCTGCGTGCCGAGATAGGTGGTCCGCCAGATCTTCTGGTTCGGGAGCCGGTCGTACACAGCCTCGGCCCATCCGTCCGGGCCGATCATCAGCTCCATGTCCGCGTCGCGGTAGCTCTCCCTGATCTTCAGGTATGTGCTGCCGTTGACGCTGTAGGTCGTCGTCATGACCGCGTACTGGCCGGGCACGCAGAAAAGCGCTCCGTCCGGGCCGTAATACCGGGTCTCGCTGTGGAGGCGCCCGATGTAGTCGGTCTCCTGCCGGGACCAGCCCTCGGGGCCTGCCGTCTCCAGGCCCTCCGCCGTCAGGTAAACCTGGCTGGCGACCTTGTGCTGGGGGCTGCGGGTGATCACGATCTCCGCCCAGCCGCCGGCGGTGTCGCACAGGTTTCCGTCCAGATCATAATAGGACGTGCGCATGAGGTATTTGCCGCGGTAGGTGTAGACCACACAGGCGTAGCCCTTGTCGTCGGCAAAGGCCGGGTTGCCCTCGGCGTCCACATATTCCTGACGGATCACCTTCTGCTGGCTGTTGTAGGTGTTGCGCACGCTCAGCGCGGTGGAGATCTCCGCCTCCGCGGCGGGTATGACCAGAGCCGCCAGCAGCGCCAGCGCGATGATCGCGATCATACGTTTCATCGTAATGTGCCACCTCCGGGATGACCTCGGCCCGAGTCCGGGCGGGAATAACGCAAAAACAGGCATCGAGATCCGCGCTGTGCTCATCCCCGCCGGGAGGCGCGCAAACGCGGACCAATACCTGTTTTCAATTCGCCGTCGCGGATGGGATTCCTTCTTTTGGGGCAACAGTTCAGTCCGCCCCGTGTACTGTATCAGCAAACGATCTCCAAGCCGTTTCGCCCCATCCCCCTGCCCCCTCCCGAGGGAAGGGGGAGAACAGAGCGCGGGCCTGCGGCCCGCACCCGCTGTTGGCAGGGCCGCACGGAAGTCGCCCGATCCGTGTGTTTCCTGTCCATCCAGGTGGGTCTGTCGACCGACTGAACAATTGCATTTTGGGTATATCGTTCGGCGAACGCAGCCGACGCCCGTCACTGCAGACAACCCGGAAGGTTTACGCCAGTTCGCAGGTCGCGATCCTCGGCTCGAAGCAGCAGGCGGGCCGCACGCAGACGATGCGTACGCCGCTGGCCCGCTGGGGGCCGACCTTCATGAACGTCGCCAGCACCGAGGTCCTGCCGTGCAGCCCAAGCGGCCCGATGTCCGCCTCGTTCACCCGGCGGGTGATCTCCCGCTCCATGTCGCTCTGGACGTCGTAGCATCCGTCCGCCTGGGCCTGGAGCATCATCGACGCCGCCTCAAAGTGGCTCCGGCCGACGCCGACAGCCAGGGTGCAGGGAGAGCAGCCGAGCTGCGACACGCCCTCCACCGCCCATTTCACGATCTCGTCCAGCACCGTCTGCGTGCTGTGCTTGTGGAACACGCGATAGGTTTTGGCGCGGATCGCAGGGCCGCCACCGAACATCAGCACATGCAGGCGGATCACGTTGTCCTCGCAGCGGCGCAGCAGGATCGGCGCCGGCTCCACGCCCGCGCTGTCAGGGTCCAGGCCGCCGCTCTGGTCGATGCGGCAGCTGTCGTCCCCCATGATGCCCATGGGGCGGCCGGGCAGCTTCCGCAGGCCGGCCGCGATGCCCTCGCGGATGGCATCCAGCATGCGTCCGGTCACGGCGCAGTCCGGGCCGACCTCCAGCACCAGGTGGGGGATCCCCGTATCGTCGCACAGCGGGCTCCGCTGCTCCTCCGCCGCCTCGGCGTTGGCCAGCACGGTCTCCAGCACCCACCGGGCCTTCTCGTTGTCCTCCGCCGCGATGGCCCGGCGGTAGGCTTCCTTCTTGTCCGGGCGGAACGTGGATCCGGCCGAGACCAGGGTGTCGCACACCAGCGCTGCGATCTCCTCAGGAGTTTTCATTGTTCATGTCCTTCCTTCCCGGATCAGTCGTAGATGCTCTTCCCGTGGGCTGCGCCGATGATGGCCGGATAGCGGTCCACCCGGATCAGGTGCAAGGCCTCCATCCCCAGTTCCGGGAACGCCACCACCCGCTCTTCGCCGGTCTTGACGCCCAGCAGGGCCGTCACTGGCGGGATCACGGCATACACGGCGTTATGCCGGTCCAGGGCCGCGATCGTCTCCGGATGCAGGGCGCCCTTGCCCAGGTGCAGCTTGATGCCCGCAGCCGACAGGGGCTCGATGCTGCTCTCGATCTCCAGCTTGTTGGAGGACGTGGGGCCGACGCCGGCCGGGCTGACCGCCGTGTGGAAGATCACCTGTCCTCTCAGATCGACGCCCAGCGACCCGGCCGTCCCGTCATCGATCATCTTCAGCACCTTCGGGAGCACCGCGTCCCGCCCGCACAGGATATATCCGCTCAGTTCGATGGTATCGCCGACCTGCAGGTCCGCCGCCGCTTCCTCGCTGATGGGGGTCGTCACTTGCTTTGGCATGCTCTCACCTCTCCAAAGATCCCGCCCGCGGTCGCTGCCGGGGGCGGGCTTTTCCGTGTCTCGTCACTCGTTGACCGCAAAGAGCTTCACGTGGCCGCTCTCATCGCGGATGACGCCGTAAGCGCGGGCACGGTTGTAGACCTTCCGAGCCCAGTTGGTGTGGGGCTTGATCTCGTTCATCTTGTTGCCACCCGCGCCCTTGATGACGCCGCCGCCCGTGCCGAGGATCTGGCACGCGTCCTCGTATTCCTCCCGGGTCACGGCCATCATGGCATTGACGAATTTCACGTGGGTGGGATGGATGACCGTGCGGCCCACGAAGCCGTTGGCCTTGTCGAGAATGACCTCGCGCAGCAGACCGTCGATCTCGTTGTTCACGATCGGCTCATGCCTTGTCAGGTAATCCTCGATGCCGTAGTGCGGCAGTTCCTCGAACATCAGCGCCTTGGGCGCGCGGAAATACTCCCATACAGGCCCGGAGACCACGTACTCATTGTTCCGGCCGAACATATTCAGGATGTCGCACAGGCATTCCCGGACGGTCATGATGTCATAGACCGAGTAGCCCACGCCGCGGCGAACGCCGAAGACAGAGGAGAAGTCCGTGGCGCCGACGCGCACCTGCAGCACCAGATCCTTGTATTTGTCCAGGATCCGCTTGATGCCGGTCAGTTCGTACATGCGGGTCTCCTTGCAGGCCACTTCCGCGTCCTCGATGATGGGCATGCCGTAGATGATCTCGCCGAACCGCTCGTTCAGGTCCTTCAGATAGGCATAATACTCGTAGCCGTTTTCCGCGTTGAACTTGGGGAAGTTGATGCCGCACAGGCTCTTCACCTGATGCTTGGTCAGGCCTTCGCCGAAGTGCTTGAACTGCTCCAGACTGCGGACGCGGACAAAGATCAGCGGGACCCTGTCCGGGTCAAGGGTGCCGTCCTCCACCGCGCCGGTCACCTTGTCCAGCAGGCGGTGGATGTTCTCCTCGGCCTCCAGGACGCGCTCCTCCGGGCAGGCGTCCTCGCAGCACAGCACCATGCTGGTCAGACCGGGCATGGCATTGTTCAGGATCTTCTCGGCAAAGTCCTTGAAACCGGGCATGTACATGGTGGCGCCAAGGCAGTACTGCAGCAGCTCGCGCTCCGTATACTTGTTGAAGGATTCGGGCTCGACGATGAACTTGAAATCGGGGTTGTAGCGATGGTGTCTCATATCATGATCCTCTTTCTGCTGTCCTGCGGCAGCGCGTCAGTCACTTTTGCGCCTCGGGGCGATTCACTCGGCCAGGCTGCCGCGGGGGCTCCACACGGCTTCCGGATAGTATTCGTCGATCATCCGCTTCACCAGGCTGCACTGCTTGGCGCGCTTGCGGGCGTCGTCCTCGGTGCTGTCCCAGCTGTGGGTCGCGGCCACGGAGCCGCCGGTCTTGAGGTACAGCGGCGCGGCCACCCGGATCATCTCCGGCACCTCATAGTGGCGGATGAAGCCGCCGGTGGACTTGGGGTTCTCCGTGTGGATGTCGATCGGGATGTCGATAGCCTGGCGCATGGCGGCCAGCATCTGCAGCTGGATGTCGCGCACCGGGTTGATGGAGCCGGCGCCGATGTTCTCCAGCAGCTTTGCGGAAGCGGGATTGCCGTGGCCGGCGTGGGCGGAGACCTTGAAGTGGCAGTCCGCCGGAAGCTCCCCGGCCTCCTTCATTTGGCCCAGGACCCACAGGCAGCCTTCGTCGTACACAAGGAAGCCGCGGCAGCCGAGACGCGCCGCCCGCTTCACGTCCTCGATGGCGCGGACGATCTGCTCCTGGCCCCGCAGGCGGTAGCCCATGCGCACGCCCTCCTCGGTGTGGACGGAGGCGGAGGTGTCAGTGGTCGCGCGCGGACCGATCGCGAGGATCAGGTCCGTCCGGTACTCGTGCGCCAGCTCGACCATCTTCGCGATCTCTTCATCCGTCAGGCGCATGATGCCCTGGGTCTGGGTCACCCGGTGCAGGTACAGTCCGTAGCCGTCGATGGCTTCCAGCAGCGCCTTCATCACCTTGGGGCCCTGGATGCCCGGGACCTCGAACCGGTACTGGCCGCCGTCGGCGAATCGCTTTTCGGAGGTGGGCAGCTGATACGCGTCGCCCTCCGGCAGGCCGATGGACTTCAGAAACTCACGGGTCTTTTCCATGCTGTTCATTGGTGGATCCTTTCCCCGGCGAAAGCCTGCCGGTGTCGTCATTGATTCCGGCGTCAGCCGTTCAGGTCATCCATCAGCGCGTCGATGGCGGCCCGGTGATCAAAGTCCAGCGGCGGCAGCTTGCCCCGGAGGCCCTTGTGGATGCGGACGTCGATAAAAGCGGCCCGGCCGGCTCCGGTCAGGGCGTCGAGCGCCCCGATCAGCTCCTCCTTCGTGGCGGCGGCGTGACCCACCGTCGCGTATCCGCAGCCTTCCGCGATCTTCGTGAAGTCGATCCGGTGCCCGGCCGAGGGCTGACCGCCCACGGACTCGTGCGCGCCGTTGTTGAGGACGATGTGCAGATAATTGGGGACGTCCAGCTTGCTGACCATGGTCATGGCGCCCATGTGCATCATGCAGGCGGAATCCCCGTCCAGCACCGTCACCAGGCGGTCCGGGCGCGCCATCGCGATCCCCAGCGCCACCGAGGACGCATGCCCCATGGAGCCGACATTGAGGAAATCATGAGCCTTTGTCTCCCCGCGGCGCTCCCGCAGGAAAAAGAGCTCCCGGGTGGCCCGGCCCGTGGTGGCCGCGTAAACGGTGTCGGCCGGAAGGTGGTCCAGGATGACCTCGATGGCTTCCTCCCGGCTCATGGGGTAGACATCGTCCACGTTGTTGGCTTTTTCCGCGGCCGCCATGACGCCCTTCGGGGCGATCAGGCCGTAGGGCTGGCGGGTCTCCCGGCAATAGGCTGCCGCTTTCCGGACCGTGCGCGCAAAGTCCTCCGCGTCGTCCGTCAGGACGGTGTACGGGATGTGCATCACATCCAGCAGGCCCGGCGTGATCTCGCCCTGCAGCCGATGCTGCGGATGCTTGGGCTCCGTATCGCCCTGGCCGCGCCAGCCGATCAGCAGCAGCATCGGCACCGCGTAGACGTCCTTCTCCGCCAGGCTGGCCAGCGGGTTGACGGTGTTGCCCATGCCGCTGTTCTGCAGATAGACCAGCGGGATCTCCCGGGTGGCGAAATAGTGCCCCGCCGCGATGGCCACCGCGTTGCCCTCGTTGGCCGCGATGATATTCCGGTCACCGCAGTTGGCGAGGGCGTAATTGCAGAATCCGTTCAGGTAGGAGTCGGGCACGCCGGTGAAAAAGGTCACGCCGTTTTCGCCGAGGGCGTCAAAAACAAGTTTCTGATCCAGCATGTTGTTCCTTTCGGTTCGGGATCACCGTTTCGCGGCTTTGTACAGGGTGAAGTATTCGGGGCTGTCCGGCGCCGCGACGGTCCAGGCCTGCTCAAAGGCTTCCACGATGCCCTCCGGCAGAGGGCCGGCCTTCATGGTCTCCAGATTCTGCCGCAGGTGGTTTAGCCTGGACGCGCCGATGATGATGCCGTCTCCCCGGTCTTCCCGGAGCATGGAGTGGCAGGCCATCCAGCGGTAGACCGCTTCCACCATGGTGATGCCTTCCCGGTCGCAGGCTTCCCGGATGATCTCCACCGCGTCGAAGTAGCGCTTCTTCCAGTAGCGGTTCTGATAGCCGGGGCGGTGGGTGAACCTGCCGTCCGTCGGCGCGTCCTCAAACCTGCCGTATCGGCCGGTCAGAAGACCTCCGCACAGGGGGTTGTACGCATAGTACCGCATGCCGAAATGATCCAGGCAGGCGTTCAGCTCCCGCTCCGCGCGGCGGGTCAGCGGGTTGTACATCCCCTCAAACACCGTGGGCTTCACCCATCCGTGCCGGTCGCAGATGTGCCAGGCGTCCGCCACCATCCAGGCCGGGAAATTGCTCAGGCCCAGTTCCTTGAATTTGCCCTGATCATGGAGGTCCGCCATGGCCGCCAGCACGTCCTCAACGGGCGTCGCGGGATCCGGGAAGTGCAGATAAACGATGTCGGCGCAGGGCAGCTTCAGCCGCTCCAGGCTCTCGTTCACCTGCTTGTAGGCCGCGGCCCCGTCCAGCCGCCCAGAGATGCGGGGATTCACCTTGGTGGCGAGGGCGAACGGCTTGTCCAGTCCGGGAAGGACCTCCCCCAGCAGCCGCTCGCAGGACCCGTCGTTATACACGTAGGCCGTATCCAGCTCCGTGTATCCGGCCTCCAGGAAGGTGCGGACAAAGGTCTCCACATCCGGCGCAAACACGGATTCGCCAAAGGTCATCGTTCCGAGGATCAGTTTCATGGTTTCCTCCGTCAGTCCGGTTCGGTCAGCAGGCACATCGGATTCGCAAAAGAGGCGTCCCCGCCGATTTCGGAGATGGCCGCGACGAGCCTTCTGTTCTTCTTTCTTTTCATGAGTTTTGAAGGACTTGCTGTTCAGAGCCTCGACCTTGCCGACATACATAGCGACCCGGCCGATCGGCGGCAGCCAGCCCATCATGGTAACCACCGAAAGCAGATCGTGCAGACCGATCCGGATCTTGCAGTCGATCATGGTCGGTTTCAGTTCCGCCCGGGCAATGCCCATGCCCGTGTATTCGCAGGCACAATAGGGCGGAGTCACACTGTGCATAACGCCGCAGATGCAATCCGGCATGAGGTTGCCGCAAACAGCCGCGATGATGGTGATGATGATGCCTCCGAAGATCCTGACCTGGGTGGAGCCCGGGATCAGCATGCCAAGAATGGCGGTAAAGCAGGGCAGGATGGTCAGGACGGCAGCACCCGTCCTTTCCGACAGTGTTGTCCCGGCGGCGCTCAGAGTCCGCGCAGGAGGTCCGGCACCGGGCAGTCGCCCTGTGCCGCGGCAAAAACGGCGTCGACGGTGGCGCGGTCCACCCCGCCGTAGGCCATCAGGCCATCGTAGCGTTCCCGGAATTCCGCGTCCGTCATCGGGTTTTCGGGCTCACCCTTGGGGAAGTCCACACGCTCCGAGAACACCCGCCCGTCTTCCGTGCGGACGGTCACGACCGCGGTCTGCTTTCCCGGGAAGGCGGCGCTCATCGCCTCGTCGGCCTCCACATGGATCTTCCGGGTCAGGGCGAGGGTCTCTTCGTCCCGGACCGCTTCCTCCGTAAACTCCTGCAGGCCGGCCCGGCCGAAGCGGAACGCGGCGGCAGTGGCGTAGGGGATGCTCATCTTCGCGCTGTAGCTGCCGGGAATGTCCGTGTGATCGTGCCCGGAGACCGCCAGGCTGTAGGTCCGGATGTCGACCGTTTCGATCTCCTCCGGCTTCACGCGGTCCCGCATGCGAATGGCCGCCTCCACCGAGGGGTGCGTATAGCGGCAGGAAGCGTAGGGCTTGGTGTAGCTCTTCATGATCGCGTACGTTCCGTTCAGCAGCACGGGCTGAAGCGCCACGTCTTCCCGGCCGGTCATCATCTTCAGGAATCCGCGGCCCCCGAGGGGATCCGGGTGGCCCTTGAATCCGGCTTTGGCCATCTGCAGCGCGGTCAGGGAGAGCAGCGCGGTCTTGGCCACGTTGTATGGCTTCAGCTCCGAACCGTCATCCAGCACCTTCAGCATTCCGCCGGCCGCCACACAGGCCGCGGCAAAGGCCTGGAAACGCTCCTCGTCCGTGAAGCCCAGCATGTAGCAGGCCGCGAGGGTCGCTCCAAGGGTGCCGCAGGTGCCGGTGGCGTGGTAACCCATGGCCTTGTGGCCGGGCTGGATGGAGACGGCCATGGTGTAGGAAGCCTCATAGCCGACGATCGCGGCCCGCAGCATATCCTCCACGCCGATGCCATAGCGCTGGGCCAGCGGGATCAGCAGGGAGAAGATGGGCGATCCGAGATGGATGATCCCGCTGTTGGTGCCGTCGTCAAAGTCGAGGGCGTGACCGTTCAGGCCGTTGAGGAACACCGCTTCCTTCAGCGCCATGTCCTCGCCGGTCCCGATGGCCCTGAAATCGCCTGCCTCCGGCTGCGCAAAGGCTTTGTACGCCGCCAGCTTCTCGCGCTGGAAGGCCGCGCCCGCGCAGGTCACGGCCAGATAATCCAGCAGGCTGCGGCGGGCACGTACCATCACGTCCGCCGGGATATCCTTTTCCCGGACCGAATGAACGGCTGCGAGATACTGACGGGAGATGTTCGATTCTGCCATGGGACTCTTCCTCTTCTCGGTTCGTCGTCGCGGGTGATGCGCACGCACGCAGGAAAAGCGGGCACGGGACCGCATTCGGTGCGGTTCGTGCCCGCCGGATGTCTTACTTTTCGCCCTCGCTCTTCGCTTTGCGCTTGTCAGGCGTCAGCGCCGTCTCGCCCGCCAGATACATCGACAGCAGGCCAAACAGGATCAGGATCGTGGAAGCGTAGATGATGACGGGGGTAAAGCTCTTCGAGATCCATTTGCAGATCTCCGTGGCCGTGTCGCCGCCGATGATGACAGCAGCCAGGTATCCGAAGAAGGTCAGGCCGCCGGCAAAGAGAACGATTTCAATGCCGTATCCGAAGATCAGCTTGCATACGTCGGAAATCTTCTTGCACACTGCTTTCATGTTCTCATCTCCTTTACAGGCCCAGGATCGGCAGCCAGCCCATCAGGACGACGACTTCCATGACAAACTGCAGCGCCACCCACCAGAGGTTGTTCTTGAAGGTTTTGCCGAACTCGGATTCCGCCAGAGACATGCCGGCGTACATGCCCAGTCCCAGGGGAGGCGTGATGCCGCACATCACGCCGCAGATGCAGGGCAGCATGGCAGCGGCCAGCGTGGCGTTCACGCCCTTGGAGGCCAGGATCGTGATGAACACCGGTCCGAAGATGGCAACCAGCGAGCTTCCGGGGATCACCATGCCCAGCAGGCACGTGATGAGGCAGATGAACAGCACCAGGCCGAATCTGCCCACGTTGAGGCCCTGCATGAACGTCAGCATCTCATCGGTCACCTTCAGGTCCGTGAACATGGCGCCGATCATATAGCCGATCACGCAGACGCCGATCGCAGGGGCGATGGTCTTCACGCCGTCCGCAAACATCTTCGCGATGGCGTTGGGCGTGACGGACTTCTTGTTCTTCACCACGATCACGGCATAGATCGACGCGAGGCCGCCGATGAAGATCAGCAGGGCGGAAGAAAGATTCTTCGCGCCGGAAGCGCCCAGCCGGCCGGTGAAGAAGGAATCCTTGAAGAAGTAATCAAGCACGAAGGGAAGAAGGATGATGATGGGCAGCAGCAGACCCTGCCAGCCCTTTTTCAGGGTCTCCCTCAGGCTGGGGATGTCTTCCTTGGCCATGGGCTTGACCTTGTAGGCTTTGCAGAAGGCGAACACCGTCACCAGACGCTGCAGGATGAACCACAGGGAGCAGCCCCACATCACGATCCAGAACTGGCCCTGGGAGATGAATTCCTCGCCCTCGGGGATCAGGCCCGCTCCGACCGCCCAGGCCGTCAGGGCGCCCATGGCGGCCACGATGTTGCCGGAGGGCGGGATCATGTTGCCCAGATAGGAGGAGTTGCTCTCAATGTTCGCGGCCAGCTCAGCCGGGAAGCCCGAGCGCTTCATGGCGGGAATGGTGATGGAACCGGTGGCCATCACGTTGCCGGGGCCGGAGCCGGAAAGAGCGCCCATGAAGGAGCTCGCCACAACGGACACATAGCCCGCGCCGCCGGTCACGCGGCCCAGCAGGGCCAGGATGACGGCGATGGCGCCGTCGATGATCTTCGTCTTCGTCAGGATGATGGACATCGCGACGAAAGCCGTCATGGAGTACAGCAGCGACGTGCTGAGGCCCTTGTCGATGTACTGGCCAACTTTACCCCAGGTGCCGGTGATCGTCAGCAGGATGATGAAGCTGATGAGAACGGCCTCATACACCGGCCGCTTCAGCAGCAGGAACCATACGATGATGGCCGCCAGCATGATCGCCAGGTAGAGCAATGCGGATGGCATTTCGGTTTCCTCCTCGATTGTTTTGGTTGCGGATCTCGGAAGCGCCGTCATGTCTCTGCGTCTCCCGGCCATGGCAAGCGTTTACCGTATAGCTGCCATAACGGTTTGATTATATGCGGACCGCAGCATTTGTCAACCCCATGGAACAAATTTACCAGCGGAATTCCAATATGATGCGTTTCAGTTCTTCCGTCACGCCGGACAGCGCTCTGTCCTTGCGCCAGATCACCGCCACCTCCCGCCTGGGCAGCTCCTGTTTGAAGGAGTAGAATGTCACCTCTCTGCCGTCCCTTCCGCAGAAGCGCTCGATGCCCGAAGGCATCATCGCCATGCCGATCCCGGCCCTGACCATTTCAAGCTGCGCTTCCAGACTCTTGACAACGGCCGCGGGGCTGATCTCCAGACCGTGCTTCTCCATGAGGCTGCGGAGCTGGCGCTGCATGAACTGCAATTCTGTCAGCATCACCATGCGGGTGTGATCCAGCACGCTCACATCCACGGCGGGAAACATCCTGTCGGGCATGGTTTCGGCGGGAAAGGGCTCTCTGCCGGCGGGCACCGCAAGGATCAGTTCTTCTTCCATCACCTTTTCGCAGCAGAACAGCCGCTGGTCCACCGGGAGCATAGTCAGGCACAGGTCGAAGTCCCCTCTCGCCATTCCTTCCTCCAGTTCCGCGGTGGTGCCCTCGTGCACGATCAAATGCATCCCGGGATACCGCGCGGCAAAACGCTCCGCGATGGCGGGCATCATGGTCGCGGCCCTGTAGGGGGCGGCCCCGACCACCAGGGAGCCTGTCTTGTTCTGCCGAAGGTCCGAGAGCCTGACCTCCATTTGGTGCTCGGCGTCAAGGATGCGCCGCCCGGTTTCCACATAGATCCTGCCCGCATCTGTCAGCTTCACGTGCCCGTTCGTGCGGTCGAAGATCTCGATGCCGAGCGAATTCTCGATCTTCTTGATGTATTGGGACAAGGACGGCTGGCTGATGTTCAGCTTTTCGGCGGCGCGCGAGAAGGTCCCCTCCCTGGCCAGCGCAAGGACATACTGCAGTTGTTTGGTATTCATTCGTTCTCCCAACTTCGAATTCTCATCGGGACGCTTCGCGGCAAGAGCAAGCATCCACCGGTATCGTCGGTGGATGCTTGCTCCTTCATGCAGTGGCGAGAAAAGCGGGAGGCTTTGCAGCCTCCCGCAGGTCCCATCAATCGTGGTTCGTCATGCTCGAGAGGTTCGTGCATCCGGCAAACGCCCTGGCCCGGATGTATTCGATCGAATTGGGCAGAGAGATGCTCGTCAGCGTGGTGTTGTTGTAGAAGGCTTCCTCGCCGACCTCGATGACGGTGAAGCCTCTCGCGGTCGTCGGGATCACAAGGCTGCTCATGCCCGTGTTCGCATAGCCGCTGACGCTGACGCTTGTATGATCCGCGAGGATGGTGTAGGTCACGTCATCCAGCACAAAGCTTGCAGGCAAATCGATGACAACGGCATCAGAGACAGCCTCGTTGTTCTCGCCGGACACCACGCACCGGAAGCTGTAGTCCTGGTTGTCCTCGGTCACGGCCAGCTCATAGGCTGCGTTGGTCGCGCCGGCGATATCCGCCCAGCCGCTGCCGCTGTTCTGCTGCCACTGATAGCCCGTCGCGTCGGTAGCCGTCACGGCGAAGGATACAGTGTCGCCCGGCAGACCCGCCGCGTTGACCGGCTGCTCGGTGATCACGGCGTCCGGCGCAACGGCGAGCGTCACCGTTATGACAATGGTATCCAGAGTGTTCCCGTCGCCGTCCACGATATGGCAATAGTACTTGTATCCATCATACTTCGCCGCTACGGTGATGGTCAGGGTGTCCGTATTGTAGCCGGGTGCACTGGTGTTGGACCAACGCGCACCGCCATTGGTTGAAACCTTCCAGCGATAACTTAGGTCCTCGCCTGTTGCAACAACCGAGATGTCATAGGTCTGGCCGATGACGGCATCCGGAATGTCCACAGGCTGAGTCTGAATGGTCAGCACATTCGCGGGTTCCTCGGCAATGTGGATAGTTGCCACACTCGAATTGACAGTCATGCCATTTTGGTCGGTGATAATGCAGTAGTACTGATATCCATCGTTTTTTGCGGCTACGGTAATGGACAGGGTGTCCGTGTTGTAGCCCGGCGCGCTGGTATTGGACCAACGCGCGCCGCCATTGGTGGAAACCTTCCAGCGATACTTCAGGTTCTCGCCCTCGGCATTCACATGAATCGCGTAGGTCTGGCCAATAACGGCATCAACCACGTCCTGGGGCTGCGCGATAATGTTGGCCTCAGGTTCAGGTTCGTCAGCGAGATAAAGCGTCGCAACGCTTGAGCAAACCTTGTTGCCATTCGCATCGGTAATCTCGCAGTAATACTGGTATCCGTCGTATGAATCCTTTGCCCGAACTTGCAGTTTCTTCGTACTGTAGCCACTGGCGGCGGTGTTGTTCCACGTGATGCCACCATCCGTGCTGATCTTCCAGCGGTAACTCAACTCAGTCTCGCCTGTCGCCTCCACGGTAAAGGGATACAGTTTGCCCACGGAACCGTAGGGTACATTGCTGGGCTGTTTGCTGATGACGATAGGCGGATTGCCGAAATGCACGGTGGCAGCCCTCGTTGAAAAGGTCACACCGCTTTGGTTGGTAATGTCGCAGCGATACTGATAAAGGTCGTATGAAGCTTTGGCGACGATCGTCAGCTTTGCTGTCTTGTTGCCGGCGGCGCCGGTCGCTTTCCAGGTTTCACCGTTATCCGTACTGATCATCCACTGGTAAGTCAGCCCTTCGCCGATCGCTGTCACGGTCAGAACATACTTCTTGCCCACTTCCATGTCATAGACATCCTTGGGCTGCACGGTGATCATATTCTCCGGCATGTCTGCCGTCTCGACGCCGATAAAGTCATCCGTCTCTTCAATCTCAGCAACGGGCTCTTCATATTCGGCGACGGTCTCGGTGTTCTCGGGCAAAACCTGCTCTTCTTCAGTCGCAGGCTCAGCCTCGACAGCAGGCTCCTCGGTCTCGACAGCGGCGGTCCAGTCACCCTCGGTAACGGTTCCGTCGTCCTCGCCGGCCTGGCCCTCATCCTCGGAGACGGTCTCGTCGTCCTCGTCTTCGGCGACCGGCTCTTCCGTCTCGGATTCGGTTTCGTCCTCTTTTTCAGCCGGCTCCTCCGCCTCGGGCTCCGCTTCCGTCTCTTCCGCGGCAGGTTCTTCCGTCACCGCGGCGGTGAAGTCGACCGGATCCAGCGCGGCGCCGCCGTACAGGATGCCATCCTCATGGTCGGCTTCCGAATAGGCCGCGGCCTGGGCTTCGGTCAGCATGGTCAGGCGGGCATAGGGGACATAGAAGGTCTCGGCCGATCCGCCGACATTGGCGACGACCCGGATCGCGTCCTTGCCGGAGAGTTCGCCCTCGCCGGAAGCGCGGGCCGCGGCATACACGACCGCCCCGCCGTTCAGGGTGCCCGCGGTCTCTCTGAGCCACTTGTCGGCAAACAGTTCGCCGGCGCTTAGGGTCGCAAGGCCTGCTTCAAAAGCTTCCTCCGCGGGTTCCTCGTTCTCGGTTTCGTCAGCGGCGGGCTCGTCAGCTTCGGGCTCGTCGGCTTCGGGTTCATCCGCCTCGGGCTCGTCAGCCTCGGGCTCGTCGGCTTCGGGTTCATCCGCCTCGGGCTCGTCAGCCTCGGGCTCGTCGGCTTCGGGTTCGTCCGCTTCGGGCTCGTCCGCTGCGGGTTCGTCCGCTTCGGGCTCGTCAGCCTCGGGCTCGTCGGCCTCGGGCTCGTCCGCTGCGGGTTCGTCCGCTTCGGGCTCATTCGCCGCGGGTTCGTCCGCTGCGGGTTCGTCCGCTGCGGGTTCGTCCGCTGCGGGTTCGTCCGCTGCGGGTTCGTCCGCCTCGGGCTCGTCAGCCTCGGGGGCCGGATCGGGTTCCGCAGCGGGAGCGGGATCGGGCTCCGTCGCCGGAGCCGGATCGGGTTCAGCCGCGGGGGCCGGATCGGGTTCCGTCGCGGGGGCCGGATCGGGTTCAGCCGCGGGGGCGGGCTCCGTCGTTTCAACGGGGGCAGTCTCATCCCCTTCATCGGCCACAATGCCGGAAGGGATCAGCGCGAACAGCATGGCCAGAGCCAGCAGAAGGCTCAGCAAACGCCGTTTGTTCATAGGGGTTTTCTCCTTTCCTGAGTGCGGTTTGTGTCGGATTCAGCACACCGCCTCAGGGGAAATACCTCGTCGTGACCTTGAGAGAGTGACAGCCGACGCAGGCCTCCGCTTTCACTTCGCCGTTCTGCCTCGCGGACGGCCATGTGTCTTTCCCGTCGGCATAACCTGCGTCATCATGTCTCGCGGCATTCACACCCGGTCTCACCGCTGTCGGGCGCGTATTCTCCGCCCTCACGACGGAGGGCAGCAGCCTGTATCGGTTGACACTTGCCCAGTGCGCGGCCTCGCTGTCGGGAGGCGCGATCACGATCGCCCGCTCGCTGCCGGCCAGCACGTCCCGGCCGAAAGACTGAACGGAAGCGGGGACCGTGATGGTCTTCAGCGTCGGGATGTCGGCAAAGGCCTCATCCCCGACCGCGGTGAGGCTGTCGGGCAGTTCCACGTTTTCCAGTGCCGTGCCCTCAAAGGCTCCCTCTCCGATCCACGTCAGGGAATCCGGCAGCCGGGACACATCCTGCGCGGGCGCATCCTTCGTTTGATCCGGCGCGAGAGGCGTCGCGGCCAGCGCTGTTCCGGAGATGAGCAGCGCAAACGTCAGGGCGATCACAAATCCGGCGATCTTCCTCTGCACTGTCTCACCTCCCCCGTTATGATGCTTGATCAACTGTTATGCATTCGGCATTCGGTTCTCAAATCCTGCTTTCCGGCCGCAATACTTGTAAAAACTGTACCGCGCGTCGTTTCAGCGGTTTCCGTACATTTTCTCGTAGTAGTTCTGATACTCGCCGGAGATGATCTCCTCCCACCAGTCGCGGTGTTCCAGGTACCAGGCGATGGTCATCCGGATGCCGTCCTCGAACTTCGTCTCCGGGAGCCAGCCCAGCTCGCTGTGGATCTTGGTGGGGTCGATGGCATAGCGCATGTCGTGGCCCTTGCGGTCGGTGACATGGGTGATGAGGCTCTCGGGCTTGCCCAGGGCGTGGCAGATCATCTTCACGATGTCGATGTTCCGCATCTCGTTGTGGCCGCCCACGTTGTAGACCTCGCCCACCCGGCCCTTGCGGATGATCAGGTCGATGGCCCGGCAGTGGTCCTCCACATACAGCCAGTCGCGGACGTTCAGGCCCTCGCCGTAGACGGGCAGGGGCTTGTCGTTCAGGCAGTTGGCGATCATCAGGGGGATCAGCTTCTCCGGGAAATGGTAGGGGCCGTAGTTGTTGGAGCAGCGGCTGATGGTCACCGGCAGGCCGAAGGTGCGGTGATAGGCCATGACCAGCAGGTCCGCCCCCGCCTTGGAGGAGGAATAGGGAGAGCTGGTATGGATCGGCGTCTCCTCGGTGAAGAAGAGGTCCGGCCGGTCCAGGGGCAGATCGCCGTAGACCTCGTCGGTGGAGACCTGGTGATAGCGGGTGATGCCGTACTTCCGGCAGGCGTCCATCAGCACGGAGGTGCCGATGATGTTGGTCTGCAGGAACACGGAGGGATCCTCGATGGAGCGGTCCACGTGGCTTTCCGCGGCGAAGTTCACCACGATGTCCGGATGCTCCTCCTCAAACAGGCGGTACACGCCCTCCCTGTCGCAGATGTCCAGCTTCACAAAGCGGAAGTTGGGCTTGTCCATCTCGTCCTTCAGGGTGGACAGATTGCCCGCGTAGGTCAGCTTGTCCAGACAGACGATCCTGTCCTCCGGGTGCTTTTCCATCTGGAAGAAGATGAAGTTGGAGCCGATGAATCCGGCGCCGCCGGTGACGATGATGGTCATTTCGCATATCCTCCTTTTTCCGGGCAGTCGTCGCAGCAGGCCGTTCCGGGCTCCGGCTCCCGCGCACGCAGTCTTCCGCGGATCCCGAACACTTGCCGGTCCCCGACGGATCCGTCAAAACCGAATTCTCCGCCGTCCGCCAGCGTCAGGGTGTGGACCAGCGGATCGCCGCAGCGGACCTCCTGCCGGTAGACGACGGAAAGGTCCGCGATCTCGCACCGCGCCATGCGCTCCGGACCGAGATGGTTGCAGAGCCAGTCGATATACCGGATGTTGCCGACGTGGCCGTTCGCGTCCAGGTCGGTGTACTGCGGCGCGTATGTCCGGGCGTCGGTCCGGCCGGCGATCGGCTTCTCGCCCATGCCGATGCGGATCGGCGCCTCGATCTCCGCCGCGTCCGGGAGGGCAAAGCCGCAGCCCGCCGGGGAGACGGACGCCCGGGTGCGCCGGTCGATCATCATCCACAGCGAGCCCGCAGCGCCGAAGCGCTCCCCCCGGGCGTCGGTGAAGGTGAAGTACCGCGGGATAAACTTCATCCGGCCGGCCTTGGTGAAGGTCCTGACGACGACCGTCTCTCCGACGCACGGATATCGGTCCAGGCGGAGGTCTGTCCGGAACAGGACCCAGAGCAGGCCCTTTGCGCCGAGCTCGTCGCGCCAGACGCGCAGGGCGCGGCAGTGGTCGTTGGCCGTGATCTGCATGGCCTCCAGGACCGCGCCGATCCGCCACCGCCCCTGTGGGTCGCTCTGGCAGGTCTCCGGCACAAAGCTTCTCTCGTATACGGCGTTCGCCGTCTCCATCGTGCGGTCCTCCCTCCGGGCCGGCGCTTTACCGCGTCTCCCGCGCCAGGGCCAGCAGGTACTGGCCATAGTCGGTCATCTTCAGTTCCTCGCCCAGGGCTTCCAGCTGTGCGGTGGTGATGAAGCCGCGGCGCCAGGCGATCTCCTCGATGCAGGAGACATAGAAGCCCTGGCGGTCCTGCACCGCCTCCACGAACTCCGCGGCCTTCAGCATGTTGCCGGGGGTGCCGGTGTCGAGCCAGGCCATGCCGCGGCCGAGCAGGGTCACGTTCAGCTCGCCCATCTCGAGGTAGGCGTTGTTCACAGCCGTGATCTCGATCTCGCCGCGGGCGGAGGGCTTCACGTTCCGGGCGATCTCCACCACCCGGTTGTCGTAGAAATAGAGGCCCGGCACCGCATAGTTGCTCTTCGGATGCTCCGGCTTTTCCTCGATGGAGACCACCTTGTGGTTCGCGTCGAACTCCACCACGCCGAAGGAACGCGCGTCCTTCACCGGGTAGCCGAAGATGGTGGCGCCGGTCTTGTTCTCCATGGCCCTGCGGAGCATGCGGGTCATGTCCTGGCCGAAGAAGACGTTGTCGCCGAGGATCAGGCACACGCTGTCGTCCCCGATGAAGTCCGCGCCGAGGATGAAGGCGTCCGCGAGACCGCGGGGCGTCTCCTGCACGGTGTAGCACAGGCGCATCCCCAGGCGCGTTCCGTCCCCCAGCAGGCGCTCGTAGACCGGCGTGTCCTCGGGCGTGGAGATGATCAGCACCTCGCGGATGCCCGCCAGCATCAGGATGGAAAGGGGATAGTAGATGAGGGGCTTGTCATAGATGGGCAGCAGCTGTTTGGAAACAGCCTTTGTCATGGGGTACAGGCGCGTCCCCTTGCCGCCGGCGAGAATGATGCCTTTCATGTTCGCTCGTCTCCTTTGCCTTATTTGTTTCCCGTCGCCAGGATGATCTCACAGATGCGGTCCACGTCCTCCATAGCCAGGTCGGCGTACATGGGCAGCGTCAGCACCCGGTCCGCCAGGAAGGCGGCGATGGGGGTCTTTTCCGGGCCGGCCGTGGGCAGATCGCGGTAGCACTCGAAGCTGTTGGTGAGGGGGAAGAAATACTTCCGCGCCGTGATCCCCTCGCGGCCCAGCGCGTCGAAGACCTCGTCGCGGGTCGCGCCGAAGCCGTCGAAGACCGCGGGGAAATAGGCGTAGTTCGGCTCCGTGTCCCGCTGCGGGCGGCAGAGCTTGATCCCCGGGACGCCCTCCAGCCGCTCCCGGTACCTGGCCACCACCCGACCGCGCTTGGCGATCTCTTCATCAAGGTGGCGGAGGTTGCAGATGCCCATCGCGGCCTGGAACTCGCTCATCTTGGCGTTACCGCCCACGAACACCACGCTCTCCGGGCCACGGATGCCGAAGTTCTTCATGTCGTTCAGTGTCTGCACCAGGCTGTCGTCCCGGAAGCACACCGCGCCGCCCTCGATGGTGTTGAAGACCTTCGTGGCATGGAAGGAGAACATGGACGCATCGCCGAAGCAGGCGGAGGATACGCCCTTGTACTTTACCGCGAAGGCGTGCGCAGAGTCATAAATGACCTTCAGCCCGTGCTTTTTCGCGATGGCGTCGATCGCCTCCACGTCGCAGAGGTTGCCGTACACGTGCACCGGCACGATGGCCACGGTCTTCTCCGTGATCAGCGCTTCGATCTTCTCCACGTCCATGGTGTAGTCCTTGTGGTTGACGTCGCAGAAGACCGGCGTCAGCCCGCAGCGCACGATGGCGTGGGTGGTGGACGCGAAGGTGAACGGCGTGGTGATCACCTCGCCGCCCTTCGGCAGGTCCATGGCCGCGATGACGTTTTCCAGCGCCAGGTGCCCGTTGGTGTAGAGCACCACATGGGGGCAGTCCAGGTACTCCTCCAGCTGCCGCTGAAGCTCCTTATGCTCCACGCCCATGTTGGTCAGCCAGTGGCTGTCCCACAGCTTGCGGATCTCCCCGCAGTACTCCTCGAAGGAGGGCATGGAGGAACGGGTGACGAGAATGCTCTGTTTCATGATGCTCTCCCTTTATTCATCCGTCAGCACAGATGTGTCGAAAGGCGCAAACAACATGCTGTTCCCCGCCTCATCCAAAAGCTCTGCGTTCTCTTGGCAGTATCTGATCAAGGAGGCCATTTCCGCCTTTGTCCGGGCGGAGAGTTTGAATGTGAACGCACACTGCAGAGTTGTCCCGTTCTCCCGGATCACCATGCCCGGCGCTTTCTTGATGTGGATATCCTCCAGTCCTTCCCTGTCCGTCGAGCCGTGGAACGCGATTTTCCCCACCCGGCCGCCATGCGCGTAGAGCAAGAAATTGGCATAGTACTTGCCAAAGCGCGGCTGGTCCTTGCTCAGGTCTCCCTCCATGCGGCCTGTCAGTGAGTGGGCGATCAGCATCTTCATATAGCTGATGCCATTCTCACGCTCTGCAATGAAGTAGTCGTTGCCTCCGTTAAGCCGGTACCCCATTTCGAAGACATATACTTCCGTCTCCGTGACGATTCCCTGGAAGAAAGCTACTCCATTCATCGCGCCAATGCCCTGAAGGAAGCCACGAACCGGGGTATCCGCCTGTGCAATATACATCTCCATCCGTCGCGAAGGCGTAAGGGCCAAATCGCACAGTCCCGAGCCCTTCATCTCCTGATCCAGGTACTTCTCGTTAAAGCATGTGAGACTGCTCTTGCCGTCCTGGAGTGTATAGATGGCCGCGAATTCCACGCCCACCACATATTCTTCGACAACCAGCGTCTTCGAAACCGACTGGGAGAGTGCCAACTCGATGGCTTCATCCAGCTGGTCTGCGCTGTGGCAGATGGTGATGCCTTTCCGCCCCGCTGCATCTGCAGGCTTAACAATGATGGGAAAGCGGATCTTGTCCCGCTGCTGCAGGTCCGTCATCGTGTAGTCCCTTGGCACGCGTACGCCGTACTTCCTGCAGGTGTCCTTGAACAGCCGCTTGCTGCGAGTGAGCTCTATCTGCTCCGCAGTCGCGTAGAAGGGGGTTCCGATCGCCTGTGCTATGCTGCATGCCGCCGCAACACGAAACTCGCTGTACCCGGCCAGCACACCCTGAACCCCGGCTTCAATACATTTCCGGCTCATCATCTCCGTGTCACTGTAGTCCACATCCCACGCTTCATCGGCTATCGTCTTGGCAAATGTGGCACTTGACTGCGGGGTGCCATCTGCCGCGATCACATATACGCCCATCTCCTGCGCAGCGCGCACAATATTGGCGTCATTCTCCGCAGAGCCGATGACCAACAGCTTTTTGCCCTTCAAACCCTCATACATGTCTCCATCACCCCCAACAGTTCTGTCAAATCCGCTTCATCGTATCGCTGATCCATCGGCAGCGGCAGGATCCGCGACGCCATCTCGTACTCATCCTCCCCCTGTTGGGCAATGGTCAGTACGTTTGGCCACAGCGTCGGGACATAGATCCGCACCGCCTGCAGTTTTTTTCGCAGTTCAGCACCCCGGGGCACCATCAGGGGATACATGAACGTGGATGGCCGAGGCCGGAGTTGATTCGTTTCCTTCAGATGCTCGTGCAGGAAGTCAAAGTTTCTGCGCCTGCGTTCCTCCACGGCTCCGTAGTCGATCCCATGCAGCAGGTTGCGCGTCAGCCGTGACATCCGCTTGACGGGCTCGTCGGCAAAGCGTTTGTTGTTGGCCGCGCTCTCCGCGTAGAACTCGTTGGCGCCGCGCTCATAGCGGCCGAGCAGGAACCGCATCCGGTCAAAAGACTCGTCCTCCGGGATCGGCTCGTCCAATTCCGCATCGCTGTAAAGGAATGCTCCATCCGCCACGCCAAAGTACTTCCGGCAGGTATAGAGTGTGTCCACCCCGGGCAACGGCGGCTGGAAATAGCTCTGAGCGTTGTCCACAATGATCCGTTCATACCGCTGCGCCCAGTTCGCGATGGTCTCATTGTCGAACTGTGAGTAGAAATTCACAAAGTAGAACCATTCGTCCTTGCCAAGGTGCACATCCTCCGCCGGGAGGAAGTCCATACCTACCCTGTACCGGGACACCGGCACGCCTTCTCTGGCGCACACATCGGGGACCGAATCGCACAAAAACCGCGGGAGCCACAGCCGTCTGATCCTCCTGGCCCGGATCAGCCAAGCCAGCGCGTTGCGTCCGCAGTTGAGGGCGATCGCGCCTTCGTGCAGCATAGGCAGGCGGTAGGTGTCCAGTTCGATATAGCCGCCGATCTCTCTCATGGCTGCCCCGCCTCCGTCACCGCCACATGAATGTGATCCCCGATCCGGCTGAGGAAGCCGTCCATCTGCTCCGCGCCGTCAAACTTCAGGAACACGATGCCGATGGCGTGGCTCGCGTTGGTGAAGCGCTGTACCGGATCGCCGGGCTGCCTGTAGATGTTCTTCCGGACAATGAACGGCCCGATCTCCGGGGAGAAGGTGATCTCCCGCAGGATGCCGTCCCGGTCCGCGTGGAGGTTGTGGGTCGCGTAGAATGGCGTCCCCTCCCCCTCAGGGACTGTCACCGGCTCGCCCATCGCAGCCCGCACGCTCATCTCCACCACGTCGCATCCGAAGATCATGCCGAGCAGGTCCGGGATCATGTTGCCGCCGCTGCGCGGGCCGATATCGATCGGGAAGACGCGGTTCTTCGCGTCGACGATCAGTTCCACGTTCATGGGGCCGAAGCGGATACCCAGCTCTGTGACCAGGCGCTGCAGGGTGTCCTTCACCGCCCGCAGGCTGCCCTCGTCGAGCAGAGGCGGGTAGCTCTTGCCCACCGGGACGAGCGGGTTCACGGCTACGTCGCGATGGCAGTTCATCAGCCCCCACTGGATGATCTTCCCCTCCGAGACGAAGATGTCGCCGCCCACCAGGTAGGGGTGCTTCTTCTCGATAAAGGTTTCCACCACGATCCGGTGGCCGCGGGAGAAGGAGAACGCGAAGTCCACAGCCGCGGCCAGATCCTCCACGGCGCGCACCACTGTGGCGCCCTTGCTGCCGGAAGAATCGACAGGCTTGATGATCACCGGAAGTTCGAAGCGCTCCGCGTCCGCCATTGCCGCCTCAGGCGACGCGTATCCCCGGGCGGTCGGGGTTTCGAAGCCGTGCTCACGGAGGAAGACCCGGAACCGGTCCTTGTTGCACAGGATTTCCACGGCCTCGAGCGGGTTTGTGGGCAGCCCCAGCTTTTCGGCCACATAGGCCGCGGTCGGAGCTGCGGGATCCGAGGCGTAGGCGATGACATAGTCCGCCCGCTCGGCACGCGCCACCTCCAGCACGGCTTCCCGGTCGGTGGTGCTGGTCAGGTAGAACCGGTCCGCGTGATGCTGCCCGGGGTTGTCGGGCAGGTAGTCACACAGCACGGTGCGCAGGCCCATCCGCTTCGCCGTCTCGATGGCGATGACCTGCTGGGCGGAGCCCCCGAGGAGAAGCATGGTTTTCACTGGTCCGTCTCCTTCTTGTTCTCCTTCCTGCTGTGATGCAGGAACTTCCGGATCATGTCGAGCAGATAGTCGAAGCTGTCCAGTTTGAAGAGCTTGGAGCCAGCCACGTAGATGACGACACCCAGCGGCACCTGGATCGCCAGTGTCAGCCATTTGTTCAGACCGATAAACTCCACCGCATAAACCATCAACCCCATGGCCGCGGCCAGCATGATGTTGGGCAGAATGTCTTTGAACTGCTCGATATAGGCATAATTCAGCAGTTTCTTGTTTGGCCACGAGTTGATGACCTGGTTGATCGCACTGGTGATCAGCAGGCTGTAGGCCATGGCCATCACGCCAAAGTTCATGGAAATCAGCAGGGCAATTACGCCTACCACCTTTTTGATGATTTCCAGTTTCAGATAGAGGTCGCTGCGACCGATGGCCTTGATCGCGTTGAGATTGGCTGTGTGAATCGGCAAAAACATATGTGTAATGCAGAAGATGATCAGATAAGGAACACAGGGAAGCCATTTCTCTGTCAGCAGGATCCTGATCACGGTTTCGCTGCAAGCCGCCAGCCCCATCATCATAGGCGCCATGATGAATGTCGAAACCTTGATTGCCCGCCGCGTCATGCCCTTGACCTTGTCAGGATCGTCCTGCACCTGGGCCATGGACGGAAAAATCACGCTGTTGATGGATGTATTGATGTTTGCGGTGATAAACTGCGGAAACTGTTTGGCGCGGTTGTAGTACGCCAGATCCGATTTCGTGTACATCTTGCCGATAATCAACTGCCTGATATCCGCATAAACTGTCTCAATCAGATGGGAAGCCAACAGTTTCCAACCATAGGCGTACAGCATTTTCAGACGGCTGAAAGAGAAGCTCCACGTGGGACGCCATTTCACCGTGAACCACAGGATGATGGTATCCATTGTAACATTGAAGACTTGCTGAGCCACCAGCGCCCAGATTCCGTACTCGTGATACGCCAGCCAAATCCCGAGCGCTGCGGCACCAACGGTACCGCCCAGCGTGGCGTAGAAGAAGCGATGAAACATCATGTGCCGCGAGACATACGCCTGCTGCACGTTCTTGACGCCAGAGACCAGAACCGTCAGCCCCAGCACGCGGATCACAGGAGTCAGCGTTGCATCGTCATAGAAACCCGCGATCAGCGGCGCTGCCAGGAACAGTAGCGAATACAGCACAGAACAGAAAGCAATGTTGAAGAAGAACACCGTGGAAAAGTCGGTACTGTCCGCATCTTTCTTCTGGATCAGCGCGTTGCCCAGTCCTCCGTCCACAAAGACCTGAAGGATCGTGATAAAAACAGTCACAAGCGCTATGGTACCATAGACCTCAGGCGCCAGAAGACGCGCCAGCACGATCGATACAATGAATTCAACCGCTTTGGCTCCCATTCTCTCCGCAAGGCGCCAAAGAAAGTTGCTCATGACGGTCATCCGACCCGTGTGCTTTCCGCTCATATCTCAGTCCTCCTCCCTCACTTCAGGCGGCGTCCTCTGCCGGTTCCGTCCTGTACTACCATAGTCTGGCCGCTTCCCAGAAGGGAGTGTAAGGAGTGGGATCCAGTTTGCCCTGGATGTTGTTGAACAGGAACCAGGCGATCACCAGCAGCAGCAGTCCGCTTCTCATCATGGTCTTATTGCTCCGCAGCCGCAAGGTATCCATCGCGTAGAGCATCGACAGATGAGCAAAAAATGCGAAATAGGACGCAATTCTGGAGAACAGCAGCATACTCGTGGCAGAGAGCAAGGAAAAGAAGCAGTAGAGCGCAGCGCCATGGCAGAGCATATTCTTGAAGCGTTTTTCACTTTCACCCTCAGCCACCGCAGGGCAGGCCAGGCGGACCGACGGGCGGTTGCACAGCCAGATACAGAAGACCGTGATAACGGGCCAGATCAGGCGAAGCGCGTTGGATGTTTCCGCGCCGTATCCGGACCCGTAGTCAGAATAGAACAACAGTTGGAAAAACGCTGTAAACTGCTGGCGGAGTACCGCCGCAAGGACGAAAAACACAATGTACAGATAGAGCGCGTTGCGGTTGAAGCGCACATTGCTGAGAAAGTAAAGGGGAATCATCACCGCTGCGGAGATGTGAAAACCGCAGGCCAGCATCACCGTCAGCAGGAACGGGATGAGTTTGCGCTCCATGATGTACTTCAGCGAAAAGAGCACAATACCGATGGCAATAAACTGCCGCGTGATGTTGTGGGCAGTGAAGTATCCGCCAATGCAGTAAAACAGGACAACTGCGAGAAACCTATCCGTCGTGTACTTCCTGAACGCGTGAAAGAAGGCTCCGATGATGAAGAAGCTCGTGATGGCGAACCACATCTGAGGATCGTTGAAGAGCGTCATCACAACCTTTCGAAGAATCGGGTGGAACATCTCCTCTCCCCATGTCAGGATTTCATTCCAGGGCTTGGAACCTGTTCGGACGCAGTTGATATAGTTCTTATAGAAATCGCTTCTGGCTCCCGTTTCATATCTGCAAGAGGAAATGATTGCCAAGGTCAGGAAAAGGACAGCCCAAAGGACTCTTCGAGCCGCCTTCCCCGTCACCCGGGATTGCGACTGGATGAAGTAGAACAAGAGGATTTCCGTCAAAACAATGGCATATAGCAATCCCGTTTTCCTCCTTCTGACAGCACAGGCGCGCTCGCTTGTCTGTCATCCGTTGACGCCGATGCCCAGCCTCAGCGCCAGGATCTTCAGGCGCTGTCTTCCAATCAATTCGGCGACGATGCGATGATACTGCCTGCCCGTATCGGCGTCCATCTGCTTCCATACGGCGATACTGCGCTTCTTGTGGGCGATCTTTTTTTCTCTGCTCTGCTTCATGGTTTTCGTCCACGATCCATCCACGTTCGTCCGATAGACGGACATGACGTCCGGAAGGAACAACATGCCTCCCCGCAGTGCGCCGTGCACCTGGGCCGTGTAATCGGTTCCCATCATTTCCCGGAACGGGGGAATATGCTTCAGCAGTTCAGATCGGTATAAAAGCGAATTGGTCGATACATACCCGCCGCCGCCCCGGATCACCTCCGCCGCCGGGAGTATGCACACTTCATCCGAACGAGTAATCACCCGCAGCACCTTGCCGTTTGCCGCATCCACCTTCTGGGATGCATGAGCGCAGATGTCCACTTCCGGGTGTCGTTCCATCTCGTCGTACTGCTTCTGCAGCTTCAGGGGATCCGTCCAGTAATCATCCCCTTCGCAGAATGCGACATATCGGCCCCGGACGCGCGGGAACTGGAACGAACTGATCTTCACGCCCCGGGAATGCTGATTCTCGGTCTGGTAGACAGGGCGGATCAACTCAGGGTATTTTGCTTCGTACTCCCGGATAACATCGGCGGTCCCGTCGGTGGAGGCGTCGTCGTGCACCAGCACCTCAAAGGGGAAGGAAGTCCTCTGCATCACAAACCCCTCCAAGGCATCCCCGATGTATTTTTCCTGGTTGTACGCGTTGCAGATCACACTGACCTTAATGCGCTGCTCCTCGTCATTCATTTGATCTACCCTTTCTTCGTTTCGGGAGACGACAGCACCCCCGACAGCATGCTTCCCGCAGGCTGTTTTACATGTCGTTGCATAAACAGCATACACCTGGTATTCGGCTTGATTCCTTCAACGTCGCTCCCGGCATGATCAAGCCGTGCGGCATGCGGATCAGCCCATCAGGAAGCAGTATGCCAGTACAATCATTCGCTCTTTTTCCCCAGGATAGCTGCGCGCAGTTGGGTACTGCTGGTTGTTTTGGTGTAAGGAAAGTAAACAATCTCGACACCCTTGTCTGCAAAGAATTCCTCATATCTCCGGAATCGTTCGGTTCCCTGATAATCTGATCCTACAAACAGTTTGTCATATCGGAAAGCCGTCCACGCATCCACGTCTTCAACACAAGAGTCAACCACCTTGTCCACATACCTGCATGCCTGAACGATGGCTTTGCGCTCCTCCAGAGGAACAAAGGTCTCTTTCCCTTTCCAGCTGCCGCTGCCGTGTACTCCCACAATCAGATAGTCACATTCCATTTTTGCGCGTTTCAGAATATTCAGATGGCCAATATGGAACAGGTCAAACGTCCCGGAAAGATATCCGACGATGATGCGACGGCTGTTGTTAACACGATTCGCATTCCTCTTGTACTGTAGGCTTTGAAGTCCAAACGCGTGTGGATCATCGCGATATCGGTCAAGCACGCCACGCACAAGCTCATCATACTGCGGGTAGAAAAGCGGCTCACCGGACCGGGCATGCCGCAGGATTTCATCGGCTAATCCACTTAACGCCTGACAATCATTTTCGCCACCGTTAAACCTGGAACCTCCGAAGGCCGTCGGCGACACATCCGTAATGCGATTCCGGGTACCCGAGGACTCCAACTCAATGTTCACGCTCTCAATAAAGCGTGCCAAAGCAGCCTTGGAGGCACTGTATACGGAAGCTTCCGGCGAAGAAACCCAACCGGCGATGGAGCACATTACGGCTGTCGTAAACGGATCTTTGCTGTGGATTCGGTCATAAAACAGACGGATGATCTGCATGACAGATATCGCATTCACGGTGATCATGTCTCTGATTTCAATCACATGGTGCGCTTCAAAATCCGCGATACGGCCGTATCCAGCTGTGACAATAAGCACCGATAAATCAGGATCCTCCGCCAACCCTCTTATCAGATCCTCATCCATCCATCGAAGATCCATGTAGTGGTAACTGAACGCTCCTGCCGTCAGGCACCCTTCCTCCGGGGCAACACGGTCCAGAATTGTAATCCTGTACCCTTCACTGATCAGGCGCTGTGCCAACGCCAATCCGATCCCGTTGCTGCCGCCAACAATAACAGCCTTTTTGATCTCCATCCTCGGTTTCTCCTCGCGTTATCCAAAAATGCCTGTCGCCGCTACGTACTGATTGCTTGTGATCCTTTCTTTATGAAACGGCGCGACCGATGCCTGTGCTGTCCGCAATGCAGTTAACTGCTGCTTCAGCGGCATGTCCGTATTGACCCACGAAAGCATCTCTGAATCTCGTTGATCGCGCACGCTCTTCATTTTCACTCAGAGTCAGCAGGATCTCCAGCAGACTGTCTTCATCTGCGCTGCCGTTAAGATACTGCCTGATGTCGAAGTACATCCCGCGTTTACTGGCATACTGATCGTAATCATAGGTAAAGTGCAGCATGGGTTTGCCGGTGATCGCATAGTCAAAGAACACGCTGGAATAGTCCGAAATCAGGAGATCTGACGCAATAATGAGATCGTTGAGGGACGGGTAAGAAGTCATATTCCGAACAAATGCATTCTCCTCAACCTTCATCACTTTGCTGACTTCATAGTGGGCCCGGAAAAAGAGAACAAACCTCTGACCCAGTTTCTGCTCCCATTTGGTCAGGTTCATCGGAGGAGCCATGACAACAGCTCTATGTTCATCTTGTTCATACTCCCGGAATGTGGGGCAGTACAAGATAACGCATTGGTCCTCCCCGATCCCTAGCTGTTCCCGGATGCTTTGACGCAGTTTCTCATCTGCCTTGGCAAGGATATCATTCCTTGGAAGACCAGCCTCGAGAAATCTGGTACTCGGAATGCCAAATGCCCGTGCGAAAATCTCGGTCTCATAGGCACCCTGGGACATCATAATATCTACGTTGCTCTTCCCTTTGCTCTTAAAGGATTGATTCTCGGTCTGCAAATCGTTTCCCATCTTCTTGAGCGGAGTGCCGTGCCATGTGTTCAGGTAAAAGGTCTTCTTTTTCTTGAAGCGAAGCCCTCTTTCCACGGATGAGTTTGTCACCCACACGCGGGCCCTCAGTGCTGTCAGGAAATAGCTCAGGCTGTCGGTCTTTATCTTTTCGGCGCCTTCCACCTCGTACTGTTCAGGCTTGTGAAACGCCCAAACCAAGCGCATGCCTGAAAAACGCGGATCGCTTTTCATCTGCTCAAAGATCGCTCGCGGGCTGTCATCATACTTTCGACCCGCAAAGCTGTTGATAAGAATGAGACGGGGATCCGTTCTGCAGAACATCCCCATCAGCCGGATAAAGAAACTCATCAGGTGATAATACAGCGCATAGAAACCCTTGCGATACTTCAAGAGGTTTTGGATCCGTTGCTTCATTGCCGCAGTCACCTCATCATCCGGCTGACGGTCGTCTGAACGACACGCCGCTTGTCAAAATTCTCCTCCATGTGTCTCCGGCTTTCTTTGCCCATCCGTTCACGCTGCTCGCTGGGGGTCTCGGCCATGCGCTTCAGCGCTGCGTACAGGCTGTCCGCATCCTTCGGCTTGCACAGCAGCCCGCTCACCCCGTCGACCACCGCTTCGCGGCATCCGGGGATATCGGAGGTGATGATAGGCCGGGCAGAGGCGGCACACTCCAGGTTCGTGTTGGCCATTCCCTCGTGCCAAGAGGGAAGGACAAAGCAGTGAGCATCGCGGATGAAGGGACGGACATCCGTTTGGAAGCCGTGGTATTTGAGCCAGCCTTCCGCCTCGCAGGCAGCAATGCGATCCTTGTAATTCTCCTCGCTGTTTCCGAGCATGTCCAGCACGCAGTCACAGCCATCGGCGCGCAAATGACGAAACGCTTCGAAGAGTTCTTCCACGCCCTTTTCGCGCATGACCCTGCCCATGAAGAGGAAGCGGATCGGATGCTCTCCTTCCGGATACGGCAGAGGAGAATACTTCTCTAGGTTGACGCCGGCACCGCTGAGCACGCAGGTCTTCTCCTCCGGGATGATTCCTTCACGCGTGAAGATCCCGCAGTTCTCTGCATTCTCGAAGAAAACCACCTTAGCCTTGCGAAGACTGACCTTGTAAAGGGTCACCACAAGGCGCTTCAGCATGCCGCCCCGCTCGAACGCCGTTCCGAGGCCTGTGACATTCGCCGCATAGGGGACGCGCGCCATCCTCGCCGCAAGGCAGCCGTAGATATTCGGCTTGATGGTGTAGGTAATGACCAGAGCCGGCTTCTCCCTCCGGATAATGGCTTTGAACTGTCGGAAGAGGGAATAGTCGCTTATGGGATTCAGTCCTCGGCGTTCCATTCTTACCTCAATCAGACGACATCCCAGCGCATTCAGTTCATCCACGCGGTTGCCCATCGGAACCGCCGCAGCCACCTCATAGGTCTCCATCAGTTTCCGGATCAGTTCGCTGCGAAAGGACGCCAGACCACCCGAACTGTTGGCAAGGATCAGGATCCGGGGTTTTGCTTCGCTCATGTATTGCTCTCCCTTTTGTCACACATGCCCGTCAACTCGGCCACCCGTGCGGGGCCATGCTCATTGAAACCTTCACTTTCCCGCATCCGGATCTGACGCCGTTGGTGCATCAACTTGCTCATTCGCCGTCTCACTCCTCCAGTTCGGGCAGCAGATCGTGCCGCATCATGTCATTGCCTTCCGTGTCCAGGACCTTCACCGACGTGACAAACGCGCGATGCTTCCGGTTGAAGTCCTCCAGCGTATCCGCCTGGAACGTCACACCCAGCAGGCGGTCGCTGCTGCTGGCCACGTCCCCGCTGAAGCGGTGGCCCTTCGGACGCAGCATCCGGCAATCGGTGATCAGGCCCGAACGGAGCGCCTCGTCAAACCCTTCCGTCCGGTCAAACACTCCGGCTCCGCAGTAGACAAAATCGTTCACGATGTACCGGCTTTCCGGCTGTCCGACACGGATCGAAGGCTTGATCCCCAGGGTCAGGTCGATCACGCCCTTGATCACGTCCACCCCGGACGCATGCTTGATCAGCAGCCATTTCATCGCGCCGCCGGTGCGCGCGCAGAACTCCAGCACGCTGATCCGCTCGCCGTCCGTCAGCATCTGGACCAGCATCGGGCAATTGCGCAGCCCGAAGGCGTCCGCGATCTTCTGGCACACCGTCCGGATCTCTTCAAGCAGGGCTTCCGACGCGTGGACCGGGTAACGCCCCCTGAAAATGACGAACCGGTCCTCCGCCTTGACTTTTTCGCTGTTGGATACGCAGAGCACGTGCGCTTTGCCGTCCTCGACGAAGAGGTCGACGCTGATCTCCTCGCCCCGGAAGAACTCCTCGACGATCGCGTTGCCGTTGCGGCTGATGCGCACCGCGTCCGCGAAGGCCGCCCGGAGCTCCGCCTCGTCGAGGACCTTGCGGACGCCCCTGGAGCTGTACGCGTCCACGGGCTTCACGATCAGCGGATACCTGAGGTCCGCGATCCGCTCTGTGTCCAGCTCCGCCATCACCTCGTACCGGGAGGTCGGGATGCCGTTCTCCGCGAAGGTCTTCTTCATCAGTTCCTTGTCGGAGACCATGCGCGCCGTCCGCTCGTCGATGTACCAGGGCAGGCCGAGCCGCTCGGAGGCCTGCGCGACCGCCAGCAGGACCTGGTCCGCGCAGACCGTGATCAGGAAGTCCGCCTTCTCCTCGACCGCGATGGCGCACAGCGCGTCCGTGTCAAAGATGTTCACCTGGTGAAACCTGTCCGCAAAGGGCTTCGCCAGCGGAGCGGGGCTTCCGTCCGCCAGCACCGTCTCGATGCCGCGCTCCTTCAGCTGTCTGATCAGTTCGATCTGCGGCATCCCGCCAGCCACGACCAGTGCTTTGATTGCGATCACTCCTTTTCCCGCTCGGGGCGCTGCGGTCCCTGCGCCGCTTACTCCTGGCTCTCCATGTACGCGCGGCAGAAGTCCCGACCGTCGAACCTGCGCAGGCCCTTGTGCTCATAGAAGTTCCGGACCTTATCCCTCGCCAGCGTCGGCCCGCACATGACCTGCTCATAGTCCACCGCTGGGTGGGAGTTGATCTCGCACAGTTTCATCCCGTCCTCGGTGATAATGATGTCAAAGCCCATGTAGTCCAGGGAGGACATGTGCCGGCAGGCCTGGCGGATTTTCTCCTTTACCAGATCCCAGTTCGGCAGTCCCGATGTGCGCCATTCGACGCCGGTGTCGGGATGCCGGTCCAGTTTCCAGACGCCATCGGGCGTGAAGCGCTTGTACCGGATGCAGAAGTCGCCGTATCGGCCCGTCTCGAAGTCGAACCCGACCCCGACGCCGCCGGAAGAGAGGTTGCTCGCTCCCCCGTTGACGGATGTCCCGAATCTCGCGTAGGAAACAGCGCAGGACCAGGTCGTCTCCGCGTAGCGGTCCTCGGTCGGATCCTTGCACATGATCACGCGGAGCGTACACTCGCTGTCCGGCCACACCCGGCTCAGTTCATGATGCTGGTGCGCGTACTCGGTGACGATGTAGTTGCGCATCGTGTCTCGGATCTCGATGAAGCGCGTCATGTCGATCGGCTTGTTGTTCTCGAACAACCGGTCCCCGCGCAGCTCCAGCTTGATGAACCCAAGCCCGCCGGAGGTCCCGGAGTTCGGCTTCATCGCGAGGATGCCCTGCCGCTTCAGCAGGTTCCAGAGGAAATCCTCGTCCCTTGCGATGTCCGCCGGGCAATCCATCAGGTAAGTGAACCGGCCGCCGCACAGCTCGTTCTCCACATAGACGTAGTATGCGGGCATGATGTCGCTGCACACGCTTCCGTCCAGCACGTACTTCAGCGTCGTCTTGTCCAGCCACTTCAGAAAATGGTTGTTCATCGGATGGAGCATGAAGTACTGGTAGTCCGGCAGATAGTCGGCCCAGTTCTGCTCGTTCAGGCCATACAGTTCGATCCGCCCGGGATAGAATCCGCGGCTGAGCGCCCACTCCCTTTGTGCCATGTCCGCCACCGGAAATGCGTTCTCGTCGTCCCGGAGCTTCTTGACGAACATGCCGGCCCAGCGATACTCCATGCCGAGCGCCCTGACCTTCTCCAGCAACAGATCGTAATTGGTCGCCATCAGTCTTCCTCCCCGCCTTCCGCGTTCTTTGTCCTGTCCGGATCCGCGAAATAATCCAAAATGGGCTGGTGATCCTTCTCGAACTCCACGTTCTCGTGTTTCAGCACCTGCTTTACCGTGGCCAGGAGGATCTTCACGTCCAACGCGAGGCTCACGTTCCGCACGTATTCGTTGTCATATTCGAAGCGTTTTCCCCAACTCGTGGCGTTCCGCCCGTTCACCTGGGCCAGGCCGGTCAGCCCGGGGCGCACCAGGTGGCGCCGGTGCTCGAATTCGTTGTAATACTCCAGGTAGTTTGCCCACAGCGGGCGAGGTCCGATCAGGCTCATGTCTCCCTTGAGGATGTTCCAGAACTCCGGCAGTTCATCCAGCGAGGTCGCCCTCAGCCGCCGCCCGAAACGCGTCAGCCGCTGGGAGGCCGGCAGGAGGTTGCCCCGCTCATCCCGCGCGTCTGTCATGGAGCGGAACTTGTAAAGCCGAAACATCCTTTCCTTGCCGGTCTTCGGATCGATCCGGCCGGGTCGCTCCTGGCAGAAGATGACCGGACTGCCCATTTTGATCCGAACCGCCAGCGCCAGCAGTCCCAGAAGCCAGCCGAACAGGATCAGCACAAGCGCCGAGACCAGTATATCGAGTAACCGCTTGAAAATGACGTTATACAGTCCCTGATATCCTTTTTTCATGGGCTCTCCCCCGCCTTCCTCACCTGAAGCACCGGTGGATGATCTCCACCGCGAAGTCCACCTGCTCCATGGTCATCTTGTTGTCGCTCGGCAGGCAGAGGCCGTGCCGGAAGAGCCATTTGCCGTTGTCCACCGCCTCGCCCTCGTCGATGTAGGCGTTGGAGCGGCCCCGGGCCACGCCCTGGGTGGTGATGAAGACGTGGTTGCGGTAGATGGGCTGCATGTGCATCGGCTTCCAGATGGGGCGGCCCTCGGCGTTGAAGGCCATCAGCGCGCCGAGGATCTCCGTGGGGCAGGACTTGCCCGGCTCGGTCACGTAGAGGGCTTCGTGCTCGCCGCGGACCTGGCGGCACATGGCCTCCGGCTCGATCGTGAGGCAGCTGAGCCAGTAGTTGGGCTCGGTGTACGCCGGCACGGGGTTCATCCGCACGGGCAGCCCCTTCAGGCCCTCTTTGTAGCGCTCATAGATGGCCTTCTTCTGGGCGATATGCTCCTCCAGGTAGGGCAGCTGGCCGCGGATCACGCCCGCGATTACGTTGCTCATCCTGTAGTTGTAACCCAGTTCCTCGTGCTGGTACCAGGCGGCGCTCTCGCGGCTCTGGGTGGACCACTTGCGGATCTTGTGGGCGTCCTCTTTGCTATCCGTGAGGAACATGCCGCCGGAGGAGCCGGTGATGATCTTGTTCCCGTTGAAGGAGATGATGGAGTAATCCCCGAACATGCCGGTCTGCACGCCCTTGTAGGTCGCGCCGAAGGACTCGGCGGCATCCTCCACGATCAGAGCGTTGTGGCGGTCGGCGATGGCGCGGATCTCGTCGCACTTGCCCGGCGTGCCGTAGAGGTGCGCGACGACGATCAGGCGGACGTCCGGATAGATATCGAAGGCCTTTTCGAGGGCCTCGGGCGACATGTTCCAGGAGTCCAGCTCCGTGTCGATGAAGACCGCCTCGCCGCCCTCGTAGGCCACGGGGTTCACCGTGGCGTCGAAGGTGCAGTCGGAGCAGAAGACCTTGTGCCCGGTCAGGGTGCCCACGTTCGCGGGCTGCGGGCCGTACAGGCGCTCGCCCGCCAGGCGGATGGCCATGTGCAGGGCGGCCGTGCCCGCGGAGAGACCCACCGCGTACTTGCGGCCGATCTTCTGCGCGGTGATCTTTTCCACCTCGTCGATGTTCGCGCCGACGGTGGAGACCCAATTGGTCTGGATGGCCTCATCCACCCAGCGCTGCTCGTCCCCGTGCATGGTGGGGGAAGACAGCCAGATGCGGCCGGGCGACGGCCGGATCCCCTCAAAGCGGGGATCCGCGCGGTACTCGTCGCGGCCGGCGAGGAAGGCTTTGGTTTCAGGCATGTTTCATTCCTCCCGTCCGCGCTCAGAAGTAGCTGACATCTTCGCCGGTCTCTTCCTTGTGCTTCTGCAGCCAGGCGTCATAGCCGGCATAGGCTTCGCTGCGGCTTTCCTTCAGGTCGATCCGCACAAAGCCGCCCTCGGCGCAGATCCCGGTCACGGTGTAGCGGTCGTTGAAGCTGACCAGGGCGTCCATGCCGCTGTCATAGCGCGTCGTCTGGCCGTCGATGCGGATGCTCACCGGGCCCTTGACCATCTCCAGCAGGCCCGTCAGCGGCAGGCGGCCGGACAGGTTCGCCAGGATCCCGGTGTGGTCCTGCAGGTCCAGCTTCATCTTTTCGCACAGCTGCTTGATGCCGTCGCGGTCCTCGCGGGACAGGGCGGGATCGGCGATGATCACGGCGCTGACCGCGTACCGGCCGACCGCCTCCTCCAGGCGGCCCGTTCCGCCGAGGACCGGCACGCCGTCCATGGCCTTGCCGTCGGAGACCCCGCGGCTGTCGATGACGCAGGCCGGGCGGTACACGCTGTCCTCCAGCTGGCGCATGGCCTTGCGCGCCACGTCCCCCGCGCCGACGATCATCACGTTGACCGCGGGCAGCTTCCGGCTCTCGATCTTCCGCTTTTCCGCCAGGAAGACGCGGTAGGCAAAGCGGATCATCACGATGAGCACGAACTGGATGAAGGCGCCGCCGATGTAGTAGCCCACCGGCATGGGATGCCCCATGATCAGCGTGCCGCCCACCTGGATGCCCGCCGTGACGGCGGAGGCCAGCAGGATGCGGTTCATGTCGTTGATGCCCGCGTAGCGCCACATGCCGTTGTAGAGCCTGCACAGGATGAACACGATCACGCACAGCACCGTATAGATCGGGGCGAACTGCAGGAACGCGCTCAGGTGTCCCTTCGCCGCCTGATTGAACGTGCCGGCCACATAATACCGGATGAGCAGGATCAGGTAGTAGGAGAGATTGACCGCCACCACGTCCAGCACAAGGATCCACAGATCCTTCGCGATGGCGTCCACGACCTTCCGGAAGCCGGTCAGGTTCCCGGATCTCTGCTCCTTCTTGGTTTCGCCGGGATTCGTGTTCTGTTTGCTCATGAAGCCTTTCCTCTCAATCGTTCCCTTGCGTCTGTCACTGGTCCGCCTCATGCACCAGCCGCTCGTAGGTGCCGTCCTTGATGCCCGCCGGCTTCACGCCCTCCGGGCGGTAGGTGGTGACCACCGCGGCGATGAGTTCCCGGATGCGGTCCTCCTTGTTGCTGTAGGCCGCGTCCATCAGCCCGGCCAGCTGCCCCAGGAAGGCGTTCTCGTCGAAGCGGATCGGGCAGCCGATGTGGATGAGGTCGTTGTCGGTCTTCTTCAGGCCTTCCTCCGCCATCAGCTTCTCCTCGTAGAGCTTCTCGCCCGGACGGAGGCCCGTGTACTCGATCTTGATGTCCACATCGGGCTTGTAGCCGGAGAGCTTGATCATGTTCCGGGCGAGGGTGTCGATCTTCACGGGCGAACCCATGTCGAGCACGAAGATCTCGCCGCCCTTCGCGTAGGTGCCTGCCAGCATCACCAGGCTGACCGCCTCGGGGATGGTCATGAAATAGCGGATGATGTCCGGGTGCGTGACCGTCACCGGGCCGCCGTTCTCGATCTGCCGCTGGAACAGGGGGATGACCGAGCCGTTGGAGCCAAGCACGTTGCCGAACCGCACCGCCACGAATTCCGTCCGGATGTTCCGGAAGACGCTCCCGGAGCCGTCCTTGTCCGCGTTTTCATAGCCGACATGGGTGAAGAGCTGGGGGATCCGGTCCGCTTTGCCCGCCTTGATCATGTGGTCGAAGCTCTGCACGATCATCTCGCAGATGCGCTTGCTGGCCCCCATGACGTTGGTGGGGTTCACCGCCTTGTCGGTGGAGATCAGCACGAACCGCTCGCAGCCGTGCACCATGGCCGCGTAGGCGGTCTTATAGGTGCCGATGGCGTTGTTCTTGATGGCCTCGCAGGGGCTGTCCTCCATCAGCGGCACATGCTTGTGGGCCGCCGCGTGGTACACGATCTGCGGGCGGTAGGTCTCGAACACCTGGAAGATCCGCCGGCTGTCGCGCACGGAGCCGATCAGGGTCACCAGATCCATGTCCGGGTACTTCTTTTTCAGCTCCAACTGGATGGCGTAGGCGTTGTTTTCGTAAACGTCGAAGATGATCAGCTGCTTCGGGTTGTGCGCCGCGATCTGGCGGCACAGTTCCGAACCGATGGACCCGCCTCCGCCCGTGACCAGCACGGTCTTTCCGGTGATGAAGGCGTACACTTCCTCCATGTTGGCCTTGATGGGCTCCCGGCCCAGCAGGTCCTCCACCGAGACCTTTTTCATGGAGGTCACGCTGATCTGATCCAGCACGAACTGGTACATGCCCGGCAGCTGCTTTAGCTCGCAGCCCGTCTCGTTGCAGATGGTGAGGATGTCGCGTTTCTGCTCGGCCGTCGCGCTGGGGATGGCCAGGAAGATCTTGTTCACGCCGTATTTCTTCACGGCCCAGAGGATGTCGTCCCGGCCGCCCACCACGGGCACGCCTTCCATGTAGCGGTTCCACTTGTTGGGGTTGTCGTCGATGATGCAGACGACCTTGTCGGTGATCTCCTTCGCCTGGCTCATGTCCCGCAGGATCAGCTGGCCGGCCGATCCCGCGCCGATGAGCATCACCCGGGATATCCCGCTCTCCTGCGCGTTGTGGCGGCTCTTGCGGAACAGCTGCAGGAAGCGGTAGGCAAACCGGACGCCCGCAAGGAGGACGAACTGGAGCAGTCCGCCCAGGATATAGTAGGTCAGCGGCATGCGCGTGGCCGTCGCCTGCGTGCCCGACAGGATCGCGGGCATCAGCACCGTGATCAGCAGCGCGTGCAGGCCGGATGTCAGCACCGAGGCCGCCGCGGTCCGGGCCAGTTCGACAAAGCTGGCGTAGCGCCACATGCTCTTGTACATCCGGAAGAAGCCGAAGATCACGATGCAGGCCAGCGCGTACGGCACGATAAACACGGTGTACGTCCGATAATAGGGCTGCTGCTGGATCGCATTGAAGCTGCCGTCGAACCGGATCCACAGCGCGAGGAAATACGCGCCGCACACCGCGACGAAATCGTAGATCGCCAGAAAAAACGAAATGATCTGCCAGTGCTCGATCGTCAGCTTGCCGAAGCGCAGTGTCTTTCTTCGTCTGTGGGGCTTGTCCGCTGTCTTCGTCCTGTTCCCGTCGGAGCTCACCCGCTCACCTCATCCCTTACAGCCCGCCGCCGGCCCGGTACTCCGCGCCGCGAGGCGGTCCCGCATTGTGGATCCACACACAAAACCGGTACCCGCATGGATACACAGGGTGATTATATCCGAAAACGCCCTGTTTGGCAATGGCTTTATGAAAATGTATCGCCGGCGGATGAAAATGGATCACCGGCGGACGCGGGGAGAACGCGGTGCGCATCGCAAAAGCCCGCCGCCGGGCCGTTGGGTCCGGAAGCGGGCTGTGTTTCGGGGGAAGGAGGGTCAGGCCTCTTTCTCCGCGGGGCAGAGCACCAGGGCGGTGCGGGCCGGCAGATACAGCTTCACCTGCCGGCCGCCGTTCCCGTCGGGGAGGGAGGGGCAGGGCACCCGGGCGTTGCGCCCGTAGCCGCCGTAGCACCAGTCGTCGCTGGAGAAGACGATCTCGTAGTCCGTCGCCTTCGTGACGGGGATCTCGTAGCCCTCATAGCTGTTGACGGGATCAAAGTTGAAGGCGAACAGCAGACCGTTGCGCTCGAAGGCCAGGACGTGCTGGTCCTCGTGCATGCGGGACAGGGTGGGCCAGCCCACGTCGAAGATGCGCCAGTCCTTCGCCGCCTTCAGCATGTCCTGATCGAACTTGTAGAGATACTTGTACTTCAGATTCTCGTTCCGCAGCAGGCTCCACTGGCGGCGGCAGTAGTGGAAGCTGTTGCCGTTGCCGGGCCGCGGGAAGTCGATCCATTCGGGATGGCCGAACTCGTTGCCCATGAAGCAAAGGTAGCCGTTGCCGCCCGCCGCCATGGTCAGCAGGCGGATCATCTTGTGCAGGGCGACGGCCCGGTCGATCACCTGGTTGTGGCAGTCGGCGTTCATGCTGTCGTACATGGCGGCGTCGGCGAAACGGAAGATCATGGTCTTGTCGCCCACCAGCGCCTGGTCGTGGCTCTCCACGTAGGCGATGGTCGGGGCGTTGCGGAAGGTCAGCTCCCACCAGAGCTTGCCCACGCGCCAGTCCTCGTCCCGGGTCTCCTTGGCCAGGCGGATCCACAGGTCCGGGATGCCCATGCCCAGGCGGTAGTCGAAGCCGATGCCGCCGTCCTTCACGGGTTCGCACATGCCGGGCATGCCGGACATGTCCTCCGCGATGGTGAGCGCGTCGGGCTTCACCTGACGGATCAGGTCATTGGCCAGCTGCAGGTAGGTGACGGATTCCACGTCGGTGTTCATGGTGAAATACATGCCCAGGTTGGAGAAGGCGGTGCCCAGACCGTGGTCCATGTACAGCATGGAGGTCACGCCGTCGAAGCGGAAGCCGTCGAAGTGGTACTCCGTCAGCCAGAACTTCAGGTTGCTCAGCAGGAAGTGGATGACCTCGGGCTTGTCGTAGTTGAAGCACTTGGTGCCCCAGGCGGGGTGGTTGCCCCGGCCGCCCTCGTGGAAGAACTGATAGGACGTGCCGTCGAAGAGGTTGAGGCCCTCCAGCGTGTTCCCCACGGCGTGGGAATGCACCACGTCCAGCAGGACGCGGATCCCCATGCTGTGGGCCTTGTTCACCAGGTATTTCAGCTCGTCCGGCATGCCGAAGCGGGAGGAGGCCGCGAAGAAGTTGGACACCTGATAGCCGAAGGAGCCGTAGAAGGGATGCTCCATGATGGCCATCAGCTGCACCGTGTTGTACCCGGCGTCCTTCACGTGGGGCAGCACCGTGTCGGCGAACTCGGTGTAGGTGGCGATCTTGCTCTCCTCGGTGCACATGCCCACGTGGGCCTCGTAGATCAGCGGGGCTTCCTCGCTGTGGAAGTCCTGGTCCGTCCAGGGATAGGGCTCCTCGTCGTCCCAGACCTCGCAGCACCAGCTGCCGTTCGCCCAGTCCTGCACGGCCCGGCGGGTATAGAGGGGCAGGTGCTGGGTCAGCCGGTCGCCGTTGCGGACGATGGTGATGACCTTGCTCCCCCGGTGCAGGGTATCCCCGGGCAGGAAGAGCTCCCAGTTGCCGTTGTCCTTCTTCTCCAGAGGATGATCCAGCCAGTGCCAGTCGCAGAACTCGCCGCTGAGGTAGACCTGGTCCGCGCCCGGGGCCCACTCACGGTAGACCCAGCCGTCAGCCAGGCGGTGGAAGCCGTAGAACTCGTGGCCGTTGGCGAAATCGTTGAGGGTCTCGCCGTTCTTCAGCAGCTGCTTTTTCTTGCCCTCATAGCGGTCCATGCGGAGCTTCAGATCGCTCTTGTAGGGCTCAAGCTCCGGAAACTTCTTCAGAATGCCGAGCATGATGGCGTTCTCCCTTCGTCTATGGAATCGGTTGATGAGATCTGCTGCGACCATTGTACGACAGTTCGCGGAAAAACGCAAGAGAGCGGTCTCTCCTCCCCGCGGGTCCGCGTTACCGCCTGTAGAGTTCCAGCGTCTGCCGGATCTTCGCGCCGGGCTTGAGCAGGTCGTGCAGGGTCTCGCCCCGGTTGGCCGTGTCGATCAGCGCCGCGATATACCGGTCCATGTTCACGGAGACGTACCAGTCCCGCTCCCGGAGCTCCGGTTTCTGGTAGACCAGATTGGTGGTGAAGATCCTGTCGAACCATCTGTCGGCGAAGGCCTTGTCGAACTTGTCCAGCCCGGCGGTGAACAGGCCGAAGGTGGAGAAGACGAAGGCGCGCTTCGCCCCCATGTCCTTCAATTGCCTGCAGGTGTCCAGCATGCTGCCGCCGGAGGCGATCATGTCGTCGATCACGATCACGTCCTTCCCCTCCACGGAGGTGCCGCAGAAATCATGGGCCACGACGGGATTCGTGCCGTTGACGATCCGGGTGTAATCCCGGCGCTTGTAGAACATGCCGATGTTCACGCCGAAGAGGGACGCGAGGAAGACGACCCTTTCGGTGGCGCCTTCGTCCGGGGCGATGAACATCATGTGGTCGCTGTCCGGTGTCAGGTCCTCGTATTCCGTCAGGAAGGACTGGGTGAACTGCAGGGCGGGTGACACGGTCTCCATGCCCATCAGCGGCACCACGTTCTGGATCCTGGGATCGTGGGCGTCGAAGGTGATCAGGCTGTGCACGCCCATATTTTCCAGCTCGCGGAGCATCACGGCGCAGTCCAGGGACTCCCGGGTGGTCTTCCGGTGCTGCCGGCCCTCGTACAGGAAGGGCATGATGACGGTGATCCGGGACGCCTTGCCGTTGCAGGCGGCGATGACCCGCTTCAGATCCTGATAGTGGTCGTCCGGGGACATGCGGTTGGTCTCCCCGAACATATCGTAGGTGAGGGACGTGTTGCACACATCCAGCAGGATGTAGACGTCCAGGTCCCGCACGGACTGCTTCAGCACGCATTTGCCCTCGCCGCTGCTGAAGCGGGGGCACTCCGCCGGGATCCGGAAATGCTTTCCCTCATGCCATTCCGACAAGACGTGATCGACCCGCACGCCGATCTTTTCCGCCGATTTCAGAACGATCAGCCCGATATCACTCTGCACTGTCCTTCCTCCTTCTGCGCGGCGCCGCTTTTCCGCCGGCCGCTTTGCGGACCGCACCGGCGGTCCGTTTCCGGATCGCGATCGCGCTCGCCTATAATATGCCCAAACCGGGGGCCGCTGTCAACCCCCGGCCGACAGCCGGCATGCTGTCACGAAAAAGAGCGCCGGTCGGCGCTCGGAGAGATCAATAGAGGGGGAATCCGGCCATCAGCGCTTCCACCTCGGCTTTGACGGCGAGAACGGCAGCCTCGCCCTCCCGGACGACCCGGGCGATCCAGGCCGCGATCTGCCGCATATGGGGCTCCTTCAGGCCGCGGGTGGTGATGGCAGGGGTCCCGACGCGCACGCCGCTGGTGACGAAGGGCGAGCGTTTCTCGCCGGGGACCGTGTTCTTGTTGACGGTGATGTTGGCCTGCTCCAGCAGGTTTTCCAGCTGCTTGCCGGTGACCTCCATGCCGGAGAAATCCAGCAGGATCAGGTGATTGTCGGTGCCGCCGGACACCATGGGGAGCCCTTCCTCCCGGAAGCCGTTCTCCAGGGCCTTGGCGTTGAGGATGATCTGGTGCTGGTAGGCCTTGAACGCGTCGGTCAGGGCCTCGCAGAAGCAGACGGCCTTGGCGGCGATGATGTGCTCCAGCGGCCCGCCCTGGGTGCCGGGGAAGATCGCCTTGTCGATCGCCTTCGCGTACTGTTCCCTGCAGAGGATCAGGCCGCCCCGGGGGCCGCGCAGGGTCTTGTGGGTGGTGGAGGTAACAAAATCGGCGTAGGGCACGGGGTTCGGGTGCTCGCCCGCGGCCACCAGACCGGCGATATGGGCCATATCCACCATCAGCAGGGCGCTGGCTTCGTCCGCGATGGCGCGGAGCTTGTCGAAGGCGATGACCCGCGGATAGGCGGAGGCGCCCGCCACGATCATCTTCGGCCTGCACTCCAGGGCGATGCGGCGCACCTCGTCATAGTCGATCCGGCCGTCCTCCTCGCTGACGCCGTAGGGCACGAAGTTGAAATACCTGCCGCTCATGTTCACGGGGCTGCCGTGGGTCAGGTGGCCGCCGTTGTCCAGCGCCATGCCCATCACGGTGTCGCCGGGCTGCAGCATGGCAAAATAGACCGCCATGTTGGCCTGGGCGCCCGAGTGGGGCTGCACATTGGCGTGATCCGCGCCGAAAAGCCTGCACACGCGGTCCCGGGCCAGGTCCTCCACCACATCCACGCACTCGCAGCCGCCGTAATAGCGGTGGGCCGGATAGCCCTCGGCGTATTTGTTGGTCAGGCAGGTGCCCATGGCCGCCATCACGGCGGGGGACACAAAGTTCTCCGAGGCGATCAGCTCGATGTGGGAGCGCTGGCGGCTCAGTTCGTCCTCGATGGCCTGGGCGACTTCCGGGTCGGTTTGACGGATGGTTGCAAGCTCCATCGGTTTCTCCTCCAGTACATGGTCTTTCACCGCGCCGAACAGCGGGCGTTTTCCATTATAGGGACGCCATGGGGGGATTGCAAGTTTTTTCTCTGTTTGTGCGCCGCGCCGCGGCCCCGCGTTGTGAATCGTGATCATCGATCCGGCACGGATTGCGGAGCCGCAGCCTTTACAAACAGCGCGTTTTGTGCTGAAATGACAGACAGAAAGGCGGTGCGTCCGATGAAAAAGCAGGCTTACAATCCCTATCTGCCCCTGTGGGAATACATCCCCGACGGCGAGCCCTATGTGTTCGACGGCCGGGTCTATGTGTACGGCTCGCATGATCTGTACAATGACTGCGTGTTCTGCTCGGGGGACTACATGGGCTGGTCCGCCCCGGTGGACGACCTCTCCGACTGGCGGTGCGAGGGCGTCATCTTCCCCCGCATGGGGGACCCCGCCAACGACGGGCGGATGAACCTCTACGCGCCGGACGTCACCAAAGGCCCGGACGGGCGGTATTATCTCTATTACGTCTACGACAAGGTGGGCTTCGTGTCGGTGGCGGTGGGCGACAGCCCGGCGGGGCGCTTTCGGTTCCTGGGCTACGTGCGCTACAAGGACGGCACACGCCTCGGCGACCGGGCGGGAGACGAGCCGCAGTTCGATCCCGGCGTGCTGACGGAGGGGGACCGCACCTTCCTCTACACCGGCTTCTGCGGGCGGGGGGACAAGAGCCGCCACGGCTCCTTCTGCACGGTCCTCGGTCCGGACATGCTGACCATCGAGGAGGAACCGGTCCTGGCCGCCCCGGGCTGCATGTACGCGGAGGGCACGGGCTTCGAGGGCCACGCCTTCTTCGAGGCCTCCTCCATCCGCAAGCGCGGGGAACTCTACTACTTCGTCTACTCCTCGGAGGTCATGCACGAGCTGTGCTGGGCCACGGCGAGGGATCCGCGGGGCCCCTTCACATACGGCGGCGTGCTGATCTCCAACTGCGATCTGGGCAGCGATGCCGGCAAGCCCGCGGACCGGCCCCTGGCCTACGGCGGCAACAACCACGGCAGCATCGTGGAGATCGCGGGGCAGTGGTATGTGTTCTACCATCGCCAGACGAACGGCACCTGGTTCAGCCGTCAGGGCTGCGCGGAGCCGATCTTCTTTGACGAAGACGGCCGCATCGCGCAGGTGCGCATGACCTCCTGCGGACTGAACGGCGGCCCCCTGCGGGGCGAAGGGGATCATCCCGCCGCCGTCGCCTGCCACCTTTTCGGGCCGGAGAAAAGCCTGTACGCCGGTGCGGGCCAGCCCCGGATCGCCCGCTCCGGTCCCGAGGACCGCGGCGACGGCTGGATCGCCGGTCTGTCCGAGGGCTGCACCGCCGGCTGGCGGTACTTCGACTGCAAGGGCGTGACCTCCGTCTCCGTGGTCACCCGGGGCTACGGACACGGCGCCTTCCTGGTGCGCACCGAGCCCGACGGTCCCGTGCTGGGCCGCATCCCGTGCGAGAGCAGCAATGTCTGGGAGCGTCACAGCGCGCCGGTCCCCTTCCCGGACGGGCGGCAGGCCCTGTACCTCACCTGGGAGGGCGGAGGCAGCCTGCAGCTCTCCGCCATCGGCTTCGGGCGGGAATGACCTCCTGTCCGCCGGACGCAGGGATCCCCGTGTACGCGGTCCCCGCTCCCGCGAGGGACAAAGCCGGCATTGACACCGCCTTTTGATGCGGCTATAATAGGTATGATCCGTATCCGATCCGTTTCGCGGCCTTTGCGCCGTCCATAACAAGCTGTGAAGGAGGAATTCACCATGAAATATGTTCTCGGCATCGACCTGGGCACTTCCGGCACCAAGACGGTCCTTTTCGATCAGGAGGGCACCGCGCAGGCATCCTGCACCGTGGAATACCCCATGTACCAGCCCCACAACGGCTGGGCGGAGCAGGATCCCATGGACTGGTACAACGCCTCCGTCACCACCATCCGCACGGTGCTGGAGAAGTCCGGCGTGGACAAAAAGGACGTGGCGGCCCTGGGCATCTCCGGCCAGATGCACGGCCTGGTGATGCTGGACGAAAAGGGGCAGGTGCTCCGCCGCTCCATCATCTGGTGCGACCAGCGCACCGCAAAGGAGTGCGACGAGATCCATGAGAAAGTGGGCAAGGCCCGCCTGATCGAGATCACCGCCAACCCGGCCCTCACCGGCTTCACCCTGTCGAAGCTCCTCTGGGTCCGCAACAACGAGCCGGAAACCTATGCAAAGTGCGCCCACATCCTCCTGCCGAAGGACTTCGTGCGCTACATGCTCACCGGCGATTTCGCCACCGAGGTCTCCGACGCCAGCGGCATGCAGATGCTGGACGTCCCGAACCGCCGCTGGTCGGAGGAGCTGCTGAAGACCCTGGACATCGATCCATCCCTGTTGGCGAAGGTCTACGAGAGCCCCGAGGTCACCGGCCACATCTCCGATGAAGCCGCGAAGCTGACCGGCCTCTCCCCGGAGACGCTGGTGGTGGGCGGCGCGGGCGACAACGCGGCCGCGGCCGTGGGCACCGGCGTGGTGGAAGACGGCAAGGCCTTCACCACCATCGGCACCAGCGGTGTGGTCTTCGCGCACACCGACAAGCTGGCCATCGACCCCAAGGGCCGGGTGCACACTTTCTGCTGCGCCGTCCCCGGCGCGTGGCACGTCATGGGCGTGACCCAGGGCGCGGGCCTCTCCCTGAAATGGTTCCGCGACACCTTCTGCGGCGCGGAAAAGGACGCGGCCGCGCAGCTGGGCGTGGATCCCTATGACCTGCTGAACAAGGAAGCCGCCCTGTCCCCCATCGGCTCCAACAAACTGCTCTACGCGCCGTACCTCATGGGCGAGCGCACCCCCCACCTGGACGCGGACTGCCGCGGTATGTTCTTCGGTCTCAGCGCCATGCACACCCGCCGGGACCTGCTCCGCGCCGTGATGGAGGGCGTCACCTTCTCCCTGGCGGACTGCCTGGGCGTCCTGCGCGAGATGGGCGTGGAGCCCGCCGAGATGCTGGCCTGCGGCGGCGGCGGACGCTCTCCCCTGTGGCGGCAGATGCTGGCGGACGTCTTCGGCTGCCCGGTGGCCACCACCGTCAACACCGAGGGCCCGGCCCTGGGCGTGGCCATCCTCGCCGGCGTCGGCGCGGGACTGTACAGGTCCGTGCCCGAAGCCTGCCGCGCCATGATCCACCAGAACCCCGCCCAGCAGCCGATCGCGGAGAACGTGCCGCAGTACGCCAGGGTCTACGGCGTGTACCGTCAGCTCTACCCGGCGAACCGCGAGGTCTTCAAGGCCCTGGCGCAGCTGTAAAGCCCCGTCCGGAACTGCCCGTGCGGAGGTGCCATCCATGCTCAGGGAAAGCCGGAGGGGATCCGGCTTGTTCCCGGAGCGCTGTTCACTGTGGATCCGAAGTTCTCAAGGAAACACGATCAGGACGGTCGCGAGCTGTTCGAACCGTTGGAACTCCGTTCACATGCCCGCGCTTCCGCCCCGACCCTGAAGACCGGCACGGATCATCGCCATAGCGGCAGCCCCGCGTATGAATGCACGGATCCCAAATGAGCGCCTGTCACTGTCTCCCCGCAGCAGCCGGAAACGGCCGCCGCGAGAAAACCGACGGAGGGAAAGCCGAATGAGATGCCAGTATTGCAGCTGCACCGAGAGCAAGGTCATCGACTCCCGCCCCACAGAGGACGGCAGCATCCGCCGCCGCCGGGAGTGCATCCGGTGCGGACGCCGCTTCACCACCTATGAGAAGATCGAGCAGCTTCCCCTGATCGTGATGAAACGGGACGGCCGCCGCGAACCCTTTGATCCCAACAAGATCCGTACCGGCATCCTGCACGCCTGCGACAAGCTGCCCGTCTCGGCTCAGCAGATCGAGGAGGTCTGCCAGCGGGTGGAGCAGGCCGCCTACCGCTCCGGTGACGGCGAGATCCCCTCCCAGCGGATCGGCGACATGGTGATGACCGAGCTCAAGCAGCTCAACGACGTGGCTTATGTCCGCTTCGCCGCCGTGTACCGCAAGTTCACCGACCTCGTCACCTTCATGGACGAGCTGCAGAAGCTGGTCAACGAGAACAAGTCCGATCTGGATCACGAGGAATAACATGATACGGCAAAGAGCCCGGGATCACGCAAAAAGCGTTGATCCCGGGCTCTTCTGTTGCGTACAGGCGCAGCGGTCGTTATTTCATCATCGCGGCGATCTCGCCGGCCAGGTCATCCTTGCGCTTCTCGATGCCTTCACCGCGCTCGAAGCGGGCGAAGCGGACAACGTCCAGCGTGACGCCGGCGGCCTTGGCGATCTCGGCCATCAGACCCTTGATGGTCTTGTCGCCGTCCTTGACGAAGGCCTGGTCCAGCAGCACGACATCCTTGTAGTACTTCTCGATCTGGCCGTCGACGATGCGGTCGACGATCTTCTCGGGCTTGCCCTCTTCCAGGAACTTGGCCCGCTGGATCTCGCGCTCCTTGGCCAGCTTCTCGGGATCGACTTCCTCGCGGCGCACAGCCTCGGGCTTCGCGGCGGCGATCTGCAGGGCCAGGTCGTGGGCGAACTGCTTCACGGCCTCGTTGTCGCGGCCGGCCTCGTCGGTGGCGACTTCCACCAGCACGCCGACCTTGCCGCCCAGGTGGATGTAAGCATCCACGACGCCTTCGGTCTTGTAGCGAACGAAGCGGCGCACGGAGATCTTCTCGCCGATGGCCACGGTGGCCTCGGAGACCAGATCGGAGATGGTCTTGGTTTCGTCGTCGACGAACTTCTGGGCCATCAGCTCGTCCACGTCGGCCGGATCGGCCTTGGCGATGTGCTTGGCCACGTTGTTGGCGAAGGCCAGGAAGTTGTCGGTCTTGGCCACGAAGTCGGTCTCGCAGTTGACCTCAACGATCACGCCGGTGCAGCCGCAGGGGGTGATGTACTTGGCAACGACGCCCTCGGCAGCGATGCGGCTGGCCTTCTTGGCCGCCTGGGCCAGGCCCTTCTCACGGAGCCAGTCGATGGCCTTGTCCATGTCGCCTTCCGCGGCGATCAGAGCCTTTTTGCAATCCATCATGCCGGCGTTGGTGCGCTCGCGCAGCTCCTTGACCAGGGCAGCGGTAATCTCAGCCATATCAGTATTCCATCCTTTCAGAAATCACGGTGGGAGGATCACGCCTCGGTGGGAGCCTCGGCGGCGGTCTCGGGCTCGGCCTGCTCGCCCTGCTTGCCTTCCAGTACGGCGTCGGCCATCTTGGAGGCGATCAGCTTGACGGCGCGGATGGCGTCGTCATTGCCGGGGATGACATAATCGATCTCGTCGGGATCGCAGTTGGTGTCAACGATGCCCACGATCGGGATGTTGAGCTTGCGGGCCTCGGCCACGGCGATGTGCTCCTTGCGGGGGTCCACGACGAACATGGCGCCGGGGAGCTTCTTCATCTCGCGGATGCCGCCCAGGTTCTCTTCGAGCTTCTCGCGCTCGTGGATCAGCTTGGCGACTTCCTTCTTGGGCAGGACGTCGAACTGGCCGGACTGCTCCATCTTGTCGATCTGGTTGAGGCGCTCCACGCGGGTGCGGATGGTGCGGAAGTTGGTCAGCATGCCGCCCAGCCAGCGGTTGTTCACGTAGAACATGTTGCAGCGCTCGGCCTCGGACTTGATGGACTCCTGAGCCTGCTTCTTGGTGCCGACGAACAGCACGCTCTGGCCGCTCATGGACACGTCACGGACGAAAGCGTAGGCTTCGTCGACCTTCTTGACGGTCTTCTGCAGGTCGATGATGTAGATGCCGTTGCGCTCGGTGAAGATGTACTGCGCCATCTTCGGGTTCCAGCGGCGGGTCTGGTGGCCAAAGTGGACACCGGCCTCCAGCAGCTGCTTCATGGAAATGACTGCCATTGGGTTCTCCTCCTTGTTGTTCCCACCCTGAGCGCCGTATTTGCGGCCGGCCACCGGGACCTTCCCGGCACAAGCGTCCGCAGCGCTCAGGTGCGTAGTCCCGTGTATGATAGCACATCGAAACGGGTTTTGCAAGTCCAAATTTGCGCTCAACCATGCGGATCTTCCGCGTTTTCACAGGAAAAGGAGCGCATCACTGCGCTCCTGAGATGGGATCCGGCGGCGACCTATGCTCCCGGGCCGTGTCCAGCCAAGTACTTTCGGCACTGAAGGGTGCGCGGTCGGAGGGCTGCCCTGCCGTTCTCACCGGTTTCCCGGCCTCCCGGCTCCCCTCGCCCGTCCGTCCTTGCGCTTTGCGTTCTCTTCTCCGGGCGATCCGGCTCTCGCCGTCCCTTCCCTTCGTTCGAACGCGTTCCGCAGCTCCTCGGCACTTTCCGCTTCATGTCGCTGCTCAGGTAGCTTGCGCACCCTGACAACTGCACAGGATATCGATTCATCGTCTGACCTTGTTCTTCTTGTTGTCTTCGTTGATCTCATTCGACAAGCAACGCGCTTGCCTCTGCATTTCTGCTCAGGCTTGCTGTAATCAAGCCCTCGACCGATTAGTATCATCAAGTTCCACACATTGCTGCGCTTCCGCCGATGACCTATCACCTGGTAGTCCTCCAGGGGTCTTACTCCTTTCGGATGGGAGTCTTATTCTTGAGGTGGGCTTCACGCTTAGATGCTTTCAGCGTTTATCCCATCCGCACTTCGCTTCCCTGCTGTGCCGTTGGCACGACAACAGTTGCACCAGTGGTGCGTCCATTCCGGTCCTCTCGTACTAGGAACAGCTCCTCTCATGACTCCTGCGCCCACGATGGATAGGGACCGAACTGTCTCACGACGTTCTGAACCC
>CACXHY010000014.1 GCA_902767565.1 uncultured Eubacteriales bacterium | reverse complement strand
CCTTTACCTGCGATTTTTCGCTCAGGGGCTTGACTTTGTATTTGCAGGCTTCCCGAGGGAAGGGGGAGAACAGAGCGCGGGCCTGCGGCCCGCACCCGCCATGTGTGACTCCATGGAAGACATCCGCTTCATGCGTTTCCTGTCCATCCATGCGGGTCTGCCGACCGACTGAACAGGCACCCTTTATGAACATACTGTTGACAACGGTGCACCTGTGCAATGCAAAAGCCGCTTCGTGAGAGGCGGCTTTTGATTCGTTCGTCATCGCGTTTGAGGTCCGTCTGCCGAACCGTCGCGAAGGGATCACGAAGACGGCGGGCGGGATGCCGTCATTCGCTGTAGTGTTCGCTGAGGAACTTTTCCAGCTTGCGCTTGACCCGCTGCAGGGCGTTGTCGATTGACTTGGCGTGCCGGCCCAGCATCTGGGCGATCTCCTGATAGCTCTTGCCGTCCAGATAGGCCGCCAGCACCTGCTGCTCCAGATCGGAGAGCACCTCGCCGATGCGCAGGTTGATGGTCTGCAGGCTTTCCTGGCTGATGAGCAGGTCCTCCGGGCTGGAGGTCTTGCCCTCGATGATCACGTCCAGCAGGGTGCGGTCCGATTCGTCGTCGTATAGGGGCTTGTTCAGGGAGACATAGGAGTTGAGGGGGATGTGCTTCTGGCGCGTCGCCGTTTTGATGGCGGTGATGATCTGGCGCGTGATGCACAGCTCCGCGAAAGCCCGGAAGGAGGACAGCTTGTCCGGGCGGTAATCCCGGATGGCTTTGTACAGGCCGATCATGCCTTCCTGCACGATGTCCTCGTGGTCCGCACCGATGAGGAAGTAGCTGCGGGCCTTGGAGCGGACGAAGTTCTTGTTCTTGTTCAGCAGGTAGTCCACCGCCCGGTCGTCGCCGTTGTGGCAGCGCTCCACCAGTTCCTCGTCCGTCAGCTGCTCGTAGTCGCGTCCGTCCGTGTGCTCGCTCATGATCTCACCGCCTTTCGCCGGCCTGCACGGGATGCTTACTTGCCGCGCCGCATTTTTTCCAGCCTCTCCCGCAGACCTCCGGGCAGCTGGTCGCTGATGTTCTTGCCTTCCTGCACCGCGGGGCGCCGCTGCGCGCGGTACCCCTGCTGCCGGGTCTGCCGCAGTTCCCGCAGCAGCTCCCGGCTGGTCATCCGGGCGGCTCCGGTGGACAGCACCTGGCTCTGCTCCAGACCGTCGGAGGTGGCCACCCGCACGGAGCGATACCGGGGCGTCTCCGCCACCAGCCGCTCGATGTAGCTGTCCGCCGTCTCGTTGCGCATGGTGAAGACCACGGTCACGTTTCCCATGACATCCTCGGTCCGCACCCGCCGGTCGGACTGATAGCCGTCGAAGACCAGGACGATCTCCTCGCCGATATAGCCGCCGTAATCCTGCAGGGCATGCAGGAGCCGGTCCCGGCATTCCTCGATGCTCCAGCCGTTCCGCGCGGCCTCGGGCCAGGCGCCGATGACGTTGTATCCGTCGACGATCAGCAGCGGCTTCATGACTTGCGGGAGGAAAGCACGCGGTACATGACGATGCCCGCGGCCACGGACGCGTTCAGGCTGTCCAGCTGCCCCTTCATGGGGAGCGACACCCGGCGGTCGCAGATCTCTTCCGTCAGGCGGCTGATGCCGCTGCCTTCGCTGCCGACCACCAGAGCGGCGCCGCCGGTGAAGTCCACCGATTCGTAATCGTCGCCGTCCATGGCCAGGCCGTAGATCCAGATGCCCTGACGCTTCAGGTCGTCGATCACCCGGTTCAGGTTGGTGACCCGAGCCACCTTCACATGCTCCACGGCGCCGGCGGAGGCCTTCACGGCCGCCGGCGTCAGGCCGACGCCCCGGCGCTCCCGGACGATGACGCCGTGGGCCCCGACGCACTCCGCCGTGCGGATGATGGCGCCCAGGTTGTGGGGATCGGTCACCCCGTCCAGGATCACCAGATAGGGGGCTTCATTCTTCTCCCTGGCCAGCGCCAGCATGTCCTCCACGGTGGAGTAGGCGTAGGCGGAGGCGAAGGCGATCATGCCCTGATGATTGGGGGCGATGGCGTCCAGGCGGCTCTTGTCCACTTCCTGCACGGGGATGTGGGCCTCTTTGGCCATCTGCACCAGCTGACGGGCAGACCCGGAGAGCTCGCCCTTCATGACCAGCAGCTTCTCGATGTCGCGGCCGCTCTTCAGCGCTTCACGGATGGGGTTCCGGCCGGAGAGGATGTTCTCGTTCGGCTCGGCCTGGGCATCCTCGTAGATCGGCTCGCGGCTGTGCTCGAAGTCCTGATAGCTGCGGCGCGGAGGCTTCTGCTCCTCCCGTTCGAAGGCGGGACGCTCCGGACGGCGGTCGAACCGCTCGCCGCGGTACTCGCGCTGCGCCCGGGGGGCTTCCCTGCGTCCGCCGGCGGGCATGTCCTTCCCGGACCTTCCGCGGGGCGCGGGGCCGAAACGATCGCTGAGCTTTTCTTCACCGCGGTAGGACCTGCGGGGATCGGCACCGGGGCGGTCGTTCTGCCCGGGTCTGCGGCTGCCGGGACCGAAACGGGGTTCCGGGCGATCCTCAGGTTTGCGCGCCGGCTTCCTTCCCCGGTTATAGCGGGTGCCCTCCTCCTCCCAGCTGTCCTCGCGGGGACGGCGGGGCGGGCGCTTCTGCTTGGGTGCGTTCTGATAGAATGCCATATGGTTTTACTCCTTTGTCTCTGGGTCGTTGGTGTTCAGGGAATCGATCCAAGCCTTGCGCTCCGCTCGGATCTCGGCGGCGCGGCCGCAGGTCTTTTCGCCCTCGGGGCAGCGGCCCCGCAGGCATCCCGGGCCGGCGTCGGCGAAAAGCATGGGCGCGATCTCCATGCACAGGCGATGCATCTCCGTGGCCACGGCCCGGATCTCCCACTGGGCGCGGGAGCACATCCGCAGACTGAAGAAGTGCCGCAGCTCCCGGGCGTTCATGGTCACGATCAGCCGGGTCTCGCAGGCGCCGGGCAGCACGAAGCGCGCGTCCTCGTTGCCGCCCTCGCCCCTCTGCAGCTTCTCCTGCCATCCGAGATACCAGGCGTGCATCTGATCCATCTGGCGGGCGTATTCCGCGGCGGCCTCCTCCCCCAGCGCCTCGATCTGCGGCGGCAGGATGTAGTTGAAGCCGGAGGCATAGGAGACATAGCGCTGGCTCTGGACGGAGAAGCTTGCCAGGCGGTGGCGGGTCAGCTGGGCCAGCAGCACCCGGCTCACGCCCTCCATGGCGAAGGTGAAGCTGCAGTGCTCCAGCACCGATTCATGGCCCATGTCCATGATGCGCTCGATGAAGGCGGTCTGGTCGGAGCCGCTGACGCGCCGGGCCAGGTCGTCCACTGTGGCCCGCGAATAGCAGAGCCGGGCGGAGAGCGCGACGACCTCCTCCGGGGACAGGGTATGGCGGATCAGCGTGACATGGGGTCTCACCCGCGGCATGATTCATTCCTCCTGCGCGATGGCAAACAGCTCGTCGATGCGGCGCTCCTGACCGGTCAGATACAGATAGCCCATCAGGGACTCCAGGCCCGTGGCGTCCGCGTAATCCCGGGGATCCTGGTTCCGCGGCACGGCGTGGTGGGGATGGGCGTTGCGTCCCCGCAGCGCGACCCCCTCTTCCGCTTCCGTCAGATGCGGGCGGAGCCTCCGGAACGACGCGGCCTGGGCGCCGGCATTCACGCGTCCGACGGCCTCCCGGTGCATGTGGTGCACATTCAGCCCGCGCCGCAGCAGATCCACGCGCACCAGCATATCCCATACCGTATCGCCCACATAGGCCAGCTGCAGCGGCCCGAGTTCCCGGGCGCGCTCCGGGGCCATGGGGGTTGGCTGTGCGATCATTGCGTCGCCTCCCGTCCCCTTCGTCGATGGTATGATAACATATCGGACGGGGTTGTCAATCTCCGCGGACGGGAAAATTCGTTCGTGATACAGCCCTTCGGAGATCGCGTCCCGAACCGCATCCCGCGGCGGGGAGTCGGATCGTTACTCCCGTTCGGGGACGAGGGTGAAGGCGTGCGCGCGGCCGGACGCGTCCAGGCAGACGACGGCGGGGTCCCCGGCATCCGGCTCCAGCAGGGCCATGGGTTGAAGCGCCGGGTGCTGCAGGGTACGCCGGAAGGTCTCGCGGACGGTGAACACGCCGTCCCGCAGGTTGCCGGTCATCCACGCCTCCAGGGGATCCAGGGGATGAGCCGAGGGCGGAAAGACGGCGTTCTCCGGCGGGATGAACGCGTCCAGCACCAGCAGGCCCATATCGTTCACGCTGCCCTGCAGCGCGGCATCAGACGGGTCGACGGGCATGTCGAGGGTCAGATCCTTCATCTCCATCCGAAGGGCGGTCGTCACCAGCGCCTCCTCGCTGAGATCGATCCCCGTCCAGCGGCAGCCGAGCATGTCCGCGGCGGCGCAGGCCGTGCCCGATCCGCAGCACAGCTCCAGGACCTCCTCACCGGGCTTCACCGCGCAGGAGAGCAGGCGATGCAGGAGCTTCAGCGGCTTTTGCGTCGGCCAGCCGGTGCGCTCGGGGTCCAGCTGCTGCAGGTGGCTGATATCCGTCCACACATCGCCCGGGCTGATGGGATCATCGTCATAGTACCGGTAGGTTTTGCCGCCGGAGACCATGATGCTGTATTCCCTGCCTTCCTCATCCACGCCGCGTTTCATGTGGCTCCGCCTGCGGATCGAGCGGGGAACGCCGGCGGCCATGGGATCCAGGCGCCAGTCTTTCGTTTTTCCGTAGATGAGGATCGTGTCATGCTTGCGGGAAAAGGTGCGGCTGGCGCGTCCGCCGCTCTCGTACGCCCAGATCAGCTCGTTGACGAAGCAGCCGCTTCCGAAGATCCCGTCGCAGAGGATCCGGGCCATGGCGGAGACCCGCCAGTCCAGATGCAGCATGAACAGACCGGAGTCTGTCAGCACATCCCGGGCGTTCACGGCGATGTCCCGGAGAAGCGCGCTGTAGGCGTCCGCGTCCGGGAAGCGGTCCGTGTAACCGTGCACCTGCAGCTGGGGGCTGCCTTTCTCCCATCCCAGTTCCCCGAAGCGGCGCTTGCGGACATACTTCTGTCCTGTCATGAAGGGCGGATCGCAGTAGACGGCCTGGACCTTCCCCCGCAGCTCCGGGAGCGGTCCTCTCGCGTCTGCGCGGATCAGGCGCCCGCCGTCTCCGCTCACGATCCTGTTGATCTGCACCGGTACGAACACACGCTCACCCCCTGAATCTTTTCCGCATGGCGCGGAGCTCGTCGTGCTGCGCTGTCAGGCGCAGAAGAAACGCAAGGCCGTCTTCATCGCGGGCCAGCTCCTGTCCGCAGGCCCGCACGGCCTCGACAAAGGATCCGACCAAACCTCTGGCTCCGCTGCCGTACAGGGGACAGACGGCGGCCGCCCTCGCGTCCATGGCCACCCTGATCTCCCCGCCCCGCCGGAGGGGCAGCAGGGGAAACAGGCGGCAGGAGAGCGGTCTTTCGCCGCGTTCGCAGCGGCCGGGACAAATCACGATCTCGCCCGCTTCGGAGGGGATCACCTTCCATCCGGGGCGGTCCCTGTATCCCTCCGCCTCTCCGGGGAACAGGAGCATGCCCGTCTCTTCCCCCGGCAGGCTCCGGCAGCAGGCAGATCCGCACAGGAGACCGCAGTCTGTTTCGAGCGGCGTCAGCTCCTCAAGGATATGCCGGCAGCGCGTGACAGCGTCCATACTGCGTCCTGCCCCCTTTCCCCTTCGTCGACGGCGACCCTTCCCCGGCCGACCGGGCGTCAGATGGTCTTCTCGGAATCCATCAGGATGGTGCACGGGCCGTCGTTGACCAGGCTCACCATCATCTCGGTGCGGAAACGCCCCGTTTCCACGTGGATCCCTTTTTCCCGCCAGGCCGCCACCAGCTCTTCGTAGAGGCGCTCCGCCTGCTCCGGGCGGGCGGCCCGTGTAAAGCCGGGGCGGCGCTGGCCCCGGGTGTCGCCGTACAGGGTGAACTGGCTGACGGCGAGGATCTCTCCGCCCGCGTCCAGAATGGAGCGGTTCATCCTGCCCTCGTCATCCTCAAAGATGCGCAGGGTCGGGACCTTTTCCGCCATGTATCTCACATCCGCATCGGTGTCGGTGTCCCGCACGCCGATCAGGACCACATAGCCCTTGCCGATCCGGCCGACGGTCTCTTCCCCGACCGTCACGCGGGCCTCCGTGACCTTCTGGACCACGCAGCGCATCGCTGTTCCTCCTCCTTCGCCGGATCCGTTACGGCTCCCGGGTCATCTCGCCGAATATCATGCGTCCGGCACTGGTCTGCAGAACGCTTTTCACCTTGATGGACACGCTTTCGCCCACGTGGTTCCTGGCCCCGTCCACCACCACCATGGTGCCGTCCGGGAGGTAGCCCACGCCCTGGCTGGGCTCCTTGCCCTCCTTCACGATGGCGAGGCTGACGGTCTCTCCCGCCACCAGCGCCGGCCGAAGGGCGCCGGCCAGCGCGTCCACGGAAAGCACCCGGAGATCGCTGATGCGGGCCGCCCGGCCCAGGCTGTAATCGCAGGTCACGACGGAGGCTCCCATCCGGTGCGCCATCCGAAGGAAACGCACGTCGTTCTCGTCGGACGGATCGCCGTCGGAGGGCTCGATCCGGAAGCCGTCTCCCCGGATCTCCTTCAGGCGCTCCAGGATCTCAAGGCCGCGCTTTCCCTTGGTCCGCCGCACGGGGTCCGCGGCTTCACCGGCCCTGCGGAGCTCCTCCGCCGTGAAATCGGGCACCGCGATGTTCCCCTCCAGGAAGCCGTTTTCGACCACATCGAGGATGCGCCCGTCCATGAGACAGGATGTGTCCAGCAGTTTCGCGGGGATCGCGGGCGCCGCTGTGTGCTTTGCCTTGCTTCGGCGGAGCTTGCCGCCCTTCACCCGGACCCGGCCGCCCACGTAAGGGCTGATGTCGTCGCTGCGCCTGTAGCCGATGGTATAGCCCAGCACCCCCAGCGCGATGTAGAGGATCAGGATGACGGTCACGGAGAAGATGGAGCGGCTCGTTCCCGCAAAGATCACGGACAGCAGCGCGGCCGCTACGAATCCCAGCATCATGCCCGCCACGGCGGGGACCAGCTTGCGGGCCGGGATCGCGTCCACCCACCGCAGGACCGCGTTGCCCAGCCCCGCTAGCCAGGCCACGATCCGTTCCGAAAACAGGAACATCAGGGCAGCGCACGCCAGGCACACAAAGACATAGGCCAGCGCCAGCGTGCCGACCTCCACCTGGATATCGGGGTTGGCCAGCCGGGCCACGGAGAGCACGGCGGCGACCAGCGCCGCGCCGATCCCGGCGCCCAGCACCGTCACCAGAGCGCGCATGACTTGTTTCAGTCGTTTTGATCTCATTGCTCTTTCAGCCTTTCAAACAGTCCGGTCACCCGGGCAGGGAACGGGGACGCGTGAGGGAAGGCCGGCGGGGGTCCCGATTCGCGGGACAGCCAGACCTTCGCATCCTCGGCATACCACAGCGTATCTCCGACCATGGCGGAAACGCGGATCGTGTAGAACCCTTCCGGCGCCGGGGTGCCGTCTGACAGGGTCCCGTTCCAGTAGCAGGTCGTCGCCTCGGGGGAAAGCTGCTCCGGGCGGGAGGGATCGCGCGTCATCAGCCGCCGCACCATGCGCTCGGCATCATCCAGGACCGTGACGGTCAGCTCGCAGGGCAGGCCGTGGGCGACGGAGATGGCGCACTCTTCGCCCAGGGCAGGATGGAAGCCGCGGCACGCCCGCAGGCGAAGGCCCGGATCCCCCTGGGCCGGGGGAACGCACAGCACCGTGGAAGCCGCAACGCTGACGGCGCTGTCGGTAACGGTCAGGATCTGGAGGAGCACATATCCCTCGCCGTAATCCTCATCCTCGGTGTGGAGGGTAATCTGCCGTTCCTTATAGCCCGGTCCCAGCAGGCCGCGGGGCATATCGGGGTGATCGGCGAGCTCGGCGTCGTCGAAGAAGAATTCGGCGCCCGCAAAGTCCCATCGGCCGTCCTTCTGCTGGATCAGCTGGTACCCGACCCGCACGGGCTGCTGCACGATAAAGGAAAGCGAGATGGAGGGATAGGCGATGGAAATGGCGCCGGTCCCGAAGGTGACGGCGGAGATCAGCGCGCGCCTCCTGGCCAGCTGCATCTGTTCCGGATCATAACGGAAGGCGACCCAATCGCTGTCCTCCGGATACACGCGGCAGGTGGAGGCCCCGTGGCAGGCGCGAAGGTAGGCTTCCATCTCGCGCAGGGTGATGGCGCCGTCCCGGTTGCTGTCGGCCCCGAACGCTCCCGACGCCGATATGCCCGAGACCAGCGCGCCCGAGAAGAATCCCGCGCCCACGGCGGCATGTCCTTCCGCGGTCTCCGCCGACCAGAACCAGCTCTCTTCCGCGGCGCCGCAGGAGCAGAGGACCGCCACATCCGTGCCCGCGAACAGGTTGGCCGTGCCCACCGGAGCGCCTTTCCCGATCACGGCGCCGCTGTGGCACGTGTCGAGGATCAGGAGCTTGCGGCCCGGAATGGTACTCAGCAGATCCCGAAGCCGCAGGACGGAGTAGCGTTCCTCCGAGCGGCCGTCGCTGAGCAGCAGCTCGAAGCTCTCGTCGGGGGCATCCTGTTCCCAGAGCCCGTGGGTACTGATGTAGATATAGGAGACATCATCCTCCGCCGTGCCCCGGAAGGCTTCGGCGAAGCGCTTCTCCAGCTCGGCGCCTGAGCCCACGCCCCCGGGAATGGCCACAAAGGATACGAAGGATTCGGATCCGCCGGTGAGGGCGGTCGCGATCTGGCGGACGTTGTTGGACGATGCCGGCCAGGTATCCTCCTGCGTCAGGAACCGGTCGCAGCCCACGAGCAGGGCGCGATTCTCCGCGAAAGCCGAGGAGCCGAACAGCAGGCCGAGAAAGGCGACGATCAGCATCATCCGCCAACGCATGCCGTTCACCTCCCGCGCAGATACCCCCGGCGCTGGCCGCACAGGGTCCCCGGATCGTGAGGCTATATCCCCACAGATACAGTATACCCCCGCGAGCGCTTTTCGTCAAATCATCCTTGCCTTTTTCGGCCGTCATCGGGTCTCCGGCCGACAGAGGGCGGGGATCGTTTCGGGCATATGCCGGAACAGGACGGAGACATCCGAGTGCCGCGGGCGCAAATCGTGCTTGACAAATCCCCCGGAACCGCTATAATCACACCATCAGGGCGATGAGGAGACCCAGTAAGCCTGTCCTCAGCGGCGTGAAGAGAGCTCCCGGCGGGTGCGAGGGAGACGCCGTCACAGGCCGAATTACCTCTCCGAGCCATCCGCTGAAGGCATGTCTGCGTAGGCGGAGTCCGGTGCGCCGGTTACAGCGCGCGGGGATTGCAACCGATCCCCTCTGAGTGAAACGCGGAAGTGGTACCGTGACCCTTGTCACCTTCCCGGACGGTCTGTGCCGTCCGGGTTTCTTCTGTCTGAAGGAGGTTTTCCAAAGTGCCTGAAAGCATTCGCTTTGCCCATCGGTTCGATGGCATCACCGGCAGCGCGATCCGTGCGATCTTCAAGCTGATCGCCCAGCCCGGGATGATCTCCTTCGCCGGGGGCAATCCCTCCCCCGCCGCCCTGCCGGATGCGGAGGCGGCCCGCATCGCGGAGGCGGTCCTGCGCGAAAGGGGCAAGCAGATCCTGCAATACGGGGCCACCGAGGGCTATCCTCCCTTCCTGGAGAGCCTGAAACCCTATGCCGAGAAGGCCGTGGGCTGCCCCCTGCCCGCCGTTTTGCCCACCACCGGCTCCACCCAGGCCATGGATCTTTTGTGCAAGGCGCTGATCGATCCCGGCGACGTGATCCTGGTGGAGGATCCCTCCTTCCTGGGCAACCTGCAGTGCATGAAGTTCTATCAGGCGAAGCTGGTCCCCGTGGAGAGCGACGAGGGCGGCCTGCGGATGGACAAGCTGCGGGAGGCCATGGAGCGCCATCACCCGAAGATGCTCTATGTGATCCCCAACTTCCAGAACCCCACCGGCAAGACCCTGGCGCCGGAGCGCAGGCCGGAGATCGCGAGGCTGGCGGCGGAGCATCACTGCGTGGTGGCCGAGGACGACCCTTACCGGGATCTGCGATACCGGGGCACCTTCCATCCCTCGATCAAGTCCTATGACAAGGATGGCTGGGTGGTCTTCATGGGCTCCTTCTCCAAGATCATCTCCCCCGGCCTGCGGGTGGGCTGGATCGCCGGAGACGAGGACATCGTCCGCAAGTGTACGCTGGGCAAGCAGTCCACCGACGTCCACACCGCCAACCTGACCCAGGCCGTCGTGGACCGCTTCCTGCGGGAGGATTTCCTGCCGGGCCACCTGGAGAAGATCCGCGCCGACTACGCGGCCCAGTGCGACGCCATGCTGGCGGAGCTGGAGAAGTTCCCCGAGGGCGTGACCTTCACCCGGCCCGAGGGCGGCCTGTTCATCTGGGCGGAACTGCCGGAAGGCGTCAATACCCAGGAACTGCTCGCCAGGGCCATCGAACGCCATGTGGCCTTCGTGCCGGGCACCAGCTTCTACGCCCACGGCGGGCATGAGAACACCCTGCGGCTGAACTTCTCCAACAGCACCCTCGAACAGATCCACGCCGGCATGGCGGCCCTGCGGGAGGTCGTCGCCGAAGCCCTCAACACATAACAGACGGCGAGAGAAAGGAAGATATGATCATGCCTCACATTCTTGACACCCTGAAGGAACGCGGATTCATCGCCCAGATGACCTTCCCGGAAGAGCTCTACGAGCAGCTGAAGGAGCCCACCACCTTCTATGTGGGCTTTGACCCCACCGCGGACTCTCTCCACATCGGCCATTACATCCCGATCATGGCCATGGCGCACATGCAGCGGGCCGGACACAAGCCCATCGCCCTGATGGGCGGCGGCACCGCCATGATCGGCGACCCCTCCGGCAAGACCGACATGCGCAAGATGATGACCGTGGAGACCATCGACGCGAACGTGGCCTGCATCAAAAAGCAGATGGAGCGCTTCCTGGACTTCGGCGAGGGTCAGGCCATCATCGTCAACAACGGCGACTGGCTGCGCCGCCTCAACTACATCGACTTCATGCGCGACATCGGCTCCCTGTTCTCCGTCAACGAAATGCTGACCGCCGACGCTTACAAGGCCCGCATGGCCACCGAGAACGGCCTCAGCTTCCTGGAGTTCACCTACATGCTGCTGCAGAGCTACGACTTCCTGGAGCTGTTCCACCGGTACGGCTGCCGGCTGCAGATGGGCGGAAACGACCAGTGGTCCAACATGATGCACGGCGCCGACCTGATCCGCCGCAAGGACCGGGAGCGCGCCTTCGCCTGCACCTTCCAGCTGCTCCTCACCCACGACGGCCGGAAGATGGGCAAGACCGAGGCCGGCGCCCTGTGGCTCGACGCGAACAAGTGCAGCCCCTACAAGTTCTACCAGTACTGGCGGAACGTGGACGACCAGGACGTGAAGAAGTGCCTGGCGCTCCTGACCTTCCTTCCCATGGACGAGGTCGACCGCCTGGGCGCGCTGGAAGGCGCGGAGATCAATGAGGCAAAGAAGGTCCTCGCCTACGAGGTCACCAAGCTGGTCCACGGCGAGGAAGAGGCGAAGAAGGCCGCGGACGCAGCCCTGTCCCTGTTTGCGGGCGGCGGCAGCGGCGAAGGCGTGCCCACCTTTGAGCTGACCGCGGAGCAGCTGCAGATGGACGGCCGCGTGACCACCATCCTGGCGGACTGCGGGCTGTGCAAGAGCCGCAGCGAAGCCCGGCAGCAGGTGCAGGCCGGCGCGGTGCTCCTGGGCGAGGAAAAGGTCACGGACGTCAACGCCGTCATCAATGCGTCCATGTTCGGGGCGGACGGCCTGATGCTCCGCAAGGGCAAGAAGGGCTATATGCGCCTGGTGCTGAAATGAGCGCCTACAAGACCCTGCTGCGCTCCGCCTCGGATGAATTCATCGTGAACAAGAGCCGCTTCATCGGCTACGCGGCCCCGGTGAAGACCGAGGCGGAGGCGCTGGCCTTTTTGGACGGGATCCGGAAGAAGCACCGCGACGCGACCCACAACTGCTACGCCTACACCCTCGGCGCCAACATGGGCGTCATGCGCTATTCCGACGACGGCGAGCCCGGCGGCACGGCGGGCCTCCCCATGATGGAGGTCATCAAAAAGCGCGAGGTCTGCGACTGCTGCGTGGTGGTGACCCGCTATTTCGGCGGCGTGCTGCTGGGCGCGGGCGGACTGGTGCGGGCCTACTCCCACGGCTGCGCCATCGGCCTGGACGCGGCGAAGGTCGTGGTGATGGAGGAGAGCGAGCAGCTGCTGTGCGAGGTGGCCTATCCTCTCTGGGACCGGGTGCAGCACACGCTGAGATCCCTGCCGGTGCAGCTGCTCTCCAGCGAATTCACCTCCGCCGTGACCTTCACCCTGCTGGTCCGGCTGACGGACTCGGAAACGGTACAGGCGGAGCTGATCCGCGTGACGGACGGCCGGGTGGAGATCCTCTCCGAAGGCACCGAATTCCGGGCATGGGAAGCGGAAGAAGCGTAAAGGGACCGACCACTGGGGCTGACTCCGGTCCGCTCCGCGGGTACGAATGATGAAAGAAATGCATCGGCGCATTCTCATGACGCTGTTCGGCGTGCTGGTGTGCGCCTTCTCGGTGGGACTGTTCAGCCATTCCGGCCTGGGGGTCGATCCCTTCCAGGTCTTCGCCCAGAGCCTAGGAAAACTGGTGGAGGGGTGGACGGGCCTCAGCTACGGCACCTTCTACATGATCCTCAACCTGCTGATGCTGGCGGGCGTCTTCTTCTGGAACCGCCGCATGATCGGCCTCGGCACGGTGATGAACGTGTTTCTGGTGGGCTATGTCGCCGATTTCAGCAAAGAGCTGATGGAGCGCCTGTTCCCGGATCCCGCCCTCCCCGTGCGGCTCGCGCTGCTGGCCGTCGGCATGGCGGTGATGTGCTTTGCCTCCGCCTTCTATTTCACCGGTGATCTTGGGGTATCCACCTATGACGCGGTGGCCCTCACGATCGCCGAAAAGACGGAGCAGAAGTACTTCAAGTATATCCGCATTGCCACCGACCTGGTCTGTGTGGGCACCGGCTGGGCGCTGGGCGGCGCGGACAAGATTGGCATCGGCACCATCATCACGGCACTGTTCATGGGGCCGCTGATCTCCTTCTTCCGCAGGACGGTGTCCGAGCCGATCCGCTATGGAAAGGCCGGAAAACCAGCGGCATGACGGCATGACAAAAGGACGGACGCATCGTTAACGATGACGCGTCCGCCCTTTGTTTCGATCCGGATCAGCCGCAGAGAGTCGCGGCCATGACGGCCTTGATCGTATGCATGCGGTTCTCGGCCTCGTCGAAGACGATGGACTGCGGGCCCTCGAAGACCTCGTCCGTGACCTCCATGCAGTCGATGCCGAACTTTTCGTACACCTCCTGCCCGGTGGTGGTCTTCAGATCGTGGAAGGCCGGCAGGCAGTGCATGAAGCGGCACTGGGGACCGGCGGCTTCCATCAGGGCCTTCGTGACCCGGTAGGGGCTCAGCTCGGCGATGCGCTCGTTCCACACGGCCTCGGGCTCGCCCATGGACACCCACACGTCGGTATAGATCACGTGCGCACCCCGCACGGCCTTCACGGGATCGGTCTCGAATTCGAGAACGGCGCCGGTCTGTGCCGCGACGGCCCGGCATTTATCCACCAGGGCCGGATCGGGGAAATACTTCTCCGGCGCGCAGGCGACGAAGTGCATGCCCATCTTCGCGCAGCCCACCATCAGCGAATCGCCCATGTTGTACCGGGCGTCGCCCATGTAGACCAGCTTGATCCCCGACAGGCTGCCGAAGTGCTCCCGGATGGTCAGGAAGTCCGCCAGGATCTGCGTGGGATGGAACTCGTTGGTCAGACCGTTCCACACCGGGACGCCGCTGTATTCGGCAAGGGCCTCCACGATCTCCTGCCCGAAGCCCCGGTACTCGATGCCGTCGAACATGCGGCCCAGCACCCGGGCGGTGTCCGGGATGGATTCCTTCTTGCCCATCTGGCTGCTCTTGGGGTCGAGATAGACCGGGTGCATGCCCAGGTCCGCCGCCGCCACCTCAAAGGCGCAGCGGGTGCGGGTGGAGGTCTTCTCAAAGACCAGGGCCACGTTCTTTCCCTCACACATCCGGTGCGCGACGCCGGCCTTTTTCTTTGCCTTCAGATCGGCGGCCAGGTCCAGGAAGTACCCGATCTCCTCGGGGGTGAAGTCCAGCAATGTCAGAAAGGAACGGCCTTTCAGGGTATTCATACGTGTTTCCTCCGATCGTGACGGGTGGTCGGTTCACAGCACCTTCGACAGGAAGGACTGCAGTCTCTCGCTCTTCGGGTGATAGAACAGATCGCGGGGGTCGCCCTCTTCCGCGATCACGCCTTCGTCCAGGAACATGACCCGGTTGGAGACTTCCCGCGCGAAGCCCATCTCGTGGGTGACCACCACCATGGTCATGCCGGCCCTGGCCAGGTTTTTCATCACGTCCAGCACTTCCCCGACCATCTCGGGGTCCAGGGCGGAGGTGGGCTCGTCGAAGAGCATCACGTCCGGCTCCATGCACAGGGCGCGGACGATGGCCACGCGCTGCTTCTGGCCGCCGGAGAGCTGGGCGGGATAGGCGTCCGCCTTGTCCTCGAGGCCGACGCGCTTCAGGAGCGCCATGGCCTGATCCTCGGCTTCGAGCCTTATCTTCAGGTTGGTCCTGACCGGTGCGAGGGTCATGTTCTTCAGCACAGTCATGTTCGGGAACAGGTTGAAGTGCTGGAAGACCATGCCCATCTTCTGGCGCATGCGGTTGATGTCGGTCTTCGGATCGGTCATGGACACGCCGTCGAAGATGATGTCTCCCGAGGTCGGGGTCTCCAGCAGATTCATGCAGCGGAGGAAGGTGGACTTGCCGGAGCCGGAGGGACCGATGATGCAGACGCATTCTCCCTTGTCGATGTGCGTGGAGATCCCGTTGAGCACCACATGGTCCCCGAACTGCTTGCGAAGATCCTTAACGTCGATCACTGGCGCGCAGCCTCCTCTCGAAGATCCCCAGGAGCCATGTGAAGAGCATCACCAGGATCAGGTAGATGAGCGCGGTCCCGAGGAAGGGGAACATGGGCTCATAGGTGCGGCTGATGACGCCCCGGGCGAAGTAGACCAGCTCCTTGCCGCCGATGACGCTGATCATGGAAGTGTCCTTCAGCAGGACGATGAATTCGTTGCCCAGTGCCGGCAGGATCGCCTTGACGGCCTGGGGGATGATGATGTGGACCATGGTGTCTGTGTAGGTCAGTCCCAGGCTCCGGCCCGCCTCCATCTGCCCGATGTCCACCGACATCAGGCCGCCGCGGATGATCTCGGATGTGTACGCGCCGGAATTGATGCCCAGCGTCAGGGCGCCGACCATCGCGAATTCCTTGCTGGAGGCGAAGATCACCAGGCCCATGACCAGCAGCTGCACCATCATGGGCGTGCCCCGGATCACGGTCACATACACCCGGAAGATCGCATTGAGGAAGGCGAGCAAGGGGTTCCGATGACCGGGCCGCTGCTGATCGTAGGCGGTGCGGACCACGGACACGATCACGCCCAGCACCACGCCGATCAGCAGCGCCAGCGCCGTGACCAGGAGCGTGGTGCCCACGCCGTTCAGATACTGCTGCCAGCGGTCCTTTTCGATGAAAGCCTGATAGAACTTGACATAGAAGTCCTGCCAGAAAGTCAGGGGCTGGCCCGACTTCGCCAGGGCCTTCAGCTCCTCGAACCATTCCATTGCGCATCACCTCAAATCCATCGGTTGAAAGAAAAGGAAAGGGCGGTCGATCGCCGCCCCCTTCCTTTTGCCGAAAAGGTCACTCGGCCGTGTTGTACTTGTCGATGATGGCCTGGACCGTACCGTCCTCGATCAGCTCCTGGAGGGCCCAGTTCATGGCGTCGCACAGGCCTGTGTCCTGCTTGTACACGCCGAAGGCGAAGTCTTCGGGCTCAAAGGTGGTCTGGGTCATTTCCAGGCCCGGGATGCGCTCCACATAGGCTTTGGCAACCATGTCGTCCACGACGATGCAGTCGATCTGACCGTTCTGCAGCGCCTGGAAGGCCAGGGAATAGGTGTCGTAGCCCACCACGTTGGCTTCGCCATAGGCGTCCTCGACATAGATCTGGCCCGTGGTGCCGCGCTGCACGCCGACGGTCACATTGCCGAGGTCGTCCATGGTCACCGGGCTGCCGGCCTTGTAGACGATGGCCTGGGTGATGCTGACATAGGTCACGGTGAAGTCGAACATCAGCCTGCGGGATTCGCCGGTCTCGCCGGAGGCGGTCACGCCGGACATGACGACGTCGGTCTTGCCGGTCTGGGCGGCGGCCAGGGCGCTGGTGAAGTCCATGGGCACGAACTCGATCTCAAGGCCGAGCTTTTCGGCCACCAGGGCCATGATCTCGGGCTCGATGCCGACGATGTTGTCGTTGTCGTCGGTGGACTCGAAGGGCGGGAAGTCGGGGCTGGTGGAGATCAGCAGCTTTCCGGGCTCGATGGTGGTGAAGGCGGGCGCGTCAGCGGCGGCCGCGGCCAGCAGGGACATCGCCATCACGGCGGCGCAGACAAGAGCGAACAGCTTTTTCATGGGATGATCCTCCTTGAATGCTTTGTTGACGTTGTATGGTGAACCGGCAGTCCGGTGTCACTTCTTCTGTGCGGCGTCCACCATGGCCTGCACCTTGATGGGCAGCCCGTAGAGGTTGATGAAGCCCGCGGAATCCTTCTGGTCGTAGTCGCTGGCGCCGAAGGTGGCGATCTCCTCGGAATAGAGGCTGTTGGGGCTCCAGCTGCCAGCCTTGATGATGTTGCCCTTGTAAAGCTTCAGCCGCACCTTGCCGTTGACCTTCTCCTGGGTCTTGCTGACGAAGGCGGAGAGGGCTTCCCGAAGGGGGGTGAACCACTGGCCGTTGTACACCAGCTCCGCGAAGGTGACGCTCAGGCGCTCCTTCTCGTGGGCAGTCATCTTGTCCAGGGTGATCTGCTCGAGCATGCGGTGCGCCGCGTACAGGATCGTGCCGCCGGGGGTCTCGTAGACGCCGCGGCACTTCATGCCCACCAGCCGGTTCTCGACGATGTCGATGATGCCGATGCCGTTGGCGCCGCCGAGCTCGTTCAGCTTCAGCACCACGTTCTTGGGGCTCATCCGCACGCCGTCCACCGCCACCGGCACGCCCTTCTCGAACTCGATCTCCACATAGGTGGGCTTGTCGGGGGCGTCGATGGGAGACACGCCCATCTCCAGGAAGCCGGGCTTCTCGTACTGCGGCTCGTTGCCGGGATCCTCCAGGTCCAGGCCCTCATGGCTCAGGTGCCAGAGGTTCTTGTCCTTGGAGTAGTTGGTCTCACGGCTGATCTTCAGCGGGATGTTGTGGGCCTCGGCGTAGTCGATCTCCTCGTCGCGGCTCTGGATGTCCCAGATGCGCCAGGGGGCGATGACGGTCATCTCGGGAGCGAAGTGCTTGATGGCCAGCTCGAAGCGGACCTGATCGTTGCCTTTGCCGGTGCAGCCGTGGCAGATGGCATCGGCGCCTTCCTTCAGGGCGACCTCCACCAGACCCTTGGCGATGCAGGGCCGCGCGTGGCTGGTGCCCAGCAGGTAATCCTCATACACCGCGCCCGCCTGCATGGTCGGGATGATGTAGTTCTCCACATAGTCATCCGTCAGGTCCAGCACATACAGCTTGGAGGCGCCGGTCTTCAGCGCTTTCTCCTCCAGGCCTTCCAGCTCGTCGGCCTGGCCCACGTTGCCCGAGACGGCGATCACCTCGGCGCCGTTGTAGTTCTCTTTCAGCCACGGGATGATGATGGACGTATCCAGTCCGCCCGAATAGGCCAGCACGATCTTCCTGATGTCTTCCTTCGCTTTCATCGCGATCCACCTCCGTATGAAGTACAGGGCTGACTATACAACGGATTTGCATGAATGTCAAGGGAAAACGGCGCACAAATTTATATTTATGCACCGTTTGACGCATATATGCATGTTTTTTCTCTGTTCATGCCTGTCGCTGCACCAGGAAGCACTCCGGCGCCCCGGGACCGGCGTTGAGGAAGCGCTGGTGAAGGACATTGAAATCCTGCGGGCGCAGGGAAGCCAGCAGTTCCCGCAGGCCGCGCAGCTCCTCCTCCCCCGCCGCGTGGCCGGGATAGGCGCACAGGGTGAGCAGGCCCATGGGCGCGAGGAGGGACAGGGCGTCCGTCACGGCCCTGCGCGTGGTCGGCCACAGGGTGGTGACGCTCTTGTCGCCGCCGGGCAGCCAGCCCAGGTTGAAGACGATGCAGCGGACGGGCCGCGTCACGAACTCCGCGATGCGCTCGTGACCGGCGCAGCGGAGCTCGCAGCGCTCCAGAAGGCCGGCTTCCCGCAGGCGCTCCTCTGTGCGGGCCACGGCGTCCGGCTGGAGATCGAAGCCGATCACGCGGCCCGTCTCCCCCACCAGCGAAGCAAGGTAGCAGGTATCGTGCCCGTTGCCGAGGGTGCAGTCGACGGCCGTGTCGCCCTCCCGGAGGATCCGCCGCTGGGCATCCGCGGCCAGCTGCCGGGCCGAGCGCAGAACAAACGCTTCCATCGCCGTCACAGCTCCTTGAGCCTGCGGATCTCCGCCTCGGTCAGGCGACGCCACATGCCCTTGGGTAGATCGCCCAGTTCGATCGGGCCGAAGCCCACCCGCCGCAGGGACACCACCTGATGACCGATGGCCTCGAACATCCGGCGGACCTGACGGTTCCGGCCCTCGTGGATGGTCACCAGCATGGTGGTGGCGATCTCGTCCGAGCGGATGCGCCGCACCTCCGCGGGAGAGGTCAGCCTGCCGTCCAGCATCACGCCCTGGCGGAGCCGCCGCATCTCCTCCTCGCTGATCCGGTGCGACACACGGCAGAGGTACTTCTTCGGCACCTCGTGGCTGGGATGCAGGACCCGCTGCATCAGGTCGCCGTCGTTGGTCAGCAGCAGCAGGCCTTCGCTGTCGTAATCCAGCCGGCCCACCGGGTACAGCCGCACGGGATAGTCGCGGAACATGTCCATCACCGTGGGGCGGCCCTCGGGATCGCTGGCGGTGGTGACCTCGTAGAGGGGCTTGTTGTAGGCGATGTAGTGCTTTTCGGCCTCAAGGCGGGCGGGCTTGCCGTCCACGAGGACCTCGTCCCGGGTCTCATCCACCTGGGTGCCCATCTCCGTGACGGTGACGCCGTTCACCCGGACATGGCCCTCCGCGATCAGCTTTTCGGCGTTCCTGCGCGAAGCGACGCCGCTCTGGGCAAGGTATTTTTGCAGGCGCATCATATCAGTGTTTCTCCTTCTGCAGATAAAAGAACAGCGCGCAGGCCCTGCGCATGAGTGGTTTCAGCTTCTCCTCCGGGGACATGGCAAAGTAGAGGCGGTCGATGCCTTCCAGCCGGAAGCCGCAGTGCTCGGCGAACTGGCACATGGCGGGATTGCCGTCGCTGACCGTCATGCGAAGGCCTGCCATGTTCTCCCGCTCGGCGGCGCGGACGCAGGCATCCAGCAGCATGCGGCCGATCCCCTGCAGGCGGCAGGAGGTATCCACGCGCAGGTCCAGCACCTCGCACCAGTTGGTGCGGGAGAAGGCGGCCACCGCGATCCCGACGGGCCTGTCGTCCTGCAGGGCCAGCAGGATGAATGCCCCGGGCCGCACGCCGGCCAGCGCGTCCTGGGCGGCCTCGCTCATGGGGAAATCGCGCCAGTGGGCCGATCCGACGGGCGTGTAGGAGAGGCTGTATCCGCTGTGGCTCACCCGGACGGACACCGTATCGCCGCAGAGGGTGCGGGCGTCGATGTCGAGGGTCAGCGGTTTTCCGGGCGTATGGGGACGGATCACCAGCACGGGTGCATCACCTCCAATGGATCTTCTCCGCATCGAGGAGGCGGAGCATCTTTGCGTCAGGGTCGACCCAGACGGGATGAAGGGCCTCCCGGAGCACGGGCAGGTCATGCCGCGAGTCCCCGTAGGCCCACATGATCAGGGGATCTTCCGCTCCGGCCCAGGCGCGGAGCCGCACGAGCTTCTCTTCATCGCGGCAGTTGGCTCCCACCTCGCCGGTATAGCGGCCTTCGGCGTCGACGGCACAGGGCGTGCTGAGCACCGCGTCCGCCGGGAGGAAGCCCGCGATCCGGTCCATGTAGACGGAGGGCGAGGCGGACAGCACGACCACGCGCAGCCCCTGATCCCGGAGCGCCCGCATGCGCCCGATCGCCCCGGCGTAGAATCGGGGCTGCAGTTCCGCGCGGATGAAGGCATCGGCCAGCTCGTCCATCTCCGCCTTCGGGCGGCCGCGGATGAAGGAGAGGGATCGGGCTTTGGAGGCGCTGACCTCCTCAGGGTGCAGACGCTGCCGGAGATATCCGCCCGCGGCCCGCAGCCACTGGCTCCTCGGCGCGATGCCGCGCGCGATGCAGAAGCGGATGTAGGGCACGATCGAGTCGCCCGGGCAGACCGTGCCGTCAAAATCGAATACCGCGACTTCCATGGCGCACCTCCCCGCTGCATGATCACGGACATTATAACAGAGGAAGGGCGCGGTTGCAACCGAAGATCAGGGCATCGCGTCATCGGAGACCGCGGTCAGCTCGATCTCATCCAGCGGATAGGTGACGCCGCCGATCCGGACGGTCCTTTCCTCCGGTGAAATGTGCTCCGCGGTGCCCTCTCCCCGCGTGCTCACCAGCCTGCCCCGGTGATCCGTCACCCTGCGGGTGAAGGAAACGCGGGGCTTCTTCCGGTCGGACAGCAGCTCCGTGAGTTCCCGCAGCAAGGCATCCCTCGTCATGCGGCTGTCCTCGTCCTCCGCCGCGGGTTCGTCCGACAGGATCTCGCGGTCCGCCAGCTCCAGGCCGAAGCCGCGCAGGGTCGCGTAGGGCATGAACTGCTTGGCGCGTTCCGCCACGGGCATGGGCCTGTGCTTTGCCGACTTCGGTCTGTTTTTGTGGATGATGTCCGCATATTCGCTCATGTTTCCTCCGCCTCCGCCGCGTGGCCTCCGATGAGGGCATTGCGCTCTCTGGCCGTGGCGCCGTCCTGATAGCTGGTTCCCCGGAGAATGGCGTTCTTGCCGTACCGCTCCTTGATCTTCAGCATCGCCTGCTGCAGCTTGTCCTCCCGCCGGTCGTTCTCCTCCTGCGCGGCGAGGGCGTCGGCATCGCCGAACAGCGACAGCTGCCGCGCAGCGCTCCGCGCCTGATCCTTCGGCAAGAGCTGTCCGAAACCGAGATAGAAGCGGCGAACCGGCAGCGCGGGATCCGCCTGATCCCGATAGATATCCACGGCGGCGTCGATCAGCCTTCCGGAGACGTCGGTGTGGATCTGCTGCCCGCCGGCGTCCGTCAGGCGCCGGCTCCCGTGGACGGATCTGGGCATGCTCCTTCCGTAGCGGTCACGCTCCGTCGCGCCTTTCCAGCTCCCGTTCCGCACGGCTTCTCCGTCATAGATCACCGCCAGGTCCACGTTCCCCGCGGCCATGCCCTTCGCCGTCAGCTCCAAAGCCAGCTGGTCCGCCATCTCCCGGACGATGATCTCCCCTTCCTCAAAGCCGTAGGGGCGGGCCAGCACCTGCCCGACGGAGAGGGAGCTGCTCCGGGGCGCGTATGCCTTGATGTCGGCCATGGTGCAGGGCTCGATGCCCCAGGCGTGGTCGATGAGCAGTTCCGCGTCCACGCCGAATTCGCGATACAGGGCATCCTCGTTGACCAGGCTCAGCCGGGCGATGTCGCCCATGGTGAAGCAGCCGAACCGCCGCAGGCGTTTTGCGATCCCCGGGCCGACCCGCCAGAAGGCCGTCAGGGGTTGATGGGACCAGAGTCTGTTCCGGTAGCCGATCTCGTCCAGCTCCGCGATCCGCACGCCGTCCGCGTCCGCCTGCACATGCTTGGCTACGATATCCATGGCGACCTTCGCCAGGTACAGGTTCGTCCCGATGCCCGCAGTGGCCGTGATCCCGGTTGTCTTCAGGATATCGGCGATGATGCGGCGCACCAGTTCGCGCGGCCCGACCCCGTACATGGGCAGGTACTGCGTCAGGTCGATGAACACCTCGTCGATGGAGTAGACGTGGATGTCCTCCGGGGCCGCGTAGCGCAGGTACACTTCCTCATAGATGTGGGCGCTGGTCTCCATATACAGTTTCATCCGGGGCGGCGCCACGATGTATTCCAGAGGCCTGCCCGTCGCGGCCAGCACCTCCGCCGCCTTCTCCACCACCTCGAACAGGCGGCTCCTGCCGGAGAGCCCGTAGGCCTTCAGGGAAGGCGTGACCGCCAGGCAGATGGTCTTCTCGGTCCGGGAGGCGTCCGCCACCACGAGATTCGTCGTGAGGGGGTCCAGCCCCCGGGCGACGCATTCCACCGAAGCGTAAAAGGACTTCAGGTCGATCGCCGCGTAGACCCGTTCCGCCATGGGGCTTCCCTCCTTTCCCGTGCGTTTGACCGCATTGTATCACATCCGGCCGAAAAAGGGAACGGATATTCGTGTAAATGTCGCAAATAATGTTCGCAAAGGCCGGCAAATCAACTTGCGCATTCAGTTTCCTTATGATAAAATCACAGCAACAGATGAGGATATCGCTCGAAGGAGGCGGTTGCTTTGCGTTACTACGGCGCGCTGGAGGCCGGCGGTACCAAGATGGTGCTCTCGCGCCTGGACGGGCAGGGAAACATGCTGGAGCGCACGAGCATGCCCACCGACACCCCGGAGACCACGCTGCCCGCCATCATCGAGTGGTTCCTGGAGCATCCCGTGGACGCCCTGGGCATCGGCAGCTTCGGGCCGGTGGACCTGCATCCGGACTCCCCCACCTTCGGCTATATCACCTCCACCCCCAAGCTGGCCTGGCGGAACGCGCCGCTGATGCCGGTGCTGCGGGACGCGCTCAGCGTGCCGGTGGGACTGGATACCGACGTCAACGCGGCCGCCGTCGCTGAGGCGGCTCTGGGCGCGGCACGGGGACTGGACAGCTGCCTGTACGTGACGGTGGGAACGGGCATCGGCGGCGGGCTCATCATCGGCGGAAAGCCGGTGCACGGCCTGACCCACCCGGAGCTGGGCCACCAGCTGCTCAAGCCGCACCGGCACGATCCCCTGCCCCGGGGCGTGTGTCCGTATCACGAGGGATGTCTGGAAGGGCTGGCGGCCGGACCGTCGCTTCAGATGCGGTGGCAGATGCCGGGGCATCAGATCCCGCAGGATCATGCCGCGTGGGAGATCGAAGCGGACTATCTGGCGCAGATGTGCCACAACGCCCTGATGTCCTTCTCGCCGGAGAAGATCATCCTGGGCGGCGGCGTCATGCAGCAGGACTTCCTGATCCCCATGATCCGGGAGAGGACGGTGCGGCTCCTGGGCGGCTATCTGGACATCCCGCAGGTCAGGTCCGGGCTGGACGAGATCATCGTTCCGCCGGGGTTGGGCGTCAACAGCGGCGTGATGGGCGCATGGATCCTCGCGAAACAGGCCGTCGGAGAGACGGTCGCCTGACATGGACCAGCAACTCAAGGAGGGATCGGTATGTCGGATTATCCCGGAAAAGACGTATTCAAACTCGGCTTCGGCCTGATGCGCCTGCCCAAGCTGGCGGACGGCAGCATGGACATCCCCCAGATCAGCGCCATGGTGGACAAATTCATCGAAGCCGGCGGCACCTATTTCGACACGGCCTATGTGTATGACAACGGCGCCTCCGAGGAGGCGGCGCGGAAGGCCCTGGTGGACCGCTATCCCCGCGACAGATTCACCCTGTGCACCAAGCTCTGCGCCTGGCTGCAGTGCACCGACGAGGCCAGCGCGAAGCAGCAGTTCTGGACCAGCCTGGAGCGCACCGGCGCGGGCTATTTCGACTACTACCTGCTCCACGCCCTGCAGCGCAACAACTATGAGAAGTATGACGAGTACCATATCTGGGACTTCGTGCGGGATCTGAAGGCCAAGGGTCTGGTCAGGCACTGGGGCTTCTCCTTCCATGCGGATCCGGAGCTGCTCGAGCAGCTGCTCAACGCCCATCCCGAAGTGGATTTCGTCCAGCTGCAGATCAACTACGCCGACTGGGAGAACCCGGGCGTCAACTCCCGCCGCTGCCTGGAGATCTGCAAGGCCCACAACAAGCCCGTCACGGTCATGGAGACCATCAAGGGCGGCGTGCTGGCCGATCCGATCCCCGAGGTCAAGGCGGTCTTCGACAAAGCCGACAACGGTCTCTCCTACGCCAGCTGGGCGGTGCGCTTCGTGGCCAGCCAGGACTACATCATCACGGCTCTCTCCGGCATGTCCACCCTGGCCCAGATGGAGGACAACCTCAGCTATATGAAGGACTTCAAGCCCCTGACGGACGACGAGATGAAGGTCATCGCCCAGGCCCAGGAGGCCCTGAACCAGGACAAGAGCATCCCCTGCACCGCCTGCCACTACTGCACCGAGGGCTGCCCGATGAGCATCCCGATCCCGGAGATCTTCGCGGTGTACAACCGGCGCAAGGGCAGTCCGCATTTCCGGACGGTGCGCGAATACAACATCGTCACCCAGGACCGCGGCCGCGCCAGCCAGTGCATCCAGTGCGGACAGTGCGAGAGCGCCTGCCCGCAGCACCTGCCCATCATCGAGCTGCTGCAGACCTGCCGCCCGGTCATGGACGACTGATCCGAGCGATCCCCGGGGCCTCTCCCGGGGATCCCTGTTTTTCGGATCCCGCGGGCGTGATGCCGGAAGGAGGCAGACACCATGGCACAGGACAACGTCGTGACCCCGGAGGAGATCGGCGCGGAGGTCTATCGCCCCGTTCCCCAGCAGCGGATCTCGCAGAAGGTCGACGAGCTGATGGCGCGCCGCGATTACCCCGCCGTCGAACGCACGCTGACCTACTGGCTCGAGGAAGCCCGCGCCGGGCGCGACCTGCGCGGCCGGCTGATGATCCGGAACGAGCTGGTCGGCCATTACCGCAAGACCGGTGAGCGGGAGAAGGCCCATGAGAGCGCGGACGACGCCCTGCGGCTGCTGCGGCGCACCGGCCTGGAAGGCACCCTCAGCGCGGCCACCACCTTCATCAACATCGGGACGGCATATAACTCCTTCGGCGAGAACGAGGAGGCGCTGACGCTGTTCCGGCAGGCGGCGTCCATCCTGGAAGACTCTCCGGCGGCGACGCCCTCCCTGCTGGGCGGGCTTTGCAACAACCTGGGCCTGACCCTGACCGCCCTCGGCAGATACGAAGAGGCTATGAGCCGGTACGAGGCGGCCCTTCGGCACATGGAGAACGTGGAATACGGAGAGGCGGAGCGGGCCATCACCTGCCTGAACATGGCCGACACGGCGGAGGCGCAGATGGGGGCCGAAGCGGCGGAGGGCAGGATCAACGAACTGCTGGAAGCGGCGGAGCGTCTGCTGGACACCCCGACCCTGCCCCGAAACGGCTACTACGCCTATGTCTGCGAGCACTGCGCACCGACCTTTGCGTACTACGGCTGGTTTGCCTTCGCGCAGGAACTGAAGGAGAGAGCGGAAGCCATCTATGAAAGGACTTGAACTGGCCAGGGCATACTTCGAGGCCTGCGGGCTGCCCATGCTGCGGGAGCGGTTCCCGGATGTGCTGCCTCTGCTGGCCGCCGGGCTGTGCGGCAGCGGGTCGGAGTGCTTCGGCTATGACGACGGGATCTCCCGGGATCACGACTTCGATCCCGGGTTTCTCCTGTTCCTCCCGGGCGAGGATCAGGTCAGCCGGCGGCAGGCCTTCCTGCTGGAGCGGGCCTACGCCGGACTGCCGAAGGAATTCGGCGGGCTGACCCGGGGAATGATGCAGCCCGTGGGCGGGCCGCGCCGCGGGGTCGTGCGGACGAAAGAGTTCTTCACATCGCACGCCGGGACAGCCGACGGACACATGACGCCCGCCCAGTGGCTGGCCACCCCGGAGCACGCGCTGGCCGAGGCCGTGAACGGCGCCGTCTTCTTCGACGGGTGCGGCGAGGTCACGGCCATCCGGGGGGCCCTCGCCCGGTATCCGGAGGACGTCCGCCGGAAGAAACTGGCGGCCTGCCTGCTGCTCATGGGGCAGTCGGGCCAGTACAACTATGCGCGCTGCCTGAAGCACGGAGAGACAGGCGCCGCCCAGCTGGCGGTCCACGAATTCGCGCAAAACGCCATGCACGCGGTCTTTCTGCTGAACGGCCGCTATATGCCCTTCTACAAGTGGGCCTTCCGCGCCATGCGGGAGCTTCCCCTGCTTTCCCTCCACGCGGAGCTGATCGAGTACCTGATCACCACCGACAACGGCGAAGAGATGGCGGAGGAGAAGCAGAACGTCATGGAGGGAATGGCGTCGGATCTCATCGACGAGCTGCAGAGGCAGGATCTGACCCGGGCGGTCTGCGGTGATCTGGAAAAGCACGCGTACTCGGTGAACGACGGCATCGAAGACGGGGAGATCCGCAATCTGCACATCCTGGCCGCCGTCTGAGGAGAAGGGATCCGAATGAAACACAAACGCCTGAACCGTGATCTGTGGGGCTTTTCGTACTATCCCTACTACCAGATGCGCATCGACGAAGCGTGCTTTCACGGTCTGGCCTGTCTGATCCGCCTGACGGACGGAGAACCGTTCTTCTGGGAGCTCCCGAAGGCCGGCCGCGTTCAGGTGACCGGCAGCGGCGTGACCTGGCTCGAACTCGTGCCAGACGGAAAGGACCGGGTCGTCACCGCCATCTACGCCCCCTCCCATGCGGGAGACCCGGCTGCGCCCGGCGTGCCGCGCCCCTCCGTCTGGTATGTCGACGTGATCGACCACATGGAGGCGGACGAGCACGGCGTCGCGGTGTTTGCGGACGCGTACCTCGACGTGATCTTCACCACGGCCGGAGACGTCCGCATCGACGATCGGGATGAGCTGGACCTTGCCCTCGCGGACGGAGGCATCAGCGAAGCACAGTACAGCCGCGCTCTGCGCGAATGCGACGCGATCGTCGGGGACCTGTGCGCGGACATCGGGGCGACGGAGCGCCGCTGTGCAGAGATCCGCAGGAACGTGGAGAAGAGGATCGCACGGGGCGAGCCTGTCCATCCATGCCGGGAGATCCTGGAGCTCGGAAAAACCTGGGAATTCCGCGCGCTCCGTGAAGAGGAAGCACCGGAATGCGCGTCGGTCATCCGCACAGCCTTCCGCACCGTCGCGGACGCGTTCGGCTTCACGGAGGCGAACGCGCCGCGTTTCACGGCCTTTTCCATGACGGATGCGCGCATGCGGCGGGAGCTTTCCGACCCGCGGCGCGAAGGGATCGGCTGCTTCGACGCACGCACGGGCGCACCGGTCGGATGCTGTATCCTCGCCTTCGCGGAGGACGGGGCCTGCGAGCTGGATCACCTGGCCGTTCTCCCGGCGTACAGGCACCGCAGGCTGGGCCGGCTGCTCGTGCGCGAGGCCCTGATCCGCGCGTACGCCCGCGGCTGCCGGAAGATGACCCTCGGCTTTGTGAACGAAAACGATGCGCTGAGGGCGTGGTACGAAAGCCTCGGTTTCACCTTTGTCGGCGCGCACAAATTCGATCACCTGCCCTTCACCAGCGGCTATATGGAAAAAACGCTCGCGGACGCAGCGGAACAGGAGACGATGCCATGAAACTCCACGGACTGCAGAAGATGACCCTCCTCGATTTCCCCGGGCACGTTGCCTGTACGGTCTTTCTCGGGGGCTGCGATCTCCGCTGCCCCTTCTGCCACAACTTCGAGCTGGCGGACGGAAGCGCGCAGCCTGTGATGGACGACGAAGAATTCTTTGCCTTCCTTGAAAAGCGCCGCGGCCTGCTGGACGGTGTGGCCATCACCGGCGGGGAGCCCTGCCTGCACCGGGATCTGCCCGATCTCATGCGGCGCATCCGCGGCATGGGCTTCGGCGTGAAGCTGGACACCAACGGCATGCATCCTGACATGCTCGCGTCCATCCTGTTGGAGGGACTGGCGGACTACGTGGCCATGGACATCAAGAACAGCCCGGAGAAGTACGCCATGACCGCAGGTCTGCAGACCCTCGACCTCGCCCCCGTCCGCGAAAGCGTGCGGATGCTCATGACGGGAGACACGGATCATGAGTTCCGCACCACGGTGGTGGACGAGCTCCACGGCGCGGACGATTTTCATCGCATCGGGGAGTGGATCCGGGGCGCCAAGCGCTATTTCCTGCAGCCCTTCACGGACCGGGACTCGGTCCCCTTCGGCGGGCTGAGCGCGCCGTCTGAGGAAGCCATGCATACCTATGCAGAGATCATGCGGGGTTATGTACCGCAAACATTCATCAGGGGCATGGCATAGGCTGTTTTCCATGCGAAAGCCCTGTATGGCTCAACAAGCCCTATACAATATCTTGATGGATTTTGTTCTTTTTCGGATTTTGACCACAAGATATTGACAAACCCCTTCCGTTGTGTTAGTCTGTCAAAGCCAACAGGGTACCCCGGTCCGGGCAGGCCCTGATGTGAGAAGACTTTCATCCGCGAAAGGGGATTTTTCATGTACCAGGTTGTGAAGCGCGACGGTAAGCTCGTCGACTTTTCCATCGGCAAGATCACGGCGGCCATCACCAAAGCCTTCAACGGCTGCAACAAGCAGTTCCACCCCAGCGTGATCGAGCTCATCGCCCTGCACGTGACGGCGGATTTCGAGAGCAAGATCCAGGACGACCGCATCACCGTGGAGGACATCCAGGACAGCGTGGAAAAGGTCCTGTCCGAATCCGGCTACGCGGACGTGGCGAAGGCCTACATCCTCTACCGCCGCCAGCGGGAGAAGGTCCGCAACATCAACTCCACCCTGGTCAACTACAAGGACCTGGTGGACAACTATCTGCAGATCAACAACTGGCGCGTGAAGGAGAACTCCACGGTCACCTATTCGGTGGGCGGCCTGATCCTGTCCAACTCCGGCGCCATCACCGCCAACTACTGGCTGAGCGAGGTCTATGACGACGAGGTGGCCCAGGCGCACCGCAGCGCGGCCATCCATCTGCACGACCTGTCCATGCTGACCGGCTACTGCGCGGGGTGGAGCCTGAAGCAGCTGATCCAGGAGGGCCTGGGCGGCGTTCCCGGCAAGATCACCTCTTCCCCCGCCGGCCACCTGTCCACCCTCTGCAACCAGATGGTCAACTTCCTGGGCATCATGCAGAACGAGTGGGCCGGCGCGCAGGCCTTCTCCTCCTTCGACACCTATCTCGCGCCCTTCGTGAAGGTGGACGACCTCTCGCAGAAAGAAGTCAAGCAGTGCGTCCAGTCCTTCATCTATGGCGTGAACACCCCCAGCCGCTGGGGCACCCAGGCGCCCTTCTCCAACGTGACGCTGGACTGGGTGGTGCCCAACGACATGAAGAATCTCCCCGCCATCGTGGGCGGCAGGGAGATGGATTTCACCTATGGCGACTGCCAGCGCGAGATGGACATGGTCAACAAGGCCTTCATCGAGATCATGATCGAGGGCGACGCCAACGGCCGCGGCTTCCAGTATCCCATCCCCACCTATTCCATCACCCGCGACTTCGACTGGTCCGAGACGGAGAACAACAAGCTCCTCTTCGAGATGACCGCCAAGTACGGCACGCCCTACTTCTCCAACTATATCAACTCCGACATGGAGCCCAGCGACGTGCGGTCCATGTGCTGCCGCCTGCGCCTTGACCTGCGCGAGCTGCGCAAGAAGAGCGGCGGGTTCTTCGGCTCCGGCGAGTCCACCGGTTCCATCGGCGTGGTCACCATCAACATGCCCCGCATCGCCTACCTGGCGCAGGACGAGGCCGATTTCTACCGCCAGCTGGACAAGCTGATGGACATCGCGGCCCGCAGCCTGAAGACCAAGCGCACCGTCATCACCAAGCTGCTGGAGAACGGCCTGTATCCCTACACGAAGCGGTATCTGGGCACCTTCTCCAACCACTTCTCCACCATCGGCCTGATCGGCATGAACGAGGTGGGCCTGAACGCCAGGTGGCTCCGCAAGGACCTGACCCATCCGGAGACCCAGCGCTTCACCCAGGAAGTGCTGAACCACATGCGCGAGCGGCTGCGCGACTATCAGGCGGAATACGGCGACCTGTACAACCTGGAGGCCACCCCCGCCGAGTCCACCACCTACCGCTTCGCAAAGCATGACAAGGAGCTGTATCCGGACATCATCACCGCCAACATGAACGGCACTCCCTACTACACCAACTCCTCCCACCTGCCCGTGGGCTATACCGAGGACGTGTTCTCCGCCCTGGATATCCAGGACGAGCTGCAGACCCTCTACACCTCCGGCACCGTCTTCCACGCCTTCCTCGGCGAGAAGCTGCCCGACTGGAAGGCCGCGGCCAACCTCGTGCGGAAGATCGCCGAGAACTACAAGCTGCCCTACTACACCATGAGTCCCACCTACTCCGTCTGCAAGGATCACGGCTATCTGGTGGGCGAGCAGTACACCTGCCCCCACTGCGGCCAGAAGACCGAGGTCTACAGCCGCATCACCGGCTACTATCGCCCGGTGCAGAACTGGAACGACGGCAAGGTGCAGGAATTCAAGGACCGCAGGGTCTACAACATCGGCCATTCCGTGCTGACCCATTCCGGCCCGAAGACGCAGGCGCAAGCCCCGGCCGAACGGCCCGGCTTCACGGACGCCGCGATGGAAGCCGCCCGGGAGCCCGGCTGCTGCGCGCCTGTGGAGCCTGTGATCCTGCCGGACGAGACCCCGGCCGTGACAACGCCCGCCGGCAATGTGCTGCTCTTCAAGACGCCCACCTGCCCCAACTGCAAGACGGCCCAGGCGCTCCTGGACCGGGCCGGCGTGGTTTACGAGACGGTGAACGCCAACGAGGCGCGGGACCTGGTGCAGCAGTTCGACATCCGTCAGGCGCCCACCCTGGTGCTGCGCGGCGAGGGCGGCTCCTTCACCAAATACCGCGGCGTGTCCGACATCAAGGGCTGGCTGATGCAGCGCCAGTGACGGAGGCGGGAACATGCACGATATCATCGTCGTGGGCGGCGGACCGGCGGGCATGACCGCGGCCCTGTACTGCCTGCGCAACGGGAGATCCGCGCTGGTGATCGAGAAGTCCGGTTTCGGCGGGCAGATCACCCACTCCCCCAAGGTGGAGAATTATCCGGGCACCCTGCAGATGAGCGGCAACGAATTCGCGGAGCGCCTGCTGGATCAGATCCTCACCCAGGGCGCGGACATCGAACTGGAGAACGTCACCTCCGTTGCAAAAGACGAGGACGGCTTCACGGTCCGCACCGAGGAGGGAACGGAGCATCGCGGGCGCGCGGTCATCCTGGCCACCGGAGCCGCCCATCGGCTGCTGGGTCTGCCGGGCGAGGCCGAGCTGACCGGCGAGGGCGTCTCCTACTGCGCCATCTGCGACGGCGACTTCTACTCGGGCAAGGACGTGTGCGTGGTGGGCGGCGGGAACTCCGCCCTGCAGGAAGCCGTGCTGCTCAGCGATATCTGCCGGTCGGTGACCATCCTGCAGGATATGGACTTCCTCACCGGCGAGCAGAAGCTGCAGGACGTGCTGGCAAAGCGCGCCAACGTACGGGTAATTACCGGCGTGCGGGTCACCGCCCTGCTGCAGGAAAACGGCGCGCTGACCGGCGTCTCGGTCGACACGCGCGACGGAGCGAAGAGCGTCACCTGCGACGGCCTGTTCGTGGCCATCGGTCTTGTGCCGCACAACGAACCCTTCGCGGACTGTGCGGATCTGGACGCTGCGGGCTACTTCGACGCGGACGAGCGCTGTCTCACGCGCACGCCCGGTCTCTATGTGGCGGGCGACTGCCGCCGCAAAGGGATCCGCCAGCTGGCCACCGCCATCGCCGACGGGGCCACCGCCGCCATGCAGGCCTGCCGGGACCTGAACTGATCGGTCCCCGCAAACGGAACACGCCTTCAAAGCCATCCTTCGGGGTGGCTTTTTCCTGTATCGCAGCGATCGCGTCCACGGCATCGCCGAACAGATGCGATCGAAAAAGACCGCCCTGCGGGCAAATGCCCGTCCGGGGCGGTCACGCACGGCGCCGCGGATGCGGCGCTCATGCCGAAATTCGGGATCAGTCATACACGTGATCGTCCATGACGATGTCGGCTTCGAGGATCCAGCGGTCCACCATGGCGTCATAGATCTCCCGCTGCCGTTCGGAATACAGCGCGGCGTATACGGGGCCGCGGGCGGTCTCATAAGGCACGGGGCCCGGCTCGTCGACGCCGCTCAGCCGCAGGATGAAATAGCCGTATTCGCCGGGAACGGGGCCGCTGATCTCCCCGATCTCTGTCAGGGACATGGCGGCGTCCGACACGGTTGCGCCCATCCCCGGGGCTTCACAGCCTTCGACCATGGCGTATTCTTTTCCGGCCGACCAGCCCTCCAGGAACCAGGGATCGCCTCCATGGGTCGCCGCGACCGTCGCCCAGTCCGTTCCGCCTGCGGCGTCGGATGCCGCCTGCACAGCCTCGGCGCGGATGGCGGCGTACGCGTCGGCCAGCAGGCGCTCCCGGCGGGACTGCAAGGCCGCGAGCCGGGCGCGTTTGGCCTCCGCCTGCCGGTCGTCCGACGGGGGGGAGCCCTCCGATCCGCCTTCATCTGCCTGAAGGACCTCAAAAGAGAGCTCCTCGATCTCACTTCCGCACTCGGACAGGAGGGACTGATCCTCCGACATGAAGGGGACGAAGATCACGTTCACCCGGTGGACGCGGACGGGATAGCAGAGGACCGTTTCCCCGGCGTTCAGCGCGTCTGCCAGGAGCGCCGGATCCGTGAAGGTATCCTGATCCTCCCGGACCCACGCGTTATACCCGGCCGTCACGTCTTCTTCCGTCACGGTCACCAGGCCCTCGGTAACGACGGGCATAAGCTTCGCGTCGGCGGCGTCCGCAATGGCGGCGGTTTCATCCGGAGCGCCGAATTCCGTCTCGGCACAGACGAGGGCCAGTATGCTGTCCTCGGATGCCGGATCCTCCGGGTCGTAGCCGAGCGGGATCGCGTATTGCATCAGCGGCGAAAGGGCAGCCTCGCGCTCCGCGTCCGTCAGCGGGGGGACGCCGTATTCCTTCATCTTTTGCGCGATGACCCGTTCCCGCACCAGGTCCTGCATCACGTTCTCGCGAACGGCCGATACGATCGCAGGATCGTCCGCGTCAAAGGGCTCCCCCGGGGCCGTCACCGAGCGGTACGTCTGTAGCCAGCGGAGGGAGCGGCGGACGCCCTCGTCGATCTCCCCCTTCGTGATGGGATCTCCGTTTACGGTGATGACCGCTGTGCCGTCGTCGACCTGCCTTCCGCAGGCGCACAGCGCAGCGGCACAGAGAATCAGGATAAGAGTCAGCGCAATACCGCGTTTCATGGTTCGTTCCCCGTCCGCCTCATGCGATCAGTCCACAAACACCTCGCTGCCGTATCTGGCTGCGATGCGGTCCCGGTCGGCCGCGGGCAGCACCAGCGTCAGGCGGGTGCCCTCGTCCGTGTAGGTCTCGTCCAGCACCCGGCCCATGCCGCGGATCTGCTGGAGGATCCCGCCCTTGGCGAAAGGCATGAACACCGTGGCGGTGACCGTGGTCTTCTGCAGGGCGTCGGCGATGGCCCGCTTCAGGTCATCCAGCCCATCGCCGCTGCGGGCGCTGATGAGGATGGCGTTGGGGAGCGCGGGCTCCGCCAGCCCCAGATCGGCCTTGTTGATGCACTCGATCCGGGGTTGGTCCCCCGCGCCGAGTTCCGTGAGCACCTGCTCCACCGTGTCGTGCTGGTTCAGCCACTCCTTCGAGGCCCCGTCGGATACGATCACCAGCACGTCCGCGTCCGCGGCCTCCTGCAGGGTGGAGCGGAAGGCGCTGACAAGGGCGTGGGGCAGCTTGCGGATAAAGCCCACCGTGTCGGTCAGCAGGTAGGGCGTGTGCTCCGCGGTCTCCGTCCGGCGGCTGACCGTGTCCAGGGTGGCGAAGAGCTGATCCTCCACATAGACGGAGGAGCCGGTCATGGCGTTCAGCAGGGTAGACTTCCCCGCGTTCGTGTAGCCCACCAGGGCCACGACAGGGATGCCGGAGCGCTCCCGGCTGCGGTTGCGGACGCCGCGCTGACGGTCCACCTCCTCCAGACGGTGCCGCAGGTCGCTGATGCGCTCGCGGATGCGGCGGCGGTCGATCTCCAGCTTGCTCTCGCCGGGGCCTCTCGTACCGATGCCGCCCGCCAGCCTCGAGAGGGCGCCGGACGCGCCGATGAGCCGGGCAGAACGGTACTGCAGCTGCGCAAGCTCCACCTGCAGCTTGCCCTCCGCGCTGGCGGCGCGCCGGGCGAAGATGTCGAGGATCAGCATGGTGCGGTCGATGACCTTCACCCGCAGCATCTCCTCCAGGTTGCGGGCCTGGATACCGCTCAGCTCCTCATCGAAGATGCACACGTCCGCTTCGAGCGCCTGGCATTCCCGGGACAGCTCGTCCGCCCGGCCCTTGCCGATGAACAGCGCGTTGTCGGGCTTGGTCCGTTTCTGCAGAAAGCTTCCGACGACCTGCGCTCCCGCGGTCTCCGCCAGCAGGGCCAGCTCCTGCAGGCTCTCCTCGCTCTCGATGCCCATGAGGACGGCGCGCTCACGCTCGTTTTCCGTGTCGGCGGCCTGTTCCCGGCCGATGACGGCGTCGCTCTCCGCGATCTGGGCCAGCCACGCGGTCTCCGGGAGCTTGTACCAGGGGTACGGGCGCTCCATGATGATGCTCTCTTCCGCGCCGAGGAAGGCTGCCTGCACGCTCGTCGGCTCGCCGCCCCGGCAGCCCACCGCCACCATCGCGTCATACCGGAAGGACTTCAGCGCGCTCAGATCCACGTCGCTCAGATGTCCGTCACCGTTGGGATGCGTGTGGACGCAGCGCACCCGGCTCAGGCGTCTGCGATTGCGGCGCAGGGAAAAATCCCGCAGTTCCACGTCGCTGTCCGTGCCCACCGCCACATCCGCGACGGCGCCGTCGCGGGTGATGTATACGGCGATCTCCCGGTTGAAGCTGTTGGAGAGCGCGGCCAGCTTCTGCATCAGGGGCCGCGGGAGAAAATCGTCGGGTCCCAGTTCCCAGTCGGTCAGCGAACGCAGTTCGTCCAGGACCGCGTCCCGCAGACCGTTCAGGTTGCCGTGAAGGATCTCTGACATGCTGTATCCCATCCGTTTCCGTGCGTTTCGTACCCGCTCCCTGTCCGTCATGCGCAGGGGAGCACGGCACGCGCTGTGCGATCGACCCCTGACCTCCGGTCCGCGCGCAATGGATGCAAGTCAGATGAAAGCCGGGTCTCACACCGCAGACACTATAACACAACGGGTGCCGCATGGCAAGCAAAAAAGCCGGACAAGCCGGCTTCGGGAGGGTCGTCTGTCAGCGCATAACGGTCATGAGGGTGCCGATGTTGCTCATCAGCCAGTTCCAGGTGATGCGTGTGGGAGAAGCTTCGGAGATGGCCGGGATCGCGGTCTGTTCCCGGACGGATGCGGTGAAGACCGGCGTGGCGGAGCCGGTCCCGTCTGCGCTGTATTCGCCCGTCCAAACGGACAGGGTCCATCCGTCGGCGCCGGCTTCCTGCTTCGCATATCCGCGCCAGGCGGGACTTCCCGTTCCCCGGTAGTACTCGATCGTGATGCAGGATGCGTCGACGGCGGTGACCACGACGCGCTCCCTGCCGTCCGTGCCCAGCACGATGACCAGGGACTCGCCCTCGTAACGCGCGTCCAGGAAGGTGCCCTCGGCGATGTCGATCCTGAGGGACACAAAGTCTCCGCGGCTGTCGACGGTCAGGGCGGCGTCAACGATCAGGGTGTTCCCGGCCTCGCCGCTGCCTATGCCGACGAGCTGCTGATCGATCTCCTGATGCGCACGGGCGATGGCGTCCTTCAGGCCTTCGTCCGTGGAAAGCTGTCCCGCGACGGCCGCCAGCTGCTGCGTGTCGGCGCCGTTCGAGCCCGCGGCTTTCAGGATATCCGTGACGACGACCATGGCGGACGCCGCGGCCCGCAGCCATTCCGGTTTGCTTTCGGCCTCGGTCAGCCAGCTGTCAACTGCGGTCAGCACGGTCTTCCTGTCCAGGCGGAAGCGCAGTACCGTATTCTCGCCCGACTTTTCGATGGTCAGGCCGGCTCTGGTCACAATCCGGCACAGACTGATCACGGCCTCCGTCAGGGAGCCGTAATCCAGGCTCCCGAGGGTGTCGAGAGTCGTCCCGAGGCCGCTCACCCCGCCCAGCAATCCGATGGCGCTGGTCAGGATGTCCTTCAGGTCGCTGTAGTAGAGCACATAGGAAACGCTTCCGGACGCCGCGTCGGACGCGGCCCAGACGGCCTCGCCGTTGAACTGCAGATCCGCCGTCTGCGTTCCGGTTCCTGCGGTCTCCACGAGACGGAACTGGCTCAGGTCCCCCGCGATCTGGTAGGTGACGACTGTCTGACCGGAGCGGGAAGGCACCGTCACCACCAGGGCCTGGCGCTGGGGGTCAAAGGAAGCGATGCGATCCAGAGCGCCGCCGACAAAGGTGCGGAGCGCCAGGCTTTCCGCCAGGCCGGCAGCTGCAGCCGTGATCATGACAAGGCTCGCGAGCAGACAGAGCAGCTTTTTCATCGGAAGGTCTCCCCCTCATGCAGAATCCCGAAGCCCGGGAGCAGGCGCTGCCTGCCCCCGGGCCGGAAGAAACGGAAGGTCAGTATGCGTAAACATTGGAACGGCCGCTGAGGCTGTAGATCAGCTGCATGCAGAGCTTCACGAGAGCCTCTTCATCCAGCTCCACGGTCACCTTTTCGGAAAGAGGCTCCACTTCGGTCTGTTCGGTGACGGCCAGTTCAGCCGCCTTTGTGGAGGTATCGCCGTGAACGAAGTCAAGGGTCAGGTTCCAGTTGCCGTCCTCCTGATCGGTCAGGGTGAAGACGAAGCTGACCTGATCGGTGACGCTGCCGTCGCTGTCAAGGAGTTTCTCGTCGATCGCGTACTGGGTGTCGGAGATCTCACGTCCGGAGAAGGCGATGGTCTGTCCGTTGCTCTTCACCGTCAGGATCTCGCCGTCCCACTCGAGGGTGGTGGCGGGAGCATAGGTGTTCATCGGATCCCGGTAGCTGAACTTCCAGGGATGCCGCCCACGGGCGTCCTCGCGGAGGGTGAAGGAGACCTGGTGATACTTGCCGCTGAGCATGAGGACGGCGTCCGCGCGGACGCGGCCGCGGGCGACGAACAGGTTCAGCGTAAACAGCGCGCCGAGATTGCAGTCGATGATCAGTCCGTCATCGGTCTCGGCATAGCGCAAGAACATATGGGTTGCCGGAATTGCGCCGCTGCTGTCGGAAACGTCGACATCAAAGCCGCCGGTTTTTCTGCCGATGGTGCCGGCCAGTGTGATCTCGGTGTTGCCGGCCACGATCGTGGCGTCGATCAGGGTCGTGTCGTAGCTCGGCTGATACCAGGTGATCCCGGCATGCAGGAACTGCTGCTGATCGTTGTACACCGTGAGGGCGACCTCGCCGGAACTCCGGTCGGAGCGCAGGGTCCCGTCGAAGTGGACGGGCTGGCCGTTGTAGGTCACCGTCAGGGCACAGGCGCCGTTCGGGGTGGCCGACCGCTCGATCGTGATCTCACCCTCGATGGTCAGGTCCAGCTGGGTCTCACGCAGCTGCGCGGCGGCCTTGCGGATCTCCTCGACGGCGTAGGCGTGGAATTCCTCCAGGGTGGCGGGGGCGTTCTGCACATTGGCGGTCTCCACATAGGCGGCATACCACATGCTCCAGACGCGGACGCACTCGGCGTCCAGCTTGGAGAAGTCCGCCTGGTCCGCGATGGTCTCCATCGTGAGGGCCAGACCGTCCAGGATCTGCCGCCCGGTGAGGTTCACGGTGATGACCATGGCGCCGTTCTCGCCCGCGGTCATCGCGATACCGGGAAGCAGCACGTTCTGCGCCAGCAGGGTGAGGATCTGGCTCAGGTCCTCACTGGCGCCCTGCGTGGACAGCAGGTAAAGGGGATTCAGCAGCTGCAGATCGGCGAGGAACCGCTGCAGTTCGCTTACCGGCAGGGCGTAAACCTCACCGTTGACGGCGAGCCAGATGGTCTGGCCGTCGGTCTGCAGCACGGCGACTTCCTGTTCGCCGGAAGCGATCACAAGGCTGACGAGACCGTCCTTCTGCTGAAGGGAGGCTGTCAGGTCCTGCCCCTGGGAAATGTTGAAGGCAGTGAGCACGATCTGTTTTTCGTTCAGGTCGGTGCCGCTGATCTTCTGGCCCACATTGTTCCAGAAGGCGGACTCGGCCGACGCGCAGCCGATGAGCAGGGTCAGGGCCAGCAGGAGCGCTGCCAGCCTGCGCAGGGAAACGTGTTTCATGAGTCGTTCCTCCTTTTCGGGTCGGTTACTTTATTGCACAGGAGCAAGGAAGGAGACCATGACGTATCCCTCCATGCTGTCCGTCCTGACATGGGCCCACAGCGGATCGTCGCACACTTCCAGCACGATCAGCCGCTGGTGGGGGTACAGCCGCATGAGGATCGCGGCCGCGCTGTTGGGTTCAGCCCGCAGATTGACGGTGGAATCCTCGGCAATGCCCTCCACCGAAGCCATCCAGCCTCCCGGCGGCACCGTGGATGTGACGGGCATCATGGTGGGGCGCGGGGTGGCGGTGGCGGCCGGGGCCGGCGTCTCCGCGAGGGCCGCCCGGGCCGTGGGAAGCGCCGCGCGCTGCGTGCCGCCCACCATCAGCTGGATGCCGGGGAAATAGAAGTTCAGGATCTGATCGAAGGTGGCGCCGCGCTGATCCGCCAGGTACTGTGCGCCACGCTGGCTCATGCCGACGCCGTGGCCGTAGCGGCGGCTCTCGATCACCCAGCCGCCCTCCTCGGGGACGACGGAGATGATCTCGTTGCCAAGACCCGCGATGGAAAGCCCCAGGGCCCGCACCGCGTCGGGCTGCAGGGAAAGGGTCACGGTGGCGGTCTCGGGAGCCGGAACGAAGAGGCCCGGGTCGTCCGCCTTGTGCCCGGACCACCAGAAAGTGAAACTGACGGCCGTGGCCGGAAAGCGCTGGTTCCCACCGGAGAGCGCGACCGACGTCAGCATGTCGACGCGCAGGTGGCCCTCCCCCGTGAGGAAGCCCCGCCGCCCCATCTCGCCGCTCATCTGCGAGGTCAGCAGGGAGAGCAGCGCAGCGGGCAGGGTGGTGCCGTCCTGGCGCAGGCGCACGCGCTTGACCGGGCTCTCCGGATTGGCCAGATCGTAGGGATCGTCCTTGATGCTGTAGCATCCCGGAGAACCGCTGCCGCCCCAGACGTTCTGCGGAAGGTCGGTACGGCCGCCGTTGGAGGCGGAGTAGTAGCAGACCGCAAAGGAGCCGTTGTACATGGCCACGATGCCGGCCGTCTGCGAGATCGCCGCGGCCGTGCGGGAGTTCGCGGTGTTGATCCCGCGGAACACCTGGTCCTTCGTGGTGTCCGTCATGTCGTGATCGCCGTTCGCGCCGCGCTTGCTCAGGGCATAGGTCCTGGCGCAGACCGCCTGGGCCTTCAGCGCCTCGAGGGGGAAGCTGTCGGCCATCTCGTAGGGAACGACGCCCAGCAGGTAATCCTCCACCGGGATCGTCAGCACCGGCCGGATCGCGCCGTCGCGCACGGTCAGCGAGAGATCGCCGGGATACAGGCTGCCGCCCTCGATGAAGCGAACCCCGCCGCCGTATGAGCCGGAGGCGTTCTGCTTCAGGATGACCCGGCTTCCGGCGCGCAGCGCGATGCCGTCCACATGCAGGAAGAGGGTGCCTTCCCGCAGTTGGACCACGGCGTGCGTTCCGTAGGGAAGGTACACCTCGGTGCCCTCGCATTCCGCGGTATAGGGACCCGCGAGATAGAGGTCGCAGCGGTCCGTCAGCCCCAGGGACTGCAGAAGGATGCGCACCGTCTGGATCGCGCCGTCCGCACAGGCAGAGGGAAAGGGCAGGCCGATCATGGCCAGCGCGGTCAGCAGGCACAGGATACGGCGGTGCAGACCCATGGGCACCTTCCCCCCTCTCCTTCACTATGCTGATTCTATCACATGATGCGCCGTTTGAAAAGGGGGTGCGTCTCAGCCGTTGGAGACAACGGAATAATAGAGGACCTGCCATTCGGGGCCGACCTGCAGGATGATCGTCACATTCAGGTCCTCGTCGTCCAGGCGCAGATACAGGTGTTCGCCGTCGCGGATCATGGACGTGACATGGAGGGATCCGACGATCTCCGCCATGCTGGGGTTCATCCCGGCGAGAAAGCTCATCGCCCGGGTCTCGGCTTCGAGGAGCACGCTCTCATCCACGCCGGTGACGTCTTCCTCGTCCAGATTCAGCCAGGGTCCGATCTGCTGCATCAGGATCAGTTCGCCGTCCGGCGCGTGAAAGGTGTGCAGAGAAAGCGTATCCGTCAGGTCGAACTGGACCGTATCTCCCTCGTCCTCGATATAGACGGTCGTGTCGACGCTGTCCGGGACGGTGATGCCCTGCTCCAGCCACAGTTCGCGGGCCCGCGCCTCCGCGGCTTCCACGGCGGCGGTGTCTGCTTCGGCGATGCCGAATTCGCTGCCCATCGCGTCCGTGTCCTCACCGTAATAGCCGGCGGGAAGGACTACGTTGTAGGCCGCGGGATCGAAGGTGCCAACCGTGCTCGTGCCGTACTGACCGATCTCCGCCTGCAGGGTGACTTCCAGGCTGTGCGTCGTGCCGTTCAGGAACTCGACCGCAAACACCGCGGTGCCCGAAACGGCTGTCGCGCGGCCGTCCGCGTCCAGCGTGACGGACGCGTCGATCATCTTCAGCGTGTAGGAGCGGGCGTTGTCCGCGACGGCGGATGCAGTGGAGATGTAGTCCTCCATCAGAGCGGCGCCGCGGTCCGACGATTCCCGGTCAAAATACATCCGGTCATACCAGCGGGGCAGCAGATACTGAGCGGCAACGTTCAGCGCGGCGTTGAGGATGTCGGGCACGTTGTCTTCCGTGAAGGCCAGCCGGATGGTCCGCGCGCCGTCGGCGCCGGTCTCGGTGACGGCCCCGGCCGGGAGCAGAGACTCGGCTGCGGCGGCCACGGTGCGCCCGAGGGTCACCAGCGGCTCCAGCATGGCCGTGCCGCGCACGAGGGTGTTCTGTGCGTCATCCGTGCCGGTGCGGTACACGCCGGGGGTGTAGCGCTCGATGACATAGATATCCTCGCCGTTGGCGACGATGATCCAGCCGGTGCTCTTCTCCCCGGACTTGCGGGGCGTGAGGAGCTCCAGATCATAGAGGGAATCGTATTCGTCCTGAACATAGTGCAGCTTGGCCGTCTTGAAGCGCGCCCCGTCGAAGGAGAACACCGCTTCGCCGTCCACGGTCACGTTGGTGGTGGCGAAGGCCAGATCTGCCAGACTGTCAAAGACCGTCAGCAGCAGGCTTTCGGATTCAGCCCACGCGATGGAGAAGACCAGCGCCAGGGACAGGAGAACGATCGTGAGATGCTTCATTTGCTTCATGGGATTACCTCCGGATTCAGAATCGGTATTTCAGACCCATCACATTATACGACGGACCGGGCGGTTTTGTTCCGCCAAGTTGAAAACAAACCATGAATTTTCGCAATCTTGCGCATCCTTTCATCGCGTGGTAGAATCGGGCTGTGCCGGCCGGGCGCCGCCATCGGGTGCGGCGTTTCCTTCCGCGGCCGTGGGACGGAGCGGCGGCGCGACGGACCCGGCGGACCGATCATTGACGGACGGAGGAGGTTGCCCATGGATGCGTGTGAGACTGTCCTGGCCGCGCTGCGGTCGATCCGGGCGCCGCTGCAGCGGGGCGAGTACGATCTGCACGGACTGGTAAGCGCGGCCCTGACGGACGCCGGTCTCCCCCACTGTCACGAGGTGCGGCTGGCGCCGCGGTGCAGGATCGATTTTCTGTGCGGGAGCGTGGGGATCGAGATCAAGCGCGGACGGACGGAGAGGAAGCGCGTTCTGGAGCAGCTGGCCAGGTACGCGGCCTGTGAGGCGGTCGGCACGCTCGTGCTGGTCACGGAGCGGAACGTCGATCTCCCGGCGTGCATCCTCGGGAAGCCCGTGCGCTGCGTGTGCCTGAACCGGCTGTGGGGAATTGCCCTGTGAGACTCTTTGCATCCCCCGCGCATTGTGGTATAATGCCCGCGAAACGGAGGAGAAAACTGTGTTTGCCTTTGACGACGGATACGAGGCCTTTGACAGCACGCCGCTGTCGAACCTCTTCATCACGGATCATCTGCCCGGCGCCACCGGAGAGCAGCTGAAGGTCTACCTTTACGGCCTGATGCGTTCCCTGCATCCGAAGGCCGATTTTGCGCTGCCGGATCTGGCGAAGGCGCTGGAGATGGAACCCGCCGAGGTGGAGAACGCATTCCGGCACTGGGAATTCGCGGGCCTGGTGGTGCGTGTGTCCGAGAACCCGCCCCAGTACCGGTTCCTGCACCCGTCGCAGGTCGGACGTGAGGACAGCGCCGGGGCCGAGGACCGTGTCTACGCCGATTTCATGGAGAGCCTCTACAGCGCCTTCGGAGGCAAGCGGGACCTTCACGGCAGCGAAAAGCGCAAGGCCTGGGAATGGGTGGAGGAACTGCATCTGGCGCCCGAGGTGGTGCTGATCCTGATCAAGCACCTCATCAGGACCCAGGGCATCAACTTCCGCTTTCTGGGCAAGGAAGCCAATCGTCTGGCCCTGATGCTGGTGGACGGGAAGGCCGCCGACGCCGCCGACGCCCTGGAGATCCTGGGCCGCGAAGAGGAGATCGACAGCGGAGCGAGGGCCGTGCTGCGCCGGTTCCGCCAGCGGCGCCTGCCCTCCGCCGACGAACTGGCCCTGTACCGGAAATGGCGGGACGAGTGGAGTTTCACGGGGGAGCAGATCCTGGAAGCCTGCGCCGAGACCACCAAAGGCACCCCCAGCTTCGCCTATCTGGACGCGATCCTGAGGGGCATCCGGGAGCGCACGGCCGGGACCGGCGCCACCATGGAGGAGGACCGGGAGGAACAGGACCGGGTGCGGGAGATGCTCCGCGCGCTGGGGCTTTCGGGCGTGGGCGTCAATGCCGGAACGCTGGCTGCCTATCGGCAGATGACGGAGATGTATCCCCACGAGACCGTCCTGCTGGCGGCGAGGGAGCTTTCAACCCGCCGCAGCAAAGGCCTGGACGTGCTGACCGCCATGCTGGAGAGCTGGAAAGAGAAAGGACTGGCCCCCGAGAGCGTGCCGGACTATATCGCCGCGTTCAACCGGGAGAACGACCTGATCCAGCGGCTGAACAAGCTGTGGGAGGCCGACCTTGTCCGCGCCGGCGAGACATCCCGCGCCGCCGTGCGCACCTGGACGAGGGACTGGGGCTACTCCCCCGCGCTGATCCTGTACGTGGCAGCCTTTGCCGGCGTGAACGAAAAGCGCTCCCCCATGGCCTATCTCAACAGCCTGCTGAAGTCCTTTCACGACAAGGGGCTGACGGGCGAGGCGGAGATAGCGGCGGAGCACGAGCGCTGGGCCCGAGAGAACAGCGCCGTCGCCCCGGCTGAGGCGCACCGGAAGGCCGAGAAGGCCATCGCGCAGCTGCAGTACGGGCAGCGCGAGTACGAAGAGACCAAGCCGGGCGAGCTTCCCGCCTGGTATCTGCAGATGTTGGAGGATGAGCGGAATGCGGAGTGACATCCTGCGCACGGCCCAGGGCGAACTGCAGCGGCTCCGGGAGGAAAACGCCGCCCTGCAGGCGCGGCGCCGCAGCGAAGCCGTGGCGGCCTGTCCCGAGATCGGCGAACTGCTCGACGGGCGGCAGCAGATCATCTACGACAGCATCCGGAACATGCTGCGCGGTCAGGCGGGCGCGGACGCGGAGACCCGGATGGCCGAACAGAACAGGCGCATCGGAGAGCTGCTGACGGGGATCGGCAAGCCGGCGGACTGGCTCGAGCCGATCTATACCTGTCCCGACTGCCGCGATACCGGCTATGTGGGCGAGGTGCACCGCAAGGAGTGCCACTGCCTGCGGGAGCGCTGCAACCGTCTGCTGTCCTCAGAGGCCCTTGCGGAAATAGGCGGCGAGGCCAGCTTTGAGCGTTTTGACCTGGACCTGTTCCCGGATGAGCCGCTCGCGGGCGGCGTGAGCCAGCGCAGGCTCATGGACCGGGCCTTCAGTAAGTGCAAGGACTGGGCGCTCTCCTGGCCGGACGACAGGCATTCCTGCGTACTGCTCTCCGGCGCCAGCGGTCTGGGCAAGACCTATCTGATGAAGTGCATGGCCCGGGCCATGATCGAGCGGGGGCTGCGGGTCACCATGATCAGCGCCTTCCGTTTCCTGGAGATCGCCCGCCGCTGCCACATGACCATGGAATCCGACGCCTTCGACGAGCTGATGGACGCGGATGTGGTCATGATCGACGACATCGGCAGCGAACCCATGATGAACAACATCACGGTCGTCTACCTTTATAACCTCATCAACGAGCGGCAGGAGGACGGGAAGGCCACCGTCATCAGCACGAACCTCTCGCAGGCGGAACTGCAGAAGCAGTATTCCGAGCGCATCGCCTCCCGTCTGCTCGATCCGGCGCGGTGCCATGTGTTTTTCCTCACCGGCCGGGACGTACGCACATACAAAAGGTGATCATATGGCAGCGATCCAGATCTATGTCAGCCGCAAGAATTTCGACCAGCAGAAGGCCGAGCGCTTCTTCAAGGAGCGCCGGGTGACGGTCCAGCTGATGGACCTGAAAAAGCACCGGCTGGGCGAGCGGGAGCTGCGGCTGTTCGTCCGCGCCGTGGGCATCGAAAACCTGATCGACCGGGAGGACAAGCGCGTGAAGGAACATCCCGCCTGCTACTACGACCGGGAGAGCCTGCTCATCCCCGCGGTGCTGGAGGACCCCTGGCTGCTGCGCTCCCCCATCGTCCGCTGCGGCAGCAAGGTCACGGTGGGCTATCAGCCGGATGTCTGGGAGGCCTGGCTGAAGCAGCCATAAAAAACTTCCCCGCGCGGACGGGGAAGCATATGGCTTCAGTGAGGATCAGTCGCCGAAGGAGATGCCCATGGTCTTGGCGATGGTGACCATCTGGTCATCCTCGGGCACAAGCTTCGGAACGCCGGCGATGTCCTTGAGATTATTGTGGGTGATGGTGTTGCCCTTCAGCGCCACCGTCACGCCGAAGTGGCCGTCGCGGATCAGCTCGGCCGCGTGAACGCCGAACTGGGTGGAAAGCACGCGGTCATAGGCGGAGGGGCTGCCGCCGCGCTGGATGTGGCCCGGCACCACCGCGCGGGCTTCGACGCCCACCAGGTTCACCAGCTGCCTGGCCACGTCGGCGGAGGCGGAATAGTGTTCGGCGGCGCGCTTGGCCTCGCGCTCCTTCTTCTTCATCTTGGCTTCTTCCTTGTTCATGGCGCCCTCGGCCACGGCGATGATGGTGAAGCCCTTGTTGTTCCTGGCGCGCTTCTCGACCACCTTGGCGACCTTTTCGATGCTGTAGGGGATCTCGGGGATGAGCACCACGTCGGCGCCGCCCGCGACGCCGGAGTACAGCGTCAGCCAGCCCGCCTTGTTGCCCATGATCTCGATGACCATAGTGCGGCCGTGGGAGGCGGCGGTGGTGTGGATGCGGTCGATGACGTCGGTGGCGATGTCCATGGCGGTGTGGAAGCCGAAGGTGAAGTCGGTGCCGTAGAGGTCATTGTCGATGGTCTTCGGCAGCCCGATGACGTTCAGGCCCTCTTCGCTGAGGAGGTTGGCGGTCTTGTGGGTGCCGTTGCCGCCCAGCGTCACCAGGCAGTCCAGCTTCAGATCCTTGTAGGTCTTCTTCATGGCGGCGACCTTGTCCACTTTGTCGTCCCCGATGACCCGCATGTTGCGGAAGGGGGTGCGGGCGGTGCCGAGGATCGTTCCGCCCAGGGTCAGGATGCCGGAGAACTGATCCCGGGACATGAGGGAATAGTCGCCCTCGATCAGGCCGCGGTAGCCGTCGTGAATGCCGATGATCTCGGCGTCGAACATCTCGTAGGCCGCGCGGGTGACGCCGCGGATGGCTGCGTTCAGGCCGGGGCAGTCGCCGCCGCTGGTCAGGATACCGATCCTTCTCTTCATGGATGTGCCTCCTCTTTGTGATTGTCGGGTTCCTTCCGGTTGCTGGGTCCAGTATACCACAAACCCTCGCCCGGCGCAACGAATAATCCGAAAGAAAGTGATGCGACATGCTGCGAACCGAACGGCTGATCCTCCGCCCGTGGGCGGAAAGCGACGCCGCGTCCTGCTATGAATACGCGAAGGACCCCGCCGTGGGCCCCGCGGCCGGCTGGCCCGCCCACCGGAGCGAGGCGGAGAGCCTGGAGATCATCCGGAACGTGCTGATGTGTCCCGAGACCTACGCCGTCTGCCTGAAGGAGGACGGGAAGGCCATCGGCTCCGTCGGCCTGCGCCTGAACGGCAGCACCGACATGACGGAGCGCGACGACGAGTGCGAGCTGGGCTACTGGATCGGCCGGCCCTTCTGGGGGCAGGGGCTGATCCCGGAGGCCGCCGCCGAGGTCCTGCGCCGCGCCTTCGAGGACCTGCGCATGTCCCGGGTGTGGTGCGGGTATTACGACGGAAACGCGAAGTCGAAGCGCGTGCAGGAGAAGCTGGGCTTCCGGTACCAATGGACCACGGAGGAAGCGGATGTCCCGCAGATGCGGGAGACGCGACGGGGCCATGTGAACGCCATCACCCGGGACGAATGGATCCGGGACCGCATCCGCCGGATCGACACGGACAAGAAGCGCTACCTGCCCCTGCTCCTGCTGGCGGACGAGCAGGAGGACATGATCGACCGGTACCTCGACCGGGGTGCCCTCTATGTGGTGGAGGACCGCGGCGCACTCAAGGCCGAGTGCGTGATCACGGACGAGGGCGGCGGCGTGGCGGAGATCAAGAGCCTGGCCACGGTGCCCGAGGTGCAGGGCAAGGGCTACGGCAGCGCCATGATCCGCTTCGCGGCGGATCTGTGCCGGGATCGATACGATACCCTGCAGGTGGGGACCGGCGACAGCCCGCTCACGGTGCCCTTCTACGAGCGGTGCGGCTTCGTGCGCCACCACACGGACGAGGGCTTCTTCACCCGGAGCTATGACCATCCCATTGTGGAGGGCGGCGTGCTGCTGCGGGACATGGTGTACCTGCGGATGCCGCTGAAGACAACGGAAAGCGAGGGATGACGGAATGAGATTCGAAGCGCGTGAGATCAGGCTGAAGGACGGCAGGACGTGCGTGCTGCGTCCGCCGGCTCCCGAGGACGCGGAAGCGCTGATCGCGTACATGAAGGGCACCGCCGCCGAGACCGACTTTTTGCTGCGGTATCCGGACGAGATCTCGTACACCGTCGAGGGCGAACGGGCTTTCATCGAGCGGGCACTGGAGGATCCCGGCCAGGCGATGATGACCGCCGTTGTGGACGGGGCCGTCGCCGGGAATTGCTCCCTGAGCGGCATCGGGGACAAGCGCAGGATCCGCCACCGCTGCTCAGTGGCGATCGCCCTGTACCGCGATTACTGGGGCCTGGGCCTCGGCTCCGCGATGCTCGGCTACCTGGCGGAGCTGGCCCGCCGGATCGGCTTCGAGCAGATGGACCTGGAGGTCGTGGCGGAAAACGAGCGGGCGCAGGCGCTCTACCGCAAATGCGGCTTTGTGGAGACCGGCCGCCGCTGGCACGCCCTGAAGATGGACGACGGGACCTATCACGACGAGATCCTGATGGTGAAAGAAGTATGAAAGTATGGGTCGAAACGGAACGCCTGATCCTGCGCCCCCTGGTTCCGGATGATGCGGAAGCCGTTTTCCGCTGGGGCGGCGATCCCGCCGTGAACGAGTATATGATCTACCCGCTCTATCATCGGGCGGAGGATGTCCGCGCCTGGCTGGAGAACCGGGACCCGGATGATCCCGACAGTTATGACGAAGGGATCGTTCTGAAAAGCACCGGTGAACTCATCGGCAGCGGCGGATTGGTTTACCGTCCGGAGCGCTGTGCGTGGGAGATCGGCTACAACCTGCGGGCCGATCAGTGGGGCCACGGATATACGGTCGAAATGCTGAATGCGCTGCTGGACACGATCAGAAAGACCCGCACCGTTGAAGCCATCGACGGTGTGTTTGCGGCCGAGAATCACAAAAGCCGGCGCGTCATGGAGAAGTTCGGCATGGTCTGGGTGCGCGACACGGAATATACGAAGCTCGACGGCAGCCGGACCTATGCCGCGAAGTATTACCGTAGGAATTTTCCGCAGCCCCCTGAGCGGTGCCTGATCTGTGACCGGATCGGGAAGATCCGGCGAAATGAAAATCCTTACTTTGTCAGGGAGCTGGAGACCGGCTATGTGGTCATCGGCGATCACCAGCGGTTTGAAGGCTATACGCTCCTGCTGTGCAAGGAGCACGCCACCGAACTGAGCCAGCTCGCGCCGGATCTCCGCTCCGCCTTCCTCCGGGACATGGCGATCACCGCCGAAGCCGTCCAGAACGCTTTCCGTCCGGACAAGATGAACTATGAGCTCCTCGGCGCAGGGACGGGCCGGCACATGCACTGGCATCTCTTCCCGCGGCGCGTCGGAGATACCCCGAGACCCGGCCCCGTCTGGCAAGTGACCGACATGAACGACCCGCGGTATCTTCCCTCCCCCGAAAAACTGGCGGAGCTTCGGGAAGCCCTGGGCCGGGAGCTGGACCGGCTGCTCGGGAAAGAGGAGTGAGGAAGAAAGCCATGCTGATCCGTCTGTTTCACGAAAGGGACGCGCAGGCCGTCTCAAACCTGGTCCGCTCGGCTCTCCTCGTCTCCTGTGCAAAGGACTATCCGCCGGAACCCCTGAATGCCTTTGCCGACACCCAAACGCCCGCATGCATGCTGGAGCGCGGGCGCACGACGCACTTCTATGTCGCGGAGGAGGACGGGGTCGCGGTCGGCTGCGGCGCGGTCGGCGCGGATGGGGACGATCCGGGCGTGTGCGGCGTTTATTCCTTTTATGTTCTCCCGGAATGGCAGGGGCGCGGCGTCGGACGGAAGATCATGGAAGCCCTTGAGGCGGATGACGCCGCGCGCGAAGCGCGACGGCTGACCCTTCATGCCTCCAGAACCGCATTGGGCTTTTATCGGCGGATGGGCTTCGGTTTTGTCGGCGGCGATGACAGGCCCGACGCGGACGGACTGTATCACATGGAGAAACTGCGATGAAACTGGTATTCATTTTCGGCAGCGGCGCCGTCGGCAAGATGACCGTCGGCCAGGAACTGATGAAGCAGACGGGCCTGCGGCTCTTTCACAATCACATGGCCATCGAGCCCGTGATCGAGATCTTCGGGAACTACGACGGACAGGCCGTGGTCGAGCTGCGCGACGCTGTCTTCCGCCGGTTCGCGGCGACGGACAAGTACGGCATGATCTTCACCTTCATGTGGGCCTTCAACATGAAAGAAGACTGGGACTATATCGAGCACGTGAAGTCCATCTTCGCCCCGTACGGGACCGAATTCTACTATGTGGAGCTCGTCGCGCCGCAGGATGTCCGCCTTCAAAGGAACGCGACCCCGAACCGGCTGGCGAACAAGGCCTCGAAGCGGGATCTGGCGTTTTCCGCCGGGAACATCCTGCGGGAGGACGCCAACTACCGCCTGGTGAGCGATCCGGGCGAGATCCCCTTCGACAACTATCTGCGCATCGACAACACCGATCTCTCCGCGGAGGACGCCGCGAGGAGGATCAAAGAGCATTTCGGACTGTGAACGAATGACGGGGGGTTCAGACCGATGGAGATCCGCTTTGCGCGCGAGAGTGACCTCGACGCGGTCAACGTGCTTCGGAAACAAGTCAACGACCTGCATGTCGCCGGGAAGCCGGAGGTTTTCCGCCCGGGCTTTCCCGACGCGCTGCGGGACTATGTCCGTGTGATCTTCGCCGATCCGGCGCAGCGGATCGTGGTGTCGGACGACGGCGGGTCCGTCTGCGGCTTCGCGGTGCTGCACCACATCGTGAAACCGGAGAACCCCTTCATGTATGCCCGCGATTTCCTCGATATCGACGAGTTCTGCGTGGACGAGGGCCATCGCCGGCGGGGCATCGCCTCCGCGATGATCGGTTTCATCCGGGACTGGGCTAAGGAAAACGGCTTCACACGGATCGAGCTGAACATGTGGGAGTTCAACCGGGATGCCCTGGCCTTTTACGAAGCAGCCGGCTTCACCACCTACCGCAGGTACATGGAGATGATGCTGTGAACGCCCTGATCCTCAACTGCAGCCCCGTTCGAGGCGGAGCCACCGCGTCGATCGCGCGCATGGCGGCGGACGCGCTGTCCGGGCGGTTCGCGGTCCGCTCCGTGTGCATCGACGACTACCGCTTCGCCTTCTGCCGCGGGTGCCGGAGCTGCCACACGACCGCCCGGTGCGTCATGGACGACGGCGCGGCCGGATTGATGCGCGAATTTGCGTCGGCGGATGTGATCCTCTGCGTTTCCCCCTCCTATTGGGCGGATGTGCCGGGGCAGTTCAAGGCCTTCATCGACCGCTGCACGCCCTGGTGCAACACACACGAACCTCACGCCTCGATCCCCGCAGGCAAGAAGGGGTATGCCATCGTCCTGCGCACGGGGCCCGGCATGCGGGAGTGCGAGCGGCTGATCGAGACCGTCTTCCATTTCTACGGCCATCTGGAGATCGAACAGTCCGGATCCCTGGCCCTGTGCTCCGTGGACTGCGCGGAGGCGGCGGAGAGCCGCAGAGACGAGATCGGGCGCTTCCTTGCGACCGTGTGCGAAGAGGTGTGCGACCGTGCTTGAATTCGGAATGCCCACGCTGATTGAGAACCGGACGCTGCAGGACAATATCGCCTGCTGCGCCGGACTCGGGCTGCGGTTCATCGAGCTGAACATGAACTTTCCCGAATACCAGGCGGACAGCCTGCTGCGGACGGAGGAGCTGATCCGCCCCGCGGAGGAGGCCGGTATCTACTACACGATCCACCTGGATGAGAATCTGAACATCGCCGATTTCAACCCGCGCGTGGCCGACGCGTATCTGGAGACGGTGCGGCTGACGATCGAGGCGGCGAAGATCCTGCTGCCTCTACGGGACCGATTCGGAGACCCGTCCCGGCCGCTGACCCTCAACATGCACATGCACCACGGCGTCCACATCACCCTCCCCGACCGCAAGGTGCAGCTGTATGAGCGTGACTTCGACGCCTACATGCGCTCCTTCGCCCGGTTCCGCGATCTGTGCGGGGAGTGGATCGGAGGGAGCGATCTGTTGATCTGCGTGGAGAATACCGACGGCTTCCGCAGCTATGAGCAGTCCGCCATAGCGTGTCTGCTGGAAAGCCCCAGATTCGCCCTCACCTGGGACATCGGCCACTCGAAGGCCACGGGTGAAGCCGACGTCCCCTTCATCCTGCGGCACCGGGACAGGCTGCGCCATTTCCACATCCACGACGGCACGGAAAAGCCGCCGCGGAACCACCTGGCGCTGGGCGACGGAGCGATCGATCTGCCCGAACGGCTCCGCATGGCCGAAGCCTGCGGCGCACGCTGCGTTCTGGAGACCAAGACAACCGCCGCCCTGGAGCGTTCCGTGGACTGGCTGCGGCGCAATTTTCCCGAAGGAGGCCTGTGAGACATGACCATCCGCACCCTGACGATCGACGACTATGACGCCCTGTATGCCCTCTGGATGTCCAGCCCCAACATGGGCTTCAACAACCTGGACGACTCCCGGGAGGGCATCGACAAATACCTGAAGCGCAACCCCACGACCTCCTTCGCGGCCATCATTGACGGCGAGCTGGCAGGTGCGATCCTGGCGGGCCATGACGGCCGCCGGGGCTTTGTCCACCACACATGCGTGGCAGCCCGGTTTCAGGGACGGGGCGTGGGCTCCGCACTCGTGGAAAAATGCATGGATGCCCTGAAGGCGGAAGGCATCAACAAGGTCGCGCTGCTGGTCTTCAAGTACAACGACGCGGGCAACGCCTTCTGGGAAAAGCAGGGCTTCTCCGTCCGCGGGGACCTGAACTACCGCAACCGCGCCCTGGCGGAGCTGATCCGCATCGACACCTGACCCGTGAAATCGTGATCTGTATGCGAGGAGACACCATGTCGAACAAAGAATCGATCCGCGGGAAGCTGAGCACGCTGGACGTCCCGTTTGAATGGCATGAGCACGAGGCCGCCAACACCATGGCGGACTGTCTCGCCCTCCCCTATTGCGCGCCGGACCTGACATTCTGCAAGAACATCCTCCTGTGCAACCGACAGAAGACAGTCCACTACCTGTACATCACCCTGCCGGACAAGCCCTTCCGCACGGCGGACGTCAGCAAGCTGCTGGGCGTGTCCCGGCTTTCTTTCGCGCCGGAGCAGAAGCTGGAGGAGCTGTGCCGGCTGCACCGCGGGAGTCTCAGTCCGCTGGCGCTGTGGTTCGACGATGAGAAGCGGATCACGCTGGTGCTGGACCGGGCCATCCGCCGGGAGGGACGCATCGCCTTTCATCCCTGCGACAACACGGCGACGGTGATCTTCGGGCAGGAGGTCTTCTTCGGGCAGGTGCTCCCCGCGCTGGGGCATGAGCCCCGCTGGCTGGACGTGCCCTGGCCGCAGATGGGCGGAGGTGATCCCGTTGGCTGACCTGGTGGTGATCGGCGCGGGACACGCCGGCTGCGAGGCGGCCCTGGCCGCGGCCCGGATGGGGATCGACACCCTTCTCCTGACCCTGAACATGGACGGCGTGGCCCTCATGGCCTGCAATCCCGCCATCGGCGGCTCCGCCAAGGGCCACCTCGTCCGGGAGGTGGACGCACTGGGCGGCGAGATGGGGCTCGCCATCGACGACACCTTTCTGCAGAGCCGGACCCTGAACCGCTCCAAGGGCCCCGCGGTGCACGCCCTGCGCGCCCAGGCGGACAAGCAGGAATACCAGAACCGCATGCGCACCGCCCTGATGACGCAGGACCGGCTCACCGTCCGGCAGGGTGAGGCGGTGTCCATCGAGACGGAGAACGGCCGCGTCACCGGCGTGACGACGCTGACGGGCCGGCGGATCGCCTGCCGTGCGGTGATCGTCTGCTCCGGGGTGTATCTCCGCGGGCGCATCTTCATCGGCGAGGCGGAATGGGACGGCGGCCCGCAGGGACTGATGAACGCTCCGCGGCTCTCTGCCTGCCTGCGGGAGCTCGGATTCACGCTGCGCCGCTTCAAGACCGGCACCCCGGCCCGCATCGATGCCCGCACCATCGACTTCGACCGGCTGGAGGAGCAGCGGGGCGACATACCCGTGGAGCCGTTCTCCTTCATGACGGACCGGGAGCTTGCCAATACGCTCCCCTGCTATCTCACCTGGACCACCCCGGAGACCCATCGCATCATCCGGGAAAACCTGCACCGGGCACCCATGTTCACCGGGGCCATCGAGGGCGCGGGGCCGCGCTACTGCCCTTCCATCGAGTCCAAGATCGTGCGCTTCGCCGACAAGGACCGCCACCAGCTGTTTCTGGAGCCGGAGGGCCTGAAGAGCCGGGAGTGGTATGTGCAGGGCATGTCGTCCTCCATGCCGGAGGACGTGCAGTGGCAGATGTACCGCTCCGTTCCGGGGCTGGAAAGATGCGAACTGGTGAGGCTGGCCTATGCCATCGAGTATGACTGCATCGACAGCCGGGCCCTGCGGCCCAGCCTTGAATCGCTGCGTGTGCGGGGACTGTTCTTCGCCGGGCAGATCAACGGCACCTCGGGCTATGAGGAGGCCGCCGCGCAGGGCATCCTCGCCGGCATGAACGCGGCGCTGACGCTGCAGGGCAGGAACCCCCTGGTCCTCACCCGGGATCAGGCGTATATCGGCGTCATGACCGATGACCTCACGACACAGGGAACGGACGAGCCCTACCGGATGATGACCTCCCGCGCCGAGTACCGGCTCCGGCTTCGGCAGGACAACGCCGATCTTCGGCTGACGAGACTGAGCCACGATCTGGGGCTGGCCGATGACGAGCGGCTGGAGAGGACGGAGCGCAAGGCAAAGGAGACCGAGGACCTGCTGCGCCGCCTGTCCTCCACGCGATTTGCGCCGGGGCCCGCGCTGGACGGATGGCTTACAGCAAGGAAGCAGCCGCCGGCACAGGCCGGGTTTTCCGCCATGGAACTGCTGAAACGCCCGGGCGTCACCGTACCGGACTTGGCGCAGCTTGATCCGGAGCTCGCGGAGGCGTCGGGGGCGGCCGCACGTCAAGCCGAGGTCAACGCGAAATTCGAAGGCTATCTCGACCGCGAGGATGCGCTGATCCGGAAAGCGCAAGCCATGGAGGACACGCTTCTGCCGGAAGACGTCCCCTATGCGGAAATGACTGCTCTCCGTCTGGAAGCCCGTGAGAAACTGGCGAACCAGCGGCCTCGCTCCCTGGGAGCCGCAAGCCGGATCCCGGGCGTGAATCCCGCCGACATCGCGGTCCTCATGGTATGGTTGAAAAAGCGGCAAAGCGATGAATGTTGATCAGGCAGACTTCAGTCTGTTTTGGTGCGCAAAGGCACGGCCGGCTTCTTGCCGACCGTTTTTTCGGCGCACGGGATGCCATGCTTTTCACGGCTGCCGTCCAGAATTGTTACAGAATTGTTATGTATTTGACGATTCTTTTTGGTTTTGATGAAATTGATTCAAGTGGATTGAATTGCACGTCTCAAGTGGTATAATCATGGTGCCATAACCTGCGGGGAAAGCAGGCAAAAAAGAGGAGGATGTTAACATGAAGGAACTCCTGAAAAACAAGAAGGTCCTGGTATCGCTTCTTGTTTTGCTGGCTGTCGTTGTTTTCTTCGTGGTGTCCGGCATCATCACGAACAAGCCGACAGACGACAAGGCAGCGACTCCGGCCGGCACCGCTGCGACCGATACCACTGCGACTGATACCGCCGCGACCGATCCCGCTGATTCTGTAACCGATACCGCGCCGGCCGACACCGAAGGTGCCGAGACCGCCGGTCAGGACAACGGCGACGAAGCGGAACCGCTTGTTGAAAATAACGGTGAGCAGGACCCGGCGGAGGCTCCCATCACGGAAAACACCGGCGATGCGAACCCCGAGGAACAGCCCACTGTTGAGAGCAACGGCGACCAAAATCCCGAGGAAGCTCCCACTTCCGTGAACAATGGCGATGAGAACGCCGAGCAGGCCGTTACCGAGACCGTCGAGAACGCCGAGCAGGCCGTTACCGAGGCCGTTACCGAGACCGTCGAGAACGCCGAGCAGGCCGTTACCGAGACCGTCGAGAACGCCGAGCAGGCCGTTACCGAGACCGTCGAAAACGCCGAGCAGGCCGTCACCGAGACCGTCGAGAACGCCGAGCAGGCCGTCACCGAGGCTGCTCAGGATCTCACCGGTTTCTATGGCACCTGGAAGGTGAAGGATACCGAGAACACCCTGACCCTGAACCCCGAGATGACCTACGCGCTCAAGCTTGAAGAAGCCGAGACGGAAGGCACCTGGGCCGTGCAGGACACGGATGTGGTCCTCACTCCCGCCGAGGGCGACCCGATGACTCTGGCGTTCGCTCAGGGCGAAGCCGCGACCCTGACCCTCAAGGCCGGTGAGGATGCCGAATACGTATTCGAACTCCAGGCTGAAGAGAAGTCCGCGCCCGTCGAAGAGACCCCCGCTGAGGAGACTCCCGCCGAGACTCCTGCCGAGGCTCCCGCTGAGGAAACTCCCGCTGAGGAGACCTCCGCCGAGACCCCTGCTGAGACCCCCGCTGAGGAGACTCCCGCCGAGACCCCTGCTGAGGAGACCCCCGCTGAGACCGCTGACGAGGCTCCCGCTGAGGAGACCCCTGCCGAGGCTCCCGCTGAGGAAACTCCCGCTGAGACCCCCGCTGAGGAGACCCCCGCCGAGGCTCCCGCTGAGGAAACTCCTGCTGAGGAGACCACCGCTGAGGAGACTGCCGAGACTCCTGCTGAGGCTCCCGCCGAGGAGACTCCCGCCGAGGAACCCGCGGGTCTCTATGCCGGCAAGACCGTCATCCTGCACACCAACGACGTGCATGGCGCGGTGGAAGGCTATGCCTACATCACCGCCCAGCGCGATTGGTTCCTGAATGAGGGCGCCGAGGTCATCCTGGTGGACGCGGGCGACTTCAGCCAGGGCACCGTGTATGTTTCTTCCTCCAAGGGCGCCGCGGCTGTCGACCTGATGAATGAAGCGGGCTACGACATCGTGACCCTGGGCAACCATGAGTTCGACTTCGGCTATGCCCAGCTGATGAGCAACCTGGAGAACGCGAACTTCCATGCCATCTGCGCGGACGTCGTCGTGGACGAGACCCAGCTTCAAGACCTTCGGCGACCTCTACACCTCCGCGCAGGAAGCCATCGACAGCCTGGAGGGCTGCGACCTGGTCATCGGCGTGGTCCACCTGGGCGTTGACCAGGAGAGCGCCGCCAACGGCTACCGCTCCGTCGACCTGTGGAACAACGTGACGGGCGTGGACTTCCTGATCGACGGCCACAGCCACACCGTGATGACCGAGGCTGAGGGCGGCCTGCCCATCCAGTCCACCGGCACGAAGTTCGCCTACATCGGCGTCATCGTGATCGACAACGAGACCAAGGCCATCGAGGATCACTATCTGCTGAAGACGAATATCCTGGCTGAAGACGAGACCCTCCCCGAGGGCGTGAAGATCGTCGTGCCCGATGCGGAGCTTCCCAAGGATCCGGCCGTCGCCGAGAAGGCCGAAGCCCTCGTCGCCTCCGTGGACGCCGAGTATGCCGAGCCCTTCGCCACCTCTGAAGTGCTGCTGGTCGGCGAGCGTGCTCCCGGCAACCGCACCGAGGAGACCAACCTGGGCGACCTGATCACCGATTCCATGGTGTGGTGCGTGGTCCGCGAGGGCGGCAATGAGAACGCCGTG
>CACXHY010000013.1:12174-71568 GCA_902767565.1 uncultured Eubacteriales bacterium | reverse complement strand
TGTTTCCTTGCGTCTTTTCCCTGTATCGTTTTCAAGGTTCCGGGCGCTGATCTTGCGGTCAGCTTGCTTAGACTATCACAAAGTCGATGCCGTGTCAAGCGGAATTTTGCTGTTTTCATACTTTTTCTCCAAGTGCCGCACAAACCCGTACGCAAGCATCTCCGTGCCATCTTATTGTTCGTCTTTATCACAACGAACAGTCGTCTCAGCGGAGAAACGTTCGGCATTTGTAACTGTTCAGTCCGCCCTGCGAACTGTGTCAGCGGATGATCTCCAAACCGCTTCTCCCCATCCCCCTGCCCGAGGGAATGGGGAGAAGAGAGTGCGGGCCTGCGGCCCGCACCCGCCACGCATGGCTCGCATGGAAGAAAACCGGTTCGTGCGTTTCCTGCCCATCCATACTGGTCTGCCGACCGACTGAACAGTTACCGGAATTTTGGCGCCGCTGCAACAGAAAAAACCGACCCGGGTCCCGAGACCGCAGGTCGGATCCGGCGTTCATTTGCCGTGTTCGGCCACCATCGCGCGAAAAGTTTCGCGAATGCGCTCGTTCATGCGTGCGGAGGTTTCGGAGTTGATCCCCTCCGCACGGAGATCCCCGGTGGGGATCGGGTCGCCGACCCACGCTTTTGTGCTGTGGAAAAGCGCCACCCTTCCGTCGATGTAGACCGGGATCACCGGGACGCCGCTTCGCAGCGCGATGAGCGACACGCCGCTCTCGATATGTTCCATCACGCCCTCGTGGTGCCGCGTTCCTTCGGGGAACACGCCGAGGATGCCGCCGGCCTTCAGCGTGCGCATGCAGGCCCGCATCGCCTCCATGTCGCTGTGGCCGCGGTCCACGGAGATCATGTGGAGTCTGTCGAACAGCCACCGGCCGAAGCGGGATCTCACCAGTTCCTTTTTGCCCAGGAAGACCACGGGATACCGTTTGATCTTGCAGGCAAGCACAAAGGGGTCCATCATGGAATTGTGATTGCTGATCACGATGAAGGGCGGCTCCAGGTCCAGTTTCCCGGCGCCGATGATCCGCGTCGGCATCACCGTATGAAAGAGGATGGCGGCGGCAGCCCTTGCAACGGAATAGAGTCCGCCGTTCTTCGGCGCCTCGCAGGTCTGGGTCATGCGCCGGTCGCCGTCCTTTCCCGGACGATGGCGAGGATCGCGGCGACGCTCTCGTCAAAGCTCAGGTTCGTGGTATCCACCGTGACCGCATCGTCGGCGCAGCGCAGGGGATCCACCTCGCGTCCCATGTCCTGGGCGTCGCGCTCCTTCACCGCTTTCAGGACTTCCCCGTAGTCGGCTTCTTCGCCCTTGTCCAGCATTTCCTTCCACCGGCGGCGGGCCCGCTCCTCGGCGGAAGCCGTAAGGAAGATCTTGACATCCGCGTCAGGGAGCACGCGCGTGCCGATGTCGCGGCCGTCAAGGAGCATATCCTGCTCGGCCGCCAGACGCTGCTGCGCGGCCACCATCGCTTTACGGACATCCGCATAGGTGCCGACCCGCGACGCCGCTCCGCTGACCTCCGGCGTGCGGATGGATCCGGTGACGTCATCGCCGTCCGCCAGCGTGCGCTGGGCGCCGTTCTCGTAGGAAACGCCGATCAGCAGATCGCGGCACCGTTCAGCCACGGCGCGCTCGTTATCGATATCGATCCCTTCCCGCAGGCAGGTCAATCCCACCGCACGATACATGGCGCCGGTATCCAGGTGAAGGATGCCCAGCGTCTTCGCGACCGCATCCGAAATGGTGGATTTGCCCGCGCCGACCGGACCGTCTATGGCGATCTTCATGTCACAACTTCCTTTCCAATGGATTGACGGCTTTATTATAGGATGTAAAAGACGCGCCGTCAAGCCGGATGCGTCCCGCAGCCGCCGCAAAACGGGGGCTGTCTTCCGTTGAAGACAGATCCCCCGCCTCATACTCGTTTTGTGGGGCGGCAGCCGCCTGCCCGATCAGTCCATGAAGTCCAGCTTCGGCCGTTCCTCCCGCTCGGGCTGATCCTCGAAGCGATGGCCGCGGAAATAGCACTCCTCGTCCTGCTCGCCGATCTCGCGGAACACCTTGCAGGGCGAACCGAAAGCCACCACGTTCGCCGGGATGTCCTTCGTCACGATGGAGCCGGCGCCGATGACGGTATTGTCGCCGATGGTGACGCCGGGCAGCACCACCACGTTCGCGCCGATCCAGCAGCCGCTGCCGATCCTGATCGGGAAGGAATACATGCCCTCGCCGCGGTGCTTCGGGGAAATCGCGTGGCCGGTGGTGCAGAGGGTCACGTTGGGGCCGAACATGGTGTGATCGCCGATCTCCACTTTCCAGTCGTCGATGATGGTGACGCCCTGGTTGAAGTAGCAGCCCTCGCCGATGGAGGTGTAAACGCCGGTGGTGCACTTCATCGGGGGCACGATCCATACGTTTTTGCCGCAGGAGCCGAAAATGTCATGCACCAGCTCCATGCGCTCCCTGTTGGCGTCCGCCGGCAGGGAATTGAACTTCTCCACCAGGCCGCGGGCCCGGGACTGCAGGGCCATGTTCTCGTCGTCGTCGTACCACATGTAACCGGCTTTCATTCTTTCTTGCTCTGTCATGGGATGACCTCCTCAGAAGTTGATGGGTCCAGCGTAGCACAATCAAGGGTCCGTTTCAATCAGGCAATGAAGATATACGATAACAATCGTGCAATGTGAGACCGCAGCCGTTCGGTCCGCCCTGTGAACTGTGTCAGCGGATGATCTCCAAACCGCTTCGCCCCATCCCCTGCCCCCTCCCGAGGGAAGGGGGAGAAGAGAGCGCGGGCCCGCGGCCCGCACCCGCCATGTGCGCCTGCATGGAGAACGGCCGCTTCGCGCATTTTTGTCCATCGATCCGCACGAGGCGCCCGACGGACCGAACCGTCACGTGAGATCACCGATCAAAATGGGCCGAGACCTTCCGCATCAGGTCGATGATGGGCAGGTGCTGGGGGCAGACGCTCTCGCACTGGCCGCACGCGACGCAGTCCGCCGCCTTGCCGAAGGTCCGGGTCAGGTTGCCGTAGTTGCTGAAGTTCACCGTCCAGCCCTTGTGCTCGAGGTCCTCGCGCATGTCCTCATTATAGAGGGAGAAATACTTGGGGATGCAGATGTTCATCGGGCAGCCGCCGGTACAGTAGGCGCAGCCCGTGCAGGGGATGGCGATCTGCGCGTTGATGATCTCCGCCGCCTTGTGCGTCAGGGCCGCCTCGGCCTCCGTGAGGGGGTGGAAGTCCTCCATATAGCTGACGTTGTCCCGCATCTGATCCAGGGTGCTCATGCCGGACAGCACCATCATCACCCCGTCGAGGGAGGCGGCGAAACGGATGGCCCAGGAGGGCACCGACAGTTCGGGCGCCGCCGCTTTCAGCAGCTTTTCGGCTTCCTCGGGGACCTTCGCCAGCGTGCCGCCCTTCACGGGCTCCATGACGATGACGGGCTTTCCGTGTTTCCGCGCCACCTCGTAGACGGCGCGCGACTGGATCCATTCGCTGTCCCAGTCCAGGTAATTCAGCTGGATCTGAACGAATTCCATCTCCGGGTGTTTCGTCAGGATCTCGTCCAGGAGCTCGGGCGTGTCGTGGAAGGAAAAGCCGGCGTGTTTCACCAGGCCCTGCGCCTTCTTCTCCAGCAGCCAGGAGAAGCAGTCGTATTTCTCATAATGGGGATAGCTTCCGGCTTCGATCCCGTGGAGCAGGTAGTAATCGAAGTAGCCTGCGCCGGTCTGTTCCAGCTGATCGTCGAACACCTTGTCCCGCTCCTCCAGGGAGTTGAAGAAGGCGTTGTGCAGCTTGGTGGCCAGAGTAAAGCTGTCACGGGGATAGCGGTCCACGAGGACTTCCTTCGCCGCCCGCTGGCTGGCGAAGTTGTTGTACATGATGGCGGTGTCGAAATAGGTGAATCCTTTGCTCATGAACAGGTCCACCATCTGCTTCACCTGGTCGATGTCCACTTTGGCCGGGTCATTCGGGTCCAGGGAAGGCATCCGCATCAGGCCGAATCCGAGTTTCTTCATCTTCCGCTCCTCCTTTGAAACAAGTGTATCACAGAAGCGGGCAGTTAGACAAGCAAAACCGGCGGCAACTCTTCAGTCTGCCCCGTGTACTGTATCAGCAAACGATCTCCAAGCCGTTTCGCCCCATCCCCCTGCTCCGTTCCCGAGGGAAGTGGGAGAAGAGAGCGCGGGCCTGCGGCCCGCGCCCGCCGCAGTCGGCCGCATGAAAGGCAGCCGGTTTGCGCGTTTCCCGTCCGTCGATCCATGCGGGCGTGCCGACGGACCGAACCGTCACGAATGAAAGCCGTTCCGCGGCATGTCCTGTGTGTCCAATACTGTTTGCGGGACCGCCCGGGGACAAGAGCGGATCTGCGTCATTCCCGCCCGGGAAAGCCCGCTCCCGCCCGCTGTTCCCCTTGTCATCCCTGCCGCGTTGTGGTACAATATATTGTGGTTGGATATGCGTTTCAACCGTCATCCGCCGTGATCAGGAAACGGAGTGAATATCCTTGGCGCAAACCTATGACGCGGGAAACATCCAGGTGCTCGAAGGTCTTGAGGCCGTCCGGATGCGTCCCGGCATGTATATCGGCACCACCTCCTCCCGGGGCATGCATCATCTGCTGTGGGAGATCGTGGACAATGCCATCGACGAGGCCAGCAACGGCTACGCCGACTCGGTGACGGTCACCCTCCACCAGGACGGCTCGGCCTCCGTGATGGACAACGGCCGCGGCGTCCCTGTGGACGAGCATCCCACCCTGCACATCTCCGGCGTGGAGGTCATCTACACGCGGCTCCACGCCGGGGGCAAATTCAACAACGAGAACTACGCCTATTCGGGCGGTCTGCACGGGGTCGGCGCGTCCGTGGTGAACGCCCTTTCCCGCTGGATGACGGTGGACTCCTTCCGGGACTGGGGGCATTACCGCATGCGGTTCACCTCGGAGGAGGACCCCAAGACCCGCAAGATCGAAGCCGGGAAGCCGGACGGCCCTCTGGAGCGGGTCGGCAACACCCGCCGCCGGGGCACGCTTGTGCGCTTCCTGCCCGACGACCGGATCTTTGAGGATGTGCAGTGGAACAGCCAGCAGGTCTGCCGCCGCCTCCAGGAGCTGGCCTATCTGAACCGCAGGCTGATGATCACCTTTACCGACGAGCGCGTGAAGGAACCGGAGAAGCGCAGCCAAAGCTTCTACTATGACGGCGGCATCGTGGACTATGTGCGCTACCTGAACGTGGGCCGCACACCGGTCAACGACGAGGTGATCTATTTCGAGGGCCAGCGGGACAGCCTGATCTGCCGCTGCGCCATCCAGTACACCGCCGATTTTTCCGAGAACCTGTTCTCCTACGTCAACAACATCCCCACCCCCGAGGGCGGCACCCACGAGACCGGTTTCCGCACCGCCTTCACCAGAGTCTTCAACGACTACGCCCGGAAAAACGGCATCCTGAAGGATAAGGACGCCAACCTGGCCGGCGAGGATTTCCGGGAAGGGCTGACCTGCGTGCTGACCACCATGGTCAAGAACCCGCAGTTCGAGGGGCAGACGAAGGGCCGCCTGGGCAACAGCGAGGTGCGTCCGCTGGTGGAAGCCATCGTGGCGGAAAAACTGGCGGACTGGCTGGACAACCTGAAGAACCAGGAGATGGCCCAGCACATCGTGGGCAAGGCCGTGAAAGCCGCCCAGGCCCGGGAAGCCGCCCGAAAGGCCCGGGACACCGTGCGTTCCTCCAAGGCGCTGGAAGCCCAGCCGCTGGTGGGCAAGCTGGCCGCCGCCCGGGGGCATCACCCCGAGGACAACGAGCTCTTCATCGTGGAGGGCGATTCCGCAGGCGGCAGCGCCAAGCAGGGCCGCGACAGCCGGTTCCAGGCCATCCTGCCCCTCCGCGGCAAGCCGCTGAACGCCGAAAAGAAGAACATCGACCAGGTGCTGGGCAACGAGGAATTCCGCTCGCTGATCACAGCCCTGGGCACATCCATCGGGGAGACGTTTTCCCTGTCGAACCTGAAATACCACAAGGTGGTCATCCTCTCCGACGCGGACCAGGACGGCGCCCACATCCGGGCCATCCTGCTGACCTTCTTCTTCCGCTATATGAAGGAACTGCTGGCAGCGGGCCACGTCTACATCGGCATGCCGCCCCTGTACCGGGTCGCAAAGGGCAGCCAGATCGTCTATTGCTACGACGACAAGGAGCTGGAGAAGGTCACGAAAAAGATCGGCAAGGGCTACACGCTCCAGCGTTACAAGGGCCTGGGCGAGATGAACCCCGAGCAGCTGTGGGAGACCACCATGGACCCCTCCCAGCGCAAGCTCATGCAGGTCTCCATCGAGGATGCGGCCCAGGCCGACCGGCTGGTGACCATCCTCATGGGCGACAAGGTGGAGCCCCGCCGGGACTACATCAGCGAATACGCCGACTTCAACCGGCGGGACGACTTCGAGCTGCCGGAGGGCCAGGTCAACCCGATGGCGAAGGCGCAGTGAGGGATTCGTCGGGAGGGATCATGATCCGGATTCTTGAGTATCATCAGACCGCCGACCCCGCCCACTGGCTCGCGGAGATCGCGAAGAGCGACTGGCGGGCGGGGCAGTACCTGCACCGGCTGCTGACAGAGGGCGGCTTCCATGCCCGCTACGGGGCCGGGAGCCGGGTCCTGCTGCTGACGGAGGGCGATGAGCTGCTGTCCTTCTGCACCTACGCGGAGCGGGACGAGATCGCCGATCCCGCGCTGACGCCGTGGGCGGGCTTTGTCTACACCTTCCCGCACGCCCGGGGAAAGCGGCGGGCCGGCAAGCTGCTGGAGCGGTGTTACCTTCTCGCGAAGGAAGAGGGCAGATCCTTCCTGTACCTCAGCACGGATGAGACCGGCCTGTACGAGAAGTACGGCTTTGCTTTCTGGAAGGCCATGCCGGAGCTGGGCGGACGGGAGACCGGCGTGTACCGCATGCCGGTGGTCAGCATGGATCACAGCGGGATCCTGGGCGCCCGGGTCCGCGGGACGGTGGACCGTCCGCTGGGCACCGCCCATCCGCGTCACCCGGAGATGATCTATCCCGTCAATTACGGATACGTGGACGGCGTCACCGGCGGGGACGGCGAGCCGCAGGACGCTTATATCCTCGGCCCGGACCGCCCGATGGACACCTTCGAGGGGACCGTCGTCGGCGTGATCCACAGGCTGAACGACTGCGAGGACAAATGGATCGTCACCCCGGACGGCCGGGTCCCCTCCCGGGAGGCGATCCTCGAAGCCGTCGAGTTCCAGGAACAATACTTTATGGGGGAACTCTGCACACCGTGAATCCCGGTATTCGGGAATCGGTTTCTATCAATCCTGTGAAAGGCCGGATCAGGCATGCCAAAGAAAAAGAGCACTGACAAACCCATCGTCAAGGACGATCCGTCGCGCATCATCGTCGCCTCCATGGAGGACGTGATGCACAATTCCATGATCCCCTACGCGGAGCACGTCATCCTCGAGCGCGCCCTGCCCCGGGTGGAGGACGGCCTCAAGCCCGTGCAGCGCCGCATCCTCTACACCATGATGGAGCTGGGCACCACGCCGGACAAGCCCCACCGCAAATGCGCCCGCATCGTGGGCGACTGCCTGGGCAAATACCACCCCCACGGGGATTCCTCGGTCTATGACGCCCTGGTGCGCATGGCCCAGGACTTTTCCATGCGCGGCCCCATGGTGGACGGCCACGGCAACTTCGGCTCCATCGACGGCGACTCCGCGGCCGCCATGCGTTACACCGAGGCCCGGATGGCGCCGCTGGCCATGCAGATGCTGCGGGACATCGAGAAGGACACCGTGCCCTTCCGCCTGAACTTCGACGACACGCTGAAGGAGCCGGACATGCTGCCGGCCCGCTTCCCGAACCTGCTGGTGAACGGGGCCAGCGGCATCGCGGTGGGCCTGGCCACCAACATCCCGCCCCACAACATCGGCGAGTCCATCCGCGCCGCCATCGCGCAGATCGAGGACCCGGATATCACCCTGGACGAGCTGATGACGATCCTGCCCGGCCCGGACTTTCCCACCGGCGGCGTCCTGGTACACAGCGACGAGATCCGCCAGGGCTACCTGACCGGGCGCAGCAAGCTGCAGGTCCGGGCGCGGGTCCACATCGAGGACGGAAACGCCGGGCGGAAGCTGCTGGTGATCACCGAGATCCCCTACGGCGTCAACAAGGCCGCCATGCTGGAGAAGATCCAGCGCCTCACCGACGAGAAAAAGCCGGCGCTCGCGGGCGTGTACGACATCCGCGACGAGAGCGACCGCGAGGGTCTGCGCGGCGTCATCGAGCTGCGCAGGGACGCGGACCCGGACAAGGTGCTGGCTTATCTTTACAAGTACAGCGACCTGCAGGTCACCTTCGGCGTGAATATGGTGGCCATCGCCGACGGCAAGCCGGTGCAGATGGGGCTGAAGGCCATGCTCGGCTACTTCATCGGCCACCAGAAGCGCGTGGTCACCCGCCGCACGGAGTACGAGCTGAAGCAGGCCGAGGCCCGGGCGCACATCCTGGAAGGCCTGATGATCGCCGTGGACAACCTGGACGAGGTCATCCGGCTGATCCGCGCCAGCAAAAACCCGAAGGAGGCCCGGGTGGCCCTGATGGACGCCTTCGCGCTGGACGAGGCCCAGGCCCAGGCGATCCTGGACATGCGCCTGCAGCGGCTGACCAACCTGGAGATCCTTGCCCTGCGGAAGGAATTCGAGGACCTGCAGAAGCTGATCTCCCGCCTGAAGGGGGTCCTCGGCAGCGAAAAGAAGCTGATGGCCCTGATCGCAAAGGAGCTGCGGGAGATCGAAGCCGAATTCGCCGACGCCCGCCGCACGACGATCGAAGCGGTGGAAGAAGTGCAGCTGGACAAGGCCGACACCGCGCCGGTCCCCGACGAGGCCGTTGTCGCCTTCACCGGCGCGGGCCAGTTCAAGCGCGTCTGGCCGGCCCAGCTGAAAAAGACGCCCTTCCCGGCCTTCGCGGAGGACCCGAAGGAAGCGCCGCATTTCCTCTTCGAAACGAAGACCGATGAGACCCTGTACATCATCACGACCCACGGCAACTGTTACCCGCTGTCGGTGGGGGCGCTGAACGAATGCAAGCCCAAGGACCGCGGCCAGCTGCCGGCCGGACTTCTGCCGAAGCTGGAGGACGGGGAGGAGGTCGTCTGGATCGGCTGCTGCGCGTCGTCCGCCCTGGCGGAGAAGCCCGCGCTGCTGCTGGTCACCCGGGCGGGCATGGCCAAGCGGATGGCATCAGCCGAGCTGGACGTGCGCTCAAAGCGCTTCGCGGTCATGGGCCTGAAGGGCGACGACCGGCTGGCGGCGGTCTGTCCGCTTCCCGGGGACGACGACATCCTGCTGATCTCCCGTCTGGGCATGGGCATCCGTTTCGCCGCGGACACCGTCCCTGCCCAGGGCCGCACGTCCGGAGGCGTGAAGGGCGCGGCTCTCGCCCCGGGTGATCGGGTCATGCTGGCCGCCCCCCTGCGCAAGGGAGACGAACTGATCCTGATCAGCGACCGGGGCAACGGCAAACGCGTCCCGGCCATGGGCTTTGAACGCCAGGGACGGGGCGGCAAGGGCGTCCGCGCCTTCCCCTTCGCAAAGAACGGCGCCAACGGCACGCAGCTGGCGGCCGCGCTGCTCTCGGACGGCACGCCCGCAAGCCTCGTCATCATCCAGGCCCAGAGCGCGCCGACCGTGATGGAAAGAGACGCCGTCCCCCTTCAGGGCGTCAGCGGAAAAGGCAGTCCCCTGGTGCTGGCCATCCTCGCCGATGTGGTGACGGACGCCCGGTGCTGCCCTTTACATCCCGGCGCAAACATGGTAGAATGAGCGCTGACAGCAAGGAGGGACAAATGCGATGAGCCGCAACGAACACTTCGACACCGGCAGTCTGACCAGGCTAGACATCAGTCTCGCCTGGGCCACCCTGGAGCTGACGTCCGACGCGGTGGACAGCCTCCAGCTCATCGTGGCGGGGACGCCGGAGGACGAGGAGGATCTCCGCATCAGCAGTGAAAGCGGCGTGCTTCGGGTGGAACAGCCTGCCTACGGTCTCTCCACGCGGATCAACACCGAGCGTTGGCTGCAGGTCTCCGTGCGGATCCCCCGCGACTGGAAGGGAGAGCTCAGCGCCGGCACGATCTCCGGGCTGCTGAGGGCACGCGGCCTCTCGGGCAGTGATTTCGGCTTCAGCACGGTGACGGGAGCGCTGAGGGTCCGGGAGCTGACCGCCATGACGCTCGCGCTGCGCACCGTGTCCGGTACGCTCAGCGCCGGCACGCTGAAGGCTGACACGCTCAGTCTGCGCACCGTGTCCGGCGATGTCACCGTCGAGAATGCCCGGGTCCAGCGGCTGAAGGCCACGGTCGTCAGCGGCGACATGAATCTTGAACTGACGGAACCGCCGCAGCGGGTGGACATCAGCGGGATCTCGGGCGACATCGGTCTCACCGTTCCGACGGATCGCGCTTCCATCAGCCTGCGGGCCGTCAGCGGCAAGCTCCGCACGGCCGGGGTGGAGACCGCGGACGAGGGTCCGGTCATCAGCGCCACCACCGTCGCGGGGAACCTGACGGTCACGCGCAGAGTGCCGGACGCCGCCAAAGCGGAAGAATGAACCCGGCGCATGCGGCGGACAGATCGACGATACCTGCTTCGGCAGAGCAATATGAGGAGGAAACAGCAATGGCAAGACCCGGTTTCGGCGGTTTCGGCGGCGGCGCAAACATGCAGCAGCTCATGCGCCAGGCCCAGAAGATGCAGCAGCAGATGACGGAGATGCAGGAAAAGCTGGACGCCGAGGAGTATGAAGCGGCGGCCGGCGGCGGCATGGTGACGGTGAAGGTCTCCGGAAAGCGGGAGCTGACGGAGATCCATATCGATCCCCAGGTCATCGACCCCGACGACGCGGAGATGCTGGAGGACCTGGTCAAGGCCGCGGTCAACGAAGCGCTCCGCAAGGGCGAGGAAGCCCGCGAGTCCGCCATGGGCAAGGTGGCTCCCGGTATGGGAGGTCTTTTCTGAGCCATGGCCGGGACCCTTGAACCCATCCAGAAGATGGTCACCGAGCTGAGTCATCTGCCGGGCATCGGCCAAAAGAGCGCGCAGCGGCTGGCCTATCACATCCTCAGCATGCCCCTGGAGGAGGTGCGCAGCCTCGCCACTGCCCTGTGGCAGGGGCGCAAGGCCATCCGCTACTGCGAGGTCTGCGGCAACTACACCGACGGTGAGCGCTGTGCCATCTGCAGTGATGAGAAGCGCCACAACGGTCAGATCTGCGTGGTGCGCGATCCCCGCGACGTGGCGGCGGTGGAGCGCATGCATGAATACCAGGGGTTGTATCACGTGCTCCACGGCACCCTCTCCCCCATGGACGGGGTGGGGCCGGAGGACATCCGCATCAAAGAGCTGCTGGCCCGTTTGCAGGACGACAGTGTCGCGGAGGTCATCCTGGCCACCAATCCCGACATCGAAGGCGAAGCCACGGCCACCTATATCGCCCGCCTGATCAAGCCCCTCGGCGTCCGCGTCACCCGCATCGCCCACGGTGTGCCGGTCGGCAGCGATCTGGAATACACCGACGAAGTGACGCTTTCCAAGGCCATGGAGGGCAGGCGTGAGCTCTGAGGTACAGCCGATGAAAGGCGAAAACGCACACGGCCCGGTATTTGACGGCGGCTATCGGATGGACGGTCTGATCGTCGCTTCTTTTCGTGCCGGCACTCCGACGGGCCGCGGTCCCCGGACCGCGGCCGGATCCATGCGGGAGGCGGGGCTGCCATGCTGAAATCCGTTCTGTCCCTTTTCGGAAGCCTGGGAGGCATGATCCTGCGGGTCATCATTGTGATCGCATCCCTTGTGGGCATGCTGTTTTTCGGCGTGACGGCTTTCAACGTGCCCTTCAGGTGGACAGGCGCGCTGTACCTGCTGGGCTGCGTCATCTGCGCGGGGCTCTTCGTCTGGCTGGTGCGCCCGCGCCGGGAGGATGAAGAAGACCGTGAGCCGCCCGAAGAGGACCGCTATCGCTGATGCGCAAAGGAGATCGTCCATGCTGTTTCACCACACCCCTGTTCTCTTCGACGAGGTCATGACCTGGCTGCGGCCGGGGCCCGGCGTCTGGTGCGACGGCACGCTGGGCGGCGGAGGGCACAGCGAAGGCATCCTGCGCCTGGCGGGGCAAGGCGCGTCCCTCTACGGCATCGACCGGGACGAGCGCGCCATCGCGGCCGCCTCCGAGCGTCTGGCCGCCTTCCCGGGCTTTCACGCCCTGCGGGGAAATTTTCACGACGTCAAAGCCCTGCTGGCCTCCGAAGGCGTGACCGCGCTGGACGGCGCGCTGCTGGACCTGGGGGTCTCCTCCCCCCAGTTGGACGAGGCGGAGCGCGGCTTCTCCTACCACGAGGACGCCCCGCTGGATATGCGCATGGATACCTCGTCGCCGCTCACCGCCGCGGACCTGCTGAACACATGGGATGAGCGGGAACTGGCCCGGATCCTGCGGGATTACGCCGAGGAGAAGTGGGCGGCCCGCATCGCGAAGATCATCTGTGAGCGCCGGATCACGAAGCCCCTGACCACCACCGGCGACCTGGTGGCCTGCGTGGACGCCGCCATCCCCAAGGCCGTCCGCCGCAAGGACGACGGCCACCCCGCCCGACGCACCTTCCAGGCCGTACGCATCGCCGTCAACGACGAGCTGGATCCGCTGGACAAGGCGCTGTGCGACTTTGCGGATCTGCTGAAGCCCGGCGGACGGCTGTGTGTGATCACCTTCCACTCGCTGGAGGACCGCATCGTGAAGCGCTGCTTCCAGCGGCTGCAGGATCCCTGCACCTGCCCGCCCTCCTTCCCCGTGTGCGTGTGCGGCAGGAAGCCTTCCGTCAAGGTGCTGGCCGGCGGCGCGGTGAAGCCCTCTCCGGAGGAAGTCGGGCGAAACCCGCGTGCCCGCTCCGCCCTGCTGCGGGTATGCGAGAAGCTGGAGGTGAGCTGATGCCGACGCTGTATGTGGTGGCGACCCCCATCGGGAACCTGCGGGACTTCTCCCCCAGGGCCGTGGAGACGCTGAAGAGCGTGTCCCTCATCGCCGCGGAGGACACCCGGGTCACCATGAAGCTTTGCCAGGTCTTCGACATCCACACGCCCCTCACCGCCTGCCATCAGCACAACGAGGAGAACAAGGGCGCGCAGATTGCGGAACGCATGCTGGCGGAGGGCATCGACGCGGCCCTGACCACCGACGCGGGGACCCCCTGTGTGTCCGATCCCGGGTATCTGCTGGTGCAGAGCTGCCTGCGGCTGGGCATCGCCGTGCAGCCCGTGCCCGGGTGCTGCGCGGGCGTCGCGGCGTTGTCGGTCTCCGGATTCGACGCGCGGGAATGGGCCTTCTACGGCTTTCCGCCCCGGGAGAAGAAAGCCTTGCGGGAGAAGCTGCGGAGCATCGCCGCGGGGCCGAAGATCGCCATCCTCCACGAATCCCCCTTCCGGGTGATCGAACTGACGGAGGCCATCGCGGAGGCTTTGCCGGAGGCCGTACTGTCCGTATCCTGCGACCTGACCAAGCTGCACGAGCTGACCCTCCACGGCAGCCCGGAGGAGGTCCTGGCGCGGCTGCGGGAGAATCCCAAGGCCGAAAAGGGTGAATACTGCCTGGTGCTGGATCTGCACGGGGTCCCGGATCCCGGGCCGGAAGCGGTCACTTCCGGGATGAGCCTGGAGGCCCGGCTGACGGAGGAGCTGCTGGCGGGCAAAGCCCTGCGGGAGGCACAGGCCGCCCTGGCGGCCGCGGGCGAGAAAAAGAACGCGATCAAGGCGGCTGCCCTGCGCCTGAAGCGACTGTTTGACGGGGAGGACGACGCATGAGAGAGATCACGGCCGCCGCCGTCACCGAAACGGTGGCGGCGCTGTGCACGGAAGCCAACGTGCTGCTGCCGCCGGACGTGGAGGAGGCCATGGCGCGGGCCTGCCGGGAGGAGCCCTGGAAGCCCGCGGCGGACCTGCTGCGGATCCTCCGGGACAACGCGGACATTGCCCGGCGGGAGCGTATGCCCATCTGCCAGGACACCGGCATGGCGGTGATCTTCGCCGATGTGGGACAGGAGCTGCACATCGCGGGAGACTTTGCCGCCGCCGTGAACGAAGGCGTGCGGCGGGGCTATGTGGACGGTCTGCTGCGCAAGAGCGTGGTGGGCGATCCCCTGCGGCGGGTCAACACGGGCGACAACACGCCCGCCATCCTGCACACCCGGCTGGTCTCGGGGGACAGGCTGACCCTGACCGTCGCGCCGAAGGGCTTCGGCAGCGAGAACATGTCCCGGCTGAAGATGCTGACCCCCGCCCAGGGAGTACAGGGCGTGAAGGATTTCGTGACGGAGACCGTGCGCCTGGCCGGGGCCAATCCCTGTCCGCCCATGGTGCTGGGCGTGGGCATCGGCGGCGACTTCGAGGGCGTGGCGGAGCTGGCCAAGCGGGCCCTCATGCTGCCCCTGGACGGCCATCACGAGGACCCCTTCTACGCGGATCTGGAGCGGGAACTGCTGGAGCTGGCCAACGCCACCGGCATCGGCCCCCAGGGGTTCGGCGGGCGCACCACCTGCATCGGCCTGCGGATCCTGACCCTGCCCACCCACATCGCCGGTCTGCCCGTTGCGGTCAACGTGTCCTGCCATGTGACCCGGCACCGGACCGCCGTGCTGTAAAGGAGGCTGTACCATGGCCATTCATCTGACCGCCCCGCTGGACGAAAGCGTGGTCCGCTCCCTGCGGGCGGGAGACGCGGTGCTGCTCAGCGGGACCGTCTATACCGCGCGCGACGCCGCCCATCTGCGCATGCTGGACTGCCTGGAAAACGGCGAGCCCCTTCCCTTTGACCCGGAGGGGCAGGTGATCTATTACGCGGGTCCCACCCCCACCCCGCCCGGGCGGGCCATCGGCTCCATCGGGCCCACCACCTCCGTGCGCATGGACGCCGCCACCCCCACGCTGCTGGCGCACGGGCTGCGGGGCATGATCGGCAAGGGCCTGCGGGGAGAGGCCGTCATCGAAGCCATGAAGCGGCACGGCGCGGTGTATTTCGCCGCGGTGGGCGGAGCGGCCGCGCTGATGGCCGGGTGTGTGCGCTCCTGTGAGGTGATCGCATGGGACGACCTCGGCCCGGAATCCGTCAAAAAGCTGGAGATCGAGGACCTGCCCCTGATCACAGCCATCGACGCGGAGGGCCGGAACGCCTTTGACGAAGGGCAGGCGGCGTATCTGGCATCCGTATCCGCAAGCCGAAAGAATGATTGTGAGGTGCGCTTATGACGCTACAGGAGATCCAGAACCTGGTCGACCGTTCTTTGTTCGCCACGCTCGCTTACGCGGATGCGGAGGGACGCATCCAGATCCGGCGGGTCTTCTGCACCTGGCACCGGGGATTGGCGGGGCACCTGATCAGCACCAACACGAGTTCCGCCCATGTGCGGCATTTCCTGCAGGACGGACGGGCGAGCCTGTATGTCTCGGACGACGCCCGGTTTGAGGGTCTGAACCTGACCGGCCGCATGACGGTCCACTTCGAGCGCCCCTGGAAAGAGCTGCTGTGGCATGAGGGCGACGAGATCTATTATCCCGGCGGCATCGACGACGAGGACTACTGCATCCTCGAATTCACGGCGGACGAAGGCCGGTTCTACCGTTATGACGGGAAGGGGATCCTCTCGGCGCCGGAGATGGCCGAATGGGATCAGGGACGGACATACGCGGATACCTATACCCCCACCCTGAATGACGCGAACACCGAGGAAGGATCGAACGCATGACACCGAAGGATCTGTCTGAAATCAAGCGCCGCCTGGACCCGAACAAGCGGTATCCCCATCACATCTGCGGCTGCTATGTCAACCATGACGGGGAGGTGCTGGCCACCTTCCGCAAGGATGTCTCCATGCTCTCCCAGGCGGAGGCGGAGCGATATATGGCGCTCTTCCGCAAGGCCCTTTCCGGCACGCAGGGGCAGAACCTGCTGCCGGTGAGCCTGGCGGGCTCCCTCTCGGAGGGCAATCCCTGCTTCGACAATCTCTATGCGCTGCGAAACACGCGCCTGCGCGACGATGAGCCGGTGCAGCAGCTTTTCGGCGCCGTGATGGCCTGGCTGCAGGAGGAGGCCGCCGATCAGCCCCAGACCATGGACGCGGACAAGCTGGCCTCCTCCACGCTGATCCTGCTGCTCGACGACGCCTTCGACGTGTATCACCGCCGCCGGGACGGGGAGGAGGACCGGGATCGCTCCGACACCATGTTCACCTATGTGCTGTGCTGCGTATGCCCGGTCAGGCCCCGCAAGCCCGAACTGGCCTATCGGGACGGCGATTTCGCCGTCACGGCCGACGACCGGATCGTGGCGCCGCCGGAGCTGGGCTTTCTCTACCCCGCCCGGGAGCAGGGCGGCTCGGATATCTACACCGCCGTATACTATACGAAGAACATCGCGGATCTGCACGAGGGCTTCGCGGAGCACGTCTTCGGCAGCGTACCCGCCATGCCCGCATCCGAGGAGCGGGATACCCTGCGGATGATGCTGCAGGAGACGCTGGCGGAGGAGTGCAGCATGGACGTCATGCAGCAGGTGCATGACAAGGTGTCCGATCTCATCCGGGAGCAGAAGGAGGACAAGCAGGCCGATCCCCTGACCATGGACGCCGCCGGCATCGCGCAGATCCTGGACGACTGCGGCGTATCCCGGGAGAAGACCGAGGCTTTTGCGGAGGAGTACCGGGAGACCTTCGGGCACGCGGCCGAAGTGGCGGCGGTGAACCTGGTCAGTCCCCGGGAATTCAAAGTGCAGACGCCTTCCGTCTCCATCAAGGTGGATCCGGCCCACAAGGACCTGATCTCCACCCGGGTGATCGACGGGCAGCGGTGCATCGTGATCCTGGCGGACGGCGCGGTGGAGGTCAACGGCGTCAACATCGCCATGGACGCGTGACGACCCTTGAGCTTTTTCCCCGCTCATGATACAATGGGCCAAACAATGAATCACGGGAGGACAGTCCATGCCCGGCAAATATCCTACGCCCCTTGAATCGGCGCGCCTTGCCGAAGCCGAGGGCAACACCTTTGAAGCCCGGCCCCGCTATGAGGAAGCGCTGCGGGCCGATCCGAACTGCTATGAGGCCGCCTATTTTCTGGCCTGCTACCGCCTGTCCAACATCAGCGCGCAGGACGTGGTGTCCTCCGTTCCGGAGCTCCGGGACGCCTGGGACGGCACCCTGGAGCAGCTGAAGGATGCCCCGGAGCAGGTCACCGTACTGCGGGCCATGACCGGGAGGCTGACGGAACTGGCGGCGCGGTGGATGCGCACCGTCGATTTCAGCGAGGAGCACTATTCCTCCACCGTGGCCAAGGACCGGCAGCAGATGCAGCTGATCAGCGAGCGGCGCCGCACCGCCTGCATGGATCTTCTCCGGCACGCGGAGGACAGCCTGGCCGCCGTCCCCGGAGCGGAGGACATCCTGCACGAGGAGCGGAAGGCGGCCCTGCGGATCATGGCGGAACACCCGAAGGCGCTCCCCGGCATGGATATGCGGAAGGAGACCCGGCGTCTGTCCCTGCTGGTCAATGAACGGGAGCCGGGCGCGGCTCCGGAGGTCGCGCTTCCCTCCCGGCTCGGGACCCTGAAGCTGCCCGTGATGGGCGCGCTCTTCGGCGTCAGCGCGCTGTGCTTTATCCTGAACTATGCCGTCAACTGGCAGCAGACCTACTACGCCGTGCTGCAGGGCCTGATGGTCATCGTCTTCGATGTGCTGTTCTTCATGGCCGTCCGGGCCAGGGACGGCGAAAACAAAATGGCCGCTCTCTCCTGCGCCAGCATTTTCGCGGGTGTGGAAGCGATCATGCTGGCCCTGCGGATCATATCCGGCGGTTTCGGCGCGATCAGCCCGATGGGGCGCGGCGTCGCCAACATCACGGAAGTACTGATCGGCGGCCTGCTGGTGCTGTACGCATGGAAAGGGCCCTTCCCCCGTTCCTGGCCGGCGGTCGTCATGGCGGCGGTGGCCGTCGGATTCCTGGTTTTCCATGCGGTCAGCTGGAACCGGAGCGTGACCGTCTTCGAGAATGGGCTGAAGACCCTCGAGGCCGGCATGACGCCGGAGGAGTGGGAGACGCCTCTGACCCTGTATCGGATCCGCGCGGGCGGCGAAACGGCTCCTCTCCGCTACGATGAGTTGAGCGGCATCATTGGCCAGACAGACACCGACGGCGCCATCGTCACCGTTGACACGGATGGGGACTGGGCCCTTTGCAGCATCATGACCGCGCAGGCGGAAGGCACCGGCGAGGCAGGCCATGTCCTGGATTCGCAAACGGATATCTATGTGCAGACGGTCAAGACCTCGGAGTATCTGCCGCGGCAGCGTACATCTTTCCTCCTGTCCACAGCACACATCCTTGCCTTCGATCTGGCCTGCGCCGTAGGCTTCCTCAGCCCGTACGCCCGGAAACGTTCCGCCAAAGAGACCGTGTGATCCCCACCGACGCGCAAAGGAGCGATCGCCATGATCCTGCACACCCCGCCCATGGGCTGGAACAGCTGGAACACCTTCGGATCCAACATCTCCGACAGCCTGATCCGGGAGACCGCCCTCGCCATGAAGGAAAAGGGCTATCTCGACGCCGGCTATGAATACATCGTCATCGACGACTGCTGGAGCCTGCGGGAACGCGGCGCCGACGGCCGGCTGGTGCCCGACCCGGAAAAGTTCCCCCACGGCATGAAGGCCCTGGCGGACTATGTCCACTCCCTGGGCTTCAGGTTCGGCATGTACTCCTGCGCCGGCGTCCAGACCTGCGCGGGCTATCCCTCCTCCTACGACCACGAATTCGTGGACGCGCAAACCTTCGCGGAGTGGGGCGTGGACTACCTCAAGTATGACTTCTGCAACTTCCCCGCCAGCGCCGACGGCAGGAACCGGTATGCCACCATGTCCATGGCGCTGAAGGCCAGCGGGCGGGACATCCTCTTCGCCGCCTGCAACTGGGGCACGGATGAGCCGTGGCGCTGGATGAAGTCCCTGGGCGTACACATGTACCGCTCCACCGGCGATATCCAGGACAACTTCCGGTCTTTCTCGGGCATCGCCCGGGGGCAGCTGGACAACTTCTGCATGAGCGGCCCCAACAGCTTCAACGACATCGACATGCTCACCGTCGGCATGTACGGCAAGGGCAACGTCGCCCTCGGCAAGGCCTGCACCGACGAGGAGTATCAGACCCAGTTCGCCTTGTGGTGCATGCTGTCGGCGCCGCTGATGATCGGCGGAGACGTGCGGAACATGAAGCCTTTCGCCGAGCAGCTGCTGCTGAACCCCGGTCTGCTTGCCATCGATCAGGACCCGGAAGGCCGGGTGCCCCAGCCCGTGTATCGCGGGCGGGTGCTGAACACCGAATATGACCCGGAAACCGGCAGCTGGTGGCATGAGTATCCCGACAGCGGCCTGACGCTCTTCAAGCATCTGGCGGATCACCGCTTCGCCGTCGGGTACTTCAACTTCGCGCCCAAGTCCGGCGAGTTTCCCTTCATCTTTGCGGACGCGGGCCTGCCCTACGGCAGCGGCGTCGCGCTTCACCTGAAGGATGCCGTCACCGGCGAGGATCTGGGCGTTCACCGGGACTACTTCCATCAGAAGCTCGAGGGCCATGCCTGCCGCGTGCTGACGGCGGAGCTCGTGCGGGAATGAACGCCGAAACCTGTGTCCGCTGCGGACGGGAATTGACGCCCGACGAGATCGCAGTCACAAAAAAACTGATCAACCGGGGCGCGACGTCCTTCTTCTGCGTCGACTGCCTGGCGGATCAGTTTGAGGTCAGACCGGAGGATATCCGGGAACGCATCGCCTGGTTCAGAGCCAGCGGCTGCACCCTGTTTCAGCGGTCCGAATGAGGATGGCCGGGCTTACGGCGGAAGCTGCGGTGGATGAAGCTGCCCACGCCCTGGCCGAAGACGATCATGGCAATGGTGATCATGGCCCGCGTGCCCTCATTCGCGCCGCGGAGCGTCTCCGCGTTGCCAAAGGAATGCATGGCGCGGTAGAGGCCGAGTCCCGGCACGAAGGACACGATGGACAGCATCAGGAAGATCGTGCTGATCATCTTCATCTTCTGGGCGCAGATCAGCGCCGCCAAAGAGCCCGCCAGCGAGCCGCAGAAGATGGAGGCAGGTTCGCTGAGGCCCAGCGCGGCGAGCCCCCAGAACACCATATAGGCTCCCATCCCGATCAGAGAAGCGGGCACCCAGGACCTTCGCGGTGCACGCACCAGCGCGGCAAAGCCAAAGCAGCCGAGGAACGATCCGGCGGCGGAAAGCAGGATCTCCGCGATCATCCCATCCCACCTCCCGTCAGGGTGCGGAACAGCGCCGCGGCCAGCAAAGCGCCGCCCGCAGCGGCGCAGGCCGTGAACAGCGCCTGCAGCCCGTGGCTGAGGCCCGCCATCATGTCACCGCGCACCGTGTCCTGCACGGCGTTGGTCATCGTGAGGCCCGGCAGAAGCGGCATCAGCGCCCCGGCGATGGTCGGTTCCGTCGCCAGGGCCGGCAGGAGCAGCGCGGCCGCGGTAGGGATCAGGGCACTGATCATGCCCCCGAGGATCGTCAGCACGGTGCCGTTGATGCGGGTGCGCGACAGCAGCGCGGTGACCAGCTGACACAGCCCGGCCACGGCACCGGCCATCAGGAACTCCAGCCATTTCCCGCCGAAAAGGAAGGCGAATCCCGCGGCGCACAGACCGGCCGCCGCCGCCCCGCCCCACAGGCCGATGCCGCGATCCGTACGGCGGATGCTCTCCAGGGCCTCGTGGGCTTGGGGCTGCGTCAGCTCGCCGGCCTCCACCCTGCGGGAGATGGCATTCACTTCATCCACCCGGGACAGGTCCGTGCTCCCGAAATGCAGGCGTTTGACAGCGGTCTCCATGTCGCCGCTGCTGAGACGGTAGCTGATGAACATGCCGCTGGGCACGGCAAAGGCTTCCACGTCCTGCAGGCCGAGGGCCCGACCCATGCGGGTGATGGTCTCCTCCACGCGAAAGATCTCGCCGCCGCTTTCCACGATAAGCTGGCCGGCGAGCTGAAGGGTGGCCATGCAGCCCCGCTGCTCTTCCAGGGTCATCCATGTCACATCCGTTTCCGGTATTCAGGAGGCATTGTAGCCAAGGGAATTGGTCTTGTCAAGGGGAAACCCGCCCCATCCGCCAGGAGGTGCGCAAACGTGAAAGTTCTTGTAACCGGCGCCAACGGACAGCTTGGCCGCGCGATGGTCAGCGCGCTGCATCGCCGCGGCATCCCATACACCGGCACGGATATCGATACCCTGGATCTGACCGACGAAGGCGCGGTGATGCGCTTTGTGCAAGCCGACACGCCAGATGTGATCGTCCATTGCGCCGCGTATACGGCCGTCGACAAAGCCGAAAGCGAGCCCGAGCTCTGCATGCGTTCCAACGCCTGGAGCTCCCTGTTTCTTGCGCGGGCAGCCCTCGCTGTGGGCGCCAGCCTTGTGCTGATATCGACCGATTATGTCTTTGACGGTGAGGGCAGTACACCGTGGGAGGTGCTGGACGAACGCAGGCCGCTGAACGTGTACGGATTGAGCAAGCTGCAGGCAGAGGAGGCCGTGCGCAGCCTGATGACCCGCTGCTATGTGGTCCGCACCAGCTGGCTGTATGACGCCGACGGTCACAATTTCCTCCGCACCATGCTGAAGCTCGGGAAAAGCAGCCGGGACGTCCGCGTCGTGTGCGACCAGATCGGCAGCCCCACCTACGCTCCCGATCTCGCGGCCTTTTTGTGCAGCCTGATCCGCACGGACCGTTACGGCTTCTATCACGCCACAAACGAGGGCTTCTGCTCCTGGGCGGAGTTCGCGCAGGCCATCTTCGACGACGCGGGGATCCACTGCGTGGTCTCGCCCATTCCCAGCGTGGCTTATCCCACTCCCGCCCGCCGTCCCCTCAACAGCCGTCTCAGCAAGAACTGCCTGGATGAGCGCGGCTTCGACCGGCTGCCGCCCTGGCGCGACGCCCTTCGCCGCTGTCTGATGGAGCTGCGGCTCCGCAGGGAGATCCTGTGAGCCGCCTCCCCGGACCGGGGACAGCCGGAGCATTCCGCCCCATGTGAAAACCCGCCGTCGCCGGCGGGTTTTGCTATGGTTGGATCAGCCCTGCTTCTGCTTGTGCTTGGGATTTTCGCAAATCACCATGACACGGCCCTTGCGCTTGATGATCTTGCACTTTTCGCAGATCGGCTTGACACTCGGTCTGACCTTCATGATGGTGTTCCTCCTTTGCTCAACGGGTTCTCAGCTCTTACTGCGCCAGGTGATCCGACCGCGGGTCAGATCATAGGGCGAAAGCTCGACGGTAACTTTATCGCCCGGATAGATGCGGATGAAGTTCTGCCGCATTTTTCCGGAGATATGCGCCATGATCTGGTAGCCGTTGGACAGCTCGACCCGGAACATGGCGTTCGGAAGGGCCTCCACGACCTTTCCGTCCATTTCAATGACATCGTCCTTGGACAAGTTTTCAGTCCTCCTTGCACAGGGGCTGTTCTGGGCCGAATCCATGCGCCGCGAGGAAGGAGCGGATATCGCTGTCCTTCAGGCGGTTCGCCTCCCGAAGACCGGGCAGCGAATCCATTCTCACGGGCTTCGGCCTGAGATGCTTGATCTTTTTCTTTTTGGGGTGATCCAGTTTGCGGGTATCGCCGTCGGACATCAGCACATAACCGTCCTCCGGGATGCCTGTGACCACAAAGACGCGCTTGCGGTCCCTGCCCGCGGTGGCGATCACCACCCGGCCTTCGTCAAAGGGGATCGGGTCCATTGGTCTCCTCCTCCCATTGATATCCCGGCAGGGTCAGGATCTCGGGCAGGCCGCTGTCCCGGACGACCACCGTGTGCTCGTAATGAGCCGCCGGTTTCCCGTCCCGGGTCAGTACCGCCCAGCCGTCGTCACCCTCATCGGTGTGCCAGTCGCCCGCGGTGATCATGGGCTCGATCGCCAGGGTCATGCCGGCCTGTATGCGCTGTCCGCGTCCGGGCCGCCCGAAGTTGTACACCGAGGGTTCCTCGTGCATGTCGCGCCCGATGCCGTGACCGGTGTAGTCCCGCACGACGCCGAAGCCCGCGCTTTCCGCCACCCGCTGCACGGCGTTCCCGATGTCGCCGAGCCGGTTCCCGTTGACGGCCGCCTTTGCGCCGGCAAAGAAACTGCGCTCCGTGATCCCGATCAGCCGCTTTGCCTCCGATGAGATCTCTCCGACCGGCACGGTGAGCGCGCTGTCTGACTGCCAGCCCTCAAGGATCAGGCCGCAGTCCAGGGAGAGAACGGTCCCTTCCCGCAGCACCTGCCTGTCGGACGGGATGCCGTGGATCACGCAGTTGTCCGCCGATGTGCAGAGGCTGCCCGGAAAGCCTTCGTACCCCAGGAAGGACGGCACGGCGCCGTGATCCCGGATGAAGGCCTCCGCCAGCCGGTCCAGTTCCAGCGTGGTCACACCTGGCCGGACAGCCTTTGCCACGGTGCGCAGCGTTTCGTACAGCAGCGCGCCGGCCTTGCGCATCAGCGCGATCTGCTCCGCGTTCTTGATCGTGATCACGCCTGCAGCGCCTTCATGATCTCAGCGAAGATCTCGTCCATGCCGCCGGCACCGTTGACCTTCACCAGTTTGCCGCGTCCCTCGTAGAAGTTCACCAGGGGCTCGGTCTTGCTGTGGTAGGAGGTCAGGCGGTTCAGCACGGTCTCGGCCTTGTCGTCATCCCGCTGGATCAGCGTCTCGCCGCAGTTGTCGCAGGTCGTCTTGTCGCCCAGCAGGGAGATGTGATAGGTCGCGCCGCACTTGAGGCACACACGGCGGCCGGAGATGCGCTTGATCAGCACTTCGTCCGCCACGTCCAGTTCGATCACCCGATCGATCTCGGCGATCTTCTCCAGCGCTTCGGCCTGGGGCACGGTGCGGGGGAAGCCGTCGAGGATGTAGCCGTTCTTGCAGTCGTCCGCCTGAAGGCGGTCCTTCACGATGTCGATGATGACGTCATCGGGCACCAGGCCGCCGGCGTCCATGAAAGACTTGGCTTTCAGACCCGTGGGCGTCTGATCCTGAATGGCGCGGCGAAGCATGTCGCCGGTGGAGATCTGCGGGATGTTCAGCGCCGCGCAGATGCGCTGCGCCTGCGTTCCCTTGCCCGCGCCGGGAGGTCCCAGAAAGATGATGTTCATTCCTGTCGCTCCTTTCGTCCCGTCAAGAACGGTTGCTGCACGTTCTCCCACACACCCCCTCGCGGGGATGTGTGGGAGACGGTTTTCTTACATGAATCCGCCGCGATCCACGTCCATCTCGATGCCGCGGATGCTCATCTCGCCCTCAACGGTGCGGATGGTTTCCAGAGCCACGGAGACGGCGATCAAGATCGAGCTGGCCGCGAAGGGCAGGCTCACGTGCAGGAGCATGAACAGCAGGGACGGGATCGCCGCCAGCACCGCTAGGAAGAGCGCCGCGAACAGGTTCAGCCTAGAGACGATGGTCTGGAGATAGTTCCGGATGTTCTTGCCGCGCTGACCGGGGATGGTCGCGCCCTGCATGATGAGCTGCTCGGCCTGCTTGGCCGGATCAAAGCTGATGGAGGAATAGAAGAAGGTGAAGGCCATGATCAGCAGGGAGGAGACCACGATGTATCCCCAGGTGTTGCTGGCCATGTTTGCGTTCCACCACTGGGTGAAGCCGCCGTTGGGGCTGACGATCGCCGCGATCGTTCCCGGGAAAGCCAGGAAGGAGTAGGCGAAGATCATCGGCATGACGCCCACGGACACGACCTTCAGGCTCAGGCGGGTGTTCTGTCCGCCGTAGACCCTGCGGCCCTTGGTCTGCTTGGCGATCTGCAGCGGCACGCGGCGCTCGGCCAGTTCCACGAAGGTGACGGCGATGGTCATCAGGATGGCCACCACCACGATCACGATCAGGTTCACCCAGCCGCTGGTCGCGGCATTGGAGTTGAAAGAGCCGATGATGCCCGTGAACAGGTTGGAGACGATGCCCACGAAGATCAGCAGGGAGATGCCGTTGCCGATGCCCTTCTCGGTGATGCGCTCGCCGATCCACATGGCCAGCGCGGTGCCGGCGGCCATGGAGATGGCGACCAGGACATAGTTGTACCACGCGCCGTCCTTGATCATGGGGATGGAGTAGTAACCCACGTCCATGGTCAGGTTGCTGACGATGCCGACAGCCTGCAGCGCAGCCAGCGCGACGGTGACGTAACGGGTGATGCGGTTGATCTTTTCACGGCCCGCGCCGGTCTCATCGTTCTGCAGCCGCTCCAGCGCCGGGATGGCGATGCACAGCAGCTGCATGATGATGCTGGCGTTGATGTAGGGCGTAATGCCCATGGCCATGACGGTCATCTGGTTGAAGGCGTTGCCGGTCATCATGCTGAAGAGGCCGAAGACAGGCAGCGACTCCGCGTACATGCCCATGATGTCAGATGCGTACTCCGCGTTGATGCCCGGAGCGGGGATCACGGACACGAAGCGGTACAGCAGGAGCATCAGGAACGTGTAGATGATCTTTTTGCGAAGCTCGACGGTGTTCCAGATCTTGCGGATTCCGTTCAGCATCTCAGATCACCTCGGCTTTCCCGCCGAGAGCCTCGATCTTTTCCTTGGCGGAGGCGGTGAATTTGGCGGCCTTCACGGTCAGCTTCTTGGTGAGCTCGCCGTTGCCCATGATCTTCACGCCCGCCAGTTCCTTCTTGATGATGCCGGCGTCCTTCAGGGCCTGGAAGTCAACGGTCGCGCCATCCTCGAACACTTCGAGGCGCTCGACGTTCACAGCGGCATAGTCCGTGCCGAAGATGTTGGTGAAGCCCTTCTTGGGGACGCGGCGATACAGAGGCATCTGGCCGCCCTCAAATCCGGGGCGCTTGCCGCCGCCGGAACGAGCCTTGGCACCCTTGTGGCCCTTGCCGGAGGTCTTGCCCAGACCGGAACCGGTGCCGCGGCCGAGGCGCTTCTTCGCGGTTGTGGAGCCCTCAGCGGGCTGCAGTTCGTGCAGTTTCATCGGAACTCCCCTCCTTACTCGTTCACTTCTTCGACCTTCACCAGGTGCTTCACGGCGAAGATCTGCCCGCGGATCGCGGGATTGTCAGGCTGGATCTTGGTCTGGCCCACCTTCTTCAGGCCCAGGGCGGCCACGGTGGCCTTGTGCTTGGGCAGTGAGGCGATGGGAGACTTGACCAGAGTGATTTTCAGTTTCATGTCTCTGTCCTCCTTAGCCCAGCAGCTCTTCCACGGTCTTGCCGCGCATCTTCGCGACCTGCTCGGGGCTGCGGAGCAGCTTCAGAGCTTCCAGGGTCGCCTTGACCATGTTGATGGGATTGTTGGTGCCGAAGGACTTGGTGCGGATGTCCTTCACGCCCGCCATCTCAAGAACGGCACGGCACGCGCCGCCGGCGATGACGCCCGTTCCTTCGGGAGCGGGGATCAGCACGACCTTGGCGGTGGAGTAGTAGCCGGTCACGGCATGCGGGATCGTGGTGCCGGCGATCGGGACCTCGATCATGTCCTTCTTGGCATCCTCGTTGGCCTTGCGGATGGCCTCGGGGATCTCAACCGCCTTGCCCATGCCGGCGGAAACCTTGCCGTTCTCATTGCCGACCACGACCAGCGCGGAGAAGCGCGAGTTGCGGCCGCCCTTGACGGTCTTGGACACGCGGTTGACAGCAACCAGGCGATCTTTGAATTCACTCTGCTGTTCGAAGCGTTGCATTTGCGTGTGTCCTCCCTTTCTCAGAATTCGAGACCGGCTTCGCGGGCGCCTTCGGCGACCTCGGCGACGCGGCCCGTGTAGACATAGCCGCCGCGGTCGAAGACAACGGTCTTGATCCCGGCCTGGACAGCGCGCTCACCGATGAGCTTGCCCACCAGCTTCGCGGCGCCCTTCTTGTCCACTTCGTCGAGCTGGCCCTTCAGAGAAGCGTCCAGCGTGGAGGCACTCACCAGCGTCACGCCCTTGGTGTCGTCGATGATCTGAGCCTGGATGTGCTTGTTGCTGCGGTAGACAGACAGACGCGGCATTTCGGGGGTGCCGCTGATCTTCTTGCGGACGCGGGCATGCCGGATCACGCGGATCTCATTGCGGTCACGCTTGTTGAACATATGCAGTCACTCCCTCTCTTACTTCTTACCTGTCTTGCCTTCCTTGCGGCGGATGTGCTCACCCTGATACTTGATGCCCTTGCCCAGATAGGGCTCCGGCTTGCGGATGGCACGGATGTCCGCGGCGAGGTTGCCGACCTGCTGCTTGTTTGCGCCCTTGATCACCATCGTGGTATCATTGGGAGTCTCGAAGGTGATGCCCTCGGGCGCTTCGAGGATCACCGGATGAGAGAAGCCGATGGCGATATTCAGGGTCTTGCCGGAATTCTCGGCCTTGGCCTTGTAGCCGGTGCCGACCATTTCCAGCGTCTTGGCGAAGCCGTCTGTCACGCCCACGACCATGTTGTGGATCAGGGCGCGGTACAGACCGTGCTTGGCGCGATGGTCCTTGTCCTCGGAATGGCGCTCGACGGTGATCACACCGGCGTCGCACTTCACGGTGATCGACGGATCCACCCGCTGGGTCAGGGTGCCCTTGGGCCCCTTCACCGTCACGAGGTTCGCGTCGTCGATGTCAACCGTCACGCCCGCGGGGACATGGATCGGAAGTCTTCCGATACGAGACATATTTCACACCTCCATGAACGTGTCGGTTTACCAGATGTAGGCGAGCACTTCGCCGCCGATTTCCTGCTTGCGGGCTTCCTTGTCCGTCATCAGACCCTTCGAGGTGGAGATGATGGCGATGCCCAGACCGCCCAGGACCTTGGGCAGCTCCTCGCACTTCGCATACACGCGAAGGCCGGGCTTGGAAATGCGCTTGAGACCCGCGATGACAGGGGTAGAGCGATTGGCGCCGGCATACTTCAGGGTCACCTTGATCTGTCCCTGGAGGCCGTCGTCGATAAAGTCGACGCCCTTGACATAGCCCTCGTTCAGAAGAATCCTGGCGATGGCCTTCTTGGTGTTGCTGGCGGGCAGGACCACGGCGTCGTGCCGGGCGACCTGCGCGTTGCGAATGCGGGTGAGCATATCGGCGATGGGATCATTCACAACCATGATGGAACCTCCTTCCGTTTTTCTCCCCGCTTACCAGCTGGCCTTGCGGACGCCGGGGATCTGACCCTTGTAGGCCAACTCTCTGAAGCAGATGCGGCACACGCCGTAGCGGCGAAGCACCGAGTGCGGACGGCCGCACAGACGGCAGCGCGTATAGGCACGGGTGGAGAACTTCGCCGGCCGGGACTGCTTGATTTTCATACTTGTCTTAGCCACAGTGCGTTTCCTCCTTCTATTACGCCTTCGCGAAGGGCATGCCCAGCGCGGCCAGCAGCTCTTTGCACTCTTCGTCGGTCTTGGCGGTGGTCACGAAGATCATCTCCATGCCGCGGATCTTTTCGACCTTGTCGTAGTCGATTTCCGGGAAGAGCAGCTGTTCCTGGATGCCCAGGGCGTAGTTGCCGCGGCCGTCGAAGGCCTTGTCGGAAACACCGTGGAAGTCGCGCACGCGCGGAAGCGCGATGCTGACCAGCTTGTCCATGAACTCTTCCATGCGGGCACCGCGGAGGGTCACCTTCGCGCCCACGTTCTGGCCCTCACGGACCTTGAAGTTCGCGATGGACTTCTTGGCCTTGGTCACCATGGGCTTCTGGCCCGCGATGGTGGCCAGCTCGGAGACCGCCAGTTCCAGCGCTTTCGCGTTGTCCTTGCAGTCGCCCAGGCCCATGTTGATGACGATCTTGGACAGCTTCGGAACCTGCATGGGGTTCTTATAGCCGAACTTCTGGGTCAAGGCAGGAACAGCCTCGGCCAGGTACTTTTCCTTAATGCGGGTAGCCATCGGGCTTTTCCTCCTTTTCAGTCAATTTCCGCTCCGCACTTCTTGCAGACGCGGATCATGCTGCGGACCTTTTTGCCGTTCTCTTCGGTCACGTTGACCTTGCGGCTGATGCGGGTGGCCTTGCCGCACTTGGGGCAGACGAGCATCACGTTGCTGGCGTCGATCGGCATGGTCTTCTGCACGATGCCGCCGGGCTGCATCTGATTGCGCGCCTTCTGGTGCTTGGTGGCCTGGTTCACACCCTCGACGCTCACCCTGCCCGTCTTGGGGAAGGAAGCGACGATCTTGCCGGTCTTGCCCTTGTCCTTGCCGGAGATGACAACGACGGTATCGTTCGTTTTCACGTGCATCGTTATGTACCTCCTCACAGCACTTCGGGAGCCAGGGAGACGATCTTCATGAAGTTCTTCTCACGCAGCTCGCGGGACACGGGTCCAAAGATGCGGGTCCCCTTGGGGAGCATCTGGTCGTTGATGATGACGGCGGCATTGTCGTCAAACTTGATGTAGCTGCCATCCGGACGGCGGTTGTTCTTGCGGACGCGGACGATCACGGCCTTGACCACGTCGCCCTTCTTGACCTGGCCACCGGGGTTCGCGCTCTTCACGCTGGCCACGATGATATCGCCCACGGAGCCGTCGCGGCGGAAAGAACCGCCCAGCACCCGGATGCACATGATTTCCTTTGCGCCGGAGTTATCGGCGACCGTGAGTCGCGTTTGCGGCTGAATCATGGTATTGTTTCCTCCTTACAATGCGGGCTCACTTGGCCTTCTCGATGATCTCAACCAGGCGCCAGCGCTTATCCTTGCTGATCGGCCGGGTCTCCATCACGCGGATGGTATCGCCGATGCCGCACTCGTTATTCTCATCATGCACCTTCAGCTTGCTGGTGCGGTTCACGATCTTGCCGTACAGGGGATGACGGACGCGGGTCTTGATCTGGATGACGCAGGTCTTATCCATTTTGTCGCTGACCACGACACCGATCCTGGTTTTGCGAAGTCCTCTCTCTTCCATTGAAGCGGCTGCCTCCTTTCGATGTCGTTACGCCTGTTCCTTCTGGCGAAGGACGGTCTTGGCCCGCGCGATGTCACGCCGAACGGCGGTGATCTGCTTCGGGTTGCTCAGCTGACCGGTCGCCAGCTGGAAGCGAAGGTTGAACAGCTCGGTCTTCAGCTCCGCGACCTTTTCGGTCAGCTGTTCGGGGGTCATGTCCATGAACTCTTTTGCCTTCATTGCTGCTCACCACCCGCTTCAGTCGTCGCCTCGCTCTGGCGCGTAATGATCTTGGTCTTGAGGGGCAGCTTGTGGGAAGCAAGACGCAGCGCCTCTTTGGCGGTGTCTTCCGGCACGCCCTTGATCTCGAACAGGACGCGGCCGGGCTTCACCACGGCGACCCAGTACTCGGGAGAACCTTTGCCGGAACCCATGCGGGTCTCGGCGGGCTTCTCGGTGACGGGCTTGTCGGGGAAGATCTTGATCCACACCTGACCGCCGCGCTTGGTGTAGCGGGTCAGGGCGATACGGGCAGCCTCGATCTGCTGGCTGGTGACCCAGCAGGGCTCGGTAGCCTGAAGGCCGTAATCACCGTAGGCCAGGAAATTGCCGCGATGGGCCGCGCCTTTCATGCGGCCGCGGAAAACCTTGCGGCGCTTGACTCTCTTGGGCATCAGCATGGGTTACTTAACCTCCTTCGCAGCGGGGGCCTTCTTGGCCTTGGGCAGGATCTGGCCCTTGTAGATCCAGACCTTGATGCCCAGGCGGCCGTAGGTGGTCTTCGCTTCGGCAAAGCCGTAGTCGATGTTGGCGCGCAGAGTCTGCAGCGGGATGGAGCCCTCGTGATAGGACTCGCTCCGGGCGATGTCGGCACCGCCGATCCGGCCGGAAACCGCGCACTTGATGCCCTTGACGCTGTTGTTCTTCATCGCGCTCTGGATGCTCTTCTTCATCGCGCGGCGGAAGCTGATGCGCTTCTCAAGCTGCTGGGCGATGTTCTCGGCCACCAGCTGCGCGTCGGCGTCGGGCTGGCGGATCTCCATCACGTTGATGTGGCAGTTCTTGCCGAGGAAGGCCTGAACGTCCTTCTTCAGCTGCTCGATGGCCGTGCCCTTCTGGCCGATGATCATGCCGGGCTTCGACGTGAAGATGTTCACGGTCACGACCGCCGCGGTGCGCTCAATGTCGATGTGGCTGATGCCGGTGGCATAGTACTTCTCCTTGAGCATGTTGCGCAGCTTATAATCCTCGACGATGTTGTTGGCAAAATCCTTCTTCCCGGCGTACCAGCGGGTGCTCCAGTCATAGATCACGCCAACGCGCGCGCCATGGGGATTTACTTTCTGACCCATATCGAAACCTCCTTATGCTTCCTTCTGGTCCAGCACCACGCTGATGTGGCTGGTGCGCTTGAGAATGGGGGAAGCGCTGCCGCGGGAGCGGGCGATGTAACGCTTGAGTGTGGGGCCGGGGTTGGCGTACACTTCGGCGACATAGAGGTCCTTGCGGTTCATCTCGAGGTTGTTTTCCGCATTGGCGATGGCGCTGTTGAGCACCTTCAGCACCACGGGCGCGGCCGCCTTGGGCGTGAACTTCAGGATGGCCTGGGCTTCTTCCGCGTCCTTGCCGCGGATCAGATCGATGACGATCTTCACCTTGCGGGGAGAAATGCGGATATACTTGGCATGAGCCTGCGGGCGCTTGTCAGCGTTTTCCCGGCGGGCAGCCGTCTTGACCTTGGAACGGGTTGCCATATTGCGTCTCTCCTCTCGCTTACTTGCTGCCCTTGTCGCCGCTGTGGCCGCGGAAGGTGCGGGTCGGGGCAAACTCGCCCAGCTTGTGGCCGACCATGTCCTCGGTCACGTAGACCGGCACATGCTTGCGGCCGTCATGCACGGCGATGGTGTGTCCCACGAAATCCGGGAAGATGGTGGAGGACCTGGACCAGGTCTTCAGCACGGTCTTCTTTCCGGAAGCATTCATTTCCTTGACGCGCTTGTACAGCGCTTCCTGTACATAGGGGCCTTTCTTGATGGAACGGCTCATTCGTCAGTTGCCTCCTTCCAATGACCGGCTTACTTGTTGCCGGCCCGCTTGATGATCAGTTTGTTGGAATACTTCTTGTGCTTCCTGGTCTTGTAACCCAGCGCGGGCTTGCCCCAGGGAGTCACAGGAGCAGGCATACCGACGGGGCTCTTGCCCTCGCCGCCGCCATGCGGGTGATCGTTGGGGTTCATCACGACGCCGCGGACGGTGGGACGGATGCCCATGTGGCGGACACGGCCGGCCTTGCCCAGGCGGACATTCTCGTGATCGGTGTTGCCGACGGTGCCGATGGTGGCCTTCGCGTTGAGGGCGAAGCGGCGCATCTCACCGGAGGGCAGGCGGACGGTGGCGTAGCCGTTCTCCTTGGCCATGAGCTGCGCGCTCATGCCAGCGGAACGGACCATCTGGCCGCCGCGGCCGGGCTTGATCTCCAGATTGTGGATCAGGGTGCCGACCGGGATGTTGTTCAGCGGCAGCGCGTTGCCGGGCTTGATGTCCGCGTTCTCGGAGGAGACCACGGTGTCGCCGACGTTCAGGCCGAGGGGCGCCAGGATGTAGCGCTTCTCGCCGTCCACATACTGCAGCAGAGCGATGAAGGCCGAGCGGTTGGGGTCGTACTCGATGGCGACGACCTTGGCCGGAACTTCCAGCTTGTCGCGCTTGAAGTCGATGATGCGGTACTTGCGCTTGTTGCCGCCGCCCTGGTGGCGGACGGTGATCTTGCCCTGCTTGTTGCGGCCAGCGTTCTTCTTGAGGTACTCGGTCAGGCTCTTTTCAGGGGTCTTCCTGGTGACCTCTTCATAGGTCAGAACCGACATGAAGCGCCGGGCGGGCGAAGTCGGCTTATAATTTCTGATGGCCATGTTTCTTCTCCTCCCTGCTTACTGCGCCATGCCCTCGAAGAACTTGATCGGCTTGGAGTCCTTCTTCAGGGTCACATAGGCTTTTTTGACTTCCGGGGTGCGGCCGGAGTGGAGACCCTGGCGCTTGATCTTGCCCAGGGTACGGACGGTGTTGACCTTGTCCACCTTCACGCCGTCATCGGCGAAGACGGTCTCGACGGCCATCTTGATCTCGGTCTTGGTGGCGTTCACCGGCACTTCGAAGATGTAGCGCTTGGCCTCGATGCCTTCGTAGGCCTTTTCGGTGAGGACGGGGCGCACGATGATGTCATGCGGGTCTTTCATGATGCGAAAACCTCCTCCACAGCCTGCAGCGCGGCCTTGGTGATCACCAGCTTGCCGGCATTCAGGATCTCGTATACATTCAGGGTGTTGACGTAGATGGTTTTGGCCTCGGCCAGATTGCCGGTGGCGCGGACCACGTTCTCGTCGGGCTCGGGGAGCACGACCAGGGCCTTCTTCTCGGCGCTCAGGGCCTTGAGGACGCCCGCCATCGCCTTGGTCTTGGCTTCGCTCAGCTTGAGCTCATCCACCACGATGATGTCGCCGTCGTTCAGGCGGGAGGTCATGGCGGACTTGAAGGCCAGGCGGCGGACCTTCTTCGGCACGGCGATCACATAATCGCGAGGCTTGGGGGCGAAGACCACGCCGCCGTGGGTGAACTGGGGAGCGCGGTTGCCATGGTGACGCGCGTTGCCGGTGCCCTTCTGGCGGTAGATCTTGCGGCCGCCTCCGCGGACCTCACCGCGGGTCTTGGCGCTCTGGGTGCCGCGGCGCTGCGCGGCCAGGAAGCTGCGGACGACCAGGTGCATGGCGGCGACATTCACGGGAGCCGCGAAGATCTCTTCGCTCAGCTCGACCTCGCCGATGGCCTTGCCTTCCATATTGTAGAGAGCAGTCTTAGGCATGTTTCATATCCTCCTTGCACTCAGGCCTTCACGCTGTCGCGCACGATGACCACCGTGCCATTGGGGCCGGGCACAGCGCCCTTGACCAGCAGCAGGTTCCGCTCGGCGTCCACGCTGACCACTTCCAGGTTGAGGATGGTGACGCGCTCGACGCCGCCGTGGCCAGCCATGTGCTTGTTCTTGAACACGCGGGAGGGGTCGGAGTTGGCGCTCATGGAGCCCACGCCCCGGTGATACTTGGAGCCGTGCTCCATGGGACCGGTGTGCTGGTTCCAGCGGGCGATGGGGCCCTGGGTGCCCTTGCCCTTGGAGGTGCCGGTGATGTCGATCCTGTCGCCTTCGGCGAACTGATCGACCTTGATCTCGTCGCCCACTTTGTAGCCGGAGCAGTCGTCGAAGCGGAGCTCGCGCACCACGCGCTTGGCCGCCTGGCCGACCTTTTTGAATTCGCCCAGCTGGGGCTTGTTGAGGAGCTTCTCGGCGCGCTTCTCGGTCATTTCGCCGAAGGCAACCTTCACCGCACAGTAGCCGTCGGTCTCGACGGTCTTGCTCTGCATGACGGTGCAGGGGCCCGCTTCGATCACGGTGACCGGAACGAGGCGGCCGTCATTGGCGAAGATCTGCGTCATACCGATCTTCTTACCCACGATCGCTTTCTTCATCTTTCGTTCCTCCTGCCTCTTACAGCTTCATTTCGATATCGACACCAGCAGGAAGTTCGAGCTTCATCATGGCGTCCACCGTCTTGGGGTTGGGGTTGACAATGTCGATCAGCCGCTTGTGGGTGCGGCGCTCGAACTGCTCGCGGCTGTCCTTGTACTTGTGCGTAGCGCGCAGGATGGTCACGATCTCCTTCTCAGTGGGCAGCGGGATCGGGCCCGAAACCTTGGCGCCGGTCCGCTTGGCGGTCTCCACGATGCGGGCCGCGGACTGGTCGACGAGGGTGTGCTCATACGACTTGAGCTTGATGCGGATCTTCTGGTTGGCCATTGATGTTCCTCCTTGTATTCGTTCTCGTGTGCTCCCGTCCGGTCCACTGCAGGTGCAGACCCGCGGGGCTTCGAGTCCGTTCGCCCGATCGTCGGGCTGGTCCCCCGTAATTACCCGTCTGGCCGGACGGCAACTTACAGGTTCATCCCTAACAGACAACAGGTCTATTATACACGATCCTGTCCGCAATGCAAGGGGGCAAACACCCCATTTTTCACTTTTTTTCGCCGCTTTTTCGCTTTCGCATCACAAAAACCCCTTGCGCCGACTGGCTTCATACGCATCCATTTTGACCATAGTTCCGTGTGTATTCATCTGTCTGACGAATCAGGCTACCAGCAGGGTCATGGTTTTCCGAACTGCCGGCTCATGCTTTCCGAAACGCAGTGTTTGTGCGTTCTGTTCCGTCCATGTATGTCCATGTTTTCGGGCGTGTCTATTGCCTGCCGCATAAAGCCCGGCCCGTTTTGATCCGGACCGGGCTGTGCTTCGGAGCCGAAGGCGTCAGTATGGATAGACCGCGCTGTCAGGCTCGGGGGTGGGCGTGACGAACAGTTCGAAGTGCTCCGCTCCGTCATCAGGCTGGAAATACCCCACCCAGTTTTCGTTGCCATCCTCGTTGGAGGGCGGCGGCGTAGCCTCCGTTACGCCCGGAACGGGGGCGCTCACGGCCGCGCCGTCCGCGCCGGGCCTCGCAAACACCAGCGTCATGGACAGGCTGTCCACATCCTCCTGTCCGTACACATCGATATTATAGGAAAAGTATGCCCGGGGCACATCCCCCTGCGCATAATCCGGCGTGCCGGCAAAGGAGTACTCGGGATGATCCGCCACCCGTCCCATGCAGTCGTTCAGCAGCGCCCGCGCGTCCTCCAGGGACATGGTCCCGTGCGAGGCCGCCTGGATCAGCGCCGCGGCCACGAGGGGAAAGCGCTCCAGATCGGTCATCTCGATCTGCAGGTACAGCACGCCGCCCTCGTTCAGCGTCACGTCGATCTGGATGTCACCCGGCTGGTCGGGGGCTTCCTGGCCGTCCTCCGCCGTGATGCCCAATCCGGCGTACGCGGGCCAGCACTCGAACAAGCTGTTGATGGGCGGTTCCCCGAGGCGCACCAGATTGGCGTTGGCGGCTTCCACGTACTCCTTCAGCGCGGTCTGTCCCGCCGTCATCGGCTCGGGCCAGGGGAGGTCCGCCGCCGCCGCACCGGCCGCCAGCATCAGCGCCAGTACCAGGATCCATACGCGTTTCAAACTATGTCCTCCTCCGCGAACGAAGAACGCGGAGCCTCCGCGTCACACGCCGGGCTCCGCATCCCTCTCTGCCGCGCCGCCGGCTCTCAGCCCTCTTCGCGCAGCCTGATGTAATCGCACAGCAGTTCGACCGACTTCTCGTAGCCGAGCCGGCCGGTATCCAGGCACAGGTCGTAGTTGTTCACATCGCCCCAGGTGGTGGTGGCATAGTAGTTGTAATACCCGGCGCGCTGCTTATCCTGCTTTTTCACGAAATCCTCGGCTTTGGCGGGATCCGCACCGCGCTCCACCGCGCGGGCCACCCGGTGCTGCATGTCCGCCTTGATGAAGACATTGATCACGTTGGCCTGATCCCGCAGCACATAGTCGGCGCAGCGGCCCACGATGACGCAGGGGCCCTCCCCCGCCACGCGGCGGATGGTGTCGAACTGCGCCAGGAACAGGCGGTGGTTCAGCGGCATGTCCATATAGGAACCGCCCAGATCGCCGCGGGTGCCGGTGCCGGTCACCAGCGAAAAGAGGAAGGAGCGGGTCGGCTTTTCGTCGTGATCCTCGAACAGTTCCTGGCAGATGCCGCTGTCCTTGGCCGCCTCAACGAGCAGCTCCTTGTCGTAATAGGGGATCTCCAGCTTTTCCGCGAGCATGCGTCCGACCACACGGCCGCCGCTGCCGTACTGACGGCCGATGGTGATCACCATGGATGTCTTTGCCATATGGAACCCTCCATTCAGTTTCTTCCCGCCCGAACCCGCGGCAGGCCTGTCTTTCTGGAGCCATTATAGCACATGTTTCCGTGAAATGCAATCCGCAGAATGCGGCTTTCCCCGAAAGCGCTCCACGCGCCCGTGACCCGGGACGGCTGTCCCTGCGGCCGACGCTGTCCGGTGCGAAAACTTCAGCGTGACATTGTGCGCATCTTATGATATAATGTAGCATCGACCGGAAAAAGGAGGCGTTTGCGGTGCGTGAAACCTTCGCTTTTCTCTCCGCCGACGGGCAGACGCAGATCCACGGCGTCCGCTGGACGCCGGAGGGCGAGCCCCGCTTCGTGATGCAGCTGGTCCACGGCATGGTGGAGTTCATCGACCGCTACGGCAGTTTCGCGGAGTTTCTGGCCTCCCACGGCATCCTGGTCGTCGGACACGACCACCTCGGGCACGGGGATTCCGTCATCTCGAAGGACAAGTGGGGCTTCATGACCGCGGACAATCCCAGCGGCGTCCTGGTCGAAGACATGCACGCCGTGCGGACGCTGACGCAGAAGCGATATCCGGACCTCCCCTACTTCATCCTCGGTCATTCCATGGGTTCCTACCTGCTGCGCAAGTATCTCGCCCTCCACGGGGAGGGGCTGGCCGGCGCGGTCATCATGGGCACCGGCTTTGTGGCGCCGGGCATGGCCGGCTTCGGCAAGTCGCTGTGCGGACTGATGGCAAAGTTCAGGGGATGGACGTATCGCTCGGAGATGATCGCGGGCCTGGCCATGGGCGGCGGCGCCTACAAGCAGTTCGACTCCACGGGCAAGGAGCCGGAGCGCAGCTGGCTGACCCATGACACGGCGATCGTGGACAAATACTACAAGGAACCCCGCTGCAACTTCCGTTTCACCCTCTCCGGGTACAAAGGCCTGTTCGAAGCCGTGGCCTTCAGCTGCGACCCGAAGAACGTCGCGCTCATCCCGAAGGATCTTCCCCTCCTGCTCACCTCGGGCGATCAGGACCCGGTGGGAGACATGGGCGAGGGCGTCAGAAAAGTGGACGCCCTGCTGCGGAAAGCCGGCGTGAAGGATGTGACCCTGAAGCTTTGGCCGGGAGACCGGCACGAGATCCTGAACGAGCTGGACCGCGAAGCGGTCTACGCGGACATCCTGCAATGGCTGGAGGCGCATCTCCCGAAAGGCGGCGATGACTGATGGCCCGAACCGATCGCGGCCGGCCGCCGCTGAAGGTGCGCCTGTCCTCCCCCGGCTGGAAGCGTTTCTTCCGGATCCTGCGCTGGGTCCTGGGCATCGCGTCGGCCGCCCTGCTGGTCCTTCTGCTGGTGACGATCCTCACCCAGCCCTCCGACCGGAGCTTTTCCCGGCCCGAAGAGTGGCTGGCCATCGGCCTGATCGCGCTGCCTGCGGTGTTCATTCTGCTGTGCCTGCTGATCCGCTGCCTGCTGAGCGGCAGGCGCGGGAAGCCGAAGGCGCGCGGGTAACGCCGCGATCCCCCTCCGTCTCTCCCGCAACCGACCGAAAGGCTTCTGTCATGCAAAGCATCACCATCCTCGGTTCGACCGGCTCCATCGGGACGCAATGCCTGCAGCTGGTGCGCCTTCATCCCGATCGCTTCCGTGTGGCGGCCCTGACCTGCAACCGGAACGCGGAGCTGCTCTTCGCGCAGGTGCGGGAGTTCCGTCCGGGATTCGCCTGCCTGGTCTCTCCCCCGGAGCATCTTGTGATCCCGGAGGATCTGTCCTTCTGTCAGTTCGCCTTCGGGCAGGACGGGCTGCACACCGCCGCCCGGGACATCCCCGCCGACATGGTGCTGGTGAGCATCGTGGGCATCGCGGGCCTGGCCGGCGTTCTGGACGCCCTGAACGCCGGACGGCAGGTGCTGCTGGCCAACAAGGAAGCCCTCGTCACCGGCGGCCACCTGGTCACGGAGCTGGCCGGGAAGGCTGGCAAACCGCTTCTGCCCGTGGACTCTGAGCACAGCGCCATCTTCCAGTGCCTGCAGGGAGCCGCCGGGAACAAGCCCGTCTCCCTGCTGCTGACAGCGTCCGGAGGCCCGTTCCGCACCTGGCCCCGGGAGCGCATCGACCGGGCCACCCGCGCCGAAGCGCTGAATCATCCCAACTGGTCCATGGGCGCCAAGATCACCGTCGACTCGGCCTCCATGTTCAACAAAGGCCTGGAGATCATGGAGGCCCGCTGGCTCTTTGACATGCCGGGCGAGAAGATCCGCGTGGTCGTGCATCCGCAGAGCATCGTGCACTCCGCCGTCGAGTTCGCCGACGGCGCGGTCATCGCGCAGCTCGGCGTGCCGGACATGCGGGTGCCCATCGCCTACGCCATGACCTATCCCGAGCGTGTGGCCACGGGCGGCGAGCGGCTGGATCTGATCCGCCTGGCCTCCCTCACCTTCGAGGAGAGCGATCCGGTGCGTTTCCCGTCGCTGCGCCTCGCGAAGGAATGCCTGAACGCGGGCGGCGCCGCCTGCACCGTCTTCAACGGCGCCAATGAAGCCGCCGTGGCCGCGTTCCTGCGGGACGAGATCCCGTTCGGCGCCATCTTCACTCTGGTGGAGGACGCCCTGTCCGCCCTGCCCGGCCTGCCGGCGGACTCGATCGACGACATTTATGAGGCAGACCGGCGCGCCCGGCGGTTCGTCGCGGAGCGCATGAAAGGAACCCAATGACTTCGATGCTCTATATTCTTCTGGCGATCCTCCTGCTGGGGATCCTTATCGCCTTTCACGAGTTCGGCCACTTCATCACGGCCCGCATCACCGGCATCCCGGTGGTGGAGTTTGCCGTCGGCATGGGGCCGAAGATCCTTTCCCGCACCGGTAAGAAGTCCGGCATCATCTACTCGCTGCGCGCCATCCCCGTGGGCGGTTTCTGTCGGTTCGTGGGCGAGGATGACCCGGAAGGGAAATACAGGGACGACAGCCGCTGCTGGTCAAAACAGCCGCTGTGGAAGCGTTTTCTCACGGTGCTGATGGGCCCGGGCGCCAACTTCGTTCTGGCGTTTCTGGTGCTTCTCCTGTTTTTCTGGATCGGCGGACTCGACACGGTCGCACCCGGCTCCTCCTACGTTCCGGTGCTCAGTTCCGTTTCGGAAGGCGGCGGCGCGTTCCGCGCGGGTCTGCGGGCCGGAGACCGCATTCTGTCGGTCAACGGCGCAGACACGGAGATCTCGGCTGAAGCCGCACAGGATCCGGATCTCAGCATGGAGAAGACCGTCATGTCCTCCGCCATCAACGCCTGGAAATACGGCGATCCCCCGCTGGAAATGGTGATCGAGAGGAACGGCGAGACCTTTTCCGCCTCCGTCACCCCGCTGTACGTCGCCGACGGCAACGGGTTCATGATCGGCGTCACATATACCCATAACGCCACGCAGATCCGGCATGACTCCCTGACCTTCGGGCAGAGTGTTTCAATGGCCTGGAAAGAGTTCACCTATTACGGCACCGCCATCTTCGACGCCGTTATCGGCCTGCTCCGGGGGCAGAACCTGGATCAGGTATCCGGACCGGTCGGCACGGTGCAGATCATCTCGCAGGAGGTGCAGACCTACGGCTTCACGGCGTTCGTGAATCTGCTGGCGCTGATCTCCGTCAATCTCGGCATCATGAACCTGCTGCCGATCCCCGGGCTGGACGGCTCCCGGCTGATCTTCATGCTGATCGAGGCCATCCGCGGGAAGCCTGTCCCGCCCGAGAAGGAAGCCGTCGTCCACCTGATCGGCATGGCGCTCCTCTTCGCGCTGATGATCTTCATCACCGTGCGGGACATCGGAAATCTGATCAGGTAGAAGCACGGATCGTCATGCAGCGCCATCCCGCCGCGGCTGCGGTCCGCCGCTTGATCGCCGGCCGTTGAACATGCGTCTTCAGGAGGTCCCATGTCATCCAGAACCACGGTCCATATCGGACCCCTTCCCCTCGGCGGAGGAAATCCTGTCCTTGTCCAGTCCATGACCAACACCCGGACGGAGGACGTCCCGGCCACCCTTGCCCAGATCCGGGCGCTGGCTTCGGCCGGGTGCGACCTGGTGCGCGTATCGGTTTACAACGAAGCCTGCGCCGCCGCGGTGCGGGCTCTGGTGGACGGCTCGCCTGTGCCGTTGGTGGCGGACATCCACTTTGACCACCGGCTGGCCATCGCCGCGGCCGAGAACGGCATCGCCAAGCTCCGCCTGAACCCCGGCAATGTGGGCGGCGAGGCGAACGTCCGGGCTGTCGCGGACTGCGCGAAAGCCCATCACATCCCCATCCGCATCGGCGTGAACACCGGCTCGGTGGAGAAGGACCTGCTGGCGAAATACGGCCATCCCTCCGCGGAGTGCCTTGTCGAGAGCGCGCTGAACCACGCGGCCATGCTGGAGCGGGCGGGGTTTTCCGACATCGTGCTGTCCATGAAGGCCAGCGGCGTGAGGCTCACCATCGAGACCTACCGGCTGGCGGCGAAGCGCTGTGACTACCCGCTGCACCTGGGCGTGACCGAGGCCGGTCTGCCCGGCCAGGGCACGGTGAAGAGCGCCATCGGCATCGGCGCCCTGCTGGCGGACGGCATCGGCGACACGATCCGCGTGAGCCTTACCGGTGACCCGATCCCCGAGGCCGCGGCAGCCTGGAGCATCCTGAAAGCGCTTGATCTGCGGCAGAAGGGCGCGCAGCTGGTAGCCTGCCCCACCTGCGGCCGGACCCGCATCGACGTGAAGGGCATCGCCGAGCGCGTGGAGAAGGAACTGGCCGATCTCCCCGTCCCGCTGAAGGTGGCGGTGATGGGCTGCGTGGTCAACGGCCCCGGCGAAGCCCGGGAAGCCGATATCGGCATCGCCGGCGGCGACGGCGTAGGCGCCCTCTTCGTGAAGGGCGAGGCGCCGCGAAAGGTGGAGGGCGACCTGGCCGGGATCCTCATTGCGGAGGCGCGCCGCATCGCCGCAGAGAGAGCAAAGGAGGCAGACGCGTGAGCATCCGCAGAGCCGAGACCCGGGACATCCCCGATCTGCTGAGGCTTCTGGTGCAGGTGAACATGGTGCACCATAACGGCCGCCCCGATCTGTTCAACGGCCCGGCAACCAAATACACCGACGGCGAGCTGGCTGCCATGATCCCCGACGACGCACGGCCCATCTTCGTGCTGACCGACGAAACGGATGCCCGCGTGCTGGGATATGCCTTCTGTGTCCTGCAGGATCACGCGGGGGATCACATCCTCACGCCGATCCGCACGCTGTACATCGACGACATCTGCGTGGATGAGGACTGCCGCGGCCAGCGGGTCGGCCGGCGGCTGTACGCCCATGTGCTGGAATACGCCCGTTCCGTCGGGTGCTACAACGTGACGCTGAACGTCTGGGCCTGCAACCCCGGCGCCATGCGCTTCTATGAGCGTCTCGGCATGCAGGTGCAGAAGATCGGGATGGAGACCATTCTCTGACATCCTGCGCCGAGCCTCGGCGCCGCTTTGATTCGAACCTGATAACACACGCATAAAGGAGGAACCACCATGTCCGAAAACAATGCCCCGCAGGGACGGAAACGCAAGATCATCGGCCAGGGACAGATGGGCGAGGTCCACGGCGAGGACCTGGGCACAGGTCCCGTCGGCAATGATGCCCGGCCTTCCGCCGCGGCGGATGAAAAGCCGCAGGAGCCGGAGCGGAAACCCGGCGCCGAACGCCCGCAGCGCCCCGGCGGACCCCGTTCCCCGCACGGCATGCAGGGACAGGCCGGAAAGCCGGATCCGGAAGATGATGACCGCGGCCTCGGCAGCACCATTTTCGGCAGCATTCTCGGCGGCGGGCAGAGCGGCTCCGGAAGTTCCGGTCTCGGCGATCTTCTCGGCGGCGGACAAGGCAGTTCCGGAGGCCTTGGCCTCGGCGATCTTCTCGGCGGCGGACAGAGCAGTTCCGGAAGCGCCGGGAGCTCCGGCCCCGGCGGCCTCTTCGGCAGCTCGCAGGGCGGTTCCGGGACCAGCGGAAGCTCCGGTCTCGGCGGACTCTTCGGCGGCTCGCAGAGCGGCGGGACGTCCGGGAGCTCCGGGTCCTCGGGCAGTTCCGGGTCCTCGGGCAGTTCCGGGTCCAGCGGTTCCTCCGGCGGATCGGGCATGGGCAAGTTCCTTCTCATCGCCATCCTCATCCTGCTGGCCATCTTTGTGCTGCCCAAACTGATGGGCGGCAACGACAGCGGCGGCAACAGCGGAGACGTCAATTATCTGAGCAACAGCAGCAGCGGTGTGCAGTACAGCACCTCCCAGAACAGCGGGTCCACCGGCTCCTCGGGCTTTTCCCTGATGGATCTGCTGGGCGGGTATCTGAGCGGCGGCGGCACCACGGTGTCCAACCCGAACTCCTATGTTTCGTCTTACAGCGGCTTCTCCGGCTACGGTTCTTCCGGCTACGGCACGTCCGGCAGCGGGGACTCCCGCGAGGTCGACCTGACCGTGGCGGAGGGCGCGAGAGACAAGTATTTCACCCCCAAGTCGAGAGCCGCCAGCGAAAAGGTCACCGTCATGATCTATATGTGCGGCACCGACCTGGAAAGCCGCAGCGGCATGGCCAGCCGCGACCTGCAGGAGATCGCGAAGGCCGAGTACGGCGAGAACGTGCGCGTGATCGTCTACACCGGCGGCTGCAGCAGCTGGCATGTGCAGGGCTTCTCCAACAGCTATAACCAGATCCGCCGGATCTACAGCGGCGGACGGATGGAGGTGCTGAAGGAGAACGACGGCAACAAGGCCATGACGGATCCGGCAACGCTTTCGGGCTTCATCAAGTTCTGCCGGTCCGAGTTCCCCGACACCACGCGCTACATCCTGATCCTGTGGGATCACGGCGGCGGGTCCGTCAGCGGCTACGGCTACGACGAGAAGGCCAAGTCCGGCTCCATGACCCTGCCTCAGATCCAGACCGCCCTGTCCGACGGTCTCGGCACGGACCGCCGCATGGGCCTGAACAAGCACGCGTATCTGGATTTCATCGGCTTTGACGCCTGCCTGATGGCGACGGTGGAGACCGCCCTGATGGCCGAGCCCTATGCCGACTACATGATCGCCTCAGAGGAGACCGAGCCCGGCGTGGGCTGGTACTACACCGGCTGGCTGACCTCGCTCGGCAGCAAGGCCAACATCAGCACCCTGGACCTGGGCAAGCAGATCTGCGACGACTTTGTCAGCGCCTGCGCCACCCAGGCCCGGGGCCAGTCCACCACCCTGTCCGTGGTGGACCTGGCGGAAGCGGCCTGCACGGTCCCGGACGCCCTGCGGAGCTTCTCCACCTCCGTCACCGGCCTGGTGAAGAACGACGGCTATCAGACCGTGGCCACGGCCCGAGCCGGTGCCAGGGAGTTCGCGGCTTCCACCGCCATCGACCAGGTGGACCTGGCGGATCTGGCCACCCGCGTGGGCAACGATGAGTCCGTCGCCCTGGCCAATGCCGTGCGCGGCGCGGTGAAGTACAACCGCTCCGGCTCCATGACGGGCGCCTACGGCCTGTCCATCTACTTCCCCTACCGCAAAGCCTCGAACGTCAACAAGGCCGTCAGCGCCAACAGCCAGATCGAGGGCATGAGCGACACCAGCTACAACGACTGCATCCGCGCCTTCGCGGCCATGGGCACCGGCGGTTCCTATGCGGGCTACGGCGGCAGCGCCGCTTCGGGCAGCTACGGCAACAGCCCTTATACGGTGCTTTCCGGCGGCAGCTACGGCGGCTCCTCCGGCGGCTTCGGCCTGACCGATCTGCTGGGCGCGTTCATGCGCTCCGCTCCCGCCGGATCCGATGATTATGAATACCTGACGGTGCTGGACAGCGCCTACGCCGCCGAGTACATCGGGGGGCACAGCCTCAGCGGCAGCAAGGTGAAACTGATCCACGCGGACGACGGCAACTGGTATCTGCCCATGAAGGCGGAGGACTGGCGCCTGGTCACCGGCGTGGCCCTGAACATGTTCTACGACAACGGCAAGGGCTATGTGGATCTCGGCCTGGACAATGTGTTCGAGTGGAACGAAGCCGGCTACCTGGTTGCCGACAAGTCCGGCGCCTGGATCGGCATGATGAAGCAGGGCGACAGCGCCGGCCTGATCGTCCCCTACTACCATGAGTACGAGGCGGACGGCGTCAGCTACGGCTACATCCCGGTGCTGCTGAGCGGTCCTGCCTTCGAGGGCGAGGAGCGCTTCGAACTGGTCACAAGCGTGGACAGCGAGGGCAGCTTCACCATCGTCGGCGCGCGCCGGGTGTACAAGGATCAGGAGACCGACACCGTCGCCAAGGCCGACGCCATCGTGGACCTGGAGGGGAGCGTCACCGTGCAGGTCGTATGTGATTTCTACGCCTATGACGGCACCTATGACGGCAGCTACCGCTACGGCGATCCCTTCGTGTGCGGGAACGGCCTCTCCGACCTCATCGTCGGCGACATGGAACTGCCCGCGGACAAGCTGGGCCAGTACCGCCTCAGCTACCGCGTGACCGATATCTACCAGCAGAACTGGTGGACCAACGTTTACACCCTCAAGTGATCCCTGCCCGCCCGGAGGATCCGGGCATGTGAAAACCGGGGCCGTGCGCGCTGCGGTATCTTCGGATACCGGGCTGCACGGCCCCGGTTTCTTCATGGAGAAATGCGCGTGGCGCGGCGGCCGCCCGCCGGTCCCGCATCCGCACAGACGCTCAGGAAACCATCTCCCGGATCGCACGGTGGGAGTCGCCGCCGATGACGATCGAACGCGCCTTGATCGCATCGGGCACGGGGAGTTCCTCCATGTTCAGGCAGGCGTAAGTCGCCTCCGGGTTCTGCCAGACCTCCTGCCAGAAGCCGTATTTGATGATGCCCGGGGTGTTGAATCCCACGCCGATCTCCAGGAACACCACGCGCTTGCCCCGGTGGGCGGTCACCCAGGCCTCGTATGCCGCCGCCGCCCGCTGCCAGCCCTCATCCTCCACGAACTTGTCGTCGGAGCGCAGGTTCATGGTCACGGGCCTGCCGCAGTTGGGGCATTTCGGGACCAGCCCGGCCGGCACGGCCATGGCGGGCGACCCGCCCTCCGGCGGGATCAGTTCGTTGCCATCGCCGATGGCAAAGCCCTGGGACAGCACCATCTCCCGCACGATGTCCATGTTGTCCCAGGTCTTTTTGCAGCAGGGCTTCGTACACTGGAACAGGCCGTAGTCCCCCTGGGTATAGAACAGGCGGCGCTTGTCGAAGCCGGCCTTCTGGAAGCAGTGATCCACGTTGGTGGTCAGCACGAAACAGTCCTTGCCCTCCACCAGCCGGAGCAGGTCCGTGTAGGTGCTCTTCGGGGCGTCCGTGTACCGGTTGATCCAGATGTAGCGGCTCCAGTAGGCCCAGTGCTCCTCCGGCGTTTTGAAGGGATAAAAGCCGCCCGAGTACATGTCCCGAAAGCCGTACTTCCGGCCGAAATCCCCGAAGTACTTCTCAAAACGCTCCCCGGTGTAGACGAAGCCCGCTGCCGTGGAGAGCCCGGCTCCCGCGCCGATCATCACGGCATCGGCCTGCCGGATCTTGTCTTTGAGCTGCTGTATCCCTGCTTCCATGGTGTCCTCCTGAGACGGGCGGGACCCCGGCAAAGCGCTTCGCCGGGGTCCGGCGGGGAATCTTTGGTTTACGCGATGGGGCCGGCGACCACGGTGCCGTCGGCGGCGGTGAAGACGCCCTCCGCGCTCTGGGCCAAGGGATCGGCGTGGCCGGTGATGGCCGCGGCACCGGCCGCGTCATACCAGAAGCCGTTCATGCCCAGCACGGCGCCGGCAGGCAGATCGAAGGTGTAGCCCTCGGCGTCTTCGGCGGCGCCGTTCACGATGGCGGCGATCTCTTCTTTGGCATAGGGCGCGGTGGTCACGGGATCCACGATGCCCTCACGGTCGAAGTAAGCGCGGCCGTACCAGATGGTGCCAAGGCCGGGAAGAGTGACGCCGTAAGCCCAGTTCCTGTTTTCAGTCATGATGAAGATCTCCTTTGCGGGGTTTTTGCCGGTTCTTCCGCCGACATCCACATCTTAGCGTGCGGCGGTGGCAAAAACAAGTACGCACTATTTTATTACCTGCTTACCGCCGGGTAACCGCCCCGCCGCTCCGGTAACAAAAAGGTGCGTGCTTGCGCGGCCCGGCCTTCCGCTGTATAATCGGTTCATCGGGAGCCGGCGCCCGCCGCGGCGCCGAACAGAGCCCCGGTACAGAAAGGAAGGATCAGTATGGATATCATCCTCGCCGCCGAAAACTTCGAAGCCGTACACACGCAGGCCTCCTTTCCGGGAGACGGCATCGCGCGCGTGCGCAAGACCGACAAGGAGCTGCCCGACGAGAACACCTACCTGAAGGCAAAGCATACAGACTTCCATAACGGCGTGATCGAGGTGGACGTGTGCGGAAAGCTGCTGCCCGACGCGCCCGATTACGCCCGGGGCTTCATCGGCATCGTCTTCCGCACAAGCGCGGACGACAGCGAGTTCGAGTCCTTCTACATCCGCCCGACCAACGGCCGTGACTGCGCGGATCCGGTCCGCAAAGCCCACGGCTGCCAGTACTTCTCCTATCCCGGCTACACCTTCTCCTACTTTCGGGAGTTCGGCATCACGAAATATGAGGGACGGTCGGACACCATCGCCCTGAACGAGTGGAGCCATATCCGCGCGGAGATCCGGGATGACAGCGGCGTGTTCTATGTGGACGGGGTCACGGTGCTGGAGGTCAGCGGCTTCAAGCACGGCCCGGACGCCCGCGGCAGCGTCGGCCTGTACGTGGACATCGGCACGGACGGCCTGTTCCGGGATCTCAGGGTGGAAGCGTGGGACTGAGGCCCTTCCTGCCGGGCGCTCTCTTTGGCGGCCCCTCCCCCGGGCACGGGGAAGCGGGCCGTTTTCATTTCTTCAGGAGTTCCTCGTAGATATCCCTGTCCGTGTCCCTGAACACGTTGAACACCACGCGGATGCCGCTGCCGGTCTCCCGCAGCCAGTCCGTCACCGTCCGCACCGCGATCTCCGCGGCCCGCCGGTTCGGGAACATGAACACGCCCGTGGAGATGCAGCAGAAAGCGATGCTCTGCAGCCCGTGCCGCTGCGCCAGTTCCAGACAGGAGCGATAGCAGGATGCCAGCAAGCGCTCGTGCTCCTCTGTCAGCGGGCCCTCCACGATCGGGCCGACGGTGTGGATGATATACCGGCAGGGCAGATTATAGCCGGGTGTGATCTTCGCCTGCCCGGTCGGCTCCGGATGCCCCTGCCGCTGCATGATGCTGCCGCAGCACAGGCGCAGGCGGATCCCGGCTTTCGAACCGATGATGTTGTCGATGCAGTTGTGGAGAGGCTGGTAGCAGCCGGTCATGCCGCTGTTCGCGGCGTTCACGATGGCGTCGGCCCGCAGGGTGGTGATGTCGCCCTGCCAGAGACAGATCTGTTCCGACAGACCGCAGGGCTTCAGATCGGCCGCATCGGTCACCCCCGCACGGCGGTTCTCTTCGGTCAGGTATTCGTCCTGCACGGTCAGGATCTCCTCGGAGATCGGCCTGGGCGGGCGCACGTTCGTCAGGGCCCGCAGCAGGTCTTTCTGGCCCTGCGCGTCGTCCGGAACGCGATACCGGCTGTACCCGGGTTCCTCGCTCAGCAATTGCCGGATCAGCCAGATCCGCCGTTCTTCATGTGTCATGTGCCGGCCCCCCATCCTGCTTGTGCGTTCATGGTAATGCGCAGGCGAGGTTTTGTCAAGAAAGCAAAAGCCGGGCAGAGCGCCGCCCTGTCCGGCCGTCCGATCGGGAATGCGTGTTTCCGCGCTTGGACGTTATCAACTCCTCCGCGATGGCGGATGCCGCGCCGACGAAATCATTGCACGCGCCGCGCCGTTTTCCCAGCAGCTCCGAGCATTTCAGGGATCCGAAGCGCCCGGTGAAGCGGCGCTCGAACTCGTCGATACTCCCGGCGCCGGTTTCCCGGAGGACCTTTTCCGCCGCCAGGACCGCGCCGCATTTGCCGCCCTCGGACCGGGGGACCGGCGCGGCCGTCATGCGGGCATTCACATCCGAAAACGCCTGATAGACCGAACCCGCGCAGCTCATGCCGCGCCTGTGGTTTGCCCTGGCCGTCTGCTCATGATCCATGCCGTGACCTCCCGCGTCGTTTCCCGCGCCGTTCGATCCGCCCGGCTTCGGTTCATCCCTCAAAGTCGACGACGCCCTCCACGGCGTCCGCCGGGAGAATGCGCCGGTCCCCGTTGTCGATGTCCACGAGGATGTAGCGGTTGTTGCCCATGCCCAGCTCCTTCATATAGGTCAGCTGGCGGTAGCCGTGGCGGCTGCTGATGCGCCCGACCATGGCCTTCCGATGCTCCTCGGACAGGGCGTGGATCAGATCCACCGAGGCCGTATCCGCCGCCACGATGTCGACGGAAGCCAGGATGCCGATGTTGGGGGTGACCACCGGTTCGGCCTGCACGCCCTCGCAGTCGCAGGACACGGATATGTTCCGCAGAACGTTCACGAAGGTGATGTTCCTGCCGAAGAAGTCCACCGTCGCCTTGCAGGACTCGGTGATCTTCTCCATCAGCTCTTCCTCGACGACGCCCCAGTCATTGCCGTTCTTGGCGTGGATCATGCCCTTGCCGATGCGTCCGTCCGCACAGCCGATGCCCAGGTTCTTGTTCGATCCGCCGAAGCCGCCCATGGTATGACCTTTGAAATGGGTGAGCACGACCAGGGAATCGTAATTTGTCATGTGGCTTCCCACGCTCATCTCAGTGAACCACTTGCCGCCCCTGACCGGCAGCATGGTCGTGCCGTCCTCATCGGTGATGTCAACCGTGGTAAAGTCGGCCCAGCCGTTGATCTCCAGGGTCCTGCGATGCTGCTCGGTGGTGTAGCGGTCACCCTCGTAGAAGGTGTTGGTCTCGATGATGGCGGCATCGGGCAGTTCCTTCTCCATGAACTTTCTGACCCAGGCGCTGGGGATGATGTTGGGGCCGTGGGGCTCGCCGGTATGCAGCTTGATGGCGACCCTGCCGCCGATCGTCGCATTGACGCGCTCATAGATCTTCATGAGGCCTTCCGGGCTGAGATCGCGGGTGAAATACACGATGGACTCGTTTCCGGTGCGCTCCTCGTAGGGAACGTAGCGGGTGCCGTCGGTCACGGTCTTGAACAGACTCATGTTTCATGCTCCTTCCTGAGCGAAGTCGTGCGGGGCGGGATTGATCCCGGTGTATGCATTATTATACCATGGATGCCGCCATGACAATGTCATATTGATTTGATTATTGGCATATACGACCTGCATCCGCCATTCTCCCCGGTGCTCATTCCTTTGCCGTTTCCTGTCTGAGAAACCGGCTGCAGGTGCCGTCGATGGCAAAGGCGCCCAGAGGGGCGGTTATCAGAATGGCGATGACGGATACGGTGAGCACGGTGCCGCCGCAATCCAGCCCCATGGCCAGCGGAAGCCCGCCGATGGCCGCCTGCACCGTCGCCTTTGGGGTGTAAGAGAGCATGCAGAAGGCCGTCTCCTTCCATGTCAGCCCTGTGCCTGCCACGCTCAGCAGCACGCCGGCCATCCGGAAGACCAGCGCTCCGAACACCAGCAGAACGGATGGGAGTCCGGCGCTCCGCACGCTCCCTGCGGCCACGGACGCGCCGACCAGCACAAAGAGGAAGATCTCGGCGGGGACCCACAGCTTGTCGAACACATCCGAAAGCTGCCTCGCCATCTCTCCGTCCCGACGCTTGATGACCGTTCCCGCGGCCATGATGGCGATCAGCCCGGCGAAAGGGACGACATCCTGCGCGCCCTCGGCCCAGTTCAGGATGAAGCCGGCCGCGAACAGGAGCACCGTTCGCACGACCGGCGTCACCCGGGCCCTGTTAAAGAAGCACGCCAGCACAAAGCCGACTCCGCCGCCGATCAGGATCCCGGTGAGAACGGAGACCGGCACGCTGACAAAGCGCAGGACGGACAGGCTTTCGCCCCGGGCGATCCCGGTGAAGGCGGTGAACAGGACGATCACGAACACGTCGTCTGCGGAAGCTCCCGCCAGGATCATCTGGGGGATGCCCTCCCCCGTGCCCCGGCGCTCGTCCATCAGCCGGATCATCCGGGGCACCACCACCGCCGGGGACACCGCGGCGATCACCGCGCCGAGGATCGCGGACTCCAGAGCCGACAGGCCCAGAAGGAGCGGCGCCAGCAGCACCGTCCCGGCCACCTCGAAGCACGCGGGCACGAAGCACATCAGCAGGGCGGGACGGCCCACCTTTCTGAGATCCGCCAGGTCCAGTTTCAGCCCCGCACGGATCAGGATGATGATGAGGGCGATCCTGCGCAGGTCCGCCGAGACGGACAGCAGGCTCCCGTCCAGCAGGTCCAGCGCATGCGGGCCCGCAAGCATGCCGGCGATGATCATCCCGAACAGCGCCGGGACACGCACCTTTTTGCAGATCCACCCGAACGCGAGACCGGAAAGCAGGACGACCGCGATACTGATCAGCATGACCGTTCCTCCCCCAGATGCAGAAAGGCCGATGATTTCCGCATCACAAACAGGATGCAGAAGTCATCAGCCCGAAAGGCGGTTTCAGCGGAGCGCTGCGGGAGACCTCATTCCCGCCCCGATCATACATCAGACGGCGCCAAAAAGCAATAGCCGGTTTCAAGGCCGGGATCCCGCCAAAGCGCATCGGCCGGATGCCGCGCGGTGGCCTTCCCGCAATTCTCTATGGATTTTTTCGCGAAAATCGGGTATGATAGCGGCAGAGCATTTTGCGGGACCACCTCCGCGCTGCGGGACGTGGTCTTTCCGGAACGGAGGTGTGATCATGGCCAACCGCGTGGTGATGGGCTATTGGGACTGCCCCTCCTGCGGCTCCAGGGAGATCCGCGGGGATGTGTACTCCTGCCCGAACTGCGGACGTGCCAGGGGCGAGGTCCGATTCTACATGAAGGGACACACCGAGGGGCAGACCCGGGAAGAAACAGACCGCTCGGATCTCGAGTACCTGGGCACGGATCATGAGAAATATGTCAACCGCGGTCCGGACTGGTACTGCTCCTTCTGCAACTCCCTGAACCGGGAAGGCGCGGAGACCTGCACCAGCTGCGGAGCGTCGCGGTCTTCCTCCGAGGCCAACTACTTCCAGATGCGCGAGCGCCTGGCCCAGCGGGAAGCCGGTGAGACAGCCGCGTCCTCCGGCCGGCCGAAGAAAAAGATAACCCGCTTCCTCCCTCTGCTGCTGGTCCTGGCCGCGGTGTTGGGCGCGCTGATCTGGTTTTTCACCTCCAACGTGACCCGCGGGGATTACGAGATCGTTTCCCTCAGTTGGAAGCGCAGCATCAGCGTTCAGCAATACCGGCTGTTCCAGGAGTCGGGATGGAGCGTCCCCGACGGCGCCCAGGTCACCGGGCAGCGCCAGGAGATCTACGGGTACAACAATGTGCTGGACCACTACGAGACCGTGGAGGTCCAGCGCTCGCGCCAGGTCGTCGACCACTATGAGACCTATTACACCTACGCGGACCTGGGCAACGGGACCTTTGAGGAGGTGCCCCATGAGCGGGCGGTCTACACCACGGAATACTACACCGTGACCGAGCAGCAGCCCATATACCGCCAGGTCCCCGAGTACCGGACCAAGTATTACTACGACATCTGGCGATGGGTGGATCACCGCACCGCTGACGCCTCCGGACAGGGAAGGGACCCGGTCTGGCCTGATCCCGAACTGGCCGCCGACGAGCGGGAAGGCGGGCGCGACGCGGCCTACATCGTGACGATCCGCGACACCAGGAACAACGCCGAGACCCGGTACACCGTGAACGAGGAGGACTGGCGGAAACTGGACACGGGCGTCATGGTGTTCATCACCGCGCATCGCACCGGCTCCGGGGCGTACATATCCGACGAAAAAGGCGAAAAACTCATGGATCTCCAGGCGTACCGCTGACCCGGCGCGGTGGGGCTGCTGCAGAAGCACAAGGATCTGCAGCAGCCCCTTTTGCGTCCCGAAGCGCATCCGATCCCGAAGATGCACGGAAGCCGGCGGCGAACAGCAGCCGGCTTCCGGGTGTTATCGCCGTCCGCGGGCATCATGCCCGCAGCAGCGCCACCGCCACGTCGTTGACATTGGTGCCTGTGGGCCCGGTCACGATCAGGCCGCCGGTCCGTTTCAGCGCGTGATAGGCATCGTTGTCGTTCAGGACGGCATCGACGGAAAGGCCCGCCTCGCGCAGCTCGTCCGCCGTGCCGCCGTCCGCGTAGCCGCCGGCGGCATCGGTGGGGCCGTCGGTGCCGTCGCTGCCCACGGAGAAGACCGCGGCGCCTTTGATGCCGCGGATCCCGGGCGCCGCGGCCAGGGCGATCTCCTGATTGCGTCCGCCCAGCCCGTGGCCGGTCAGCTTCACCACCGTCTCGCCGCCGGCAATGAAGGCCAGGGACTTGCCGTCCCCGGCGTGGGTCTTCAGGACGGAGGCAAGAAAACTGCCGGCCTCCCTTGCCTGGCAGCAGAGCCGATCGGTCAGCAGAACGGGCTCATAACCCAGGTCCCTGCAGGTCTTTGCCGCGGCGGCACAGAGTTCCCGGACGCTGCCGTTGACTTGCGTATGTACGTTGTCCAGTTCCTTGGGCGTCTCCCGGTCCAGCAGCTCCATGGCCTCAGGGGACATCCGCAGACCGTACTTTTCGCGTATGCGGCGGGCATCGGCGGCGGTGGCGCTGTCGGGGCATGCCGGGCCGGAGGCGATCATGTCCAGCGGGTCTCCGAGGATGTCGGAGAGCACCACGGCCTCCACCCGGGCCGGTGCGCACAGCCGGGCGAAGCGCCCGCCCTTCACGGCGCTCAGCCGCTTGCGGATGGTGTTGATCTCCACGATGTCCGCCCCGCAGGCCAGCAGCTGGCCGGTGATGTCCCGCAGCTCCTCCCCGGTCACCAGCGGCTGCTCGAAGAGGGCGCTGCCGCCGCCGGAGAGCAGAAAGAGGACGGTGTCCTTTTCCGTGAGCCCCTCCACCAGATCAAGGGCGGCCCGGGTGCCACGGAAGGAGTTCTCGTCCGGCACCGGATGTCCGGCCTCGAAGCAGTCAAAGCCGGCGATCGGGCCCATGACATGGCCGTACTTGGTGATCACCACGCCCCGGCCGATCCGGTCACCCAGGCAGTCGGAGGCCGCTTTGGCCATCTGCCAGGCCGCCTTGCCCGCGGCCACCGCCAGCACCCGCCCCGGGAACGCCATGCCGGCCAGCGCCCGCTGAACGGCCGCGTCCGGCCGGACCGCCGCGATGGCTTCTTTCACGATCCGGTCCGCATCGCTTCTGAGATCCAGGTCCATACTGTTTCCTCCCGCTGTCCGGCGAATGGATGTACGATCATCGATGCATCCATCATATGGCGTTTGACGGCATTCGTCAAGGCGAACACGGCCCCGCGCGCCCGCGCCGGAGCCGAAACAAGGCTTGAATCCGCATTTCAAACGTGATATACTCTCCCACAGCAAATCATCTGCCGCAGATGCGGAAGGAAGCCGCAGCCCGGGAGCCCGGCGATCCGGTGTCCGGAAACGCGAGGGGTCTTTGCGGGCAGACCGGCGGCTGTATCAGGAGGCGCACCATGTCCACCTACAAATGCAAGATGTGCGGCGGAGACCTGTCCTTTGCCGAGGGGATCTCCGTGTGTGAATGCGAATACTGCGGCACCCGGCAGACCGTGCCGTCGGACAGCGGCGAGAAGAAAGCCGCCCTGTTCAACCGGGCCAACCGCCTGCGGATGAACGCGGAGTTCGACAAGGCCGCCGCGGTGTACGAGAATATCGTGGCGGAGTTCCCGCAGGAGGCGGAGGCCTACTGGGGGCTTTGTCTGTGCGCCTACGGCATCGAGTATGTGGACGATCCCGCCACGGGCGAGAAAAAGCCCACCTGTCACCGCACGCTGCCCACCTCCATCATGGAGGACAGCAACTTCGAGCAGGCCTGCGACAACGCGGACGCCATCGCCCGCCGCGTCTACCGGGACGAGGCCAAGGCCGTCGACCGGATCCAGAAGGATATCCTGAGCATCGTCGGCAGCGAGAAGCCCTACGACGTCTTCATCTGCTACAAGGAGACGGCGGAGGAGGGCGGCCGCACGGAGGACAGCGTGCTGGCCCAGGACATCTACGATGAGCTGACCGGCAAGGGGCTGAAGGTGTTTTTCGCGCGCATCACCCTGGAGGACAAACTGGGCCGGCAGTACGAGCCTTACATCTACGCGGCCCTGTCCTCGGCGAAAGTGATGCTCGCGGTCGGCACGAAGTTCGAATACTACGACGCGGTGTGGGTGAAGAACGAATGGATGCGCTTCCTGTCCATGATGAAGACGGACAGGAGCAAGACGCTGATCCCCTGCTACAAAGATCTGGACGCCTATGACATCCCGAAGGAGTTCCGCCAGCTGCAGGCCCAGGACATGGGCAAGCTGGGATGGCTCCAGGACCTGACCCGGGGCGTGATGAAGCTGTGCGGGAAGGGCGACGTTCCGCCCGCGACGGCCGCAGCCCCGGCCGCGGCCGCCGCCGGCGCCGCCAACCCCACGGTGGACAGCCTCATCAAGCGGGTGTTCATCTTTCTCGGCCAGGGAGACTGGGAGAACGCGGACCAGTACTGCGAGCGGGTGCTGGACATCGAACCTGAGAATCCCAGCGCGTATATCGGAAAGATGATGGCGGAGCTGCGGGTAAGAACACCGGAGGATCTCGCCCGCGAACAGCGTCCGTTCTCCGATAACCCGCGCTTTCAGGCCGCCTGCCGGTACGCGGAAAAGCATCATGAAGAACTGCCGCTGATCCGGACCGTCCGGGATGCCGCCGACCGCGTGCGCGGCAATAACGCCCTCATCGCCGCCATCAAGAGCTCGGATGCGGACCGCGTCCGGCAGCTGCTGGAGCAGGGAGCCGATCCGAACTTTACGCTGGTCGAGAACGGATCGAAAGCTTCGGCCCTGTGTCTGGCAATCCGCAAAGATGACCCGTCCCCCGAGATCGTGAAGCTCCTGCTGGCAAGCGGCGCTGACCCGAATTCCCGGCTCGTTTCCAAAGAAGGACACTCCGTCAGCGCGCTGATGCGCAGCGTTTCTCTGTACCCGGACGATGTGATCGCAGGGCTGCTCATCGACGCGGGTGCGGATGTCACCGAAGCCGATCGGCCGGATGGCATGACCTGGCCGCTTCTCATCCGTGCGATCGCGAAGGGAAACGGAGCGGTCGTCCGCAGGCTGCTGGACAAAGGCGCGGATCCCAACTGCGAGGCTGTCGCGAAAGACGGGACCCGCGGCAGCGCGCTCATGTGCTGCGTGGTGCTGCACCCCGACGATGAGATCGCGGACACGCTGATCGATGCGGGAGCCGACGTGAACTACGCGGAGCGGAAAGAGGGCTCGGTGATCCCGGTTTTGATCTCCGCCATAAGCAAGGATCGCGTTTCCATCGTCCGGAAGCTGCTGGAGAAAGGCGCGGATCCGAACTGTGAGGCGGTGTTCGGCAGCGGAGACCGCCGCAGCGCCCTGGCTTGCTGCGCGGATGCCGAATCCGGGGAGGAGATCGCGGGTCTGCTGACGGATGCGGGGGCGGATGTCGATTACATCGGGATCCGGGACCGCGGCAGATTCCCCGTGCTGGCCACAGCGGCGCTCCGCCGCAAAACGGGCCTGATCCGCAAGCTTCTTGAAAAAGGCGCGAACCCGAATTGCGAAGCGGTGTATGAAAACGGAGACAGATCCAGCCCTCTGGCGATCTGTCTGGAAGAGAACAACGCTGATGAGACGATGCAGCCGCTGATCGACGCTGGCGCCGACGTCAACTTTGCGGTCCGGGAGGAGGGGGAATCCCGCCCGATACTGATCCTGGCCATTCAGCAAGGCAATTCCGACATGGTTCAGAAGCTGCTTGAGAACGACGCGGATCCGAACTGCGACTGCATCATGCGGGACGGAACACGCAGCAGTGCGCTGCTGCTCAGCATTACGCAATACCCGAACAGCCGTGCCGCAAGCCTGCTGATCGACGCCGGTTCCGACGTCAACTGTGTTGAGAAGAGTCCGGTCTACGAGACACCGGTTCTGATCCTCGCCATTCAAAAGGGCAATATCGACTTGGTGCGAAGACTCCTGGAAAAGGGAGCTGACCCAGATGCCATGCGGATCTCCATGCGGAGCAAAAACGTGCGGTACTCGCCCCTGGCGGAGAGCATCGCCCAATGGCCGAATCCGCAGATCGCCCGGGAGCTGGTTTCTCACGGAGCCCGGAAGTGCGAGTACGGAGGCGGCAGCGTGCTCGAGCACGTCATGGTTTCCATCCGCCAGACGAGCGGGCTCCCCGGCGAGCGGCAGTTCATGGATATGTGCAAGTTCCTTGACTGCCTCCTTGACGCGGGCATCCGGTACGAGGACGAGAAGGACGCCGTCCGCAAAATGAAGCTGCCCGGAAAGCTGCCGCCGGAGCTCAGGGACAAGATGAAGAAGGCCGGTTGGAAGCCGTCGCTGTTCTGACGCCCGGCCCGCAGTTTCGGTCAACGGAGGTACATGCGCCATGATCCTGAAATGCAAAATGTGCGGCGGGGACATCACGTTCAGCCCCGGAGAGACGCACGGACAGTGCGAATACTGCGGAAGCAGCTGCACCATCCCGAAGGTGGACGAGGAGCAGAAGCTGAATTCTGATGCTTCTGCCCGTGCGGATCTGCCTGCGCACGAGCCGAAGACCGCCATGTTAGCGTGACCTCAGACCGCCATGTTTGCGCGATCTTCCCTTGCAATTTCGCTCCGAATCGGGTACAATGGATCCGAACCTTGACAGGAGGGTTTTGCCATGAACGAAACGACCACCTGGATCATCGCCGGGAGCGCTGTGCTGCTGGTCCTGCTGACCATCGTGCTGGCAGCCGTACTGAACCGCAGCGGCAAGAGGAAGCGTGAGCGCGAGGAAGCGTATCGCAAATACAGAGATGACCGCAATGCGGCGCTTGCCGAGGCAGAAGCCGAGCAGCAGGCCCGCAAGGAGGCGGAAGCCGCCGCGAAGGAGACGCCCGCCCGGCTGGAGGCGCCCGCGGAAGAGCCTGTAGAAGAACATGTAGAAGAACCTGTGGCGGAACCCGCCGAAGCGACCGAAGAGGCGGCCCCGGCCGAGTCTGAAACGCCCGTCCCCGAAGCGGGACCCGCTGACGATGCGCAGGTCTGTGAGGAACCGGCGGACACGCAGGACGAACCGCTCACCGAAGAAACGGCTGCGGCAGAGGGACCTGCCCCCGAGACGGAGGAAGCGCCTGTCCCGTCCGTGACCGAAAGCACCGGATCCGAGGCGCCTGCCGCCCCCGGGACGGAAGAACCGGCGCAGGCCGAAGCTCCCGAAGCGGAAGAGCCTGTGCCGCCAGAGGCCCCTGAGGCGGAAGAGCCTGCGCCGCCCGAAGCCGCTGAGGCGGAAGAGCCTGCGCCGCCCGAAGCCCCTGAGGCGGAAGAGCCTGCCGTGGAGAGCGGATGCGCCGATGCGGATCAGGCTCCCGAAGCGCCTGCGGAAGGATCGCTGCGGCCCGCATTCCCGGATGAGGCGGACGGCCTGCTTCTGACAAAGGTCATGGAAGGCGTGGTGGTGGATGCCGGCAAAACCGATCCGGCCGTTCTGAAAGCGGGCGAACCCGTGTCCTTCCTCTCCATCGGGCGGAACCTGTTTGTGCAGCAGAACCGGCGTGTCATCGGCTTCGTCCGCAATCGCGGCGACGCGGCGGAAATCACCGGCTGGATCTGCCGGGGCAAGGGTGTGAAAGCCCTGCTGACGGCATCGGACGACGGCATCATCGCGGCGGATGTGGCGCTGTACGGCAGCGCGCTGGATGCCGCCGAAGCGCGCGGCCTGACGCCGGTGCGGCTCAAGGGCGCAAAAGACGAAGCCGCCCAGGCCATCCTGAGCACGCTGGCCGCCGGATTGCCCTGCACGGCCGAGCTGCAGTCCCGGGCGAACAAGGGTGACCGCTGGCGCGTGACATGCGACGCCGGATGCATCGGTTACCTGAACCCGGAAGCCTACACCCCCGGCCAGCGGATCGTGACCGCCGGCGCAGGACCGTCAAAGAAGGATCCCGCCCTGCTGCGGGCTGCCGTGTACATTCTCTGAGCCATGCAAAACGGAGCGCAATGCTCCGTTTTTTGTCGGCAGCGTCCGGTGACCCGCCGGGCGCGCTTTTGCGTGTTTTTGCGCTTTTGCTTTGCCCGACAGGCCAAAAACATGAAATTTCAGTCTTGACAAAAACCGAAACGTTTGCTACTATAACAGAGCGCCGTGTGCGTGCGATCGAAGGCCAATGGCCTGGCGACGGGAGCATAGCTCAGCTGGGAGAGCACTTGCCTTACAAGCAAGGGGTCACAGGTTCGAGCCCTGTTGTTCCCACCAGATCAATCTGGCCCGGTAGCTCAGTTGGTTAGAGCGCCAGCCTGTCACGTTGGAGGTCGAGGGTTCGAGCCCCTTCCGGGTCGCACTTCAAGCCTTGGTAGCTCAGTCGGTAGAGCAGCAGACTGAAAATCTGCGTGTCGGTGGTTCGATTCCGCCCCAAGGCACGTTCCCCTTATGC
>CACXHY010000013.1:0-12153 GCA_902767565.1 uncultured Eubacteriales bacterium | reverse complement strand
GGGACGGTCCCCCTGACGGAAACCCCGGTGCCATAGCCAAGTGGTAAGGCAAAGGTCTGCAAAACCTTTATGCCCCGGTTCAAATCCGGGTGGCACCTCTTCACGAAACCCCTTGCAAGCACTGGGCTTGCAAGGGGTTTTGCTTGTTTCGGCGACATGTGTTCGTGTGTTATTATATGCACAGAACATCTCATATTGCATTCAGGGCCGCATACATCTCGTCGAACCCATCGTCACGCAGAGACACATAGATGTTCATGGTCACGCGAATGTCGTTGTGCCCAAGAAGGCGGGAGAGCAGTTTGACATCCATGCGGCGGTAATAGCAGTTTGTGGCGAAGGTGTGGCGGAATGCGTGGGCACCCAGATAGCGCACATTGGCCTGTTGGCACGCCTTGCGGATGTTCAGCAGCACGTTCTGATAGGCAAGACGGCCACCCTTTGGCCCGGTGAATACCCAGTCATCATCAAGCCCCTCCTGTCTTTTCAGCAGCTCAATGGCACGGTCTGTCAGAGGGATCATACGTCTGCTGGACTCCGATTTGGGGCTGTCCTGATACTGCGCTTTCTCTTTGCCGACAGGGTTGATGATGGTGCCTTCAACATAAAGCCGCTTGCGTTCAAGACTCACAAACTCCCAGCGCAGGGCAAGCATCTCGTTCACCCGTAGACCAGTTTCCAGCATGATGCCAATACTGTGCACAGCCGGATTATTGCTCTGCGTGATCACAGCCCACAATTTGTCCTGCTCATCCGTCGTGTAAGCGCCGGTTTCTCTGGGCTTTTTCTTGACTTTAGCGGCCTTTGGAAGCCTGACACCCGCAGTGGGATCAGCTGGGATCAGATGCATCGCTGCGGCTTGCTTGAGCGGCGCTGCAACGATGAACATCTGCTTCTTGATGGTGGAAAGCGCATAACCGTCAGATGTCAGCTCGTTGACGTATTCCTGCAGCTCATAGGCTGTGATCTCGCCGATAGGCATTCGCGCGATAGCATAATTCTGCAGGGTGTTGAAAGAGCATTGAAGTCTTGACAGTGTCGCGGTTTTCACGGTATCCTTCTTGAAGGTACGCATCCAGTTGGCAATGTACATGGTCAGCGAGAGAGATTGGTTCATGGATTATCCTGTCCTTTCTCACTGCCACACAGTTCAGTTTTCAAGGTCCGATCATACCAAGGAGCATAAAGGTACTGTACACCTTTATGGACTGGCTGTCAAACAGTTGTTCATGTATCTGGGTTATATGAAGCAGAATCGTGAACCTGTCATCCGATTAGGACTTTGCTGTACGAGACAGGCACAGCATCTCGAACCTGCAAGGGCGAATCACGGCACAGAGCATAAGAATCCGTGTGCCGTCAGCTTCATCTGTAGTACCAAATTAAACGATAGGGCGAATTGTATCAAAGTGCTTGCAATTCGCCCTCTTTCTGTTATACTGTAATCGTATCAGATTAAACGATCGTTTAGATTGACACGGAGGGCAGCACAGCATGAATACCGTCTACGGGTACTGTCGGATCAGCCAGAAGAAGCAGAGCATTGAGCGCCAGGTGCGGAACATCTCGGCGGCTTATCCTGATGCGGTCATCGTACGGGAAGCTTTCACCGGCACGAAAGTCGAAGGGCGTAAAGAATTCGAGAAGCTGCTCTCTTTGGCCAGGGCGGGCAAAGTCTCCAGTATCGTGTTTGACAGCGTGAGCAGAATGAGCCGTGATGCTGAGAGCGGCTTTGCGCTTTACCGGGAGCTGTATGAGCTGGGTGTACAGCTGATCTTCCTGAAAGAGCCGCACATCAACACAGCCGTGTACAAAGAAGCCGCCGAGAAACAGATCGAGGCCGTGAAGACAGGTGATGACGCGGCGGATGATCTGGTCAACGAGATCATGAAGAGCCTGAACCGCTATATGATGCGTCTGGCGGAGAAGCAGATCTTCATTGCCTTCCAGCAGGCTGAAAAGGAAGTGCGGGACCTGCAGCAGCGGACAAAGGAAGGGCTGCAAACCGCCGTCATCAATGGCAAGACGCTGGGACGGCCTGTCGGCTCAAAGCCCGTCATCAAAAAAGAAGCGCCTGCCAAAGAAGCGATCCGCAAGTACAGCAGAGACTTCAACGGTTCTTTGGCAGACGGTGAGGTTCTGAAGCTGGTGAACGTCTCGCGAAACACGTACTACAAGTATAAGAGGCAGATGAGGGAGGAAGGGTGAACGTGACGAGGCTGTGTGTTCGCCGACATCCGTATCGAGACGATGATGACTAATCGTCCTTTGGGCAGCGATTTGCGGCTCTGAGGGAGAAGATGAAGTCCGGGTTGACTTTGAGGGCAGACGGGCAAATCGCCAGGAGAAAGACGATTAGTTATCGTCCTATGACATGCATTGCGGACTGGTCCAGTATGAAATGAGCCGACCGATTTCAGATTCTGGGATCATGGGCAATGTGCACCTGTCCCGTCCTTCAGGTCTCACGTAGATCCCTTCGCCGACCGGCAGTGTTTCACATCCGCCAGTGTCAATCATAGCAATCGAATCAAGCACCGACTTTGTATGGAGTCCAACACGCGCTACGAAGTTGATCTTTGCGATCGCCGGCATTACGTCTGACAGGCGGTACTTCGTTGCTGCTATGACATGTATACGGGCAGCTCGCCCGTTCCGAAGGATCTGTTGCAGTATAGGCTGCACTTCTTTCCTCTGTGCTGCCTCCATATCACCGAGTTCATCGATAACAACATACATATGAGCGCCGTCATATTGCCGACTGCTTCTCGCTGACATTGTATGATATCGCTCAATGAGAATATCGAGAACTCGTCGGAGTACAGACGCAAATTCCATGGGATTGTTGGTATACGCCAAAGCATGCGGGAGGCCCTGATACTGAGCAAGTTCCACGATATGTGGATCAACCAAGACGAGTCTTGCTGTGGTAGGGCTGTGCATCGTTAACAGAGCATGCAGGATGCCATGAATCACGACACTTTTTCCAGACTCTGTCATGCCTGATATCAACAGATGAGGCTGCTGAGCCATATCATAATACAGAGGGCTGTATCTACCTCCGGGAGTCTTATAGCACAGCATGTTACCCCTCCGACCTGAACGTATGTGCCTTGCTTCTCGTGTATTAACGAACAGTTCCTGTCCTATTTGCCTATCAATGCTCTGTAAATCCGGACTTAGTGCCTGTTTTACGAAATCTCCGACAGAGTCCGTCGATTTGACCGACAATTTGACTACTGTGTCTTCCGGTACAGAATTCATTCTCAGCGCAGCAGAATATAGAAACACGTGTCTTTCATCCGGTTCTATTGCTGAGAACTGTGAGCTGTTCAAGCCGGACGCATATGGCACGACGCTTATCACTCTCTGCAAATGGTTACCACATTTCTATATTAATATAGAAAACCGGTAACAAATCTAAACCCCACATTCTTTGTGTTCGCGGGAAGAAATGGGAGGAGAAGAGAAAGCGTCTGAACAATATGCCTTGCCCGAAAACCGGTTGGTGGCAAAGCCCTGAATGGCTTTATAGGCGTTTGCCACCGATCTCTTCAGTCATCCACCCAGTCAGGATGCTGCTGATAGCGTTCAGGGTATATATCCCAGAGATAGGTGATATTGTAAGATGCGTCTCTCTGATTGTCAGCTTCCAGCTCATCCTTCATCTCGTCATAAGGCTGCGCAGGTTGTTTCTTCAGCCTCTCCTTGCCATACCACGGCTTTTTGATCGTGTATCTGCCTTTCTTCTTGCGCTCCTTCTCCATAAGACCTGTTACAACAGGGTTGCTGGAATACACGTCATGGAACTGTCTCGTGTTGTTCATCCCCGACGCGTCTGACCACTGCTGCGTCGTGACTTCCTGATCCACCTCAAATTCGTCATGGGCTCTGATGATTTCTCTGAGCAGTTTGTTCTCTCTGCCGCTTTCCATAATCCTGGCGACCTGAAGCTCCGGGATGATGCTCACCTTCTCAACGGAAGCGCTCTGACCCTCATAGTGCTCTTTGATCGCGTTGACAAGCGCCGAGAATCGGGTGTGCGAAAAGTACAGGAAGTACGTATAGTCTCTCCTCACCAGATTCCGGATCACGCCTCTGAACAGATTCTGTTCTATGTCGGACAGCAGGAAATCATTCATGACTTTCGTTGTCGCACTATCCGGGTCATTCAGTTCCTTCGTCACGATCCTATCCTGTTCTTCCTGTGTGCTTTCCATCACTTTCAGCCGGAACTCGGGATCGATCTCCATGGCGTAAAGCACATACTTCTCCATGGGCATCAGGTTGAGACCGACTTGCGTGATGCAGGGGAAGGTGTGATAGTCATTCCGGCCCTTGATGTTCCCGAAGTAATTGGTGAGGCACAGAGGCTCTCCTTTTTCGTCCCGCAGGTGGATCCCATAGTTTCCCACCGTGGACTGATTGGTGAACAGTGCCAGAATGGGCTTTTTGCCGTTTTCAGGATTCTGGGCCGCATCGTTTTTCCAAGTCTCCAGCCATGGCTGCCACTTTGAGATCACGTCCTCAGAGACATCATGGAAGACTTCGCTCCCGGCCTGTTCCATTCGGCGCACACCGCAGGCATAATCGACAAGACGTATTCTCAGCCTGTCCAGATATCGGCAGCTCTTCGCTACATCGGCCATGTCGAACATTAAAGGATGCATCTTGTACGACGGTGATATGTTTGCCGTGCCGTCAAGGATAACGACCTTCACGTCTTTGATCTGATAGCGCTCTGCGTAATCCAGCACCACGGTGAAGCATGTGGGCCGACCTGCTCCCCTGATCCTGAACACGCCGCCGGAACGCAGGAAACTGTACACCGCGTCAATGGTCTCATAGATGTTGACGGTCTTCAGCGCACCGAGGTAATTGTCCAGCTGATCGCGCCAGAGTTTGCATTGATCCCTGAATTGCTCATAGACCTTCAGGTCATAGTCGAAATCCGGAAGGCCGTAATGCACAAAGCGCTCACCGCGGTGATCGGCTTCCTTCCGGTGAATCCAGTCGCACAAGACAAGCTTCACGTTTTCCCAGTAGTCCTGGCAATACTGAATGCGCTTATCGCCCTCACTCTGGCCTTCTGTCCCCTTCGGGACACGAAGTCCCATATGAAGCGCTGATTCAACGTGGCCCAAATCGTTCTCCGTCACATCGACGATCTTGTTCAGGACAGGCTCTTCGTCAATGATGAACAGCGTTCTTTTGCCGTGCTCCCACGTCATGTAATGGCTCAGTTGACTCTCTGAAAGCCGCACAAAGCGCTGGATGGTGATCAGTAGCACCTTGCACCTGCGCATCCGGACTCGCTCCGTCTGATAGTTCAGGTCAGTCAGCACACAGATCTGATCCTGCACGTCCCGGCTGGAGAAATACTTGCTGATCTGCGCGTCGAACTTCGGATGCACATAGCCAAACAAGGCTTCACGGGTGTAAGTGGCGATGATCAGTCCGTCTGTGCTGTCATCCTCCAGAACCTCCCGAATCTTTCTGGAGATGGCGCGGCTTTTGCCCAGTCCGCAGGCAAAGGGCAGCACGGACACTTTGTCCTTCTTCCGCTCATCCGACGCAACCTCGTTGAGTTTTTCCAGCACTTCGTCCGTATCGTCAACCGTATAGCCCTGAACCTGCTTGGCCGACAGAATGTTTTCTTCCACGATCTCCATATCGGCGCCTTTGGATTCAGCGACCTCCTTCAGCGCTTCACGGAACTGCTTGAACCGGCTGCAATGTGCTTCGTCACAGCATGTCAGGAAGTAGAAATACGGCTCGCTGCTGCGCTCAAAATCGGCTCCGGTGAAGGACTCATCCAGATGACGCTTAAAGTCCACAAGCCCGATCCGTCTGTCAGCTGCTTTTCTGTGCTCTGCGCGGGTCATGCTGTCGTCCTCCTGCATTTGGTGGCAAAGTGCTGAATGCGTTTATAGGGGTTTAACACCGATCTGCCCGTCTCTCACCCGATTCCAAAGAACCGCTCAAAGAATGCCTTCAGTTTGTCGATGATCCCCTGTTTCTTTGCGGTCCGGTTTCCGCCGCCGAAGCGGGAAACCGGAGGCATCAGGTTGTCGATATCTGTCCCTGTGGTTTTGATTTCACCGTCACGGAAGGCATTTTCGATGAACTTGCGGGTTTCGGCTTCCTTCAGGTTTTCGGTTTCGATGATGGACACCAGCTCCTTCTCTTTCTCATCGGCGACAAAGCCGTGCCACTCTTCCAGCACGTCTTCCACATCGTTGATGCCCGCGATGAAGGTTTCGATCAGGTCCTTCTTGCTGCGCAGCTCGGGCGATGCGTCCACAGCCTTGCGGATGTCAACCAGCACGCTCTTGTCGGTGCAATGGCTGTCGTGATACTTCTTCACCAGCATCAGGATGTAATCGATGTTGATCTCGATCTGGCGAATCAGTTCCACCTCAAAGACAACGTCATCGGATATGTCCGTGCCCTCATGCTTTTCGCGCTCACGCCACTCATCACGCAGATCCTGATAGCGGCCAAGGTAATCCTGCAGGTCCCGGTCCGACAGCAATTCGTTGCCCTGGAACTCATCGAAGGAAGACAGCAGGTTCCGCATCCGCAGGATCGCGCCAAACAGCGAGATGAACGCTTTCTGGTTCTGTTCGCCCTCGATCCGCGGCTCGGTCAGCGGATAGCTCGTTGTCAGCCACCTCACCATTTCCATATAGCCCGCATGGTGCTTCCCGTCAGGTCCGTCAAAGCCCTCATAGTAGGATTTGAATGGTTGCAGCACCACAATGCCCGCAGCATCCTTGTCGCCGAACAGTGCGATCGCGCTGTCCACCCGCTTTTGCAGGTTGCGGAAGCACACGATATTGCCGAAGGTCTTGATGCGGTTCAGAATGCGATTCGTGCGGCTGAAGGCCTGAATGAGGCCGTGCATCCTCAGGTTCTTGTCCACCCACAGCGTGTTCAGTGTCGTGGCGTCGAAGCCCGTCAGGAACATGTTCACCACGATCAGCAGATCCAGTTCCTTGTTCTTCATCCGCAGGGATACGTCCTTGTAGTAGTTCTGGAACTTGTCGCCGGAGGTGTCATAGTTGGTGTGGAACATCTCGTTGTAGTCCCGGATCGCTTCCTCCAGAAAATCACGGCTCGGCTTGTCCAGCGCGCTGGTGTCCTCGGGATTCTCTTCGTCCAGGATGCCGTCGGATTCCTCTTCGTTCGCCCCGTAGCTGAAGATGGTCGCGATCTTGAGCTTTTTCGTCGGGTCAGCGGCCATCTGCTTTTTGAATTCAGCGTAATACAGCTTTGCCATCGGCACGGAGGCCACAGCGAAAATGGAGTTGAAGCCTTTGATGTTCGTGGCGAACTTTTCGGCCTTTGTGTCCTTGCGGGCAGCCGCCACTTCCGCAATGTTCAGCAGCCGCGTGAAAGCATAGCTCGGGCCGCCGGTGCGATATGTCTTCTGCTCGAAGTGCTCGAGGATGTATCTCGTCACCAGCTCGATCCGCTCGGGAGCCATGTAGGCTTTCTCCCGCTTGATATCCCACACCTGTTCGTCTTCGATGGTGTCGTCCACATCCATGGTCTTAATGTAGTCCACGCGGAAGGGCAGCACATTCTTATCGTTGATAGCGTCCACGATGGTGTAGGTGTGGAGTTGGTCGCCGAAAGCCTGTTCCGTGGTGAATGCCAAACCGGCCCGCGCAGAACCTGCGTTGACCGCAAAGATGGGTGTGCCCGTGAAGCCGAAAATGTGGTAGTTCTTAAAGCTCTTCACGATGGCCTGCCGCATGTCGCCGAACTGGCTGCGGTGGCACTCGTCGAAGATCATGACCACATGCTGGCTGTATGCCGGGTGGGTTTTGTTGCGGCTCACGAAGTTGGAAAGCTTCTGGATGGTGGTGATGATGATGCGTGCGTTGGGGTCTTCCATCTGACGCTTCAGAACCGCGGTGCTGGTGTTGCTGTTGGCGCATCCCTTTTCGAAGCGGTCGTACTCCTTCATCGTCTGGTAGTCCAGATCCTTCCTGTCCACGACGAAGAGCACTTTGTCGATATAGGGGAGCTGGCTGGCCGTACGGGCGGTCTTGAAGGACGTCAGCGTTTTTCCGCTGCCGGTGGTGTGCCAGATATACCCGCCTGCCTCCAGTGTGCCGGTTTTCCTGTAGTTGGTGGAAAGCTCGATGCGACTGATAATGCGTTCCGTGGCGGTGATCTGATAGGGGCGCATCACCAGCAGCATGTTCTCGCTGGTGAAGATGCAGTACTTCGTGAGGATGTTCAGCAGCGTATGCCGGGCGAAGAACGTTCGCGTGAAGTCGTTCAGATCCGGGATGACCCGGTTGTTCGCGTCGGCCCAATAGCAGGTGAACTCAAAGCTGTTGCTGGTCTTCTGCTTCTTCGCGCTGTTTTTTGCCTCGCTGATGGCGTTCCACCGGGTGCTGTTGGAGTAATACTTGGTCTCCGTACCGTTGGAGATCACGAAGATCTGGACATACTCATACAGTCCGCAGCCTGCCCAGAAAGAATCCCGCTGATAGCGGTTGATCTGGTTGAAGGCTTCGCGGATGGCCACCCCGCGCCTCTTCAGCTCCACATGCACCAGCGGCAGTCCGTTCACCAGGATCGTGACGTCATAGCGGTTGTCGTGCTTTGCGCCTTCATCTGTGCCGATGACGTACTGGTTGATGACCTGCAGGCTGTTGTTGTGGATGTTCTTCTTGTCGATGAGGGAGATGTTTTTGCTGGTCCCATCGTCGCGCGTCAGCACCTGCACGCTGTCTTCCTGGATTTTGCGGGTCTTCTCCTCAATGCCGTCCTGCTGGTTGGCGATCACAGACGTGAAAAACCGGGTCCACTCATTGTCCGAGAAGCGGTAGTTGTTCAGGGCTTCCAGCCTCGCCCGCAGGTTCGCCAACAGCTCATCCTGCGTGTGGATCGTGAGGTATGTATAGCCCTGCTCGCACAGCCTGCGGATGAACTCCTTTTCGAGGGCTGCTTCGCTCTGATACGCTTCGGCTCTTCTCGGGAGCGGTTCGTATGCGGTGACGACGGTGTTTTCGTTGGTTTCGGCGACGATGTTGTAATTCGTCATGGGATCAGCCCTCTCGTTTCGGTTTTCGTTATGCCGGAGGATCGGATCATTCCTCCGCGCCTTCTTCGTATATCATCTTCTGGTAGAGCGCGCGGATGGTATCGAAGGGGACATGCTTGCGCACGATGCCGCATTTGGTCTGGTTGCTCTTCTTGTCCTTCAACTCTTCCGCGGCCGCTTTCAGCGCATCCCTGTCCGCGCCCATCACAACGCCAATCCAGAGCAGGGAACGCGGCTCAAGCAGACGGTTGTAGGTCGTGCGGCCAGAATAGTTCGGCTCGGTACGGGAATAGTGCCCCGCACCGTTGGTGATCTGTCCGGAGAACCAGACGCACATGTGCAGCTGTTCGTGGTCATAGCTGACACCGATGGTTTCACAGAAAGCCTTGTTTTCTTCCGCGTCGGTGATATCGCCTGCGCAGGCGAAAACCCTGGCAAGATACATGTTATCAATGTCGTCTTCCGTGTCGTTGGGGTTTGCATACGCTTCATTCGGATGACTGCAGTCCCACTCGACCTGAGACTGGTCGACGTTGGCCATGAAGAAGCTCAGGATGAACCCATGCAGGGCATTCTCCAAATCAGCTTCGGGATACTGCTGCTTTGCGTAGAACTTGCGGAAGGTTTCTTCTGCCGTGGTTCTGGCGTCGAGATAATCGTTCCATCTGAAGGTTTCATGTGTGGTTTCCATGAAGGATTTGAAGGCTTCAACGTAGGCAGCGTCGTCTTTCAACCCGAACATTTTGCGGAATTCATCAATGAAAGGGTCGCGGGTGAATGCCATGCCCATGATGTAATCTGTGAAGGCTTCATACTTGTTCAGGATGGATGCAAGGGCCTTTTCGAGTTTCTTGGTCATGGTGATGCCTCCTCATGCTTGTGATGATGCGGTTTCTTTTCCTTTGAAGGTCAGCAATTTGTCGCGGTAATACTCATATTGCTTTTGCCTTGCGGCGATTTCGGCAGGAAGACCATCTGAAATGCTATTGCAGAGCTTATCTAAGTGTTCAAGCGTGCAAACAATTCTCTGCTGCATCTCAATGGGAAGTATAGGCACTTTCGCACCTGCAATATTATCGTTATATAGTCTTGATATAGTTCCTCCTGTTGAGACTTTCCATGGACTTGTCTGATACCAGAAATACAGAAATTTGTTCAGAACACGGGTTTCGTCATTTGCTAACCAAACGATATTTGAATCTTGAAAATACGCAGGTTCTCCATCAAATACTACTGTTCTTCCAATAGTACCAGCCGCTGAAATCAGAATATCTCCTTTTTGGGGGTATGAATACTCTGCCTTATAGCGCTCAAAAGTATGGCGTGATATATATGCGTCAGCTTGTTTGCCAAATGTGCCGATTTTGTAGAACGGGACATCTCCTTCTGAAGATGTTTCGCTCTTCATAATTCTTTTGCACATGGAAACCTTACCTATGTCTCCCAACTTTGCCCAATGTGTTTTATCGCCAAAAGAGAGAAGAGCATACCTATAATACTCATACTGCTTCTTCCGCGCTGTAAGCTCCGCTGTAAGCTCCGCTGTAAGCTCCGCTGTAAGCTTCGTGAAATTGTCAAGTATTCTGACAATTTCACATTGCACTGGTAGAGGAGGAATGGGGATGCGCATATCAAGCACTTTAGCCATGTCTGGGTGCTTTATACCTGAACCACGATAATATGTATCAATGATTTTTCCTTGTGTCATTATCCAATAGTAAAGATACTTATTATCAAGTCGTTCTGTATCGTTGGATGTCATTATGCGATTGTCAGCAGTAACGAATTTGCCCTTATAATACTTTATACAATCTGTCACCGCTCTTGATTTTCCCCATGGGATTGTAACAACTTCTCCTTCTCGCATATTGGAGTCAGCTATTTCTTCTGTTGTCCATCCAGTTTGCTCACCTGTTGAAAGAAGAAATACATCACCCTCCTCTTGCTGAAGCGAGAATAAATCCGCAGCCAAAAGATATGGATAATCATAAACCTTTGGTTGTTTACATCTTTCAACAGCATTGAACTTTTTATCCCAGATAGTCACAGACCATAAAGGTGCATATTCCACTCCATCAGGGCAAAGCTTCGCAATCAATTCATCCAGTCTGCTCACACGCTCACCCCTCAATCTCCGTAATAATCTGCCGAATGGCAGCGCGCAGCTCATCCTCCCGCTTCACGATTTCCTCAATCTCCGCGTTCAGTTTCACAATATCCACCTTTTCCCGCGTGTCTTCTGCTTCCACATAGGTGCTGACAGACAGGTTGTAATCGTTCTCCACGATTTCATCATACGCGGCGAGATGGGAGAAATGGGGCTTTTCTTCGCGGTTGGCAAAGGTGCTGACAATGGTTTCGGTGTTTTCCGCGGTCAGCCTGTTGTTCTTCGTGACCTTGATGCACTCTTTGGTGGCGTCAATGAACAGCGTCTGGCTGTCTGTCTTGTTTTTCTTCAGCACCATGATGCAGGTGGCGATGCTGGTTCCGAAGAACAGGTTGCTCGGCAACTGGATGACGCAATCCACATAGTTGTTGTCAATCAGGTATTTGCGGATTTTCTGTTCCGCGCCGCCGCGATACATGATGCCAGGGAAACAGACAATCGCCGCCGTGCCATTGGAGGCCAGCCATGCGAGGCTGTGCATGATGAACGCGAAGTCCGCAGCGCTCTTCGGGGCCAGCACGCCCGCGGGCGAAAAGCGCGGGTCACCAATAAGCAGCGGATTGCTGTCTCCCGCCCATTTGATGGAATACGGGGGATTGGAGACAATCAGTTCAAAGGGTTCATCTTCCCAGTGCTGCGGCGCGGTCAGCGTATCTTCACATGCGATATGGAACTTGTCGCAGACGATATCGTGCAGGAACATGTTGATGCGGCACAGGTTGAAGGTGGTGATGTTGATTTCCTGCCCATAGAAGCCGTTGCGCACCTTGTCGCGCCCCAGCACCTTTTCCGCTTTCAGCAGCAGCGAACCAGAACCGCACGCGGGGTCATACACCTTGTTGACTTCCGTTTTGCCCACCGTGCCAAGCCGCGTCAGCAGTTCGCTCACATCTGCGGGCGTGAAGAATTCGCCACCGCTCTT
>CACXHY010000012.1 GCA_902767565.1 uncultured Eubacteriales bacterium | reverse complement strand
CGCGACGAACGACAGCCAGACCCTCACCGCAAAGGAGATCCCCGGTTACACCCCCGTGGGTGAGACCAGCGTGACGGTATCGGTGGACGCGAACGGCAATTCGAACGTGAACCCGGTGACCTTCACCTATCGTGCGCTGCCCCAGTCCGCGACGGTAGCGGTATACTACCAGGCCGAAGACGGCACCTGGCTGGACAGCACGGAAGTGACCATCGCGACGAACGACAGCCAGAGCCTCACCGCGAAGGAGATCCCCGGTTACACCCCCGTGGGTGAGACCAGCGTGACGGTATCGGTGGACTCCAACGGCAATCCCAACATGAACCCGGTGATCTTCACCTATCGTGCGCTGCCCCAGTCGGCGACGGTAGCTGTGCAGTACCAGACCGAGGACGGCGTGATCCTGGACAGCGAAAGCGTGACCATAGCGACGAACGACAGCCGGACCTTCTCAGCCAAGGAGATCCCGGGTTATACGCCCGTCGGTGAGACCAGCGTGACGGTGTCGGTGGACTCCAACGGCAACCCGAACGTGGATCCGGTGATCTTCACCTACCGTGCGCTGCCCCAGTCCGCGACGGTGGCTGTGCAGTACCAGACCGAGGACGGCGGGATCCTGGACAGCGAAACTGTGACCATCGCGACGAACGACAGCCAGACCTTCACCGCCAGGGAGATCCCCGGCTACACGCCCGTGGGTGAGACCAGCGTGACGGTATCGGTGGACGCGAACGGCAATCCCAACGTGAACCCGGTGACCTTCCTCTACCGTGCGCTGCCCCAGTCCGCGACGGTAGCTGTGCAGTACCAGACCGAGGATGGCGTTCCGCTGGCAAACGAGGAGATCACCATCGCGACGAACGACAGCCAGACCCTCACCGCAAAGGAGATCCCCGGTTACACCCCCGTCGGGGAAACCAGCTGGACGGTATCGGTGGACGCGAACGGCAATTCGAACGTGAACCCGGTGACCTTCACCTACCGTGCGCTGCCCCAGTCCGCGACGGTAGCTGTGCAGTATCAGACCGAGGATGGCGTGATCCTGGACAGCGAAAGCGTGACCATAGCGACGAACGACAGCCGGACCTTCTCAGCCAAAGAGATCCCCGGCTACACCCCCGTCGGTGAGACCAGCGTGACGGTATCAGTGGACGCGAACGGCGATCCGAACGTAAACCCGGTGACCTTCACCTACCATGCGCTGCCCCAGTCCGCGACGGTAGCTGTGCAGTACCAGACCGAGGACGGCGGGATCCTGGACAGCGAAACCGTGACCATCGCGACGAACGACAGCCGGACCTTCACCGCCAGGGAGATCTCCGGCTACACCCCCGTCGGTGAGACCAGCGTGACGGTATCGGTGGACGCGAACGGCGACCCGAACGAGAACCCGGTGATCTTCACCTACCGTGCGCTGCCCCAGTCCGCGACGGTAGCTGTGCAGTACCAGACCGAGGACGGCGGGATCCTGGACAGCGAAACCGTGACCATAGCGACGAACGACAGCCGGACCTTCTCAGCCAAGGAGATCCCGGGTTATACGCCCGTCGGTGAGACCAGCGTGACGGTGTCGGTGGACGCGAACGGCGATCCGAACGTGAACCCGGTGACCTTCCTCTACCGTGCGCTGCCGGACAGCGTGGAGATCACCCTCCGATACCTCCTGACGGACGGTACGGAGATCGGCAGAGGCACTCTGTCGCTGCCTCGCGGCAGCAGTCGGGACGTGACCCCGCAGGTGCCCGACGGATACCGGCTCACCGCGGATTCTCCCGCTTCCTATACCGTGAACGTGAACGCCCAGGGTCAGGCGGACGCGACGGTCCTCGATTTCTTCGTGGAGCCTGTTCCCGTGGACGCCAGGGTCAGCGTGACCTACCTCCGCCAGGACGGCACGGTGATCGAGGCCGAAGAGATCATGATCCCCTCCTCGAGTCAAAAGACCATCTATCCGAAATCCTATTCCGGCTATACGCTGACCGACAACACGGAAGGCGTGACGGTGACGGCCGACGGGCAGGGCCATGCCATCCCCGCGGAAGTGACCTTCACCTATGCGGTCCTGCCCGACAGCGTGACGGTCCCCGTTCGCGCCCGGACGGAGGGCGGCGCCGCCATCGGAACGGCCCGTGAGATCTCCGTGGCCCGGGGCGGCAGCGAGACCGTCACCGCGGAGTCGATCGACGGCTACTCGGTGCTGGGCGACAGCAGCGTGACCGTGACCGTGGACGCCGCCGGCACCGCATCCCCGGCCGAAGTGGAGTTCACCTACCGCGAGCTGCCCGCCAGCGTCAACGTCCCGGTGATCTATTGCCTCTCCGACGGCAGGGAGCTTTCCCGCACCCAGGTCAGCATCAACCGCGGCGACAGCTGGCTGGTGCAGGCGTCGGTCCCGGAGGGGTACCGCCTGGTGCCCGGCACGGCTGACGCTGTGACCGTCAACGTGAGCGAGGAAAGCGTGCCCGACGTGGCGGAGGTCCGCTTCATGGTGGAACTGATCCCCCAGAACGGGACCGTCACCGTGTATTACTGCGACCTGGGCGGGAACCTCCTGAGCAGCCACCAGGTCAGCGTCGTCGGCGGGCAGAACAATACCATCATCCCCGACGCGGCCCGGGTGCCCGACGGCTACGATGCCTCCAGCGCGGAGGCGCAGACCGTGAGCGTCTCGGCGGACGGTGTTCCCACGCCCGCGCAGCTGTATTTCAACCTGAAGCGCCTGCGCGATCCCTCCGAGACCGCCGTGCCGGCGCAGGAAAACCTGCGGATCGAGCGCTGGGGGACCACCAAGAGCAAGGACGTGAAGCTGCGTCAGGAACCCAGCAAGAACAGCACCAGGCTGGCGACGATCACCCGCGCCGGCACGCAGGTCTGGGTCATCGAATCGACCGCCAAAGCCTCGGACGGCTGGGTCTGGTACCATTGCATCTACAACGGGCAGACCGGCTACATCCGCTCCGACATGATCGCGATCCTGGACCGGGCGACCAGCGACGACATCCAGGTCCAGCTGCCGTCTCCGGTGCCCGCCATAACGCAGACCCCGACGCCCGTTCCCGCAACGCCGACGCCGGAACCCGCTGCGCAGGTCGTGACCCCGGAGCCCTCGCAGTATGTCGGATACGCGATCTCCGGCACCGTGCAGCAGCTCCGTGTGGACGCCGACGACGCTGCCCAGGGCCTGCAGACCATCACCACGGGAACGCTGCTGACGGTCCTCGGACAGGTCAGGCAGAACGGGCGCGTGTGGAGCAGCGTGGTGACCGAGGACGGCGTGGTCGGTTTCGTGCCCCATGACAGCCTCGTTCCCATCAGCGAGCAGGAAGGCCTTGAGATCATCGAGGCCCACCGGGCGGCTGTCTCCACAGCGACTCCCTCGCCCGCGCCGGTCCCCCAGATCCTCGGCTACTTCAAGACCGTGGGCGACAATGTGCCGCTGCGCGACCAGCCGCTGGATTACAGCGTGAACCGCAGGCTGCTGAGCAGGGGAACGGTCGTCTTCGTGGCCGGCCAGATCTACGATACCGCGGACGGCTACCCCTGGCATCTGGTGAACTACGACGGCGTGACCGGCTACATCCGTTCGGATCAGCTTGTGGAACTCTCCGAGCGGGAGCGCAGCGAGTACCTCAGCGGCGCGACGGCGGTCCCCACGGCACCGGCCCAGACGCCTCAGGACGCCAGTGTGGACCTGGACGGCATGTCCAGCTTCGGCTACATCCACTCGAACAACAACAAATCCGTCAACATCCGCGACAAGGCCAACGGAAACAAGATCGTCACGACCCTGAATCCCAAGGCGCTGTGTCAGGTGCTCGGCACACAGCAGGCGGGCGGTGTCACCTGGTACAACATCCAGTATAACCGCGATAACGGAACGGTGGTCACCGGCTGGGTCAAGGGCGAGTTCTTCACCCAGATGACCATCACCGAATTCCAGCAATTCCTGAACAGCAACGACTATTATGAAGGCGTCCGCCGCAACTCGACCGGCGGGAACGCGACGGTCGATCCCCACACCACGCCCGCCATCGCATCCATCGAACAGCAGAACGTGGAGGAGTGGACCGACCCGGCTTCCACCTCCGGCGTAAGCTACGCGACCTGGGTGCCCATGGCCACCACACCGCCCATCGCCACGGCCACGCCGGCCCCCGTACCCACCGCGAGCAGCGGCTCCGATGCGGGCGGGGAGGACATCGCCGTGCTGGGCACACCCGATCCCAACGCCACAGACGCGGCCGTTGCGGCGGCGGCAGCCGGCACGACCGCGATCCCCGACGCGCAGCGGCTCGATACGGAAGGATCCGGAAGCGATCTGCTGGTCTGGCTTGGCATCGGCGGCCTGATCGCCGCCGGCGCCGGCATCGGCGGAGGCGTGTACATGCACCGGAAGAACCAGCGCAACGCGAGCCTCAGGGCGGCGCGGCGCAGGGCGCAGGACAGCCGCTCCGCCAACGGAACGCAGAATCCTCAGCCTTCCACCTACGGGACCCAGGGCAGGGCGCCCAACGGCTACCAGCAGAAATTCAACCAGACCGGCGGCACGCCTGCCTCAGGCGGCAACCGTCCCGCGCAGCAGGGCGGAAACGCGTATCAGCGGCCCTCGCAGGCCGCAGGCGCACCCGGCCCGCTGAGCCGGCAGCCCCAGACTGAGAGAAAGGCCGCGGCCACGGCGCCTGCCGGCTATCCCGCCGCTCCCGGCTCCGCGCCGACTCCGTCTCCGGACGCAGCCGGCCGCGCATACCCGACGGCCCCGACCCAGCGTCCCGTTTCCCCCACGGCTGCGGGTCAAACCCCGACCCAGCGCCCCGTCTCTCCCTCGACAGCCGACGCAGCCCGGCCGACGTCCGGCTCATCGATGCCTGTCCCGGCGGCCGCGCCTATGCCTCGGACACCGGCAAGCCCTGCGGCGCCGACCGCTCCCTACGGGAACCGGACCCCGGGCTATACCGCACTGCAGGCTCCGACCGCCTCGGGCGGGATCCCGGATCAGGGCTATACCGCTCCGCAGACTTCTGCCGCTTCAGGTGGGATCCCGGACCGTGGTCACGCGGCCCCGACGACCCCCGCCGGAACCGATCAGCCGCAGTCTCTGCGCAATGCCGCTTCGACGCCCGCGGGCATCGGCGGCGCTGACACCCGACCGGCTCAGACCCCTGCGCAAACGGCGCCGGCTCCCGCATCGACCGCGGCGCCCGCCCCCTCTTCCGACGGGACCGTGGATCGGCCGCGCACCCGCCGCAAAAGTCGGGCGGGCGGCCCGGCCGATACCACGCAGCCGTAAAACCAGAACAACGAAAAACCGGATCACGGGCGTGGTCCGGTTTTTCGTTCGGAGCGATCCCGCCCCGGATGCGTGCCGCGTCGGGAAAGATCGTATGTTCCGTCACAGCCGCACGGAAACGCATCACGTGGCGATGCCGCTGCCCATGCGGTAGGGCATTCCCGGAAAGTCGAAGGGCAGCCGACCCCGGAAGGGCACAGCGCCGAAGAGGAGATCGATATCAGCCGCGCCGCCTGCCTGTCCCGACGGGAAGCTGACCGCCAGGGCGGCCGCATCCTCTGCCCAAGGCATGGCGATGGGGGCGGGTACGTGCAGCATGACCGCCGTGTTCGGCTGGACCTTCGCGACCGCCCGGATCAGCGCCTCCTGGGACGCGGGCAGTGCGGACACGCACGCCTCCGTTCCCGCGAATACCAGCGCCGCGTCGGAGACAGATGCCAGCCCGACCGCCTCGCGGATGAGGGCCTCGTCCGGTTCGGCATGGTCCGTGCGGTATCCAGCCGCATAGGTGACCGGCGACACGGAGCGCACGGCCTGCAGGGCGGACAGCGTCTCGGTGCAGCGAAGCTCCGGCAGCCCCGGCGCGCGGAAGACCGGCACGGCGGCGCACGCGCCGATCACGGCGATGCGGTGGTTCCCCCGGATGGGGAGAAGATCTCTGTCGTTCTTCAGCAGCACGATGCCCTGCCGGGCCACCTTCCGCGCCTGATGGTGCTGCATGCCCCAGTCGAACTCATCCGGTTTCTTCCTCAGCTTTTCGGCCAGCCGGCAGGCTTCGGGGTATGCGGGCGCGAGTCCGCCGGGCCCCATTACGGCACAGGGCTCGATCATGCCGAGGACCGCGCGGCAGGCCTCGGGATCCGTCTCCTCCTGTGCGCGCAGCACCGCTCCGACGCCGTTCTCCTGAAGACCGCGGATCCACGCGGCGGTCATCCGGATGTTCAGCGCGGGATCGTCGGAGAAGCAGAAGCCCCGTGTCCCGGGCGCGGCATCCGATGCCCGCGCGGGGTCCGGCGTAAGCAGCAGCGGGATGCCCTCCTCCGCGGCGCTCATGGCCACCAGACCGGCCATATCGCGGGCGACCTCCGGGTCCCCGGACGCGCCGATGGAGGCGGGGGAGGGAAAACAGACGCTGAACAAGTCCGGCGCGTCGGGCCTCCACAGGCCGCATGCGCTGCCGCACAGACGAACTCCTTCGGGCATGGGGGTTCACCTCCGAAAAGGAGCGGTGGCGTATACGGCCGCCACCGCTCCGGATCTGATGATGGACAGGGGGATCACTTCTTGCCGCCGAACAGACCGCTGATGGAGCCCATGATGCCGCGGGTGATCTGGCTGGTCACCTGGCGGGTGGCGGTGGAAATGGCGGTGTTCTTGATGCGGCCAAGAACGGAATTGTTCTTCCTGGCCCGTTCCGCGCGCTCCTCGCGGAGCTCGTCGGCCCGCTTGCGCCGCTCTTCCGCAGCCTGTTCCTTTTGGGCCCGCTCGGCCTCCTTGCGCGCCTTCTCGGCTTCCTTGGCGGCTTTCTCGGCGGCCTTGGGATCCACCGGCGCGGCCTGCTCCGGCTGCACGGGGATGTAGTTGCCCGTCGCGGGATCCAGCTGCATGGTCATCATCTTCTGGATGTACTGGCCGGTGCCGGCGTCGTAGATCATGACGGGCATCTGGATGGGCGCTGGCGCGGGCACGGTCTCCGCCTGGATCACCGGTACCGGCGCAGGCGCGGGCACCTCCACCTGCTGCTGCACGTAGCCGCCGGTGGCGGGATCGTATACCATGAAGCCCTGGGGCTTGGAGGTAACGGGGGCCATGGGGGGCTGGGGCACCGGAGCGGGTGCGGTGCTGACGTGCACCTCCTCGGGCTTCACCTGCGGCACCTGTTCCCGCTGCAGGCCGCCCGCCAGGATCTCGTAGGCGCTCTCCCGGTCGATGACCTCATCGTACAGACCCGCGATGGGGCTGGTCTCGATGCAGGACTGGCGAAGGTCGGGCGAGATGGCGTTCATGTAGCTCTGGGGCGGGAGGATCGTGGCGCGGTCCACCACGGAAGGCGCGCCGTGTTCGTCCAGGAAGGAGACCAGCGCCTCGCCGGTCTTCAGGGTGGTGATGGCTTCCTCGGTGTCGAACTCGGGATTGGCGCGGAAGGTCTGGGCCGCGGTCTTCACGGCCTTCTGATCCAGGGGCGTGTAGGCGCGCAGGGCGTGCTGGATGCGGTTGCCCAGCTGGCCCAGGATGGTCATGGGCACGTCGGAGGGGCTCTGGGTGATGAAGTACACGCCGACACCCTTCGAGCGGATCAGGCGCACCACCTGCTCGATCTTCTCCAGCAGGCTCTTGGAGCAATTGTCGAAGAGCAGATGGGCCTCGTCGAAGAAGAACACGATGCGGGGCTTGTCCATATCGCCCTGCTCCGGCAGCAGCTCATAGAGCTCGGACAGCATCCACAGCATGAACGTGGAATACATGGTGGGATTGCGGAACAGCTTGTCCGCGGCGAGAATGTTGATGTTGCCCTGGCCTTCCTCATCCGTCTGCAGCCAGTCGGCGATGTTCAGCGACGGCTCGCCGAAGAAGAGATCGCCGCCCTGGTCCTCCAGCACGGCCACGGCGCGCTGGATCGCGCCGATGGAGGCGGCGGAGACATTGCCGTAGCGCAGGGTGTAGCTGCGGGCGTTCTCGCCCACATAGGCCAGCATGGCCTTCAGGTCCTTGATGTCCAGCAGCAGCATGCCCTCGTCATCGGCCACGCGGAAGCAGATGTTCAGCACGCCCGCCTGGGTCTCGTTCAGGCCCAGCATCCGGGACAGCAGCAGCGGGCCCATCTCCGACACGGTGGTGCGGATGGGATGGCCCTGCTCGCCGTACACGTCCCAGAACACGGTGGGGAAGGTGCGGTACTGGAAGGAGGTCACCTGGCATGAAGCGAGGCGCTGCGCGATCTTTTCGGAATGCTCGCCGGGGCGCACCATGCCCGAAAGGTCGCCCTTCACATCGCTGAGAAAGACCGGGACGCCCATGGCGGAGAAGCCCTCGGCCAGCACCTTCAGCGAAACCGTTTTGCCGGTACCCGTGGCGCCGGCGATGAGGCCGTGGCGGTTGGCCATGGAGGGAAGAAGCATGACAGGCTCCTTGCCCGTACCGACCCAAATCTTGTCTTCGTAGAGCATGGACAAAACCTCCTGTTCGTATTCAGAATTCGGCTGATGACATTTTACACGGAATCCCGCGGTTCGTCAAGGAAAAATCGCGCCCGCCGTGCGATTCCGGCGCAATTCCGGCGCAAATGCGGCCGCGGGTCATTCCGGCGCCGTCGCCGCAAAAAAAAGAAGCCCCCGTTCATCCGGAGCTTCTGTCATTCGGCGGCGATCGCGTCGGCGGAGTAGAGTCTTTTCAGTGTGGCGGGTCCGGCGATGCCGTCCACGGTGAGGCCGTTGCGCCGCTGGAAGGCCTTGACCGCCTCTTCCGTCTGCGTGTCGTAGAGACTGTTGTCGGAGGGGCTGTAGCCCAGCTGCAGGAGGATGTCCTTCATCTCCCACACGTCCTCGCCGCTGTCGCCGGGCCGCAGGGTCACATAGCTGCCGGTAGGCGACGGCGCTTCCACGGCGTTGGAGGAATACAGGACCTCCAGAGTGCCTTCGTCGGCGTAGCCCGTCACGGGGATGCCGTTGCGAGTCTGGAAAGCGACGACCGCGTCGGTGGTCCCGCTGCCGTAGCGCCCGTCCACCCCGCCGGTGTAATACCCCAGCTCATACAGGGCCTGCTGCAGGGTGCGCACCTTCTGGCCGCTGTCTCCCTCCCGCAGGGCGGTGTAGGTGACCGTGTAGTCATCGTCGTACATGGCGTTCAGGGTCTCGGGCCCCGCCGCACCGTCCGCGTCGATGTTGCGGCTGGTCTGGAAGGCCATCACGGCGGTTGCGGTGGCCGCGTCATACTCTCCCGTGATCGGGCCGGTGTAGTAGCCCAGCTCCTGCAGGCGCCGCTGCATGGCGGCCACGTCGTCGCCGGACTGCCCCTGCGCCAGCGCCTCCGAGGAGGCGCTGACGTAGGGTGCATCGGCGGGCACATAGCCTTCGCCGAAGGGCATGGCATCGTCGCTGTAGAGCAGCTCCAGGGTCTGGGTGGTGGCCGAGCCGCTGGGGGTCAGCCCGTTGCTCTGCTGGAAGTTCCTTACGGCCTCCGTGGTCTTGGGGCCGTAGCTGCCGTCCACCGAGCCGGAGAGGTAGCCCAGCTCCTTCAGCCGCCGCTGCATGGCCCGGACCGCGTCGCCGGATTCGCCCTCGTACAAGGCTTCGCCCACGGTGGCCGCCATCTGGGATGCCTTTTTGGCGCTGCCGGAATATAGCTTCTCCAGGGTCTGCGGACCCGCCTTGCCGTCGTCGTACAGGCCGTTGCGGCGCTGGAAAGCCTTCACCGCATAAATGGTGGCGCCGCTGTAGCGGCCGGTGGCGGTGCCTCCGAGATAGCCCAGCTCGATCAGCTTGTTCTGCAGCTTCCGGACGTTGTCGCCTGAACTGCCCGATTGCAGGTAGATGTTGGTCCTGGGCGTGCTGGTGGGACGCGGCGTCGCGGTGATCCGGGGCGTCGCGGTGACGCGCGGGGTGGCGGTGGCGGCCACCGCGTTGGTGGAGTAGAGCAGCGCCTGGGTCTTCTCGCCGGCTTTGCCGTCCGCGGCCAGCCCGTTTCTGCTCTGGAAGGCCTTCACCGCGGCTTCGGTGCCGGCGCCGTAGGATCCGTCCACCGCGCCGTCGTAATAGCCCAGCGCCTTCAGCCGCTGCTGCAGGTTCCGCACATCATCGCCGGAACTGCCCCTGCGGAGCGTCGTGGGGGCGGGCGTCGCGGTGGGCGTGGGCGTGGCCGGACGGGGCGTGACATCCTGGATCGGCGGGTTCGTCACGACGGTCTGCCAGCCGCTGTCCGTGCCGCTGCCGGCGGTCGCGTTGGGATCCGTCCAGGTGGAGTAGCCGCCGGTGGTGCCCTGAGTGGGCGTCACCATCGGTTCGGGAGTGGGTGTCGCCGTGGGCACGGGGGAGGGAGACGCGGTGGGCTGGACCGTGTCGAAGTGCACGGCGTTGTTGCCGCTGACGTTCTGGCTGCCGGAGGAAGTGTCGTCCGGCGGCACATAGCACGCTGCCAGGACCAGACACAGGCACAGGAGCAGCAGCGCCAGCGCGATCCCCTTCAGCCGTGCGGAGTTCGGGTTCTGTTTCATGGATCTCACCTCTTATCGCTTCGGATGATCCGGATATGCCGATTCGGTCACCTGTATTGTACCGTCAGACGGGCGTTTTGGCAAGGGGGAACGGCGATCTGACGCCGCAGATTTGTAAATTTCGCGCCGCGGCCGGTGTCCCGGCCCGCCTTCCGCGCGTCGCCGCGCTTGACCCTCGCGGAGACCTTGCGTATAATACTGCCGGGGATCCATGAGATCCACCGGTGAGGAGGAATGGCCGATGCGACGCCGGATCGCGCTGCTGCTGATGATCCTTATGCTGACGCTGCCCGTTTTGGGCTTGACGGAGGGCGGGGAGGAGGACTATTCCCTGGACGATGACGAATGGGTCATCGACGGCATCACGGTGGAGGAAGTCTCGCTGGACGAACCGGAAACGGTACAGGCTCCGGCTTCCGTCACGGCGCGCGACCGCTTTATCGACGATATGATCGAAATGGGACGCGAGCTCTACGAGAAGGCCAACGGGAAGCCCCAGCGCGCCTATTACAAGGGCGATATCTACGTCTGCAAGAATTTCACGACCTACCTCTTCCGAGAGAACAGGGCGAACTACCGCATGGCGGAGTATCCCGGCGTCACGCTGGTGATCCCGGACAACCTGCCTGCCAAAGAGTGCAGGCCCTACGCCTACGGTCTGGCGTGGAAGGAGATCCCGGCCTCCGACGGGAACCCGTTCTATGCCGCGGCGTCCTTCCGCTACGACAGCAGCCTCAGCAAGGAGGAGAACATGGCGCTCGCCATGGACTTCATGCGCCAGGTGCAGCGGGGCGATTTCTTCCAGATGACCGGCAACTACGGCTCCGGCTCCGGCGCGCACAGCGCCATCATGCTGGCCTATGACCCGGAGACCGACAGCATCCATTGGATGGATTCCAACATGCGGCACAAAAAGATCAACGGCATCAATTACGGCTATGTGCAGTTCGACGAGGTCCGCACGGTGGAATGGTGGGCGAAGAACTTCTGCCAGCGCAAGTGCGGCGCGACCATCTACCGCCTGCGGGACGACATCGTGTTCGCGGACAGCATCCCAGGCGATGAGTGAACCGCGCCGCCATCCCTCCCACCGGACACGGTGCGCGGACTGCTGGAGTACGACACGGAGACGCAGGTGCGGGTGGCGGAGCGCCTGAGCCGGGACAGCCGGGGACAGACGGTGTTCGAGCGGCTGGGGCAGGTGCTGGACAAGTGGGTGACCTACGCGAAAAACGCGGTGCGGAAGCTGGCGGGGCGCAGCGCGGAGGTGCGCCAGGTGCGGGCGGCCGCGGAGCGCGACGTGGAGCGGGTGACCCGGCTGGCGGAGAGCTTCCGGCGGCTGCGGCAGGGGGCCGGGCAGATCTATGAGGCGAGGACGCAGGCAGGGGAGGAAGTGCAGGAAGGAGGGGAGAGGTACTCGGTCCAGCAGCTGGAGGACGGGACGAAGTATGTGGAGGTAGATACGGACCAGGGAATATTCGATGGAGTAGCAAGAGAAGATATACCAAAAACAATTGAACGTTATATGACCGATCGGTTCAGGGGAACAATCATTGGTGAAGGCGACACACGGGCGTGGGTAGACAGAAGAGCTGCAAAAGAGTATGCAAGGCCGGAGAGGAGAGGGATAGATGACGATCTCTATGAAGCAAAGGCAAGAGCAGGTACTGAGCTTGACAATTTGATGAAGGTTGCGAGATTCGATAGGCACGAACAGCGGGATCAGGCTGATACTGAGCATCCGGAAAACACAGGAGGATGGGATTATTACAATGTCTATTTTTCTGTACCGGGGACGGAGTATCTTTACGAAGGGAGAATGATAATCGAATATGTCAAAAAGGGTAGACGCTTCCATGACATGACACATGTAAAAGAGACCAGCATCCCAAGGCCGGGTCGCAATGCCCGACAGGTAGAGCCAGGTCTCTCTGAGGATACTTTAGCACAGAATGGAGCTGAAAGGAATAGAAATTCTGGTCAACAAAGAAAAAAAGACATCAAATACTTGGCGGCCGTAAACCGAGGCGATATGTATACCGCGGCCCGGATGGTGGAGGAAGCGGCGGAGAAAGCTGGCTATGTGCGATTTGGAGACTTCTATGCTGATAAAACCCTGGAACTGACTCAACCTGAGCCAACATCCACAGAACGAGAGATGTTTGGATTTGGAAAGAAATATGGGGATTCTGAAGCGGGATATCGAAAATTCATGACGGAAAACCCCGATATGATGGAAAGGATGATAAACAGTAGCATATATGAAAGGTGGTATTTGGCAGGCACACGGAATGAAATGCCGGAATACAAACTAGCAATCAGATACGGTGACATTCCGGAAGGGAATCGTTCAAGAAACTGGGCAACCAATGAATTGGAACGCGGTGTGTCAACTGTCAGCCTGTTATCACAAGAAACACAGAAAGGGCAAACTATCTACGACATGATATACGGAATGCAGGGTACACAAAAGTATATCATCGGTGGATGGGATTTCGGGATTCGCGGGAGCGATGGCGAAAAACTGCTCGTGGGAGCGAAAAGGATCATCCCGTTTTCGGGAATATCAAAACTCAAAGCAGCTGACGCCGTGACATATGACGACGCGGGGAACGTGATCCCGCTGAGCCAGCGGTTCAATGCGCAGGAGGAGGATATCCGGTATTCGCTGGAGGAGGAAGCGGGGGACGAAGAGGCGGCGCGGGAGATCAACGGGTCCGCGGCGTCGGACAGGACCGGGGTCAGGGTGGACGCGGGGACGCGGTCGGCGTACGCTGACGTGCGGCTGAGCCTGGAGACCTATAACGAATCGGATTATGTGAAGAACCGGGACAAGATGGTCAGGATGATCGCGAAGATGACCGGGCGCGACGAGGAGACCGTGGAGAAGTGGTTCGACGCGGTATCGGGCATCGCGGCGACCATCGCGGCGGACCGGGGGCGGCTGGATTACACGGGGCTGCGCAACGCGCAGGGCGAGCTGGTCAACAGCGCGCTGAAGCCGAACGCGGAGTATGGCGGGAGCATTGAAAAAGGGCGGTCATGCCGCCCTTTTTCGCATTCGATCACTTGTAGCTGACCGACCGCTTGACCTCCACGGGCGTGGGGGCCTGGTTGCGGTTGGTGTGGATGATGCGCTCGTTGTTGGGGAAGAGGATGATCATCGTGCGCCCGCGCTGCAGCTCGATCTCGCTGCCGTCCGGGCCGTAGAACACGGTGCGGCTGTCCATGCTCTCGCGACGCCAGTAGCCCGCGACGTGTACGCCGTTCATGAAGAAGTCGGCGTTGCCCTCGGCGATGAACGCGCCGTCGCCGTAGGTGGTGAAGAAAGCGGCGTCGCCCACGATCCGCATGACGGGAGCCTGCACCTGGGGCCAGTCCATGTCCACCCACTGCACGATCACATTGGCAAAGGTGATGGCCTCGCCGGAGTCCAGGTCGTGGTATACCTCCTGATCCCGGGCGGTGCTGCCCACGGACCGGGTGTACGCGCCGACGGCGGGCGACCAGGTGTAGACGGAGCGGTAATCCTTGCGCCCCCAGTTCACCGTAATCACGGTGGCGGCATCGCCCACGGCGGGCTCATCCGTGAAGAGGAAGGCGTGATCCGGGACCGCCTTGTCCGCGGGGATCAGCCCCTGCAGCCCGGCCAGGTCCGCGCCGATGTCGTGCGGGCTCTTGAGCTTTTCACGCTTGTAGAAGTAGGCCTTCCAGGTCTGCGCCGTCCCGGAGAAGTCCATATCGGCGGCGCCGAGACGGGTGACCTCGGCCTTGACGTTGGTGCGGTCGAACTCCTGCTGGCCGTAATGGACGAATCCCGCGCCCCATTCCTGCCGGAGCCAGATGTGCCCGATGCGCGCCGAGCGGACCGGCCCGACGTCGTCGGGGATCACGTCGGAGTACAGGATGGAGATCCGGGTATGGCCCTCGCGCCGCAGGGAAGATTCATAGTAGATATCTCCCCAGATCCCGTTCCAGGGGGCGCGGTATCCCTTTCCGTTGTCGGTGTTGTCGATCTGCACCAGGATGGGCTGATACCGGCCGTTCACCGCCAGCCCGGAGAAGCCCGCGGGGGCATCGATCCCGGAGAGGGTCCGTCCCGTCGTGGGACTCACGCCCTCCGGCGTCTCGTTCAGCCCGACATCTGCGGGCGTGATGCCGCGGTCCTCGTTCCCGTCGATCACGGTATCGGCCCATGCCGACCAGCTGCACAGGAGGCAGAGGATCAGCGCCAGAGCGTACATTCGCTTTGCCATTTCGAACAGCTCCTTATCCGTCGTGTACGTGGCTCTCATTATACATGATAAAGCCCGGGAAGTCAAATGCCGCGCAGCGGGAAATGGCGGCCGGCAGCCGGCGCCGGGAAACCCTTTCGCGGCCTTGTGCGGATCCCGTGCGGCGCTTGCCTTTTCTCCGCATCGGTGGTATGATAGTCAGAGAATGTGCGGGCGAGGGAGGGGGATATCGATGCGGCGGGCGCTGATCCTTCTGACTGTTCTGATCGTGCTGCTCCCTGCAGCCGCATCGGCCGTGACGCCGGATTACCGGAAGACCGACACGGGCACGGTGTATGAGAGCGAGACCCTCCGCTATTCCATCGAGGTCGGGAACCTGAACGGGACCAAGGTCTATGTGACACGGATCTGGATGCTGGATCCCGGGCGGCAGATCCGCAAGGCGACCGCCGGGTGGAAGCATCACCTGGCCAAGGCCGAGGATATCGCGAAGAAGATCCCGGAGGCCGCCCTGGCCGTCAACGGATCGGGATATGTGAGCCCCCTCTACCCCGATATCCCGGAGGATTACCCCGGCGAAAGCGCGGATTACTATTTCACGCCCCTGGGCAGCGTCACCGTCACCGACGGAGAGGTCCTGCGCTGTCTCGACGGCGTGCCCTACTACGGACTGACCCTGGAGGCGGACGGCCTGCACCTTTATAACGGCGCGGATCCCGCGGAGGTGCTCGCCCGGGATCCGATCCAGACCTGGTCCTTCTATGAGCGGTGCCCGCTGATCGTGGACGGGGTCTCCGCCCTGGACCGGGAATGGGATTTTGCCCTGCGCAAGGCGGCCCGGACCGTCATCGCCCGCCTGCCGGACGACAGCTATGTGATCCTGACCGTCACCTCCGTCCACGGCCTGCCGCTGACAGACTGCACGGATTTTCTGCTGGCGGAGTTCCACCCTGTATGGGCCTATAACCTGGACGGCGGTCCGTCCACCGGGCTGATCCGCCGGAAGCATGGCAAACGGGTGCAGAAGCTGGTGTACGGGTCGAAACAGAAGGTATTCGATATCATGGCCTTTACGGAACTCGCGGATGAATGAGAGGACTGCCCGGGGAGGGATGCGGATTGCGCTGCAGCTGCAAGGAATGCGGCACCTGGATGGTCCAGGCGGACAGCGATAAGCTCGGATGCGTGTGCACGGTCTGCGGTTACCGCTGCGATGACTGCCTCGGCACCGACACGGTGGTCAGACCGGAGAACCTGCGGTCGCTGGCTTTCGATCCGCGGTTTTCGCCGGAAGCCATCGCCGCGAATTTCATCGGAACGGATGATGAGGACGGCCCCGTGCCGGCTCCGTCCGATCCGGATCGGAGGGGATCGTATTGAACCTGTCAGAGATCCTCACGCGGCTGATGGAGGACGCCATCGCCCGCCGGGAGGTCCCCTGCGCCAACGCCCTGATCCTGCGCGGCGGAAAGGAGATCGCCTACGCGGAGGCCGGAGCCGATATCGGCACCGGAAAGCCGGTCCGCCGCGACACCATCTTCCGGCTGTACAGCCAGACCAAACCCATCACCGCGGCTGCAACGGCCATCCTGGCGGAACGGGGCGTCATCGACCCGGCTGAACCGGTGGAGAAGTACCTGCCCGGCTTCCGCGGCCAGAAGGTCGCCCGCGCGGACGGCAGCTTCGAGCCTGCCCGCCGCCCGGTCACCGTCATGGATCTGCTGGGCATGACCGCGGGTCTCTCCTATCCCGGAGACGACGCCGGCGCGTCCCACGCGGCTGACTTCTTTTACAGAAACACCGAAGCCATGCGCCGCGGCGAGGGGCTCGACACCGTCGCCTTCGCCAACGGGCTCGGACAGCTGCCCCTCGCCTTTCACCCGGGCGACGAGTTCCGGTACTCCACCTGCGCCGACGTCCTCGGCGCGGTGCTGGAGATCGCAGACAGCCGTCCCTTCGACCGCATCGTGAAGGAGGAGCTGCTGGACCCCCTCGGCATGAAGGACACGGATTTCTTCGTGCCGCAGGAGAAACGGGACCGTTTCGTCACCTGCGCCCGGCGCTGCAGCGGCGGTCTGGAGCCCTGGCAGGGCCTGCACCTTTGCGTGGGAGATTACACGAAGCGCCCGGCCTTCATCTCCGGCGGCGCGGGCCTGGTCTCCACCCTGGACGACTACGCCCGGTTTGCCTCGATGCTGATGAACGGCGGCTCGCTGGACGGCAGACGCTATATGAGCCCGCGGACCGTCTCCTGGCTCACCTCGCCGCAGCTTCGGGACGGGATGTTCTGGGACTGGGACAACGGATACAACTACGGCAAGCTGATGCGCGTGTGCGTCGACCCGGGCAAGGTGCCGGGACTGGCGGTGCGCGGGGAATACGGCTGGGACGGATGGCTGGGCACCTATTTCGTCAACGCCCCCTCCGTCGGGATCACCATCCTGATGAACGTCAACGTCACGGACACCGGCACGTCGTCCCTGGTCCGGCGCCTCCGGACGGCGGTGTACGCGGCCGCGGCGGAATGAACGGCTCATGATCGGATCATACAGAGAATACGTTTGCAAAGGAGCGATGACCATGAAGCGGGTATTCCTGACAGTTCTCGACGCGGTGGGCTGCGGCAACGCGCCGGACGCGGCAGCCTACGGCGACGAGGGTGCCAACACCTTCGGCCATGTGGTGGACGCCGTGCATCCCCACCTCCCCAACCTGCAGAAGATCGGTCTGGGCCAGGTGCCGGGCACCCATTACGAACCGGCTCCCGACGCGGTGGGCGGCGCGGGCTGCTGCACCGAGGTCAGCGCCGGCAAGGACACCACCACCGGCCACTGGGAGATCGCGGGCCTGCGCCTGAGCCAGGCTTTCCCGACCTTCCCCGACGGCTTCCCGGCGGACTTTATCGCGAAGTATGAGGCGGCCATCGGCCACAAGGTCATCGGCAACAAGCCCGCCTCCGGCACCGCCATCCTGGAGGAACTGGGGGAGGAGAGCCGCGCCAACGCCACCCCCATCGTCTACACCTCCGCCGACAGCGTCTTCCAGATCGCCTGCCATGAGGACGTCTTCCCGCGGGAGGAGCTGTACCGCTTCTGCACCATCGCCCGGGAGATGCTGCAGGGCGACCTGGGCGTGGGCCGCGTGATCGCCCGGCCTTACACCGGCGAGGCGGGGAACTTCACCCGCACCAGCGGACGCCGGGATTTCTCCCTGCCGCCCATCGGCCGCACCCTGCTGGACGCGGTGAAGGAAGCCGGCATGGAGAGCCTGGGCGTGGGCAAGATCGAGGATATCTTCGATCACGTGGGCCTCACCGGCTCCGACCATGCCGCCGGCAATCCCGCCTGCATCGAGTCCTGGCTCAACTACATGGCAAAGGATTTCGACGGGCTGTGCTTCACCAACCTGGTGGACACGGATATGCTCTGGGGCCATCGCCGTGACCCGGTCGGCTTCGGGAAAGCCCTGGAGGAGATCGACGCCGCCCTGCCCCGCATCCAGGCGGCCATGGGGGAGGACGACCTGCTGATCTTCACCGCCGACCACGGCTGCGACCCCACCTACAGGGGCACCGATCACACCCGGGAACGCGTGCCGCTGCTGTGCTGGCACAAAAAGATGACGAGGCTTGTGGACCTGGGCGATCGCGCGACCTATGCCGATATCGCCGCCACCTGTGCGGAGTGGCTGGGTCTCCCGGACCGCTTCGGCGCGGCCTCCTTCGCAAAGGAGCTGCTGGCATGAGCGACATGAGAGAACGCATCCAAAGCGCGGCCGACACGATCCGCGCGAAACTGGGAGAGGCGGAACTGGCCATCGTCCTGGGCTCCGGCCTGGGCGACCATGTGCAGGCCATGACGGACGCCGCCTGCCTGCCCTATGCGGAGATCCCCGGCATGCCCGTCTCCACGGCCCCGGGACACGCCGGGAAATGGTGGCGCGGCACCATCGGCGGCAAGCGCGTGTTCATGCTGCAGGGCCGCTTCCATCTGTACGAGGGCATCTCCCAGGAGGAACTGGTGATCCCCGTCCGGGTGATGAAGCTGCTGGGCGTGCGCACGCTGATCCTCACCAACGCCGCGGGCTGCGCCAACCCGGAATGGAAGGCCGGCACCCTGATGATGCTGACGGATTACATCAATTTCAGCGGCCGGAACCCCCTCATCGGACCCAACATGGATGAATTCGGTCCCCGCTTCCCCGATATGAGCGAGGCTTACAGCCAGCGCCTGCGCGGGATCGCCCGGGAGACCGCCGACAGGCTGGGCATCGGGCTTCGGGAGGGCGTCTACATGCTCTTCAACGGCCCGACCTACGAAAGCCCCGCCGAGGTCCGCATGGCCCGCCTGCTCGGCGCGGACGCCGTGGGCATGTCCACGGTGCCGGAGACCATCGCCGCCCACCACTGCGGCATCGAGGTGCTGGGCATCTCCTGCCTGACCAACATGGCCGCGGGACTCCAGAAGCAGCCCCTGAGCCACGAGGAAGTGCAGGAGACGGCGGCGCGGGTCAGCGGCAGCTTCCGCAGGCTCCTGAACGGCATTGTGGAGGCGGTGTGATGAGAGAAGGCTTTGTCGATCTGCGGGAGGCGATCCCGGGCCTGTCGGTGGAAGCCCGCTATGCCACCCCCAACAACCTGACCGGCGCGCCGATGCCGGGCTACGACCGCCCCACCGCGGTGGGAACGGTCGAAATGGCGCAGGCGCTCTCGCGGGCGCTCACGCTGGCGAAGCGAATGGGCTTCGGCCTGCTGGTGTACGACGCCTACCGTCCCCAGCGGGCAGTGGATCGCCTGGTGTCCTGGTGCGCGGAGCCCGAAGACCCCGCTGCCCGGGAGCGCTGGCATCCCGCGGTCCCCAGGGACGAACTGATCCGGCGCGGCTACATCGCGGCCACCTCCGGCCACACAAGAGGCTCGGTGGTGGACCTGACCCTGACGGACGCGCACGGCGTGCCCCTCGACATGGGAACGACCTTCGACTTCATGGATCCGTCCAGCGGGCACCCCTTCCGCGATCTGCCGGAGGAGGTGCTGGCCCGGCGTGCGACCCTGCGCAGCCTCATGGCCTGGGCAGGCTTCGAGCCCTATGAGTGCGAGTGGTGGCACTACCGCCTGATGGGCGAACCCTATCCCGATACCTACTTTGACTTTCCGATCGAATGACTGGAGGAATGCAACGGATGCTGGACCGCAATATCGCGGCGGAAGTGCTGCAGCGGGCCGTCGCCACCGGCGGCGACTTCGCGGAGATCTTTATGGAAGACCGCCTGAACCATAACCTGTCCCTGCGCTCGGGGCGCCTGCAGAGCGTGCGTACCGGCCGTGTGCACGGCGCGGGCATCCGCGTGCTGGACGGCCTCGGCGCCATCTATGTCTACACCAACGACACCAGCCGCGAGGGGCTGATGGACTGCGCGGCGCAGGCCGCGGCCGCCGTGAAGGGCAAGGCCGGCTGCAAGCCCGTCGCCTTCAGCCACTGGGACTGCGGCCGCCCCGAAGAGATCCGGCTGCAGCCCGCCGATGTCAAGGCGGCGCTGAAGGCCGAGAAGCTCCGTGCCGCCGACGCCGCCGCCCGCAGCGTGTCCCCCGAGATCGTTCAGGTGAACGGCGAGTACACGGACTCCACCCAGGACGTGCTGATCTGCAACACGGAGGGTCTCTTCGTGCAGGACCGCCGCGTCCGCACCCGGCTCAGCGTCGGCGCGGTGGCCTCCGACGGCCGCGAAAACCAGGTGGGCAGCGAGAACCCCGGCGCGCTGATGGGCTTCGAGCTCTTTGACGAACGCGTCGATCCCGAGGCTTACGCAGCCCAGGCGGCGCAGACCGCCGTGACCATGCTCCACGCGGAAAGCTGCCCCGCGGGCGTTTTCCCGGTGGTGATCGACAACGGCTTCGGCGGCGTCATCTTCCATGAGGCCTGCGGACATTCCCTCGAAGCGACCTCCGTGGCCTACGGCCTGAGCGAGTTCGCCGGCAAACTGGGGCAGCAGATCGCCGCGCCCTGCGTCACCGCTGTCGACGACGGCACCATTCCCGGCGAGTGGGGCTCCCTGCACATCGACGATGAGGGCATGCCCACCACGAAGCTGGTCCTGATCAGGGACGGCATCCTCGTCAACTACATGATCGACAAGCTGGGCGGACGCCGCATGAACATGGCGCCCACCGGCTCCGGCCGCCGGGAAAGCTACGCCTGGGCGCCCACCTCCCGCATGCGCAACACCTACATCGCCGCCGGACAGGACGACGAGAACGAGATGATCGCCACCATGGGCACCGGCCTGTACGCCAAGCGCATGGGCGGCGGCTCGGTGAACCCCGCCACGGGCGAATTCAACTTCGCCGTGAACGAGGGCTACTGGGTGGAAGACGGAAAGATCGTGCGTCCGGTGCGCGGCGCGTCCCTGATCGGCAAGGGCGGAGAGGTCCTGATGAAGATCGACCGGGTCGGCAGGAACATGCAGATGGCGCAGGGCATGTGCGGCTCGGCATCCGGGTCGATCCCGGTGAACGTGGGCCAGCCCATGATCCGCGTCAGCAGCCTGACCGTGGGCGGAAAGTGAAGGGAGGAGCGTGAACGATATGGACGGATTCATCAAAAAACTCCTCGGGGCGGCGAAGCTCGCCGGCATCGAGACCGCGGAAGTCTGCTACATGGACAGCGACAGCTTCGGCGTCAGCGCCAAGGACGGGGAGATCAACGAGTACGAGGTCAGCGCCACCCGCAGCCTGGGCCTTCGCGGCTTGGTGAACGGAAAGATGGGCTATGCCTCCACCGAGGCCTTTGACGACGCCGCCATCGATATGATGGTGAACGCGGTCCTGGAGTCCGCCGCGCTGAACGAGTCCGAAGAGCAGGACGAGATCTTCGCCGGCGAGGAGACCTATCCCGCCGTCGAGACGCCCGCCGCCGATCCGGAGCAGGCGACGGCGGAAGAGAAGATCGCCTTTGTTCTGGAGATGGAGAAGGCGGCCCTGCAGGTCGACGAGCGCATCCGCCAGAGCCAGGGAGCCTCCGTGCAGACCAGCCGCGGCACCCTGCGCATCGTCAACAGCATGGGCTTGGACCTGCGGCGCGAGCAGCCCCTGGGCGGCGCGGCTTTCGCCTTTGTGGGCCTGCTCGGTCAGGAGGGCAGCTCCGTGGTGACGGGCTACGAGGTGAAGGCGGCCCACCGCTTTTCCGATCTGGATGCGAAAGCGCTGGGCGAGGCTGCCGCGGAGGAGACCCTCTCCAAACTGAACGGCTCTCCCGTACGCCCGGGCGTGTACCGGGTGATCTTCCGCAACGACGCCATGCAGAGCCTGCTGGCCACCTTCAGCGGCATCTTCTCCGCGGAGAACGCGCAGCAGAAACTGTCTCTGCTTGAGGGCCGCGAGGGCGAGACGATCGCCTCCGAGGCGGTCACCCTGATGGACGATCCGCTGCTCCCCGGCGGCTTCGCCTCCACCCCCTTTGACGCGGAGGGCTCCGCGGCCCGCCGCAAGGCCGTCATCGAGGACGGGAAGCTGGTCACGCTCCTGCACAACCGCAAGACCGCGAAGAAGCAGGGCACAGCCACCACAGGCAACGCCGCGCGTCAGGGCGTGGGCGGGCCCATCCGGGTGGCGCCGACCAATTTCTTCTTCAAGCCCGGAGAAAAGGATCTCGCCACCCTGATCAACGAGATGGACGACGGTCTGCTGCTCACCGAACTGGGCGGCCTGCACGCGGGCGCCAACCCCATCAGCGGCGACTTCTCCCTGATCGCCAAGGGCTACCTGATCGCCAACGGCCAGCGGGTGCGCCCCGTGGAACAGATCACCGTCGCCGGCAACTTCTACCAGCTGCTGAAGGGCATCCGCGCCGTGGGCAGCGATCTGGAGTTCCGCGGGCAGGGCATCGGCAGCCCCAGCGTCGACGTGGGCAGCATGAATGTCAGCGGCGCCGAGCAATAACGAATGGTGACTGTTCAGTCCGTCAGCCTGCCCGCATGGATCGATGGACAGGAAACACACGGCTCAGCCGTCTGCCATGCGCGCCATGCACGGCGGGTGTGGGCCGCAGGCCCGCACTCTGTTCTTCCCCCCCTTCCCTTGGGAAGTGGGCAGGGGGATGGGGCGAAACGGTTTGGAGATCATCTGCTGACACAGTTCACAGGGCGGACTGAACAGTTGCAACGAATATTGGAACAGCGAGCGGAAGAAACCGCATCTCTGCTTCGTCTTCATAAGTGCAGAATCAAATTGATCATCGGAGGGATGACAGCCATGAAACGCTTTGCGCTTGTCCTTGCCCTGCTGCTTGCGCTGTGCCTCACCGGCACGGCGCTGGCGGACCAGAATTTCACCTTTGTCGAACACCGCTTCACCGTATTTGAGGGACAGACTCTCACCATCGAGCTGCTTCGCCAGGGCGATGCCCTGCAGGGCGACGTCACCTGGACCAGCGCCAACCAGAAGGTGGCCTCCGTCGATGCCAACGGCGTCGTGACGGCGCGCAGCAAGGGCACGACTACCGTCGCGGCCGAGACGAAGGTCAACGGACGCAGCTACAGGACCACCGCGACGGTGGAGGTGCAGCGCCCCGTGACGGAGATCACCGTCAACGACAAAAACCTGACGGTCCTGGAGCCGGATGATCCGAGCCTCGAGGGCCTGCTGACCCTCACGTACGAGGATCCGGAGGATGAGCGGCTGCGGCTGCCCGTGCTCCTGCTCGTGGCCGGTTCCGATACGAACCTCAGCGCGACGGTCTCTCCCCGGGATGCCAGCGTGACCGCGGTCACCGTCAGCGCGGACGACGATGGCGAGCTGCTCCGCATCAACGGGCGCACCGTGACCCCGAAGGCCCCCGGCGAGTGCATCCTCACCATTGCCTCCAAGTCCAACCCGGAGGTCTCCGTTTCCTACCACGTGCTGGCGATCCGCCGGGTGCGCGGCGTTACCGTGACGGTGGACCGCAAGACCATCGGCGTGGGCGATTCCGCGCAGGCCTCCGCGGCCATCCAGCCGGATGACGCCAGTGTGAAGGCGGTGGAGTGGTCCACTTCCACCCCGAATATCATCTCGGTCAGCCCGGACGGCACCGTCACGGCGCTCGCCAAGGGCACGGGCCGTGTCCGCGCCACCGCCGTGGACGGCTCCAACCGCTACGGCGAGGCGACCGTTACCGTGGCCCAGATGCCCACCGGCGTCAGCGTCAAGAATCCTCCGGAGTTCCTGGCGGTGGGCAGGTCGGTCAACCTCTCGGCCACCGTCACCCCGAACAACGCCAATGACAAGTCTGTCACCTGGACCAGCTCCGATCCCTCCGTCGCCAGGGTGAACGCGGGCGGTCAGCTGACCGGCGTGAAGCGCGGCACCGCCGTCATCACCTGTGCGGCCAAGGCGGATCCCTCCGTCTACACGGTCTTCATGGTGACCGTCACCCAGCCCGTCACGTCCATCACCCCCAACCCGCGGGATGTCAGCGTTCGCATGGGCGAGACCGTCCAGCTGGGCTTCACCATCAGTCCCGTCGACGCGGACAACACTTCCGTCTCCTACAGCAGCAATGCCACGAGGGTGGCGACCGTTGACGAAAACGGCGTGGTGACCGGTGTCAGCAAGGGCAGCGCGGTCATCACCATCACGGCGAATGACGGCTCCAACCGCACGGCACGCGTGAACGTGACGGTGCAGCAGCCCGTCACCGGCATGACCCTGCGGGAAACCTCCGTCACCCTCATCACCGGCCATAACAAGACCCTGACGCCAAACATCACCCCCTCCAACGCCAACAACAAAAAAGTCACCTGGACCACCACGGATCCCTCCATCGCGACCGTGGACGGCAATGGCCGCGTGACCGGCGTGAAGGCGGGCGTCGCGGTCATCACCTGCACCAGCCAGGACAATCCCGATGTGTCCGCCATCTGCACGGTGACGGTCATCCAGCGGGTGACGAAGATCAACATCTCTCCCTCCACCCTTGAGATCCGCGTACCGGAGAGCGCGACGGTCTCCTGGACGGTGGAGCCCCTGGACGCCACGGACAAGTCCGTGACCTTCCGCTCCAGCAACACCAAGGTAGCCACGGTGGATCCCGACGGCACCATCCATGCCCGGGCCCGCGGCGAGTGCAACATCACCTGCAAGGCCAACGACGGCTCGGAGAAGTCCGCCCGGGTGCACGTGGTGGTGATCCAGCCGGTACAGGGCGTGCATATGCGCTCCCAGGAGTACACGGTGAACCGCGACGAGCGGGTGACCATCACCGCGGTGCTGGAGCCCGAGAACGCCAACAACAACCACATGACCTGGCAGTCCTCCGATACCGCGATCGCCACCGTAAAGGGCAATACCAACCGGCCCTCCGTCCGCGGCATGCGCTGGGGCGACGTGGTGATCACCGGCGTGACGGAGGACGGCGGCTATACCACCTCCTGCACCGTGCATGTGGGCACCTACCGCAAGGCCCTGGAGATCACGGACCTCTATCTGCAGAACAACCAGATCAAGATGGCCGTGCGGAACCTGAGCAATATGCGCATCGAGCGGTTCTATTTCACGGTCCAGGTCTACGACATCTACGGACAGCCGATCATCTGCACCACCGACGGCCTGCACTACTTCACCGGCTATTACCTGGAATCCCTGGACGAGGATGAGGTGACCCGGCACGGCCGCTTCCACTTCGACAACTTCGTCCAGCCGGGCCAGACCATCGGCGAGGTGACCTTCATCCTCACCGGCTACCGCTGCGACGACGGCTTCACCTACAGCTACAAGGTGGATGAGCGCCCCTTCCTGACCTTCGAGAGCGACAGCTATGTGGGCCCCCAGGGCGATGACGTGCCGCCGGATTACGGCATGGATGAACCGATCTGACAAAAACGATGCCGGCGCCCGGGAGCGTGACAGCCCCGGGCGCCGGTTTCCGTCCGCGCCGGAGGGATCCGGAAGCAGGTTTCCGGGCACTGAAAAGGGGAGGGGATCCGATGAACGGATCTCCTCCCGCTTTACTGTTCCGGAACCGTTTCAGACCGTTCCGAAGGTCACGTATTTGTCCTTAGGTGCGGGCGCCTTCGAGGCCTCGATCTCGTGGAGCATGATCGCGGGCTGCCCGTCGGGGGTGTGCATCACCTGGCATTTGGCCTTCAGGCGGATAAAGCCCCGGTCGGAGGGCGCCTGACTGCCCTTGCAGACCCAGCCGCACTTGGCGATGTCATTGGCGCAGCAGGTCATGGCATAGCGGCCGAACAGGTAGAAGCCCTTCGGGAAGGTCTCGTCCGGGAAAGGCTGACCCACCATCTCGACCACCTTGCCGTCGTAGCGGTCGGTGTGCTCCATGGCGTCCAGATAGAAGATGCCGAAGTTGTCCTCGCTGATGTCGATCACGTCGGCCTTGACGTCGTAGGGGAGGTCCTCGTCCGACACGCCGTCCTCGGTGGAACCGTCGGGGTTCTCAAACAGGATGGTGGCGGAGGGGTTCAGCGCCCGCAGCTGCTTGCGCCACTTGCTTTTGTCGAAAGACGGGGCGCAGCGGTTGATCAGGATCAGATCGGCCGGCTTCATGGGGTCGGTGATCTGCTTGCGCATGTTGGTCATGTAGTTCTCGAAGGTGGTGGCGTCGGCCAGGCTGATGATCTGCACCAGCTCCCAGTGAGGCGGCATCTTCACGCGCCCCATGATCTCGATGCCCCAGAAGCTGTTGAACTCGATGATCACGCGCTCGGGGCTGTGCTGGTTGTTCAGCTGCTTCAGCCGCAGGCTGGTCATCTCGTCCGCATCCTCCAGGGTGACCTGCACGGTGTTGGTGCGCTTGAGCAGCGCCGCGTCCAGCTCCGTCTCGCCCTCTTCGCAGCAGAGGATCAGCGTCTTCTGACCGTCCGTGAAGCCCTCGTCCGTGAGCATGGACCGGATCATGGTGGTCTTGCCGCTCTCGATGAATCCGGTGATCATGTACACCGGGATAATGCGTTGCTCTCTCATGCCCTGAACAGCTCCCGAAGCGCTTTCTCGTCGATGTCCGTGCCGATCACGCAGAAGCGGCCGGTGTAGTCGGCATGCCCGTCGCGGAATTCGCACTCGCCGGGCACATAGTCAAACTCGAACCATTTGCCGTCGGCGTCCTGCAGGATGCCCTTGGCCCGCAGGATCCTGCCGTACTCCTCCTCGTCGGAGAGAGCGTCCAGCATGCCCCGCACGTCCTCGCGGCTGTAGCGGTTGGCCGTTTCCACGCCGATGTTCCGGAAGATCTCGTCCGCGTCGTGCCCCTCACCGTGGTGGTGATGATGGTGGTGATGATGCCCATCGTGATCGTGATGGTGGTGCTCGTGCTCATCCTCATCGTGATCGTGATGATGCTCGTGCTCATCCTCATCGTGATCATGGTGCTCGTGCTCATCCTCATCGTGATCGCGGTGATGGTGCTCGTGCTCATCCTCGTCGTGATCGCGGTGATGATGGTCGTGCTCATCCTCGTCGTGATCATGGTGATGATGGTCGTGCTCATCCTCATCGTGATCGTGGTGGTGATGGTCGTGCTCATCCTCGTCCTCATCCTCCGGCTCCATGGCCTCAAAGAAGATGGGCTTGCCGTTCTCGATCACTTCCAGCATGAAGTCCGGCTCCATGTCGTCCCAGGGGGTGGTGATGATGCGGGCATCGGGATGGGCTTCCGCCACCAGCGCGCGGCTCTTCTCCACGCGGTCGGCGCCGAGCAGCTGGGTGCGGCTGAAGATCACCGTGGACGCGCTCTTGATCTGATCCAGGAAGAACTCGCCGAAGCTCTTCATATACATGCGGCACTTGCCCGCGTCCACGACGGTGGCAGAGCCGCCCACCTCGATCTCCGGGTGACGGGTCTTAGCCAGCTCGATGGCGGACAGGATCTCGCTCAGTTTGCCCACGCCGGTGGGCTCCACCAGGATGCGGTCGGGGTGATAGGTGTCGATGAGCTGGTCGATGGCGCCCTGGAAATCGCCAGCCAGGGTGCAGCAGATGCAGCCCGCGTTCAGCTCGGAAACGGTAATGCCGACTTCTTTCATGAAGGCGCCGTCCACGCCGATATCGCCGTACTCGTTCTCCAGCAGAACGACTTTTTCATTGCGGAGGCTGCCGGTGAGCAGCTTCTTGATCAGCGTGGTCTTGCCCGCGCCGAGAAAACCGGAGACAACATTGATCTTGACCATGGTGCATTCACTCCTGTAGCTTGTGGTTAGCGGAGGCGAATTCCTCCATATCTATTATAGCACCCCTGTCAAGAGTCGGCGTGGTCGGAGGAGAAGACCCGCAGGAAATTGTACAGGCCCAGGTTCCAGATGCCGAAATCATGGCCGCCGTCCCGCTCCTGCCAGTGCCAGTTGGCTTCGCTGAAGCGGTCGCACGCGGCGGGGAGATCCTTCGCCGCCCCGGAGCCGGCGAAGTAGAGACTGTCCTGCAGGCCGCAGATGGAATAGAAATACAGGATCTCCGCATCGGGGAAGGCCGCAAGGCGAAGATCGATCTCCGCCGCGGTGTAGCTGGTGGGCGCCGCGGAGAACGCGCCGAAGGAGGCGATCAGATCCGGGCATTCGCACAGGCCGATGTTGATGGTCTGCATGCCGCCCATGCTCAGACCCGCCATGGCGCGGTGTTCCCGGGCCGCCGTCGGATCGTCCGGCGTCAGGGAGCCCCAGGTCGCGTAATGGCTGTCGATGTAAGGCAGCAGATCGTTGCGCAGCTCCTGCCCGAAGGGGTAGAAGGAACCGGCGTTGTCCATGGAGGTATTGCTGTAGTTCGCGGTGGAGCGCCCGTTGGGCATCACGATGATCAGGGGCCGGATATCCCCTTTGGCGATCAGGTTGTCCACCACGTTCCGCACGCTGCCGTAAGGCCGGTCGAAGCCCCACTCATCCTCGCTGCCGCCCACGCCGTGCATGAGGATCAGCACGTCATAGCGCTCATCCTCGGAGTAGCCGTAGGGCAGGTAGACGACGGCGTGCTTGGTGACCGGCGCCCCGTCTCCCGCATAGTCCTTCGATTCATAGCTGATGCGCCGGGTCATGCCCGGCTGATCGCACCGCTTCCAATACTCTTCAGGGATCTCGTCCGCAAACACGAAACCGCCCTCCTCCGCCCAGACGGGCATCAGGCACGCCGTCATGAGAACCGCCAGTACCAGTCCGATGAGCACCCGCTTCATGAGATCATACCTCCCGTTATCCGTTATTGTCTGCGGAACCCTTCCGCGATCTCCCGTGCCACATATACACCGCTGGCCGACGCGTGGGAGAGGGAGTGGGTGACGCCGCTTCCGTCCCCGATCACATACAGCCCCTTGCGGCAGGTTTCCAGGTGCTTGTCCAGCACGACTTCCATATTGTAGAACTTGACCTCCACCCCGTAGAGCAGGGTGTCGTCGTTGGCGGTCCCGGGGGCGATCCGGTCCAGGGCCTCGATCATCTCCATGATGCCGTCTAGGATGCGCTTGGGCAGCACCAGGCTCAGGTCGCCGGGCGTGGCGGCCAGGGTCGGGCGCACCGTGCATTCGTCGATGCGCTTCTGGGTGGAGCGGCGGCCGCGGATCAGGTCCCCGTAGCGCTGCACCATCGCCCCGCCGCCCAGCATGTTGGACAGGCGCACGATGCTCTCGCCATAGCCGTTCGAGTCGCGGAAGGGCTCGGAGAAGTGCTTCGACACCAGCAGCGCAAAGTTGGTGTTCTCCGTCTTGCGAGCCTCGTCCTCGAAGCTGTGGCCGTTCACGGTGACGATGCCGTTGGTGTTCTCGTTCACCACGATGCCCCGCGGATTCATGCAGAAGGTGCGCACCTCGTCCTCGTATTTGTGGGTGCGGTAGACGATCTTCCCCTCATAAAGCTCGTCGGTGATGTGGGAGAAGATCACGGCGGGCAGTTCCACGCGCACGCCCAGGTCCACCCGGTTGGAGCGCGTGCCGATGTTCAGCTCCCGGCACACGGTCTCCATCCATTTGCTGCCGCTGCGACCGACGGAGATGACGCAGTTCCGGCAGGTGTAGCTCCTGTCCGCAGTGTCCACGCGATAGCTGCCGTCGGGCAGGTGCTCGATGTGCTCCACCGGCGTGCGGAAGTGGAAGTCGATCCTGTCCTTCAGCTCGTCGTACAGGCGGCCCAGCACCACGTAGTTGATGTCGGTCCCGAGATGCCGGACCGAGGCGTTGAGCAGGGTCAGCCGGTTCTGCATGCACAGCTTGGCGAACCGGGATCCCGCCGTGGAGTAGAGCGTGGTCCCTTCGCCGCCGTGGGACATGTTGATGTCGTCCACGTACCGCATCAGCTCCAGGGCTTTCTCCCGCCCGATGTACTCGTGCAGCGTACCGCCGAAATCGTTGGTGATGTTGTACTTGCCGTCGGAGAAGGCGCCGGCCCCGCCGAAACCGTTCATGATGGCGCAGGACTTGCAGCGGATGCAGGATCTGACCTTGTCTCCGTCGATGGGGCAGTGCCGCTCCTCCAGCCGGTGGCCGGACTCGAACACCGCGATCCGCATCTCCGGCGCCAGCCTCGTCAGCTCCAGGGCGGTGAAGATGCCTCCGGGTCCCGCGCCAATGATGATCACATCATGATCCATCGATCAGCCCTCCGTCACCGCTGGCCGTAGTACGCGTTGGGCCCGTGCTTGCGCAGGAAGTGCTTGTCCCGCACATGGTCCGGCAGGGATCCCTTCGGCTGCGCGCCGGGCAGCGCTTCGGTATGCCAGGCCATCATGGCCACTTCCTCCAGCACCACCGCGTTGTGTACCGCGTTCACGGGATCCTTGCCCCAGGCAAAGGGACCGTGATGCCGGGCCAGCACGCAGGGCACGTGCATGGGGTCCAGTCCCCGCGCCTCAAAGTGATCCGCGATGAGGCGGCCGGTGTTCAGCTCGTAGGCTTCTTCCACCTCGCCCGGCGTCAGATCCCGGCAGCAGGGGACGGGACCGTAGATGTAGTCCGCGTGGGTGGTTCCGTAGGCGGGGATGTCCCGCCCCGCCTGAGCCCAGATCGTGGCCCAGCGGCTGTGGGTGTGTACCACGCCCCCGACCTGCGGGAACCGGCGGTAGAGCTCCAGGTGGGTGGGCGTGTCGGTGGAGGGATTGAGCCGGCCTTCCACCCGATTTCCCTCCAGATCCATCACCACCATGTCGTCGGGCGTCAGCTTCTCGTAATCCACGCCGCTGGGCTTGATGACGAACAGACCCGCCTCCCGGTCGATGCCGGAGACGTTGCCCCAGGTGAAGGTGACAAGGTGATAGGCCGGGAGCATCATGTTGGCTTCATAGACCTGCCGTTTGAGCTGTTCAAGCATGGGAAGACCTCCTGTCGCTTTGGGATTCGCAGATCGGATCAGAGAGAACATCCGAGGCGGCGATGCTTCGGAAGGCGGCGGCGCGTCCGAGCCGGTTCATCACGGCCAGCCCCACGCCGCCGGTATCAAGGGCTTCGCTGTAGATGCGGGTCATGCCCTCATCGTCCAGCCGGCGCAGGATCGCGAAGAGCCGCGCCGCCGTCTCCTCGGGCCGGTGCATGCTGCCCAGGTCATGGGGCCGGCAGTCCCGCAGGGCCTCCATGTGCTCCGAGAAGCAGAGGATGCAGGTGCTGCGGTCGTCCGACGCAAGCAGGCGCAGCGCCCGGATCACGTCGCCCTCCGCGCCGGTCACCAGCGTGATGCTGCCCTCCGGCGCGTAATGCCGGTAGCGCATCCCGGGGGAGCGGGCGACCTCGTTTTTGCCGAGAGGCCGCAGCACGCTGCCGGCCACCTCGACCTCGCCCAGCACCTCCGTCAGCATTTCCCGGGTGACGCCGCCGGGCCGCAGGATGCACGGCTTCCCGTGGCACAGATCCAGCACCGTGGACTCCACGCCCACACTGCAGGCGCCGCCGTCCAGGATCAGCGGGATCCGGCCGTCCATGTCCCGCAGCACATGCTCGGCCGTGGTGGGACTGGGCTTGCCGCTGCGGTTGGCGGACGGTGCCGCCACGGGCACGCCGCAGGCCCTCAGCAGCGCCAGCGCCACCGGGTGCGAGGGCATGCGCACCGCCACGGTCTCCAGTCCCGCCGTCACGATGTCCGGCACCTTTTCGGTCCGGGGCATCAGCAGCGTCAGCGGGCCCGGCCAGAAGCGGGCCAACAGCATCTCCGCCCGGTCCGGGACGGTGACCAGCCCTTCCAGCTGCGCCCTGTCGGCGATGTGCATGATCAGCGGATTGTCCGCCGGCCGGCCCTTCGCGCTGAAGATCTCCGCCACGGCCGCCGCGTCCAGCGCGTTCGCGCCGAGCCCGTAGACGGTTTCCGTGGGAAAGGCCACAAGACGGCCCTCCCTGATGAGAGAAGCCGCCTCCCTCACGGCCTGGGGAGAGGCTTTCGCTATCTTTGTCAGTGTCATCATCCCGTTTCGCGTCGCAAAGACTTCCTGAGAGCAAAGGATTCAGGAGTCCGCAGTTGCTTCCGCCCGCTGTTCCAGGGCGTCCACGATCTCATCAAGATCTCCGTCCATGATGTCCTGGATCCGGTACAGGGTCAGCCCGATCCGGTGATCGGTGACCCGGCTTTCGTGAAAATTGTAAGTCCGGATGCGCTCGCTGCGGTCGCCCGAGCCCACCTGCGCCCGCCGGTCTTCCGTCTGGGCGGCGTCGGCGCCGGCCTGCGCGCGGTCGAGCAGCTTCGCGCGCAGCACCTTCATGGCCTGGGCCCGGTTTTGGATCTGGCTGCGCTGATCCTGGGATGTCACCACGATGCCGGTCGGGATGTGGGTGATCCGGACCGCGGAGTCGGTGCGATTGACGTGCTGACCGCCCGCTCCGCTGGCGCGGTAGGTATCGATGCGCAGGTCGCCCGGTTCGATGCGCAGCTCCACTTCCTCGGCTTCCGGGAGCACCGCCACCGTGCAGGCGGAGGTCTGTTTCCGCCCGGACGCCTCCGTCACCGGCACCCGCTGCACCCGGTGCACCCCGCTTTCATACTTGAACCGGGACCACACGTTCCGCCCGCTGACGATGAAGACGATCTCCCTGTAACCGCCCAGCTCGGTGGGGGAGGCGGATACGGCCTCCACCGTGAACCCCAGACGCGCCGCATACCGCGTGTACATCCGGTAGAGATCCGACGCGAAGAGGGCGCTTTCCTCGCCGCCCACCCCGGCGCGGATCTCGACGACGGCATTCCGACGGTCCCTCGGATCGGCGGAGCGGGTCAGTCTGTCCAGCAGGGCTTGCTGCTCCGCGATCATCCGGTCCACATTCCGGGCTTCGGCGGCGGCGATCTCCGCCAGCTCCGGATCCTGCAGGGCGGCCTCGCAGTCGGCCCTCCGGATCTCCAGTTTTTTCAGTGCCTCGGCTGCCAGCGCCGTCTCCTCGATGTCCGCCCGCTCCCGGAGGAGCGCCTGCGTCCGCGCGACGTCTGCGGCCACCTCCGGCTGAGAGAGAGCCTGGGCGATCTCTTCCCATCTCTCCAGGACGGCCCGCGCGCGTTCGTTCATGACCAGACAGCCTCCACCATGCGGGGAATGCCCGCAAAATCGTCCGTGATGCGGATCCCTGTGGATCCGCCCTGTTCCAGCAGCGCGGACACGTCCTCCGCCTGCCCCAGACCGACCTCCAGCAGCACACGGCCGCCGCGGGTCAGGTGACCGCCCGCCTCCCCGGCGATGCGGCGGTAGAGATCGAGCCCGTCCGCTCCGCCGTCCAGGGCCATGCGCGGCTCCATGCGGACCTCTTCCTGCAGGGCATCGCAGTCGGCGGACGGGATATAGGGCGGATTGGACACGATCAGGTCGAACGACATGCCGTCCACCGCATCGAAGAGGTCGCCCTCGCGGAACCGCACGTTCGCGTTCAGGCGCCGGGCGTTGGCCTGCGCCGTTAGCAGCGCCTTCGGGGAGAGATCGCAGGCCGTCACATCCGCTCCCGGCAGATGCAGCGCGGCGGTGATCGCGATGCAGCCGCTGCCGCAGCACAGGTCCAGCATCCGGAAGCCCGGCTTCCCGGTACCCAGCGCGATGGCGCGCTCCGCCAGCATCGCGGTCTCGGGCCGGGGGATCAGCACATCCCCGTTCACCTCGAAGTCGAGATCCAGGAAGGGCTGCGTGCCCGTCAGCCATTGCAGCGGCGTGCGGGCGGCCCGCTTCGCGATCAGCTCCCGGTAGGCTTCGGTCACGGCGGCATCGATCGCGGTGTCTGTGTCAAGCCTCAGCGTCAGCGGCGGCACGCCCGTCAGATGCGACAGCAGTACGGCGGCGTCGTGGGCCGCGTCCGGAACGCCCGCTTCCGCCAATCGACGGGCGGCCTCCGCGATCAGCGCGCGGGGCGTGCTCACTGTTCCGTTTCCTCCGCTGCTTCCTCCGCCGCCGGCGCGTCCTCGCGGGGATAGGCATCCGGGTCGGAATCCCGGTAGGTCTTCAGGATGGCCCAGCCCTCCTTCGTGCGCGGCGCGTCCTTGGGCAGTCCCTTCAGCGCGGCGTTCATGGCGCTGATCGCGCATTCCAGCATGGAGTCGTCGGGCTGGCGGGTAGTCAGCCGCTGCATCTGCAGGCCCGGCCACCGCAGCACCTTCGCGATCCCGCTCTCCGAGTGGGCCAGCCCTTTGAGCACCTCATAGCTCACGCCCGCCACCAGGGGCAGCATGAGCAGGTGTACCAGCACGCGCAGGAAATAGCTCCCGATGGGCCAGAGGGTGTTCAGCACGCTGAACAGCAGCACGCTGATGATCATGGTGATGAGAAGAAAGGCCGTGCCGCAGCGGGGATGCAGGGTGGTGAAGCCCTGCGCGTTTTCGGGCGTCAGAGGAAGACCCGCTTCATTGCAGTATACGGTCTTGTGCTCCGCGCCGTGATACTGGAAGGTGCGCCGCACGTCCGGCACCCTGGCCACGACCGCCATATAGCCGATGAGGATGAGCACCTTCAAGACGCCGCTGATGAGCGTGTAAGCCCAGGCGGGCATGCCGGCGTTCTTCAGCAGCTGCTCCGCGATGGCGGGCAGCGCGATGAACAGACCCACGGAGAGCACCACCGCCAGCACGACGGCCATGCCCATGACGATCTTGTCCACACCCTTGCCCAGCTTCTTCGCCAGCCATTTCTCGAATTTTGTGGGCTCCTCGTCCAGCACGCCCAGCATGTTGGTGGAATCCTGGAGGGTATTCATGCCCATGACCAGCATGTTCACCATGCCCACGGCGCCCCGGATGACGGGGATGCCCATCCACGGGTGCTTTTTCGACAGGGGCTCATAAGGGTCGCATTTGACCACGATAGAATGATCCGGCCGCCGCACCGCCACGGCGACGCGGTCGGGAGAGCGCATCATCACGCCTTCCATGACGGCCTGACCGCCGATATCCACGCGGGGGCAGCTGCTATTATTCCGCTTCATCCTTGTTCCTTCTTTCCGTGCGCCATAATCGCACATCTTTTTCCATTCGACACACAAGCCTTCCTTCCTGCCTCAAACTTCCCGAAACCGATCAAATCTTGCTTTTTGTATCGAATCTGTTATAATGCCACCGTCCGCGTCAGCGGAAATCACTTTGGGAGGGATAACCCTTGTCGGACCTGTGGAGCGGTCCCATACCGGCGCTGCTGCTGCTTCTCCTGTTCTACGGCTGGCTGAGCCGGAGCATGGCGGCGCTGTCACTGCTCAACGAATCGAGACTGCGCCAGGATGCCGAGGATGGCGTCCGGGACGCGCAGCGTCTGCTGCCGGTGCTCGACCGGCGGGAGACATACCTGCAAACGCTGCAGATGTGCAAAACCATGACGGCCCTGCTGGTCGGCGCCATCGCGGGCATCTTCCTGGAACACAGGCTGGTGGAATGGATCGTCAGTCTGGGCGTCCGCCTTCCCGACGGGCTGCTGGGCGTGCTGTGCATCGGGGCGGTGACCGGGTCCTTCGCCCTGCTGATGTATCTGGCCTGTTCCCGGATCCCCCGCAGACTGGCGGAACACGATCCCCGCCGCTGTGCCGCGCGAGCAGCCGGACCCATCCGCTTCCTTACGCGCGTCCTGCATCCTGTGCACAGCGTCCTGATGAAACTCTCGGGTGCCATCGTCCGTCTGTTCGGGCTTCACCCCGAAGCCGGCGAAGGGGATGTGACGGAGGACGACATCCTGCTGATGGTGGACCGGGGCGAGGAGTCCGGCGCCATTGAGGAGACGGAGAAGGAACTGATCGAGAACATCTTCGAGTTCAACAACCGGCGGGCAGGCGATGTGATGACGCACCGCACCGACGTGACGGCCCTTTGGATCGGCGACGACGACAAGACCGTGATGGACACGATCCGTTCGTCCGGTCTCAGCCGCTTTCCGGTCTACGACAAGGATATGGACGATGTGGTGGGCATCCTGTCCACCCGGGATTATCTGCTCAACGCGCGCCTGCAGAGGCCGAGGCCGATGAAGGCCCTGCTGCGGTCTCCCTACTTCGTGCCCGAGACCGTGCAGGCGGACATCCTCTTCCGGGACATGCAGCGCCGCAAGACCCACATGGCCGTGGTGATCGACGAGTACGGCGGCGTCAGCGGCATCGTGACGCTGGAGGATCTGCTGGAGGAGATCGTCGGCAACATCTACGACGAGTTCGATCCCCAGCAGGAGGCGGATATCGTTCAAACGGCGGACAACCTGTGGCGCATCTCCGGCGCCACGCCGCTGGAGGATATCGAGGAGATCCTTTCCGTCCGCTTCACGGATCTGGAGGACGAGGACTATGACACCCTGGGCGGCCTCGTGTTTGCCCACCTGACCACCATCCCCGCCGACGGCAGCCACCCCGAGCTGGAGGTCGACGGTCTCCACATCATGGTGGAACGGCTCTCGGGACATCGGGTGGAAACGGCGCTGGTCAGTAAGGTCCTGCCCGAGCATGCGGAAGGGGAAGCACCCGAAAAGGAACCGGATCCCGCCGCGGCGGCGCATGATCCCTGAGCGAACTTTTCACAAAGCCCTTGTGCAACCCCCGAATCTCTGCTATAATGCGCACTGAACCCGAATCCTGAAAGGAGAAACACGCACCATGCTTGAACGGATCTTTGGAATTTCCTCCGCCCTGGCGGAAAACACGACCAACGCCGCCGGGACCGCCGCCACCCAGACCGACGCCGGCAGCACCCTGCTGAGCTATCTCATCACCTTCGCCCCGATGATCCTGATCTTCGTGGTCTTCTACTTCTTCCTGATCCGTCCCCAGAAGAAAAAGGACAAGCAGGTCAAGGACATGCTGAATGCCCTGAAGGTGGGCGACCGCATCTGCACCATCGGCGGCATCTACGGCACAATCATCAGCCTGCGGGACGATACCGTGGAACTGGCCGTCGGCCATCAGGACACCCCCATGGTGCTGGCCCGCTGGGCCATCCGCTCCGTCGAGGCCGTCTCCATCGAGAACGACGCCGAGACCCTGAACTGACCGGCATTCGCGACCCCGCTGCGGCGGGGTTTTTGCGTTGCGGACGATGCGGCCGTCCGTCCGCCGCCGCGGCCCGCACTCCCGGGGATGCCGCCCGCGCAAAGCCCGCCTTTCCGTTCGCCCGTCAGCCGTGTTGTGTTACGCCCTTTACATTTTCACAAGATATAGTATAATGTTATCCGTGGAAATGTGATTTCCGCAAGGAGGGTATCCATGGGCAAGATCATCGCCATCACCAACCAGAAGGGCGGCGTGGGCAAGACCACCACCGCCATCAATCTCTCCGCCCTGCTGGGCAGCCTGGGTCAGCGGGTCCTCCTGGCGGACATCGATCCCCAGGGCAACGCCACCTCCGGCATCGGCGGCGAGGCGGGGGAGACCAGCGTCTACGAGGCGCTGCTGGGTCGTACCCCCATGACGGACGCCATCCGCCCCACCGCATGGAAGGGCCTGGATCTGGCGGGCGGCGATATCCGGCTGGCCGGCGCGGAGCTGGAGCTGGTGGATCTGCCCCGGCGCGAGTTCCGCCTGCGGCAGGTGCTGACCGCCGTGCGGGACCGCTACGACTTCATCCTGATCGACTGCCCGCCTTCCCTGAGCCTGCTGACCGTGAACGCCCTCGCGGCGGCGGACACCGCCCTGATCCCCATCCAGTGCGAGTATTATGCCCTGGAGGGGCTGTCCAGCCTGATGAGCACCATCACCCGCATCCAGCGCTCCTTCAATCCGAAGATCGCGGTGGAAGGCATCGTGCTCACCATGATGGACGGCCGCACGAAGCTGTCCAACCAGGTGGCGGAGGAAGTCCGGAACCACTTCAGATCAAAGGTATACAACGTGACGATCCCCCGCAGCGTGCGCCTCGGCGAGGCGCCGAGCCACGGGGAACCGATCCATGTCTATGACCCCCGCTCCACCGGCGCCCTGGCGTACACGGTGCTGGCGCGGGAATTCCTTGCGAAGAACGGCGCGCGCGTGAAGCAGGCCTGACGGAGGACGCTATGCCCAAGAAAACCATGGGACTCGGCCGCGGCCTGGATGTGCTGCTGCCCGACCTGAACGATACCACCGAAGGCATCCGGGAGATCGACCTGGGCCTGATCGATCCCAACCCGGACCAGCCCCGCCGTGCCTTCTCCGAGGAGAGCATCGCGGCGCTGGCCCAATCCGTCCGGGAGCAGGGCATCCTGCAGCCCGTGCTGGTGACGGCTGCCGGAGACCGCTTCCGCCTGGTGGCCGGGGAGCGCCGCTGGCGCGCGGCCCGGGAGGCAGGCCTGGAGACGATCCCTTGCATCGTGCGGGAGATGACCCTGCCGCAGCAGATGGAAGCCGCCCTGATCGAGAACATCCAGCGGGAGGATCTGAACCCGGTGGAGACGGCGGCAGGCCTGCGTTCGCTGATGGACGCCTTCGGCTATACCCAGGAGGAGGCCTCCCGGCGCGTGGGCATGTCCCGGCCCGCGGTGGCGAACTTCCTGCGCCTGCTCGGCCTTCCCGAGCCGGTGCTGGATCTGCTCCGGGAGGGCAAACTGTCCGCCGGCCACGCCCGGGTGCTGGCGGGCTTGTCCGATACGGCCCTGCAGATCTCCCTGGCGGAGGAGACCGTCCGGGAGGGCTACAATGTCCGGCAGCTGGAGACCATCGCGGCCCGCCGCCGGGAGGCAAAGCCCACCCGCAAACACCGGCCGGATCTGCCGGTGGAACTCAAACAGCTGGAGACCAACCTCCGGGAGCGCTTCGGCGTGCGCGCCACCGTCACCGGCAATACCCTGCGGGGCAAGGTGGTCCTGCAGTACACATCGCCGGATGAACTGGAAGCCATCTGGGACGCCGCGGAGCGTCTCCGCAAGAACTGACCCGCAGGAAGGGATGCGCTCATGACTGATCAGGAAACGCTGCCCCGCTGGGATGGACCTCTGAGCCACCCCTTCTATTCGCATGTGGTGAAGCGCGCGATCGACTTCCTGCTGGCGCTGATCCTCCTGATCCCCGGTGTGATCGTCATGCTGCCGCTGGCCGTATGGGTAAAGCTGGACAGCCCCGGCCCAATCCTCTACCGGGCGCCCCGGGGCGGATACCATAACAAGACCTTCATGATCATGAAGTTCCGCTCCATGGTGGTGGACGCCGACAAGACCGGCGGCACCACGGCCCTGAACGACAGCCGCGTCACCCGGGCGGGCAGGGTCATGCGCCGCCTGAAGCTGGACGAACTGCCCCAGCTGTTCAACATCCTCAAGGGGGACATGTCCTTCGTGGGCCCGCGCCCGGAGCTCCTGCTGTATACGAAACAGTACACGAAGGAGCAGGAATGCATCCTCTGGGTGCGCCCGGGCATCACCGACCGCTCCTCCATCGTTTACATCGCCCAGGATGAGCTGGTGGGCACCGAGAACCCCGTGGAGAACTACGAAAAATACATCCTGCCCGAGAAGAACCGCCTGCGGGTGGAATACGCCATGAACCAGTCCTTTGCCCTGGACTGCGGTCTCTTCTTCGAGACCATCGGCGGGGTGTTCGGCAAGGCGAAAAAGATGCAGGAAGAGCATCATCGGCACAAGGAGGAGAGCAAATGACGGAGGCCCCGTACACGGCCCTGACCCATGCGGGCTTTCCCGAGACCGGCCCCGACGCCTCCGACCCGAAGGTGCTGGCCTGGCTGATCCGCCGCCACGGTCTGGAGATGACCCACCTGAGCCGCGGAAGCCACATCGGGTCGGTGTTTTCTCTGGCGGAGATCATGGCCGTGCTCTATACCCGCGTGCTGAACGTGCGTCCGGACCGGCCCGACTGGCCGGATCGCGACCGGCTGATCCTCTCCAAGGGCCACGCCGGCGCGGCGGTCTACGCGGCTCTGGCGGAGCGCGGCTTTTTCCCCGTGGAGGAGCTGAAGACCCATTACGCCAACGGTTCCCGCCTTTCCGGCCATGTCAGCCACAAGGGCATCCCCGGGGTGGAAGTCTCCACCGGATCCCTGGGCCACGGCCTGGGCGTGGGCGTGGGCATGGCCCTGGGGGCAAAGCTGGACAGCGTGCCCTGGCGGACCTATGTGATCCTCGGCGACGGCGAGTGCGACGAGGGCTCCGTCTGGGAGGCGGCGCTGCAAGCCCGGCATTACGGGCTGGACAGGCTGATCGCGGTGGTGGATCACAACCGCATGCAGTCCCTGGACTTCTGCGAGAACACGCTGAAGCTGGAGCCCTTCGCCGACAAATGGCGCGCCTTCGGCTGGCGCACGCTCACGGCGGACGGCCATGACACCGAAGCCCTCACGGCGGCCTTTGCCGAGGCGCGAAGCGAGGACACGCGCCCCACGGTCATCCTCTGCGAGACCACCAAGGGCAAGGGCGTGTCCTTCATGGAGAACGACATCCTCTGGCATTACCGCACACCCCAGGGAGAGGAATACGAAGCGGCGCTTCGGGAGCTGGAGGCCCAGAGACCATGAGAGACGCGTTCACCCGCGCCCTGATGCGCGAAGCGGCGGAGGATCCCCGCATCACCCTTGTCACCGGCGACCTCGGGTTCGGAGTGCTGAAGCCCTTCTGGGAGACGTACCCGAAACAGTTCGTCAACGCCGGCATCGCCGAACAGAGCATGACCTCCATGGCGGCCGGCCTGGCGGCCACGGGGCGGACGGTGCTGACCTATTCCATCGGCAATTTTCCCACCCTGCGCTGCATCGAGCAGATCCGAAACGATTGCGCTTACCACGGCGCGGATGTCAAGGTGGTCTGCGTGGGCGGCGGCTTTGTGTACGGCAGCCTCGGCATGAGCCATCACGCCACCGAGGACATGGCCATGATGCGTTCTCTGCCCGGCGTGACGGTCTTCACCCCCGGCGATCCGGCCGAGGTGGAGGCCGTGGTGCCGGTGATGCTGCGCACGAAGGGCACCTGCTACCTTCGCCTCGGCCGCGGCGGGGAACCGACCCTGCACGCGTCTCCCGTCACCGGCTGGACGCTGCCGAAGGCCCTGACCCTGCGGGCGGGCACGGACGTGGCGATCCTCTCCGCCGGCGGGATCCTGACCCAGACCGCGGAGGCCGCGGAACGACTGGCGCAAAGGGGCATCTCCGCGGAGGTCGTTTCCTTCCCGTGCATCAAGCCCATTGACACAGAGAAGTTGGCGGAACTCTTCGCCCGGTTCCGGCACATCGTCACCGTGGAGGAGCACACCGTCGTCGGCGGCTTCGGCTCCGCGGTGTGCGAGGCCGCGGCGGAGGCCGGCGCGGGCTGCCGGATCCACCGGATCGGCATGGAGGATGTGTATTCCTCCATCGTCGGAACACAGCAGTATCTGCGGGAGCGCTACCGCATGGATGCCGCGGCCGTCGCCGAACGCACGGAAGCATGGCTGCAAGGCCGTTGATCAAAGGAGAACACAGGCATGGCGGAACTGAATCTGGCCGATATCCACGCGGAACTGCTCGAGCAGCTGCGTGACATCACCTCGGTCTGCGAGCGGCACGGCATCCCCTACAACATGATGTGCGGCAGCCTGCTCGGCGCGGTGCGGCACAAGGGCTTCATCCCCTGGGACGACGACGTCGATCTGCTCATCACCCGGGAGGCCTTCACCCGCTTCCGGGAGGTCTATCCGAAGGAGTGCGATCCCCGCTTTGAGTTGACCTATCTCAACACATGGACGCCCCGGGTGATGAACCGCGACCCGGAAAAGGCCGCGGCGTTCACGGACCTCTTCATCCTCGACCACTGCCCCCCGGAGGGCTTCCGGCGCAAGCTGTGGTTCCTGCATCTGCACCTGCTGCAGGGTATGCTGAAGCGCAATACAGACTACAGTCGGTTTGGGCTGAAGAACCGCATCCTCCTCCACGGGACGCATTTCCTGGGCCTGTTCTTCACGACGCAATGGAAGACGAAGCGCTACGAGAAGGTCAGCACCCGGTACAAAACGGGCGACGACCTGTGCATGTCCAACGGCGCTTTCGAGCTGATGACTCACATCTGGCACGCCGACCAGTTCGCGGAGCTGATCGATTCCCCCTTCGAGGATCAGACCGTGAAGATCCCCGCCCGCTGGCATGAGGTGCTGACCGAGCTCTTCGGACCGGACTACATGACCCCGCCGCCGGAGAGCGAGCGGGTGGCGAAGCACCTGGACGTATAACGAACGCAGAAATGCGGACGCGGAACGCGGTTCCCAGCGGTTCCCGGGATCACCGGGATGGCCGGCGGACCGCTGCTGCCCGCGTCCGCCCTGGCAAAGGCGATAGCATGCAGTTACGATTCTGTCCCCTGTATTCCGGCTCGAGCGGAAACGCGCTGTTCGTGCAGTACGGCGACGTCCGGGTGCTCATCGACGCCGGGAAGTCCGGCCGGATGATCACCGACGCCCTGACCTTCATCGGCGAGGATCCGGGAAAGATCGACGCCATCCTCGTCACGCACGAGCATTCCGACCACATCGCCGGGGTGGGCATCCTGGCGCGCAAGCTGGGGGTCCCCGTCTATGCCACCGCCGGGACCTGGCAGGGCATTGCGGACAAGGTCGGGAAGATCGCCCCGGAGCAGCGGCGGGTGATCGAAGCCGGGCAGGACTTCTACATCGGCAGCCTCGGCGTCGACAGCTTCTCCATTCCCCACGACGCGGCAGACCCCGTGGGTTTCCGGCTGTGGGGCGGCGGACACAGCGTCGCCACCGCCACCGACCTGGGCTATTTTCCGAAGGATCTGCTGGACCGCGTCGGCGGGGCTGACTTGGTGCTGCTGGAATCCAACCATGACCCCGATATGCTGATGGCCAACGATCACTACTCCCAGGCCCTGAAGCGCCGCATCCTCGGCCGCCGCGGGCACCTCAGCAATGACGCCTGCGCCGAGGCCGCCGTCCTCCTGCGGGAGACCGGCGTCCGCAACCTGATCCTCGGCCATCTCTCCGGGGAGAACAACACCCCGCGCCTGGCCCTGACCACCACCGAGTCCCGCTGCGAGCTCGAAGGCATGCAGATGGGCGTGGATATCCGCGTCGATATCGCCTACCGCGACCGGGTGGGCGGCGTGTACACGATAGGAGACTGACATGATACTGCTGTCGCTGCAAGGGATCAAAAAGTCCTTCGGCACCAATGAGGTGCTGCGGGATGTTTCGTTTACCCTGCAGGACGGGGACCGCATGGCGCTGGTGGGCGTCAACGGCAGCGGCAAATCCACCCTGATGAAGATCATCGCCGGGCTGGAGACCTCCGACGCCGGGACCATGACCCAGCAGAAGGGGCTGCGCTTCGGCTACCTGGCCCAGCAGGGCACGGTGGATCCGGAGCGCACGGTGCTGGAGGAACTGGAGAGCGTATTTGCCCCGGTGGAGGCCATGGAGCGGCGCCTGCGCGCCATGGAGCACGAGATGGCGGAGGCCGCCCGCGATGAGACCCTCCTGCAGCGGCTGGGCAGCGCTTACGACCAGCTGACCCGGGACTTTGAGAAGGCCAACGGCTACGGCTGGCGCTCCACGGTGCAGGGCGTGCTGGCAGGCCTCGGCTTCCGCAAGGAGCAGCAGAGCCAGCGGGCCGCCTCCCTCTCCGGCGGCGAAAAGACCCGGCTCTGCCTCGGCCGCATGCTGCTGACGGAGCCCGACATCCTGCTGCTGGACGAGCCCACGAACCACCTGGACCTGGACAGCATCGCCTGGCTGGAGACCTATCTCCGCGAATACCGCGGCACGGTGCTGCTCATCAGCCACGACCGCTATTTCATGGACGCCGTCTGCAACCGCGTGGGCGAGCTCCTCTTCGGCCGGGTGGAATGCTACGACGGAAACTACACCTCCTACAACAGCCAGCGGGCCGAGCGCTTCGAGATCCGCATGAAGGCCTACCAGCTGCAGCAGAAGGAGATCGCCCGGCAGGAGGCCATCATCGCCCGCTTCCGCTCCTTCAACCGGGAGAAGAGCATCCGCCTGGCGGAGAGCCGGGAAAAGCGCCTGGAGAAGATCGAACGACTGGAAAAGCCCGCCGACGAGAGCGCCATCCGCTTCCGCTTCGACATCCGCCGCCGCACCGGCGACGACGTGCTGATGGCGGAGGAGCTGAAAAAGGGCTTCGAGGGCCGCACCCTCTTCGAGCATGTGAAGCTGCACCTGCGTGCTGGCGACCGCTGCGCCCTCATCGGCGCCAACGGCGTGGGCAAGACCACCCTCATGCGGATGATCGTGGGGGAGGAAAAGCCCGACGGCGGCATGATCCGCTTCGGGACCGGCGTGGATCTGGGCTACTATGACCAGCATCAGGCCAAGCTCCACGACGGCAAGACCGTGCTGGACGAGGTGTGGGACGACTTCCGCCGCCTGGACCAGACCGAAGTCCGCGGCGCGCTGGGCCTCTTCCTGTTCACGGGCGACGACGTGCTGATGCCCGTGGGCACCCTCTCCGGCGGCGAGAAGGGCCGGGTGGCGCTGACGAAGTTGATGCTGCGCAAGGACAATCTCCTTCTCCTCGACGAGCCCACCAACCACCTGGACATGGACAGCCGCGAGGTGCTGGAGCAGGCGCTGCAGGACTTCCCCGGCACGATCCTGGCCATCAGCCACGACCGCTACTTCATCAACCGCTTCGCCGAGAAGGTGCTGGTGCTGACCCCCACGGGCATCGACGAGTACCTGGGCAATTTCGACGACTACTACGAGAAGATCACCCGGGAGATCCCCCCGGACGGGGAGAACGCCGGCCTGACCCGCACGCAGCAGGATAAGGAAAAGCGCAAGGCCCGCGACGCCGAGGCCCGCGAAAAGGAGCGCCGCCTTCGCCTGCAGCAGGCGGAGGACGCGGTCCTGAAGGCCGAGGCGGAGGCCGATCGGCTGGAACAGCTGCTGGCGGATCCGTCCGTCTGGAACGACGCCGGAAACGCCACGGAGCTGACGAAGCGGTACCAGCGGCAGAAGGCTGAGGTGTCGCGCCTGTACGAGGCGTGGGAAGCGCTGGAAAGCGAAGCGTGAAAAGGAAGCTGCCCATGGCGTTCAACATCGTTCTTGTGGAGCCGGAAATCCCGCAGAACACCGGCAACATCGCCCGGACCTGCGCGGCCACCGGCGCGGAGCTCCATCTGATCAAGCCGCTGGGCTTTTCTCTCGACGACCGCTACATGCGCCGGGCCGGGCTGGATTACTGGTTCCTGATGCGCTATCACGTCTATGAGGATCTGGCGGACTTCTTCCGGCGGAATCCCGGCGCCCGCTGCTGGTTCGCCTCCACCAAGGCGCCCCGGAGCCACACGACGGCCGACTACCGGGACGGGGACTTTCTCGTCTTCGGGCGGGAGAGCCGGGGCCTGCCGGAAAACCTGCTGGAAAGGGAGTACGACCGCTGCGTCCGCATCCCCATGCGGGAGGAGGCCCGGAGCCTCAACCTCTCCAACTCCGTGGCCGTGGTGCTGTACGAGGCCCTGCGGCAGGCGGGCTTCCCGGGCCTGAGCGGCACGGGTGCGCTGACCGGGCGGGATGAGCCGGAAGGCGCGTGGGCAGACTATCTTGGATGACTGCATTCCATTCGTCCCCGAAGGAGGTATGAACGATGAGAAAATGGAGGAAGCAACTGTGCGGTCTGCTTGTGCCGCTGATCTTGTGCCACTTCATTGCGTTCTCTCTTGCGGAGAATGGGACACCGGATCCCAGCCAAACCGTTTCGGTGAGTGTGGTAGAGATCTACGAAGCGAATCCGATCACGATACAGCTTTCAGGCTATGCGCTGGATGACAAGGAAATGGGAGCTCTTACTCTCGCATGCGAGCCGGTTGACGATGCTGCGCGGGATTTCAGGGTCTGCGATTCGCCCGAGAGCATCTCGGCAATGAAGTCCGGATATCTGAACATCGCGTTGATCGACTATAAACGCGACTTTGCCGCCCCGGTGGAGGCAGGGGAAGTCATGGGCAGCATGTCTTGGCTCTCGAATCAAGGTGAAGTGCTGGAATTCAGACTTGTGGCTACCCGAAGCGTGGCGGCAAGGACCCCACCGCCTTCCATTGAAGACATCGTTGATGCGGCTCCCGAGACTTCGCCCGAGCTGTCTTTTCTGAGCGACGAGGAACTGATGTCCCTGGCACAGTATGTCACCACAGAGATGTTCACGCGGGGCATTTTGTACGAGTACCTTTACGGGGGCGACTTCCTGGTAGGAGAGGATATCCCTGCTGGTGTGTACGTCCTCGAAGCGACAGCCGTTTACGACAACGATTATTTCGGACCGATTGCCGAGTGTACGGTGTACGATTTCCAGGAAGACAGCGGTGAATGGCACGTGTGGAGCAGCCCAGACGTTACCGCCGTCGGGCAGCGTGTGAATATCACGTTGCGCAACGGACAAAAACTCCGCGTCTGGAACGGAGAATTCAGGATCATCCAAGTGAGGCTGCGCTGAATGGATCACCGCAGGCCAGCGAATGCAAACACGAGAAACGAATAAAGAGGTGTGAGAGTATGAAACTCTGGGGCGGACGCTTCAGCAAGGCCACCGACGGCCTGGTGGACGACTTCAACTCGTCCATCTCTTTTGACAAACGGCTCTTTGCCCAGGACATCCGGGGCTCCATCGCCCACGCCACGATGCTCGGCGAGCAGGGGATCATCCCGCAGGCCGACGCCGACGCCATCGTGGAGGGCCTGAAGGGCATCCTGGCCGACGCGCAGGCGGGGAAGATCGACTGGCAGATCGACGCCGAGGACATCCACATGAACGTGGAGACCATCCTCACGGAGCGCATCGGCGAGGCCGGCAAGCGCCTGCACACGGGCCGCAGCCGCAATGACCAGGTGGCCCTGGACATGCACATGTACGCGAAGGAGACCGCCGGCGAAGTCCGGGAGATCCTCACCGACCTGCTGACGGCCCTCCTCGACATCGCGCAGGACAACCTGCACACCGTGATGCCGGGCTACACCCACATGCAGAAGGCCCAGCCCGTCACCCTGGCCCACCACCTGCTGGCCTATGTGCAGATGTTCCTGCGTGACCGGGAGCGCTTTGCCCGGGCGCAGGAGGCCGCGGACGTGATGCCGCTGGGCTCCGGCGCGCTGGCCGCCACCACCTATCCCCTTGACCGGGAGCGTGTGGCGGAGCTGCTGGGCTTCTCCTCCATCACCATGAACAGCCTGGACGGCGTCAGCGACCGGGATTACCTCCTGGACTGGCTCCACGCCGCGTCCCTCACCATGATGCACCTGAGCCGTTTCTGCGAGGAGCTGATCCTCTGGTCCACCAATGAGTTCCGCTTCGTGATCATGGACGACGCCTACTCCACCGGCTCCTCCATCATGCCCCAGAAGAAGAATCCGGACGTGGCGGAACTGATCCGCGGCAAGACGGGCCGCGTGTACGGCGAGCTGATGGCCCTGCTGACCACCATGAAAGGCCTTCCCCTGGCTTACAACAAGGACATGCAGGAGGACAAGGAGGGCTTCTTTGACGCCCGCGACACCCTGGTCAAGTGCCTGACGGTCTTCACCGCCATGCTGCGCACCCTCACCTTCCGCGGCGACGTGATGGAGAAGGGCGCGTCCGGCGGCTTTGCCAACGCCACGGACTGCGCGGATTACCTCGTCCGCAAGGGCCTGCCCTTCCGCGACGCCCACCGGGTGGTCGGTCAGGCAGTGGCTTACTGTGTCGAGCGGGACAAGGGACTGCTCGACCTGACCCTGGACGAACTGCGCGCCTTCCACCCCGCCTTTGAGGAGGACGTCTACGAGGCCATGAGCCTCACCGCCTGCGTGGAGCGCCGCGCCATTCCCGGCGGCCCCGCCCCGGCCATGGTGCAGCGGGCCATCGACGACGCGAGGGCACGGCTGTGACCGTCACAGAAGCGGTCATGCTGCTCCTGTCGGCCTGCGCGGTGGGTCTGCTGATCGCCCTGCTGGTGATGCGGCTGCGGGAGAAGCGCGCCCGGGAGCGGGAAAACGCCCGGCAGGCCGAGTTGATCAACCAGGTGGCGGATGAGCTGCTGGATGCCCTCGACCGGCAGGAAGACGAGGTCCGGCAGGCCCTGCGGGACGCCGCCGCCGGGCAGGCGCAGCTGGGAGCCGCCCAGCAGGGACAGCTCACCGCCATGCTGGAGACCCTCGGACAGATGGACAGCCGCATGGAGCAGCTGCGCCAGAGCCTCACGGGGGCCATGACCCAGCTGCGGCAGGAGAACGAGCAGCAGCTGACCCGCATGCGCCAGACCGTGGACGAAAAACTCACCGAATCGCTGGACAAGCGGCTGACGGAGAGCTTCGGCCAGGTCAGCCAGCGTCTGGAGCAGGTCTGGAAGGGCCTGGGGGAGATGCGCTCCCTGGCCAGCGGGGTGGGGGATCTGAAAAAGGTGCTCACCAACGTGAAGACCCGGGGCACCTGGGGAGAGATCCAGCTGGGCGCCCTCCTTTCCGAGATCCTGGCTCCGGGACAGTACGACACCAACGTGGAGGTCGTCCCCGGCAGCGGCGAGCGGGTGGAATTCGCCATCCGCCTTCCCGCGAAGGACAGCGGGGACACCCTCTGGCTCCCCATCGACTCAAAGTTCCCCCAGGAGGACTGGCTGCGGCTGCAGGAGGCCTCTTCTTCGGGTGACGCGGCTGCCTCCGAGAGCGCCCGCAAGGCCCTTTGTGCGCGCCTGAAGGCGGAGGCGAAGCGGATCGCGGGCAAGTACGTCGCGCCGCCCCACTCCACGGATTTCGCGGTGATGTTCCTGCCGGTGGAGGGGCTGTACGCCGAGGCCGCGCGCGACCCGGAGCTCACCGGACAGATCCAGCGGGAGCACCGGGTGGTGGTGGCCGGGCCCAGCACCTTCGCCGCGCTCCTCAACGCCCTGCAGATGGGCTTCCGCACCCTGGCCATCGAGCAGCGCTCCGGCGAGATCTGGCGGCTCCTCAGCGAGGTCAAGGGCGATTTCGGCCGCTTCGCCGAGACCCTGGAGCAGACCCGGCGGCGTCTTCAGCAGGCCACCGAGTCCATGGACTCCGCCTTCAGCCGCACCCGGGCCATCCAGCGCCGCCTGAGCGCGGTGGAATCATTGGAGGATGAGAACGAAGAATGAGCCGCTGTCAGATCATCGCGCTGGCTGTCCTGACGGTCTTCTATGCCGTCTATTTCGGCAATATGCTCACCTATGCGCAGATGCAGATGGATCCGGAGAACCCGGTTTTCGCCCTGACCCATCGGAGCCTGTGGACGATCGGCGATTCTTCGTCGCGCTACGAGGCCATGGGCATCCGCATGGACGAGATCGGCATGGCGTGGGTCATCGACACGGAACACGGATTCATCTGGCACAACGGAGGAACGGATGATTACAACCGCTAACTGGGCTTCTGCCCGGAGACACAGACGGCGGTCGTGATCCTCTCCAACCTGCCGCCGTCCTACAGGATCCCGGCGACGGTGATGGGCGTCAGACTGCTGGAGGAGATCCAGTGAAAGATAAAAGGAGGTCATCATCATGAGCAAAAGCATCGCAGTGCTTCTGGCCGACGGCTTCGAGGAGGGGGAGGCCCTCTTCGTCATCGACATCCTGCGCCGCGCGGGCTTCACCTGCGACGGGGTGTCCATGCAGGGCGACATCGCCTGCGGGTCACACGGCATCCGGGTCCTGCCGGACAAGAAGATCGAAGAGATCGATCCCGATTCCTACGACATGGTGGTGCTCCCCGGCGGCCTGCCCGGTGCGGACACCCTGCGGGACAGCGAGGCCGTCATCGACTGGGTGAAGCGCTTCGACGCCGATCCGGACAAGTTCGTGGCCGCCATCTGCGCCGCGCCGCAGGTGCTGGCGAAGGCCGGGATCAGCAGGGGCCGCCGCCTGACCTCCTATCCGGGCGCCAAGTACACCGCTCTTTTCGCCGACGCGGACTACGTGGACGACGACCTGCAAACCGAGGAGTGCGTGGTGACGGACGGCCATATGATCACCAGCCGCGGTCCCGGCACCACCCTGCCCTTCGCCTACAAGCTGGTGGAGGTCCTCGGCGGCGACGCGGACAAGCTGCGCCAGGCCATGCAGTACAACGCGCTGAAGGAATCCCTCAAAGGCTGACGCGGCACATGAAACCGCCCCGCACGTCATCGGTACGGGGCGGTTTTGTGGTGGAAATGATCACCGCAGATAGCGGTGTTTCACCTGCGGGCCCTTGCCCGGCTTGCCGCTGCGGCCGAAGAGCAGCGTGCGGATCAGGAAGTACAGCCCCACCGTGGCCGCAATGAGCGCCAGCAGCGGGAGGATCAGATCCACAAAAGGCGGGAAGGGATTCGGATCGGCGTCGCTCCGCTGCTCGATCTCCTCAAGGGTGGGAGGAAGATTCTCCCGGGCTGCTACCGACCGGCTCGCCACCAGATTGTAGGTGACGGCGACCCCGTTGTCCTGCAGCCAGGTCATGGTGCCCACCACGTCCCCGGCCCGGATCGGCGCGGTGAAATCCCGGGTATAGTCGATCATGACGATGGACTGGAGATTGGCTTTCATCTCCTCCACATGGTCGAAGGTGTCGATCACGCGGCAGTCCTTCGCCTCCTGCGAGGCAGCTACGCAGGTCAGCGTGAGGGTGCCCATGGCGGGATCCTGCAGGGAGTAGCCGCTGGTCTGGATCGAGATGGGATTGGCTTCATACAGTTCGATCGGGCTGACGGAGGTGTACTGAGAAAAGCCGTAGTTCATCAGCTTGATGGTATCGGCCCAGCGCGAGTTGTCGCCGGCGTACATGATGACGGAGATCAGGGTCACGCCGTCCCGCTCCGCCGCGCCAACGAAGCAGTACTGCGCCTTGGCGGTGTATCCGGTCTTCACGCCGATGATGTCGGCGTAGTAGTATTTGTTGGGCTTTTCCGCCGTGCCGGGATTGAACAGCTGGTTGGTGGTGTTCACGCTGCGGGCCCGGTGCTTGTTGGTGGCGGGGATCTCCACGGTCTTCATGAACACCATGTCCCGGAAGGTCTCGTTCTGCATGGCATAGCGGGTGATGGTGGCCAGGTCCCGGGCGGTGGTGTAGTGGTCGTCGTCGTGCAGGCCGTGGGGATTGGTGAAATGGGTGTTGTAGCATCCGTACATGACCGCGTATTCGTTCATCATGTCCACGAAGGCGGGGATGGATCCGGCCACGTACTCGGCGATGACGCTGGCGCCGTCGTTGGCGGAATAGACCAGCGTGGCCGCCAGCAGGGTCCGGACGTTGATCTCCTCGCCCTCCTGCAGCTTCAGGGTGGTGACATCCGACTCCTGCTGCGTCGCGTACAGCGCTTCCGCAGAGACCACGGCGGTCCCGTCCAGCCCCTCGTCCCCGAGGACGTTCAGCGCCACGAGGGCGGTCATGATCTTGGTGGTGGAGGCGGGGAAGCGGATGGCGTCGGCGTCTTTTTCAAAGATCACCTCGCCGGACTCGGCCTCGATCAGGATGCAGGACCAGCAGTAGAGTTGCCCCGGGTAGAGGATCTCCGGGTGTTTGTCGTCATAGGGGATCCGGTCCGGGTCAAGGGTGGGGAGGGGGATGGCTTCCTCTTCGGCCAGGGAAACGCGCATGGCGCCGCAAAGCACGCAAAGCGCCATCAAAGCCCAAAGCAAGCGCCGGATCCTCCGCACGGCCGTTCCTCCTCTCCGATTCGGGTCAACGGCATTCTACCACGAACCGCGGCATTTGTACAGAGAGCCCCGAAAGATCGGCAGACCCGGAAGCGAAACCGGAAGAACGCGCTGCCTTTCAACCGTCGCACGGTCAGCCGGTGTGAGATATACCCCAAAACGCCTTTCCGGGGTCCGCTCAGCGCTTCCCTTACCCTCCGCAGGAGCGCCTTTCCGGGGTCCGCTCAGCGCTTCCCTTACCCTCTGCAGGAGCGCCTTTCACGGGGTCCGGGCAGCGTTTCCCCTGCCCTCCGCAGGAGCGCCTTTCAAGGGGGTCCGGGGGACGCTTTCCCGCGGAAAGCGTCCCCCCGGACGTCCACTCTATCCTCCCCCTCCCCGGCGGGGAGGGGGCCGGGGGGTGGGGCGAACATCATCATAACACCCTGCGCAGGATCGAAAAAACATAAATCACCGCTTGACAAGACCCCCGTACCGTGCTATACTCAGCTCGTAACATATGAACAAGTGTTCAAATGTTACAGAAAGAGAGGGAAATCCCCATGAAGAAGACCTACAAGATCGATGTCGACTGCGCCAACTGTGCCAACAAGATGGAGGAAGCCGCCAATCGCACCGAGGGTGTGTCCGAGGCTGTGGTGAACTTCATGACCCTGAAGATGAGCGTTTCCTTCGCCGAAGGCGCGGACCCGAAGGAGGTCATGTCCCGGGTGCTGGCCAACTGCAAAAAGGTCGAGTCGGACTGCGAGATCTTCCTTTGATCGCTGTCCCGAAGGATTCGGTTTGAACGGCTGCCGGGCGGCAAAGATTCGGAGGCCATGGCGATGAACAACCGGCAAAAACAAACTTTGGTGCGGATCCTGGTTTCGGCGGTCCTTCTGGCTGTACTGCACTTCCTGCCCCTGGACGGGGTGTGGGGCGGATGGCTGAAGCCCGCGCTGTACCTGATCCCCTATATCATCGTGGGCTATGACATCCTGCGGAAGGCCTGGAAGGGGATCGTCAACCGCCAGCCCCTGGACGAGTGCCTGCTGATGGCGGTGGCGACTGTCGGCGCCTTCGTGCTCGGCATCCTGAAGACGGGGGACTATGTGGAGGCCGTGGCGGTCATGGTGTTCTACCAGACCGGCGAGCTGTTCCAGTCCGTGGCGGTGGGCAAGAGCCGCCGCTCCATCTCGGATCTGATGGATATCCGGCCCGATACAGCCAATTTGGTGAGCGAGGATGGCACGGCGGAGGAGGTCTCCCCGGAGGACGTGCCCGTCGGCAGCGTCATTCAGGTGGACCCGGGCGAGAAGGTCCCGCTGGACGGCGTGATCCTCAGCGGGAACAGCACCCTGAACACCGCCGCTCTCACCGGCGAGAGCCAGCCCTTTGACGTGGGCGAGGGCGATAGGGTCCTCTCCGGCAGCGTGAACCTGACAGGAGTGCTCCGGGTCCGCACCACCTGCGAGGCCGATGAGTCCACCGCCAGCCGGATCCTGGAGCTGGTCGAGAACGCCTCCAGCCGCAAGAGCCGCAGCGAAGCCTTCATTTCCCGGTTCGCCCGGATCTACACGCCGGCCGTGGTGATCGCGGCGGCGGCGATGGGGGTCCTGGCGCCGCTCTTCCTGCTGCTGATCGGGCGGGATCCCATGTGGATGGAGTGGCTCATGCGGGCCCTGACCTTCCTGGTCATCTCCTGCCCCTGCGCGCTGGTCATCTCCATCCCGCTGACCTTCTTCGCCGCCATCGGCCGGGCGAGCGCCAACGGCATCCTGGTGAAAGGCTCCAACTATCTGGAAATGCTGGCCGACGCCGGGATCGTGGCCTTTGACAAGACCGGCACGGTGACGGAGGGCGCCTTCGAGGTGGTGGGCGTCCATCACGCGTCCATCGATGAGGACGAACTGCGCATGATCGCCGCCCTGGCGGAATCCCACTCGAGCCATCCCATCAGCCAGAGTCTCCGCAGGGCCGTCCCGGGCGATCTGGACGCGGCCCGGGTCACCGATGTGACGGAGCATGCCGGCGAGGGCGTGACGGCCGTGGTGGACGGCATTCCCGTGGCCGTGGGCAACGGCAGACTGATGGACCGCCTGGGCATCGAATACAAGGCCTGCCATGAGGTCGGCACCGTGGTGCATGTGGCGCGCGACGGAAGCTTTGTGGGCCATATCCTTATCGCCGACCGGGTGAAGCCCACCTCCCGCGAGGCTGTCGACGGCATGCGGGCCGCCGGCGTCCACCGCGCCGTCATGCTGACCGGCGACCGCCCCGAGGCCGCGAAGGTCATCGCCGATCAGCTGGGCATCACCGAGGTGAAGGCCGGGCTGCTCCCGGCGGACAAGGTCTCGGCGGTGGAGCAGCTCCTGGCCGAGAAGCGCGGCAATGAGACCGTGGCCTTCGTGGGCGACGGCCTGAACGACGCGCCGGTGCTCATGCGCGCAGACGTGGGCATCGCCATGGGCGCCCTGGGCTCGGACGCGGCCATCGAAGCGGCGGACGTGGTGCTGATGGACGACAACCCCGCCAAGATCCCGAAAGCCATCTCCCTGGCGCGCCGCTGCATGCGGATCGTCCGGGAAAACATCGTGCTGGCCATCGGCGTCAAGCTGATCTGCCTGATCCTCAGTGCGCTGGGGCTGGGCAGCATGTGGCTGGCCATCTTCGCCGACGTGGGCGTGATGGTGCTGGCCGTGCTGAACGCCATCCGCGTATGAGCGGCGCGGCGCGAAAAGCAAAAACAGAATCAAAGAGCTCCGCGGATCGGTCCTGTCCGCGGAGCATTTCAGTTTCTGAGGATCAGCACGGTCACGATGCCGTCCTGAGGCTGCGCCGTGATCCGGATGTCATAGGGAAGGGTGTTGACGAAGACGAGATCGCTGTAGGTCCCGACGGCCGCGTCGAAGTACTGCGGCACATAGGGGACGCCCTTCACCCGGTGGACCGCCCAGTCCTCGATCAGCAGGGGCAGGGTCAGCACCGCGTTGTACAGCGTGGTGGTCACCTGGCACACCCCGCCGCCGTACCCCTCGTGGTCGCTGCTGTAATTCGGCGCGATCCGATAGCCCCGCGACTTCAGATAGGGCCCGCAGACTTGGTTGAAGGAGAAGCGTCCGCCGGGTGCGATCACGGTCCCGTCCAGCTTTTCACAGCCCAGGACGATGTTGTGCATGCGATCGGCGGCCTTGTTCCCGCCCTGGGAGGCCCCGCAGTAGGTCGTGAACCCGCCGATGATGTCGCCGGACCGGGCCTCCTCCCAGGGCACGAAGGCGTGAACGGATCCCTCGCCCTCCGCCAGGCTCCAGGTGTCGCGCCAGACGGGGAGCACACAGGTGCCGGGGCTGGTGACCGTGTCCGCACAGGCGATCTGCCCGGGCTTTGCGGTGATCCCTTCAAAGTCCAGGGTGCGGATATCGGCTTCCCGCTCGAAAACCACATAGCCCGAGACCGTCCACGGCATGTTCCGCAGGGGATACTCCGCGGGGTCCAGAGACTGGAAGCAGTACAGCCATTCCGTTTTCGCGTATCCTGTCCGGATCCCGTAAGTGATGAGGCACCACTCGTCGCCCCACTCCAGCACCCTGACCTTGCCGTGCTTCGGAAGCTTGATGATGCGGTAGGCGGATTCGTCCGGTTCCCGGCGGAGGTGGAACGAGGTCAGCGTCAGGGCCTGCCAGTGGGCCTCCTGCTCGCACAGCGCGGCGGACAGGCACAGAGCCAGGATCAGGCAAAGAGCCAGCGCTCTGCGCATACGATCCCCCCTCAAACCCGGATGTCGTGCCACTTCCCGCTCTTGTAGCGGCGCAGCATCAGGATGGCGCGCACGGTCATGTCAACCAGCGTGGCGCACCAGGCCATCAGCAGCGCCAGCTCCGGCTTGCCCAGCACGGTCCCCATGATGTACACGCCGGTGAGGGAGAGGATCGGCCGGATCAGCGTGACGGTCAGCAGCATGACCCGGGCGGTGTATTTCACGTCGCCGGCGCCGCGCAGCGCCCCGGAGGAGACCACCGACAGCATCTGCAGCGGCTGGATCAGCCCGAGCACGATCATCACGTTCTCCGCCATCGGCCGCACCACGTCGGCGTGATCGCCGCTGATGAAGAGATTGACCAGCGGCGTCCGCAGCAGGATGCAGAAGGCCGCGAGCACCAGCGAGATCATCAGGGAGAACCGCTGGGCCAGGGTGCCGTAGATGTGGGCCATCGGCTTGTCCTTCGCGCCGAGCATGCGGCCCACCAGGGAGGTGCCGGCCACGCCCAGACCGTCGGCGAAGGAGAAGGACAGGTTCAGGAACTGCATGCAGATCTGATGGGCCGCGAAGGCGTCGGTGCCAAGACCCGCCACGATCTTGGCGTAGGAGAAGAACCCGACGCGCATGGCCAGCTGCTCCACCATGGCCGAGGAGCCCACGTCCCACAGGGACTTGAGGTGCTCCCGCTCGATCCGCCACTTGTCCCTGAGGGTGAAGCGCAGGAAGGAGCCGGTCCGGTTGCGGAACATGGCGGCCAGGCTCAGCGCAAAACCGGTGGCCAGACCGATGGCGGTGGCGACGGCCGCGCCGATGACGCCCAGCTTCGGGAAGGGACCGATGCCGTTGATCAGCAGCCAGTTGAAGAGGATGTTGACCAGGTTGGAGGTGATGTTGACCTCCATGGTGAGCTTCGTGTTGCCCGCGCCCCGCTGGGCGGCGCACAGAGCCATGGACAGTGCCTGGAAGGGCAGTGCGAAGCCGCAGATCACAAAGTAGGCGGTGGCGTCGTCCAGGGTCCGGCCTTCCTCCGCGCCGGCAAAACGCATCAGCGGCGTGGCCAGCGGGATCAGGATCCCCATCAGCACCGCGCAGAGGATCACGCTCATCAGCAGGGCCGTGCGCACGGTGGCGTTGGCGGCGTCGGCCCGGTTCTCCCCGCGCCTTCGGGCGACCACGGCGGTGATGGCGATGTTCATGGCAAAAAAGACGGACAGCATGATCATGCGGGGCTGGCCTACCAGGCCGACGGCTGCCACCGCGTCGGTCCCGATGCCGCTCACCATGATGGTGTCCATCATATTGATGAGGGAGATCAGCACCATTTCGCATACGGACGGGACCGCCAAATTGATATAGGTCCGGTAAGTGTCCCGGTTGTCTGCGTATTCAGGCGCCTCCATTCCGGCCGGGAGCATGTTTCGGATGTTGAAAAACCGATCCAGCAGATTCATAAGGCTACCTCACATCTCCCGTCCCTTGCGCGCACGGGGCTTCGCATCCGCGCGATCCGGCGCGTGCGGCGCGGCAGGTGCCGCCGCTTCTTATTTGATTATACTTTGTGCGCCGCGGAAATGTCAAGCCCGGCGGAGTGCGCGGCTTGCGCGCGATCCCGATCCGTGATACACTGGGCGCATCGGACTGAACAGGGAGGATCATACTCATGAACTATCAGGAAGCCGCAGCCGTCCTCAACGAGACCGAACGCACCCTCCGCCCCTACGGCCACGCGCTGGGCGTGATGAGCTATGACGCGGCCACCGCCGCGCCGCGGAATTCCGCCGGCCGCCGGGGCGAGACGATGGCCTTTTTCAGCGGCATCATCCACGAGAAGCTGACCGATCCCCGCTTCCGGGAGGCCCTGCGGACGATCCTGGACGCGGGGGACGAGGCGGACGCCCGCACCCGCCGCCGGGCGCAGATCCTGATGGAGGAGAGCGACGAGACGGCCCTTGTCCCTGCGGAGGAGTTCAGGGCGTACCGGATGCTCCTCAACGAGGCGGACGCCGTCTGGCACCGGGCCAAGGCGGAGAACGACTGGCCGGCCTTCGCTCCCTGCCTGGAGAGGATCGTGGCGTATCACCGCCGCAATGCCGCCCGCAAGGACCCCGCCGCACACCCCTACGATGTGATGCTGGACAAGTATGAGAAGGGCGTCACCGTCGCGCAGCTGGACCCGTTCTTCGAGGCGCTGCGGCGGGAACTGACCCCGGTGATCCAGGCCGTGGGGGAAAAGCCCGAGCCGGACGTCTCCTTCCTGCGGGGTCATTTCCCGAAGCACCTGCAGCAGCGGTTCTCGGACCGGCTGATGGGGCTGCTGGGCATCAGCCGCGACGACTGCTCCATCGGCGAGACGGAGCACCCCTTCACCGACAGCTACGGCAAGCACGACGTCCGCATCACCACCCACTATCACGAGGACGACGTGAGCCTGAGCATGTACAGCGTCATCCACGAGGGCGGGCACGCGCTCTATGAACTGGGCACGGGCGATGACCTGGAGGGGACCTGCCTCTCCGACATCCGGTCGATGGGCATCCACGAGAGCCAGTCCCGCTTCTATGAGAATTACATCGGCCGGAGCCGCGCCTTCTGCAGCGCACTGCTGCCGATCCTACGGGAGATCTTCCCGGAGCAGACGGCCGGGGCGGACGCGGAGAAGCTGTATCGCGCCGTGAACCTGGCAAAGCCCTCGCTGATCCGCACGCAGGCGGATGAGCTGACCTACGGCATGCACGTCATGATCCGCTATGAGATCGAAAAGGCGCTGATGACGGGCGATCTGTCGGTCCGCGACGTGCCCGGCGAATGGAACGCCATGTATAAGGCGTATCTCGGCGTCGACGTCCCGGACGACCGCCGGGGATGCCTGCAGGACAGCCACTGGTCCTTCGGCGGGATCGGCTATTTCCCCGGCTATGCCCTCGGCTCCGCCTACGCGGCGCAGATGCTGGACCGCATGGAGCGGGAGATCGACGTCTGGACGCCTGTCGGCCGGGGAGACCTCAGCCCCGTGACCGCGTGGCTGCGCGAGCGGATCCACCGCTTCGGCGATCTTCTCCGCCCCGATGAGGTGCTCAGGAACGCCCTCGGCGCCGCGTTCGATCCGTCGTATTACACCCGTTACCTCGTGGGAAAGTACAGCGAGCTTTACGGCCTCTGATCCCGCCGATGATGTGCCGCGCCGCCCCGGCGCGGTTTTTTGCGGGATGCCGGCCGGTGTTCGCCTTGCATGAATATGCAGGATGTGGTATACTGACCCGGCATGCGAGAGGAGGTGCCGCAATGCTTCGCATCGGATTGAGCGCGCCGAGCGAGAACCGGCAGGCGGTGGAGGCCTGTGACCGGGCAGCCCGCTGGCTGACCGCCCACGGCGCGGCCGTGGTGAGGGAAAGGGATTTCGCAAACCAGCCGATGGACGCCCTGGTGGCCATGGGCGGCGACGGGACCATGCTCCGCTGCGCGAAGACGGCCGCATCCCTGGACGTGCCGATGCTGGGCGTCAACATGGGCCACATGGGCTTCCTCACCGAGGTGGAAGCGGACGACCTGGAGGAGGCGCTGGACCGCCTGCTGTCAGGCGAATACGCGGAGGAGGCCCGGGTCATGCTGTGCGTGACCTGGGGCGACCGGCGTTTTCTCGCGCTGAACGATGTCGTGCTGACCCGCGGCGCATACCCGAGGCTCATCCGGGTGCAGGCGCAGGTGGACGGCGGCTGGGCGGGGGATTACCGCGCCGACGGCCTGCTGGTGGCCACGCCCACCGGCTCGACGGGCTACTCCCTCTCGGCGGGCGGCCCGATCATCGCGCCGGCGGTGGACTGCATGCTCATCACCCCCATCTGCCCGCATTCCCTGCAGCACCGCCCGCAGGTGGTGGCCGGCGACGCGAGGGTGACCCTCTCGCTGAGCACGGCGGAGAGCATCCGGGCCTCCCTGCAGATCGACGGACAGCACTGCGCGGAGCTCCGGGAGGGGGACAGCGTGTCCGTCCGCAAGGCGGAGACGAGGGTGCGCCTCGTGCGCATCCGGCCGGACGGGTTCTTCGACGTGGTGCATCAGAAGCTGATCGAGTGGTCGCGCTGACGGAGGATGAACGGAATCATGAAATCACAGAGACAGATGATGATCCTGGATCTGATCACCAGAGAGAAGATCGAGACCCAGGAGGCGCTGGCGGAGGCGCTGGCGAAGAACGGCTATCGGGTGACCCAGGCCACCGTATCCCGTGACATCAAGGAACTGCGGCTGGTGAAGGCACTCTCCGCGGACGGGACCTATTGCTACGCGCAGGCGGCCGGCAGCGACCGCAGCACCGGCGAACGGCTGGCCCGCATCCTGAGGGAGTCCATGCTGTCGGTGGTGGCGGCGGAGAACCTCCTGGTGGTCAAGACCATCTCCGGCTCGGCCAACGTGGCGGCCGAGGCGCTGGATTCCCTGGGCTGGACGAAGATCCTCGGCTCGGTGGCGGGGGACAATACCGTGCTGCTGGTGAGCCGGAACGCCGCGGACGCCCAGGCGGTGGCGGACCGGCTGCGGGAACTGATGAGCTGAGGAGACAGACATGCTGCAAACCCTGACGATCTGCAATATCGCGCTGATCGAGTCTCTGACGATCGATTTCAGCCGCGGACTGCACACCCTGACGGGCGAGACCGGCGCCGGAAAATCCATCATCGTGGACGCGGTGAACCTGGTGCTGGGCGGCCGCGCCGACAAGGGGCTGATCCGCACCGGCACGGAAAAGGCCACCGTGGAGGCCGTCTTCTCCGAGGCGGAGGACAGCGAAGCCGTGGCCTGGCTCCGGGAAAAGGAGATCGACCCGGAGGACAGCCCGATCATCCTCTACCGCGAGATCACCGCGGCCGGCCGGAGCATCTGCCGCGTGTGCGGCATCGCGGTGCCGCTGAGCTCGCTGCGGGAACTGGCGGAGCGGCTGATGGACGTCCATGGCCAGCACGAGACCCGCTTCCTGATGGACGCGCATTATCACCTTCAACTCCTGGACGGCACCGGGGACGCCGCCCATCAGGCCCTCCTGCGGGAGACGGCCGGCGCCGCGGAGGCCTTCCTGGCCTGCCACCGGAAGTATGCGCGCCTGGTCCGCGAGCGGGAGCAGCGGGAGCGCCGCCGGGAGGAGCTGGACAAGAGCCTGGCCGAGCTGGAAAAGGCCAGACTGAAGCCCGGCGAGGAGGAGGTCCTGCGGGAGGAGCGGGACAGGAGCCGCCACGCGGAAAAGATCGCCATGAATCTGCGCAGCGCGCATACCGCCATCGCGGCGGGGGATCCCGACCCGGTGCTGGCGCAGCTGAAGCCCGCCGCCGATGCCCTGGAGCAGATCGCGGCCTACGGCGAGGCCTACCGCTCGCTGGCCCAGCGGGTGCGCACCGCCTATTACGAGCTCGAGGAGTGCGGCCACGAGCTGCAGAGCTTGCTGAACACCGCCGCCTTCGACCCTCAGCGGGCGGAGCGGGTGGAGAACCGGCTGGAACTGATCGCCCGGCTGCAGCGCAAATACGGCGCGGACATCCCGGCGGTGCTGGAGACCTGGAAGCAGCTGGCCGCCGAGCGCGAGGCCCTCACGGATCTGGACGGCGAGACCGAGCGGCTGGAGAAGGAGGACCGGGCGCTGCTCTCGGCATACCGGCAGGCCGCGAAACGGCTGACCGAGGCCCGGCGCGCGCTGGCGGAGCGCTTCGAGCGGGGGATGACGGAGCAGCTGGCGGACCTGGGCATGGGCTCCACCGTGTTCAGGGTGGATTTCGCCCCGAAGCCTGAAAAGCCCACCCTGCCCAGGACGGCGGGGGATGACGAGGTCTCCTTCCTGATCTCGCCCAACCCGGGCGAGCCGCTGAAGCCTCTGAGCCGCATCGCCTCGGGCGGCGAGCTGTCGCGCCTCATGCTGGCGCTGAAGAACATGGAGGCAAACCTGGGCGGCGTGGACTGCATGGTCTTCGACGAGATCGACACCGGCATCTCCGGCCGGGTGGCCCAGGCCGTGGCCGAGAAGATGGCCGCCATTTCCCGCGCCCGACAGGTGCTGTGCGTGACCCACCTCCCGCAGCTGGCGGCCATGGCGGACGTGCAGCTGCTGGTGGAAAAGACCGTGAAGGACGGCCGCACCGGCACGCACCTGCGCCGCCTCACCGAGGAGGAGCGCACGGCGGAGGTGGCCCGCATGCTCGGCGGCGCCCGCGGCAGCGACGAAAGCGCCATGGAGCACGCCGCACATCTGCTGGAGGCCGCGCGGGCGATGAAAAACAGGGGTTGACAAACGGCGCGATCCCGTGTATGCTCTTCCATGTTCCGTCCGGAACAAATCTGATGGCAAAGGAGGCCGTGAAGATGACGATCCGCATGATCCTTGCAGCTGATCCCACTTCCTTTGGCGTGCCCTTTGCTGTCCGGGCGGAGTGACGGGGAGACCCGGCATTCACGCGTTTGATCCGGCCGCGCGGGGCACCGTGCCGGCCGGTTTTTCATTGCCCTTGATACGGGAGGAATCTCTGTGAACAAGAAACCGACTCCCTTCCGGGAGACCCTGACCCTTCTGAGGCCCAACCGCGGCGCGTACGTGGCGGCGGGCCTGTCCACCGTGATGGTGGTGATGCTGGGCTACGCCTCGCCCCTCCTGCTGGCGGAGACCATCGACTGCGTGCTGGGGAGCAAGGCGTCCACCCTGCCCGGATGGCTCCTGGGCGGACTGCGGGGGATCGGCGTCACCAAACCATGGATCCGCGAGAACCTCTGGTTCCTGGCGGCGGTGCTGGTGGCCCTGTACCTGCTCAACGGCCTGTTCAGCTACATCAAGGGCCGCATGAGCGCGGTGGCCAGCGAGCGGATCGCCATGACGCTCCGCGAACGCCTGTACGACCATCTGCAGGAGCTGCCCTTCGCCTATCACGTCCGCGCCGAGACCGGCGACCTGATCCAGCGCTGCACCTCCGACGTGGACACCGTGCGCCGCTTCCTCGCCGTGCAGGTGCTGGAGGTGGTGAACGCGGTGCTGATGATCACGGGGGCCCTCGTGATCCTGCTGGGCCGCAATCCCCTCCTGACCCTGATCTCGCTGATCCTGACCCCGGCCATCTTCTGCTTTGCCCTCTGGTTCTTCAGGAAGGTGCACCGTTCCTTCCGTGATATGGACGAGGCCGAGGCTTCCATGACCGCCGTGCTGCAGGAGAACCTCTCCGGTGTGCGGGTGGTGCGGGCCTTCGGCCAGCAGGAGCGGGAAGTGGAGCGCTTCGACAAGGTGTCGGAGGACTTCCGCAAAAAGACGAAGAGGCTCAACGACCTGCTGGCGATCTACTGGGGCGGCGGCGACGCGCTCACCATGGCGCAGCAGACCGTGACGCTGCTGGTCTGCGTGGTGCTTGCCGTCCGCGGGGACATCACCGTGGGCACCCTCACGCTGTTCGTCAGCTATGTGGGCCAGCTCCTCTGGCCCATCCGCCAGCTGGGGCGCACCCTTTCCGACGCGGGAAAGAGCATGGTGGCCATGGAGCGCATGCAGGCCATCCTGTATGAGGAAGCGGAGCCGGAGGAGCCCGGTGCGGCAAAGCCCGACCTTCACGGCGATATCGTGTTCGACCATGTGTCCTTCGCCTATCCCGACGACGGGGTGCCGGTGCTGGAGGATGTGTCCTTCACCATCCCGGCCGGCACGACCACCGCGGTGCTGGGCGCCACGGGCAGCGGCAAGTCCACGCTGATGTATCTGCTCCAGCGCCTGTACGAGCCCACCTCCGGCACCATCACCGTCGGCGGCGCGGACCTGCGCACCGTGGACCGGAAATGGCTGCGGTCCCGCATCGGCCTGATCCTGCAGGAGCCCTTCCTCTATTCCCGCACGATCCGCGAGAACGTGGGCATCGTCCTGCGGGAGCCCGACGACAAGAGCATCCGGCTCGCCGCCGACACGGCCTCGGCCTCCGGCTTCATCGGGAAGGCCGAGAAGGGCTACGATACTCTGGTGGGCGAGCGCGGCGTGACCCTCTCCGGCGGGCAGAAGCAGCGCATCGCCATCGCCCGCACCCTGCTCAAGGACAACGCGGTGCTGATCTTCGACGATTCGCTCTCCGCCGTGGATACCGAGACCGACGCCCGCATCCGCGCCGCGCTGAAGCGGGAGCACGGGGACGTGACCACCCTGATCATCAGCCACCGGATCACCACCCTGTCCCAGGCGGACCAGATCCTGGTGCTCGAGCACGGGCGGATCACCCAGCGCGGGACCCACGAAGAACTGTCCGCCGTGCCGGGCCTGTACCAGCGGATCTTCGCGATCCAGAGCGGCCTGGAGGACGAGCTCAGAACGGAAGACGGAGGAGGTGAGAGAGCATGACCGCCTTTCAGGAAGAAGACTATACCCGGCGATTTGATCTGGGACTGTGGAAGAAGCTGCTGAAGCTGGCAAGACCCTTCCACCGTAACCTCTGGATCATCCTCGCCACCATGACGGTGTCCGCCGGGATCGACGTGGCGCTGCCCTGGATGAACGGCTACGCCATCGATACCTTCATCGCGGGGGAGACCACGGAAGGCCTGCCCCTGTTCGCCGTCATCTATGTCCTGCTCATCGCCCTGCAGGTGGGCGTGGTGTTCCTGTTCATCCGGGAGAGCGGCAAGGTGGAGACGGGCATGTGCTACCACATCCGCAGGCTCGGCTTCCGCAAGCTGCAGGAACTGCCCTTCTCCTACTACGACCGCATGCCCGTCGGCTCGCTGATGAGCCGCCTGACCAACGACACCCAGCGCCTGGGCGACACCATCGGCTGGTCCCTGGTGGACCTGGCCTGGGGCTCGGCCTTCCTGGTGCTGTGCGCCGTGCAGATGCTGGTCCTCAACGCGCGGATGGCCCTGATCGTGATGCTGGTGCTGCCCCCGCTGGCGGTGATCTCGTGGAAGTTCCAGAAGGGCATCCTGGAGAGCTACCGCCAGGTCCGCAAGCGCAACAGCCAGCTGACATCCGCCTTCAACGAGGGCATCAACGGCGCGCTGACCACCAAGACCCTCGTGCGCGAGGAGATGAACAGCGAGGAATTCCACGAGATCGCGGAAGGCATGCGCGATTCCTCCGTGCGGGCCGCGACCTTGTCCGCCCTGTTCATGCCCATCGTGGTGAGCCTCGGCTCCCTGGCCACGGCCTGGGTGCTGTGGAAGGGCAGCGCGGAGGTGCTGCTGACCGTGGCGGGCGCCGCCGGGATGACCGTGGGCGTGCTGAACGTGTTCATCAACTACACCCTGCAGTTCTTCATGCCCGTCCGGGACATCGCCCGCATCTTCGCGGAGCTGCAGTCCTCCCAGGCCGCGGCCGAGCGCGTGCTGACCCTCCTGGACACGGAGCCTGCCATCGTGGACAGCCCCGAGGTGGAGGCCGTCTTCGGCGACAACTTCCACCCGAAAAAGGAAAACTGGCCCGCGCTGCGCGGCGACATCGACTTTGAGGACGTCAGCTTCCGCTACCAGGACGGTGAGCAGGTGCTGGAGCACTTCGACCTGAGCGTGAAGGCCGGGCAGACCATCGCGCTGGTGGGCGAGACCGGCTCCGGCAAGTCCACCATCGTCAACCTGGTGTGCCGATTCTACGAACCCACGGCCGGCCGCGTGCTGATCGACCATGTGGATTACCGGGAGCGCAGCCAGCTGTGGCTGCAGTCCAATCTCGGATACGTCCTGCAGACACCGCACCTCTTCTCCGGCACCATCGCCGACAACATCCGCTACGGGCGGCCGGAGGCGACGGATGAGGAGGTCCGGCAGGCCGCGCGCATGGTCGGGGCGGAATCCTTCATCCTGGGCATGCAGGACGGCTACGACACCGACGTGGGCGAGGGCGGCGGACGCCTGTCCACCGGCCAGAAGCAGCTGGTGTCCTTCGCGCGCGCCCTGCTGACCGACCCGGCCATCTTCGTGCTGGACGAGGCCACCTCCTCCGTGGACACCGAGACGGAGCAGCTGATCCAGAAGGCCATCCAGACCACCCTCGAGGGCCGCACCTCCTTCATCATCGCCCACCGCCTGTCCACCATCCGCACGGCGGACCGGATCCTGCTGATCCGCGACGGAAAGATCGCCGAGGACGGCACCCACCGGGAACTGATCGCGAAGCGGGGCGAGTACTACCGCCTCTACACCAACCAGTTCCGCGACGAGGCCGGCCGCACCCTCCTGGAAATGGAGGGAAAGAAAAAGGGAACGCCCCGCGCCTGATCCGGCTGACAGGTCAACCGAACTGCGTGAAACGGGTCGCGAGTGAATTCGATCCGACAATAATGTGACTGTTCGGTCCGCTCTGTGATCTGTGTCAGCAGATGCTCTCCAAACCGTTTCGCCCCATCCCCCTGCCCCCTGTTACTATATATTTGCCCCATGTTCGTGGCAGCCAGCCACAGGCGAGGGACAACTCATTGCCTAAGCTGTACAATG
>CACXHY010000011.1 GCA_902767565.1 uncultured Eubacteriales bacterium | reverse complement strand
GTGGGTCGGTGAGAACGAAAGCGCCAAATACTGGGCGACCGTGCTCAACAGCCTGCGGAACCGCGGCGTAGAGGATGTGCTCATTGCCTGCACGGACAACCTGACCGGCTTTGCCAATGCCATAGAGGCTGTCTTTCCCAAAGCGGACATTCAGAACTGCATCATTCACCAGCTGCGGAACTCCAGCAAATACGTTTCCTATAAGGATTTGAAGGCACTCATGGCCGACCTGAAGAAGGTGTATGCCGCTGTGGACGAGCCGTCCGCGGAAGAGGCACTGGAAGCGTTTTCAGCCCGGTGGGACAAGAAATATCCCAAGATTTCAGCGTCCTGGCGGGAGAACTGGCCGAACCTGAGCACCTATTTCAAATTCCCGGAAGAGCTTCGGCGGCTGATCTATACGACCAACGCAATCGAGGGTTTCAACCATCAGCTCCGCAAGGTGACCAAGGCCAAGGCTGTTTTCCCCACGGATGACAGCCTGCTGAAAATGCTGTATCTGGCCATGCTGGACATCACGAAGAAATGGACCGGTCGCCGGCAGGACTGGGCTGTCATCCACGCTCAACTGGCCGTGTACTATGCCGACAGAATGCCGGAATAAAGGGCTGTAACAGAAAACCGCCTGTATCCTGCAATCAAGGGCCGGTGGACAGGCCACCGACCGCAAAACGATTTTGCCTTATTCTACGCTGTTATGGCGTTTACACAAAATTCTGGGAAGAACCACAGCAGCTGATCCATAGGTTTCAGCTTCCGGATATTCGAGATGACATCCTTCAGCTGCTCCTCTGTGAGCGGAATACGCTCCTTCGCTTCTTTGTTGGGGAAGACGAGCTTCTTGCTCCTGGTAACGTCTGTGGCGATGTAGCCGTCTTCAATCGCAGCCTGAAGGATCAGACTGAGAAGCTTCATGAAGTTCTGTACGCTCTTGACGCTGAGCTGAGAGCGTTCGTTAATGAACTCCTGAAGTCTGGTGACCGTGATCTCATCCAGCCTGAGGGACCCGAATGCCTTATAGAGATGGGCATTCAGATAGGACCGATACCCGACGAGGGTGGTTTCCTCCACCTTGTGCCGACAGTAGTTTTCCATCCAGGTCCCGGCGTATTCTGAAAACGAAGGAATCTTCTGCTTACGGCTCGCATCCTCCTTTTTCATGGATTCAGCGACCATGCCTGCGACCTTTTCGATCAGCGCCTGCACATTGGCGGCGCTGATCATGATGGTTTCCTGATTCAGATTAAGTCTTCCACGAAGTCTTGCCATTGATGATTCTCCTTCTTCCGGCAAGATTCGCGTATTGGATACTTCATCTATGTCGTTGTCAAGATTCACCGGCCCGGGATTCGTCAGGGCGGCTTTGATTTCGGCAATTTCTGCCGCAAGGTCTGCCAGCTGTCGGGCAACAGGGTCATTATTGGCCAAAGTGTTCCCAAACTCAATAGCGGGATTCTGCTCGAAGCACGCCTGAGAGTCAGGCATGTTCCGGTTGTCCGTCAGGGACGGATGAATCACTGCGTTTATCACGGAAGCAACGGCTTGCTGAACGATGGCGTTCAGCTGTTCCTGTGTATAGATGGGTTTCATTTCCATGTCAATCTCTCCTTGGTTATAGGGAGAACGACAGGCACGGGAATTGGGTACACTTGTGAGATTTTTGATCGTATATTCCTTCGGAGCAGGCATGGGCCTGTTTCTATTGCTAGCCTGTTTCAGAGATCATACGATTGTTCTCGATGCCTTGCAGCGCTTCTTTCTTCATCTCGTAAGAGAGACTTTTCATGGGATCATCTCCTGAATTGTGGATATGCCGCATGTGCGCGGACTTTGGGTAAACCGTGACGCAGCTGTTTATCGTCTTGCCATCGACGCGCCGGCATTCATCCCCTTGTCACCGCATGCACATCATGCGCCGGGTGAGACCCGGAGGGGAACGGAACTCCATTTGGATGCTCCGCAGCCGGTCTGTTTTTGCCCTTAACTGGTTATCCAACGGAAGTATCCGTTGCATAACCATTACGGGATTGTTCCGCTGGCAACCGGTACCAGGGTTGAGGGTACCGTTTGCCATACGGAGCAGGTGCCGCTCTCGCCTCCGTGCGCGGAGGAAGGGAACGACGGTCATTGGGTCAGTCGTAAAGGAAGTCGGGTGAGGAAGTCGAGCGAGCCAGTCGGGTGATGAACGGGTGACGGTCGTTGGAGCAACCCTTGCGGGCATCGGGACTTTCGGCCCCCGATCTGCCATGATCAAGGCAATTACGCTGGCCGCGGCGCACCGTTTATCGGTCGGTGAGACCATCAAGCCCATCCTGTCGCTGACGGAACACGCACCGATTGTCGGCTGGTGAAGCCCTCATCCGTCCTTTTCCCGGGCGACGGAAGACCCATGATCGGCAGCTTTTATGGTCGCTGCTGTAACCGGAGAAAACTTGGCTTATGGAAGCGGAGTCCACCAAACAAATCCCTGGAAGCGCTCATTTTCTATGATGGAAACGAAACTGATCAAAACCTTCACAGTTTGATTTCACTTCCGGATTTAGAATCCGGACAGGACGTCGTTCACTCGATTCAGCGCATCTCTGGAGCCGTACTGATCGATCAGTTTTTTGGTCATCTCTCGCATCTCGCCGTTAAACAGCGGGAGCATCTGGATCAGCCCGTCCTCAAACGCTGCGGTTAAAATGTGCTGCCGGGGAAAGTAACGGTAATCGCACAGATAGCCGCCCTCGCGTCCCTGCAACGGGATGATACCTTCATAGTCGGATGACAGGATCCGCATGTCCCGGTAAATTGTAGATTTGCTGACGCCATATTCATCGGCCAGGGCTTCGGCCGTAACGATCCGATCGATCTGCAGATTGCGCAGGATGTCGGCACGGCGTTCGGATGGGGATAAGTCTCGCATGGGTGTGCCTCCGGTAAAATGTGAGATAGGCCGGTAATGTGTATTTGAGTGGCCTCCGCATTTATTATGCCAAATCTGTTCGGTGAATTCGTTTGTAATGAATCTATTTTGCACGGCTATTTGATACAATGTAACGATGAACCCGGGAACCCCATTAACGATTGTGAATCGGGTTCAAAGGGTTCACATTTACACGAAGGTCGATTCACCGTTAAAATGTATATGTGAGCACATGAAAAGCGCCTCCGAAGAGACGCCCGAATACGATTCAAGTCTCGAAAACCTTTCACTTCAGCCGGACATATCGGTTCCCATCGCGCTGGAAGATGCCCTCGCTGATCATATCCCGGCGGATGGTGCAGTAATCCGCGTAGATGGGCGAAATGATCTCGTTGACTTCCTTTTCCTCATACACCCTGCCCAACTCGAAGCGCTCTGCGATACGTTCGTAGCAGATCAGCTTCTTTTTACGCTGCACCGGGATGGCACGCAGGACGTCATAGTCAAAGAAGGATTTGATAACCTTTTGGCGATACGCTTCTTCTCTTTTCTGCTGTTCATCGATCTGCTCCGGCTGAGAAGCCGCAAGGGCGTAAACGGTTTTTTCAAGCACTTCCCGGTTCAGGGAATAGACCGTGTAATACTGCTCCTTGCGGGAAAGGACAAGGCCCGCGTCCTCCAGCTTTTTCATGTGGAATGAAACGGTGGACGGCGTCAGCTCCAAGCGCTCTGCCAGCAGTTCTGTGTACATTTCTCCTTGGTTCAGAGATTGGATGATGCGCAGGCGGGACATATCCGAAAGACACTTGAAAACCTTCAGCGCGGTTTCCTGCGTCATGCGCCGGTCACCTCCCGGAAGTGAGCGATGACATCCTCAAGCGCCGCGAGCTTTGTTTCCTCCACGGCAATGCCGCTGACATCGCCGTGCTGCTTTGCTTTTTCCAGCGCCGCGCCCCAGGTCGTACGGAACCGCTCCAGCTGCGCTGCAATGGCATCGATCCCCGCGCCGGGCCTGTCCGCAAGTGTCCGGCTCACGGTCCTACACACGTCGTAGATATTCGTGCGCACCTTGGCGAAATTGGCATCGTCTTTGCGGCCATCCGCCGTAAGCGCCGCGATTTCCGCTCTGCCTTCCTCAATCCTGCTGTCCAGATAAGTGATGAATTCTTTCATTTTGATACCCTCCCATGAGCAATCTGATTTCACAATCATCGAATCAATATTACTGCAAGCGGATACGGTTGTCAATATTTAATTCGACATATATCAAAATAATTTTTGTTCGTATACAGATTTTGTGCCCGCTTCGATAAAAAAAGTGAAAAACTTCACCTGACAAAATCGCCCGTGACCGGAAAAGCCACGGGCGATACTCTTCATCTTGGCCTGATCGGATGCCGAATGACGGTTTTCAGTTTCTCAGGCGCAACCTTTCGGGCATCACTCAGATAGATTTCATGATGCAGCCTTTGGTCGGTGATATCCAGCGCATACCTCTGTTCCGCCATATAGCGGTGCATCAATTCCAGGGTCGCAGGCTCGTCGTCATAAGCGCCGATGTGCATGCACTGAACGCACAGCCCTTCATCGTAGCGAAAGAACTCCGCGCCGGAAAAGTCCATCTTCTTTTTCCGCGCCGCTTCTTCCGCGGCCCAGTCAAAGTCTTCCCTTGTCACAAAATCCGGAAGGCGGATGACGGAAATCCAGCGGAACCGCTCTTTATGCGCGTAATCGATCCCTGTGATACCGTCTTGCCACCAGAAGCCTTCCAATGGCGGAACGACGAAGTCGAAGTACCCTTCGATCCTGTGATCGCCCATTTTGCTCATCTTGATCGTGAACGCGATCCCGTAGAGCAGGCCGATGGCGGACTTGTATTCGCCATCCCCCTGGTTTGGATCGCCCTGACCCCGGACAGCGATATAGTTCATGGGCGGCACCGTCACGATGGACGGTTTGGCCGCCGGCATATAGAATTCTTTGTATTCTTTCTTAAAATCGAAAGCCATCCTTCCGTCCTCCACGTCAGCTGCCGTTCAGCGAACCGGCAGCTGGATCTCCGTCAGCCAGTCATCTACGCTATCCTTGTTCCAGATCCCGTCGATGTAGCATTCCCTGGTCAGGCCAGCCGGCTGATAACCGTTTTCTTCCGCGTATTTCATGATGAAGGCATACGCTTCCCCGATGCTGTCATACGCCCCTTTGTGATAGATGCTCAGCACCTTCGTTTCCGGGATTTCACGGAACCGGATGACATCGTTCTCAACGCCCCGGGCCGTGACCGCCTGGTTGTGCCGGATCTGGATATCGTGCTCCTTGTATTCCCCATCCGGGTACTCACAGAATTCATATTCCGGTTCCGCACAGCGGAGATTCGGATTCAGCCTTCTGCATTCCTCACCCAGGGAAGGAATCCATTGCATGATGTCGCTGTAGTTCTCCAGCACGGTTTCCGAGTAGAAAACAATCGCTGCCGGAATGACTTTTTCGGTTACCTGATACTTCATTTCTTTTCCCTCCAGAATGTGATGGATTCTGGAAAGGATGGCATCGATCCTTTCACGCTGCTCAGACAGCGCTTTTGCTTTGTCGGACAGCACCTGCATCATGTCGGCGCCTGACATGACTGCCCTGATCTCGTCAATTGACAGATCCAGCTGGCGACAGGCTTTGATCCTGGCCGCATCCTCAAGCTGGCTGGTTTCATAGAACCTGTAGCCGGTCCAATCATCGACGGACGTGGGAATCAGGAGCTTTTCCTTCTCATAAAACCGCAGTGCCTTCACCGTCAGATGCGACAGCCGGGAAAAATCGCCGATCTTCAGCATTTCGATACCCTCCTTTCCGTTTGCACATCACATGATAGAGGATCCCCTTAGGGGAGAGTCAACAGGGAAGTGATGATTTATCGCTCTACAGGGAAAAACAGTTTATCAGGTTCTTTGCCATCAGGTATTCTGTGATCCCGGGGCGGTACAGGTTTGGGATTTCTCCGACTTGCTGATAGCCATTCCTTTCATAGAACCGCTTTGCGTCCGGATTGAAATCCGCAACCACAAGGAAAAGTTTGTCCGCCATTTCAGACGCGATTCGTTCAGAATGATCCAGCAGCGCCTTGCCAACGCCCTGGCCTCTGGTTTCTTCCTTAATGGCGATGATGTGCAGGTAGGGGAAACTGTGAAACGCTCCCTTCGGGATGATGTATGTAAAGCCGACGCATGCTTCACCGATGAGCGCTGCATACAAATTCCCTTGCCGGATCCCTTCAAGGATCGCATTTTCCGCGCTCCCCGGCGCAGAAAAGTATTTCTCGCCAAGCGTTGAGCGGCAGAGCGCGTCCCTGCAATCCTTCAGATGCCGCTCGTTTCCTTTTGCAAATGTTATTGCCTGCATCCTTTTTCCCTCTTCGCGTCAGCGATTCACTGAATCGTCATACTGCCGTCCGCAGCCGCTGCATACGCCTGTGTGGACACAGATGACGCCTCCGCAGGCGGGACAGGTCCACTGCTTCCGCTCACGCTCCAGAAAAGCAGGCATCCCTGCCTCCCGGATCACTCGAAGATTCTCCAGCGGGGATTCGCGGAGCGGGTACTTCGATCCGTACCGGATTTCCTTTTCCATGACGTCAGCACAGGGAAAATCCGGGCACTCATCGCAGAACGTATACCCGTTTGCCCTCCTCTTTTCACAAAGGATGATACCGCATCCCGCCGAACAGAACTCCGGCTTGTTGTCGTTTGGGCCGCGGCATCCGGCACAGGGGCCGCTCTCGGCCAGCGCGCGCTTGCAAATGCTGCAGTCCAGCCCGCACGGGGCGATCATCTTTTCGGTGAACATTCCTTTCCTGCCTCCTCACTTGTCCAGGACGGTTGATCGGCAGTACATGATCTCGCAGTCACCGCTGTCGGTGAAGCGCTCGATCTCATATTGCAATCTGCCTCCCTGATAAATCTTTTCATATACTTCCCCAAGGTCCGCTGTCTTTCCCCGAACCGCAACCCAACCTGTATCCGGCAGTTCCACGACCCGGTCCGCTCCGTCGATCTCCCCGTCGATCAGGCCAATAACATAATCGATGGATCGTTCCGTCCAGCCATAGCCGAGTCCCTGCAGGTTTTCCCGGCCATACTTCGCCGCGAGCTCATCCCAGAACGCGCCGATCGTTTCAAACTGGCAGTCGTTTTCCGTGGAAAAAGTCCTGCCGATCCCCTTAAACAGCATCGTTACTTCCTTTCTGCCGCGACTCCATTTGTCCGTGGCATTGAAGATCCATTTGTTTCAATTGTCCAGTTCCCGCCGCATCAGCACGGTCTCCTGCCAGCCGCTTTTGCGCGAGTGGAAGCCCCGGGGGTTCCGACCATATTCGACATAGCCTGCGCGCTGATACAGCGCAAGCGCTCTTCTGTTGTCAGCTACGACCTCCAGCTCCATTTGGGAATACCCGGCTGCTTTGGCGCATTCGATGCAGGCATTCGTCAAAGCCCAGCCAATGCCGATTCCCCAGAAAGCCTGCTCGATACTGATGCCGAACGATGCCCGGTGCCGGGTTTTTTCTGCAGCCCTGATCAGGTCAACGCCCGCTGTTCCGACGATCATTCCGTCCACTTCCGCCACCAATTCAAACTCGCGATCACTGTCTGCCTTCTTTTTCAGATACTCTTTTTCCTGATCAACAGTGAAGGTCGTTTCTTCCGGATAGGTCGTCAGGAAATCTGTCTGCGCATGCGTCAGTATGAAATTGGACAGTACGGCCTCCGCATCACGTTCCGTACCGTTCCGGATGACGCAGGTTCTGCCGTCTGTCAGCGTGATGGTCTGAAAGTACTTCACTTTTCAGTCTCCTTTATAGTCTGTATTCCATTTGGACGTCAAACGGCTCCGCTGCTGCCAGTTTCTCATTGATTTCCTCTGCGAAACCGCATCCGAGTGCCCGGTATGCCGCCTGTGACTCTTTTGAGGAGTGAGCCGAAATGTACAGTTTATCAGCGTCCAGCCGCCGGGCCTCTTCGCAGGCCAGAGAAAAGAGCTTCCTGCCGATGCCCTGACGCCTGTATTCCTCTGAGATCTGAAGACAAACCAGCTGCACATATCTTGACGCGACGCCGAATATACGGTGGGAGACGGTCGCAAAACCGATGATCCGCTCGCCGTCGAACGCGCCAAAGCCGGTCTGGTCAAGGTTGATATGATGCAACACGTCTTCTGCCATTCTCCGGCACTGCGCCTGCGACCAGTTTTCTTCATAGGCATTCGGCACAAGCTTCCAATCGTTGTCTGTCTTTCTCCAACACGCTGTAACAGTCTGGTGGCGGACAAAATCATCCAACGAATGACCGGTGAAATTGGCGCCATTCAATCTTTGATAATGTATTTCAGCGGACATTACACCATCCTCCCTCTAATGCAGATAATGCGACGCTTGGTTCGTTGTTCATCTCAACAATCTGGTGATTTTGCTTTACGTAACGTTCTGGATGGTATTGGGTTCGCTTTTTCTTTTCCGGTAAAAGACGAATCCATCCTCAACCTTTACGATCCGATAGCCTAATCTTTTGTAAAACGCATTTGTCCGCTTATTCCAACATGGAGTATCCAGATTAAACTCAGCAGCGCATGGGAAATACTTTTCTATGCATTCCATCAAACGAATTCCATAACCTTTTCTGTGATAGACGCTGTCAATAAAGATTCTGCCGATGTATACGCTGCTTTTTGTTTCATCCGGGAATACGATGGCTGCCCCTACCAAATCATTATCTTTCATTGCCTGATACAGATGTCCCTCCCGGATCATTTGTTGATGCCATTCTATCGAATCGAATCCAGGCGGACAATCACCTTTTACCCCGCCAACACTTACATCTGTTTCAAAAGCTCTGATCGACATATCTACGATTTTCTCTACCTGATTTGCTTCTGCTTTGACAATATGCATCCCACTTCTCCTAACAGTCTTACAAAATCGGATTCAATTTTTGATAATGTATTTCAGCCAACATTTTCTGCTATCAAGCCTTATCCTTCCCTGTCAATCAATCCCTGCACTTCTTCCAGGGCCGGCGGATTCAGCGGAAGTGGGAACCGGGAAATGGCGACGGCGGAACAGGCGCTTGCGAAGCGTACCAGTTCTTCATCGTTCATCCCATGCAGCAGGCCGTAAACACACCCGGCCTTGAAGGTATCGCCCGCTCCAAGGGTACTTCTGACTTCCACCGAAAACGGCTTCATGCGTTGGATTGACTCTCCCTTCCTGCCATACAGCATTTCACCGCCGCCCTGGGTCAGGATCGTCAGGCCCTTTGCCTCTCCCGTCATGAGCTCCATCACCTGCTCCGGGGATATGCCCGGATACTCACTGTCCGTGCATTCATGAGAGATAACGTTCACCGCCGCGTTCCGGTGCAGGAAAGAATCATGCCGACTGTCAATCGTAACATAGGGAATCCCCTGGCTGATGCAGATTTCTGCCGCCCGCAGTGTTTCCTCCCGGAAGTAGGGATCAACCGCGGCCACCCGACATCCGGAGATATCCGTCTCCTGCGGAATGCTCCACCAGCGTTTCCCGGAAGCAAACAGCGTCTGAAACCGGCCCATGGGCGAGCGTACCAGTCCCGCGATCACTACGTAATCCATGACGCCCGGATCATCCTCCATGAAATGCAGGGGCGACAGATCCACCCGTTTGTCCGCGTAAAACGCTTTCAGCATGGGCGCCACTTCCGTACCGATCCAGGTGCCGTCCATCCGCACAGAAACGCCAAGGGAGTTGAGCACCGTGGCGGCTGTCCCGGTCTCCCCGCCCGGCAGGAAATAGGATTCCTGTATTTCAGAGTACTCGTCCGGTTTCAGGAATCCATCCTTCAGCAGGAAGGAGCGGGTGCCAAGGATCTGACCAAAGAGATATACTTCCGCTTTTTGCATCTTTATCCCTCCATTCCCAGATTCCGCCGGGCGTCCTCGTTGTTTCCGAGGATCATGCCTGCCTTTTCGCAGGTCTGAACCTCTGCACAGCTGCCGCAGGTTTCGACCTCTTTTGCAAGAGCGCACTGACGGATCGGACACAGCGCGTCGCAGTACGGCGTCTTGACGCCATCCATGCGACAGCCCTCGCAGTGGATCATCTCCGGGGTGATCTCCACGCCGTTCAGTTCTGACCAGAGCTTTGCGACCTTTTCGCGCAGACCGTCGTCATTACGTATTGTGGCAAGGCGGGCTTCGCAGGCCTCGCAATTCAGGCCGCAATAGGCGATATATTGGTTCATGATTACATACCTCCGTTCACAATAGCAGCATACTGTTCTTCCGGGATCATGGGCGAGCCGATTTCAGCCAGCAGCGAAGTATCGATTTCGCCGGTTTCGGCGTACTGCTTACCAGACTTCCGCACCAGCCTAAGCCTCGGCTCAGTGACGACCGCTGCCTCCGGCGCGTTGAACATGGGGCTCTCGGGAATCGTGAGGATCGTATGATTACAGGGGAAGCACTGCTTGAACTGGGCTACGGCGGGCTCAAAGTTGTGCCTGCTGTTCGGGAAGCCGCAGCCGCAGATCATCATATACCGCAGGCGGGAAAAGTCGGCCTGGCCGACGTGCTCATACCGGTCGCCGACCTTCCGCATGGCCATGGAGGACAGCGGCATGGTGCGGTCCAGCAGCGCTTTCAGCGGCGCAGGCATGCCGTAGCAGTAAAGCGGGAAACTGAACAGCAGCAGGTCGCTATCAAGAATTTCATCCAGGATGGCCCGCATATCATCGTCGTAGATGCAGGTGCCGCCGTTTCGCTTGCAGGCAAAGCATCCGGTACAGTATTCGATATGTCGGTCGATGACGTCAATTTCATGGATCTCCTGCGGCGCGGCATCACGCATCCCTTCCAGAAAAGCCCGGGTGATGTGCATGGTGTCGCTCTTGTCCCGCTTGGGGCTTCCGTTCAATACAAGGATTTTCATTTTCACACCTCATTTCTTTTGATCCAATTGTCCAAAAACCGCATCTGCTCGTCCGTATGGAACCAATGCTCGCCATGCGTCATCACGGTGAGCTCAGCCTTGTGTTCTCCGGCAAAGGCACGGATCGTCGCCTCGCTGGTCATCGTGTCTTTTTCTCCATAGAGGATCTTTGTTGGCACCTTCCATCGGATGGGGTGCTCCCGCACATAGCAGAGATAGTCCCAGGACAGATCCTCACCGAAATCGGTATGGATCACGCCCTTTGCTTTCAAGTCCGCCTCCGTCACATTCGCCCACAGCATCATATTGGCGATCAGTCCCTCCATTTCGACGATGGGTGAAATGAAATATGCCCTGCATATCAGGTTGTCTATTGCAGCATTCATGCTGAAGAACGCGCCGATACTGTTGGCGATCAGAATGATGCTTCTGTACTCTGATTTCAGTTTCTCTGCCGCAGCATGGATCTCCGCACCCGTTTCCCATGGGGTAAAGGTCCGATAGTCGAGGCCGAAGACCTCGCAGTTCGGAAACAACGGCTTATAGTGCTCACACTCCACCGCAGAGCCGCCTTTTCCGTGAATGTATAATACCAGTTCTTTCATAAGTCATCTCTTCCTGTCCGAATGCAATGTCCTTCCTGTATTGCAGCGAATGTGGCCGCCGTGCAGACGAGTGGTGCACAATATTTGAACGCAACAACCGGAACGGTTAGCGGAAGAACAAACAGCAGAATCCCCGTTGTTTTGTTCATCGCCGTATGCATAGTGACAAACCTTTTCTGAACGATATAGCCGGAAAGAAGGTTGACGGCTTTGATCAGCGCAATGCCTCCGATCCAAAGCCATAGCCACAAAGGAAAGGGGATCATCGGCAGCAACTTTATCAGGCACGCTGCGACAAACACGAAATCTGCTGCGGTATCCAGTTTCGCGCCGAGCTCGCCGACCGTGCCGGTCTTTCGTGCCACAGGTCCATCAATCATATCGGTGAGTCCGGCGACAAGGTACAGGGCATAAAACAACGTGGAAAAGGGCGAACAGAACAGCAAGACCATGCTGCACAAAATGCGCGTGCCGGTGATGAGATTGGCAGTTCCTGCCTTAGTGCCCATGTTTTAACCTCCGTTACCCTTTGTCAGACAGGCCCTGACAAAATCAAACGGTATATCCATCCTGGCAGCCGTTTCCTTTGCTGACAGTCCACGCTCCATGAAGCGGAGGATGACAGCGTCAAGCTTCTCTCCGACTTCGATGATGTGCTTGTCCGGGTCATAAAACCGGACAACACGCTGGCCCCAGCGGTGTTCAAACAACGGATGAATATAGCAGATATCAAACTTTTTCAGGTGGTCGCAGAAGTTGTCCATATCCTCTTCTTCAAAATAGAGTTCGCCCGCATTGTTCGGAAGAATAACTTTGTCCGTTCGGATAAATGTCTTCCATGTATCCAGGGTTTGCATTACAAGTCCGCCGTCCAGGGTAACGTTCGCGCCAAAGTCGGCGACAACATTCATCCCCAGCACATCATGATAGAATTGCTTGCTTCTCTCCATATCCGCAACGGCAATCAGTGAACTTGTATATTTCATATTTCCCTCTTTGACCTTAGGCCTTTTTTACCGGCACCCAGATGCCGCACTCGTAATCCGACGACCGGGGATTCCCCGGGGAATACACTTCCAGCGTCGCCATGCCGTTGGCTTGGCACTTCTTTCCCTCCGTCGGGAACCACTCCTGCCAGACATAGGTGTTCAGCGTTTGCAGAGATTCCGGCATGACGCCCTTTGTGGTGAACACCGCCCAGCTGCTCGCAGGGAAGGTGTAAAGCTCCAAGCCCTCCGGCACCTCGCCGCCCTGGTACAGCCCCGCGATCCAATAGGCAAAGCCGTTTTCGGATTCCGCGCAGATGGCGAACATACCGATTCCGTTGGCGAGGATCGCCGCCTCGATTGGCGTTTCCGGCCGCATGGTCTGCCAAAGCCGGGCATACCTGGCATTGTATTCCTTGTCCCAGAATTCCGGGCACTTCTGATACCCTTCCTCCGGGCGGATCTCCGTGTGATAACCGATAAAGGTCATGGCGTCCTTCTTTTCGTAGGTGATGTTCATTTTACTTTGCGCTCCTTTCATTCAGAACAAATATTGTTCCCTCACTTCATCATGCTCTGGCATTCGGCCAGATTCCTGACCTCACAGCCCTTGTCCCCATAATACTTGAACATTTCCGGCAGCTTTTTCGGGTCATAGCTTGTGACGCAGTCGGAGATCACATGAACGCGGAAGCCTGCCTTCGCCATATTGAAGCAGGTGGATTTCACGCAGCCCGTGGCGTCCGCGCCGGTAATGTAGAATTCGTCGATATCGTTGGTTCGGATGTATTCCGAAAACGCCTCGCTCGCCAATGCGTTGGCCTTTGTCTTGACAAAGATATTGTCTGACACCACTTTTAGTTCGGGCACAAGCGCCTCGCCTCTGGTATCGGGCTTGAAGGTGCGGGTGCCGGGGGAGAGGTTATTGTGCTTGATGTAGACGACGGACATGCCGTTCTCCAGCGCCCAGTCAATCGCGGAGTTGAGATTGTCAATGATCTCCCGGTAGTGCTTGGTGATGTCGTTTTGAATATCGATGACAATTAGCGCTTTACGGCTCATTTCATTGCGCCTCGCTTTCTTTCCCGAGCTAATGCCCTTTATGCTTTTCCCTTTTCTTCTGCTGTTTCAGCGTGAATTGTCGTTCGGCCTCCGCCAGACGCTGCTCCCGGCTTCTCACCTTGCGCTCCTGCTTATTCTGCTCCAACAGCATTTGCAGGGCTTGTTGCGATTTTGTGCCGACGCCGCTGAGTTCCATCTGCTTTCCAGCTTCGCGCTGCCGGCGCTTCGGGTTGTCCGCCCTCTGCCGCGTCTCGGCTTCCACTGCCGGGCTGTATTTCAGTTCATAGTAGTGTTTGAGGACATACTCCCATACCTCATAATCCTTTGGCTCCGCTCCAAAAGTGACCTTGCAGGCCGACAGCTTGCCGTCATCTATGCGCTCAAAGATGCCCACCCAGAAGGGATCTTCAAAGAATACTGTCAGGCTTGTTTTCATGAGTTTTTACCGCGCCGTCTCGTTCTCCAGGACCGCATATCAGTGTAGTCGGATTCCCTGAAAGACCGAAGAAGCAGCCGCCCGGTACAAACAATACAACCCCGCGCTCAGCAGCACTGCCCCCGCAATATCCGTGAGCCAGTGCACCCCGGCCACCAGCCTGCCGATCACCATGAATGCGGAAAACAGGATGACAAAGGCCGCTGTGATCCGCCTGACTGTCTGGCTTTTTGCTCTCCTGTTGATCTGGAACAGCAGCGTCGGCATCACAGTGAGCACCAGCAGGGTGGTGGAGGACGGATAGGACGCCTCCATCGCTCCGTCGATCAGGATGGGACGGTAATTGATGGGGATCATTTCGAAGATCAGGTATCCCAGGATGACCAGGACGTAGTACGCGCCAAGGAGCAGGATATCCCTGTCCACCTTGGCGATGCTTCTCCTGCGGATCCACTGCGTCAAACCCAGTACACCAAACCCCATGCAAACCGCAATGGGCACCAGCCCCAGCCAGTCCGTGACGGTGTAGATGCCCATGTGCACGCCCGTCAGGCGATGGAACCAGGTGTTGACAGCGGCGAAGCCCACGTTTGTCCCGTTGACGCCAGCGGGCTGAACGTCCACCGTCCGGATCAGGAATGTCCACAGAACAAAGGTCAGGAGCAGGCAACCGCTCCAGATAAAGCCTTTTCGCTTGCTGGAATTCATATTATCCTCCATAAATCAATCAGCTGCCCGGGCAGCTTCAGTTTTTCGTTGGGCGAAAATTGCCGTCGAAGGTTGCCGCGTCCGCGTCGTCCACATCATAGCATTTCGGGGCCGGCACACGCCTGTGATCCCAGCCTGTTTGTGATCTCAGTCGTACGACCGGTGTCTCATAACATGCTCATCCAAGGTGCTCGATGCGGACAAAGGCTCTTTGGCACCAGGCAAACAAGGAAGTGAAAGCCCGATCGAAATCGTAACTGTCCGGCAGATCGGCCAATTCCAGGACCAGCCGATCCTCCTCCGACGCCGCTGCCTTCAGGTCCCTTTTCCGTAGGAGAAAATGCCCGCTTTCCAGAAAATGCAGATTCTGGATCAGGTAGAATACACTCTTGCAAGTATCGCGAAACCTGGCAGCGTTCTTGTCCCTGCCTGCGTGTATATAGCGGTGACAGAGTTCGTGATACAGATTGCCCAGGCTCAGCTTGACATAGCTGATCTCGTCTTCCCGTGTCGCGGGCGGAAGATAATCCGCCAAAGCGCCGAGCAGGTCTTTCGTCGTATGGCGCAGCTGGCAGACCTCCAGGGGATTCCAGCGGGTCATTTCCTCCCGGCCGCAGATAAAACCGCAGGATCTCTCATAAAAGCCGATCTTCTTCAGGATGTCCCGGTATGTATCCATATCCCGGACGGAAAACCGGTCCAGAATGACCATGACGTCGATATCGCTGTTCTCATGGGCTTCACCGCGCAGCCAGCTTCCCTGCAGACCCATGTACAGCAATCGCTCGCCGAAGGCAGTCCGGCAATTCATCATCAGATCATGCAAATAGTTGTCCAGATCAAACATCGTTACTTTGCTCCGTGAATCATCACAAAATGCCTGCTGAATGCCTCGATCCGCGAAACGGCCTCCTCCGTTTTCTCCGGCTCCCGGTCGCACAGACGGATCAGCGCGGAGATCGGCGTGGTGTAGGCGAAAGCCAGCATGGCGGGATCGTCCCGGCGGAGAAGACCCTTGTCCATCATCCCGGCGAAGATGGGTGTGAACATCTCCGTCAGCCCGGTCAGAAAGTGCTTCGTCGCCAATTCCCGCGCGCGCTCGTCCCGGAACTGCTCCAGCGTGAGCACCTTCCTTGTCTTCACGATCTGTTCATCGCGGATCGTGAACCCTGCCATCCGCATGGTCATGACAACGAATTCTTCCGGAGAGTCCGGCACGGGCGGCAGACGCTCCGGAGAACCGAAGCGTTCCCCGTAATAGGCGATCATCCTGTCAAGCAGGGCATTCCAGATTGCTTCCTTACTTTCATAATGCTTGTAAATGCCCGACTTGACCAATCCGAGAGATGCAGACAACTCCCTGATGTTGGTTCCCTCATATCCCTTTTGCGAGAACATCTCCAGAGCTGCTGCCAGGATTCTCTCCTTCGTGTCTTTAGCCATACGCACCTCCGCAGAAGTTAAGTGACCTTTCGTTCACCTATTATAGCGAACGAAAGGTCACTTGTCAATCTGTTTTGTGAGCTTTCATTCCTGTGCCCCCGGTCTTCGGGAAAAGGCATGGCCGCGCCCGGGTCCCCGAATACGGCGCCCGATGCCGCCGTCAACAGTATGTTGCCGGGTGCCGCCTGCGATCCGTAAGCAGCATACGGGGAGCGTTTCTGCCTGAGGCTTTGATCGCGGCTCACGGACCGCCGGGTCGGGGCTTGCCTGACGGAAGCCGGTTTCCCCCTTGCGAACGTCCGCAAAATGCGTTATGCTGTCCCCGAACCAATCGATGAGGAGGGTCCTCTTGAACGCATCCATCATTGCGGTCGGGCGCCTGAAGGAGAAACCTTTCCGCGCCATGGCAGACGAGTATCTGAAACGCCTGTCCCGCTACGGCCGCTTCCGGGAGATCGAACTCCCGGACCTGCCGGAACCGGCCAACGCGTCTCCGGCGCTGGAAGAACAGGTTCGGCGGCGGGAGGGCGAGGCCATCCTGAAGGCCATTCGCCCGGGAGACTATGTCGTCTGCCTGACCATCCCGGGCAAGCCCTGGGATTCGGTCGGTCTGTCGAAGCATCTGGACCGGCTTTCGGCGAACGGGGCCGGCGAGATCGTCTTCGTCATCGGCGGGTCTCTGGGCCTCAGCCCGGATGTGACCGCCCGGGCGGACGAGGAGCTTTCCATGTCCGCCATGACCTTCCCCCACCAGTTGGCCCGCGTGATGCTGCTGGAGCAGCTGTACCGCTGCTGCCGCATATCCGCCGGCGAGCGGTACCACAAATGATCCGATACGAGCGTGATGAATCATGAACACCAATGAAGCCATCGAACAATACCGCGCAGCAGTCAGGCGCGGCACGAAATATGTGACGGCCTGCAAGGCCAGGGAGGAGGACCCGTGGCCGACGGTCCTGCAGGAGATCCTGCCGACGCTGTCCGCCTCCGGCCGGGAAGATCTCGGGACGATCGAGATCCCCATAGACTCCATTGTCGGCACATACGCGGACGCGCGGAAAAACGCCTTCGCGGGTAACTTCATGCCTCTGCTGGCGGACGACACGGAATTCGCAGCCAAATGGATCGCCCTGTGCGAGGCGCATCTGGGCGAGAAGGGCATCACGGATCCCATCGTCTGCTATGAGTACATGGGACTGTTCTACGTGCAGGAAGGCCACAAGCGGGTCTCGGTCCTGCGCTCCTATGATGCGCTGACGATCCGGGCAAAGGTCACGCGCATCCTGCCCGAACCCTCGGAGGACCCCGCAGGCCAGGCATACCGGGAGTTCATTCCCTTCTACCGGCGCAGCAGGCTCTTTGTGCTTCGCTTTGAGAAGCCCGGCTGCTATGCCCGGGTGGAGAATGCCATGGGGCTGGACGGTGAGCAGGCCTGGACCGAAAACATGCGCCTGTCCTTCCTGGCCCTCTACTGGAAAGTGCGGGAAGCCTGTGTCAGCCGTCCGGAAGACAAGCCCTCCGTCAGCGAGACCATGCTGACCTGCATGGAGGTCTATCCCTATGAACAGCTGCTGGCCTGCGACGCGGCGGAGATCCGCAAACGGGTCGAAGCGCTGAAGCCCGACCTGCGCTACGCCGGGACCGATGAGCCCAAGGAGGTGTCCACCGAACCGGTCATTCCGGAGCGGGGACTGGTCAGCAAGCTCATTACCGGCATCACCCGTCCCACGCTCAACGTTGCTTTCGTGCATGTGAACGACCCGAAGACCAGCGTATGGACCCGGGGCCATGAGGAAGGCCGCCTGTTCATGGATGAGACCCTCGGCGCGCAGATCCGCACCCGCAGCTACATCGTCGGGGAACAGGACGCCGATACCCTCATGGAGAAGGCCATCACGGAGGACGGCGCTTCTCTGCTGATCGCCACGGCGCCGACGCTGCTGGCCAGCGCGAGGCAGGCCGCCGCCCTGCATCCGGCGGTGAAGGTGCTGGTATGCGCCCTCTCGGTCCCCTATGCGGGCGTGCGCACCTATTACAGCCGCATCCACGAGGCAAAGTTCATCTCCGGCGCCATCGCGGGCACCATGTGCGGCAGCGATCCCGTCGGCTATGTGGCCCGGTATCCCATCCAGGGCGTCCCGGCTTCCGTGAACGCCTTCACGCAAGGCCTGCGGATGACGAACCCGGAGGCAAAGGTCCTGCTGGAGTGGTCCTGCCTGGGCGGCGACCCGGTGAAGCGGCTGACAGCCGCCGGTGCGAGGATCGTCTCGGGGCATCCGATCCCCGGCAACACGGCCAGCGGCATCACGTTCGGGTGGTCCACGGTGCTGATGTCGGAGGACGGGAGCTATCTGCCCCTGGCGTCGGACATCTGGAACTGGGGAAGGACCTATGAGCAGATCGTCCGCGCGGTGATGGCCGGAGGCTGGGACAAACAGGCCCCCGAGGGCACGGCGGTCAGTTACTGGTGGGGGATGTCCAGCGGTGTGATCGACGTCAAGCTCTCGGATCATCTTCCGGACGGCGTGCGGCAGCTGGCGGATATCCTCCGGGACAGCATGACCCGCGGGATCATCCATCCCTTCGTGGGACCGGTGCGTGACCGGAACGGAAAAGTCCGCATCGAGGAAAACCAGGTGCTGTCCGCGGAGGAGCTCATGCGCATGAACTGGCTCCGCGAGGGCGTGATCGGCTCGATCCCCGGCTTGCAGGAACTCATGCCCACCGCCCGGGAGACCACCCGCCTGCTGGCTCTCCCGGAGGACGACCCGCAGCCCCGGGACCCTTGATCCATGCTGCGCGCGGCGGCGGAAAGGAGGGACGGCTATCAATATCCTGCTGATATCGGATATGGAGTGCCCCGCACTCTGGGACTACTGGCAGCCGTCCCGGGTGGAGGATGTGGACATCATCGTCTCCTGCGGCGACCTGAAGAAGGAGTATCTGGAGTTCCTGGTAACCCTGAGCAACAAGCCCGTGCTGTATGTGCCCGGCAACCATGATACCCGCTACGTGACGGACCCGCCGGAGGGCTGCGAGTGCATCGACGGAAGGCTGTTCACCTTCCGCGGGATCCGTTTCCTGGGGTTCGGGGGCTGCAAGCGCTATTCCGAAGGCGCCTTTCAGTACACAGAGCAGGAGATGGCGAAGAAGATCCGCAAGACCCGCCGGCAGATCCGCAAAGCGGGCGGGGTGGACATCCTCGTCACACACGCCCCCATGACCGGCTGCGGAGACGCCGAGGACTATGCCCACAGGGGATTCGACTGTTTTGTGAAGCTGGTGGACGAGGTCAGGCCCCTGGCCTTCTGCCATGGCCACGTCCACCGCAGCTATGCCTGGAACACGCCCCGGGTGCGGGAACACAACGGCATTCCGGTGGTGAACGCGTACGAACGATACCTGCTCACGATCCCCGAACGCTGAAACGGAGGAAACGGTATGGCACAGACCTTTGAGACCCGATGGCTGGCAGACCCGGAAGTCTTCGCGGTGGGGCAGCTTCCGCCCTGTTCGGATCACGATATCTTCGCGTCCGCGGAGGAGGCGGATGCGGGCCGCAGCAGCCTGATCCGATCGCTGGACGGCGTGTGGGGGGCGCATCTGGCCATGCGGGCCTGCGATGCCCCGGACGCGCTGATCTCCGACCCGTCCGGTGACGGCATGCTGCGTCCGGTGCAGATCCCCGGCGAGTTCCAGCTGCAGTTCCCGGAATGGGACCCGCCCCACTATGTCAATTACCAGTACCCCTGGGACGGACACGAGGCGCTGAGACCGCCGCAGATCTCGGAGACCTATGATCCCACGGTGACCTGCGTGCGCACATTCTCCGTCGGCGAAGACCGACTGGAACAGACGGGCCGCGCCGTGCTCTGCTTTGAGGCGGCGGAGGCCGCGCTGGCCGTGTGGCTGAACGGCGTCTTCCTCGGCTACGGGGAGGACAGCTTCACTCCGAAGCGCTTCGACGTCACCGGGATCCTGTGCCCGGGGGAGAACCGGCTGGTCGCCCGGGTCTTCAAGCGCTGCACGGGCTCGTGGCTGGAGGATCAGGACTTCTGGCGCTTTTCCGGCATCCATCGCTCCGTGAAGCTGATCTTCGAGCCGAAGACCCATCTTGCCGACCTGTTTGTCCGCACCCCGCTGACGGACGACTTCACCCGGGCCTTCCTGGAAGCGGACCTCTCCGTCGACCGCCCCGAGGGGACCGTGACAGTGAGCCTCACGGACGCGGACGGCCGGGTCCGCCTCGAGAAGTCCCTCGCCGCCGCGGCCGAACTCCACGTCCGCGAGGAGGTGCCGGACGTGGAATTGTGGAGCGCGGAGACCCCGGTGCTCTACACCCTCCGGATCACGCTGACGGACGCGGAGGGGCGGGTCCGCGAGGTCGCCCGGACGGACGTGGGCTTCCGGCAGTTCGAGATGATCGATCGGGTCATGTGTCTGAACGGAAAACGCATCGTCTTCCACGGCGTGAACCGCCACGAGTTCGACTGCGACCGGGGCCGCGTGATGACGGAAGAACTGCTGATGCGGGATCTGACGGACATGAAGGGGATGAACGTCAACGCCATCCGCACCTGCCATTATCCGAACACAAGCCTGTTCTACCGGCTGTGCGACCGGTACGGCTTCTACGTCATCGACGAGACGAACATCGAGACCCACGGCACCTGGGCCCGGTCGGATCCCGAGGAGATCGCCGTCCCCGTCTCTGACCCGGTATGGCGGGAGGCTGTGCTGGCCCGGGGACGCGCCATGCAGGAGCGGGACAAGAACCACCCCTGCGTCCTGCTGTGGTCCTGCGGCAACGAGAGCTGGTACGGCGACGACCTCCTGGCCCTCAGCGAGCAGTTCAGGCGCAGGGATCCCACCCGCCTCGTGCATTACGAGGGATGCTGGATGAGCGAGGCGTACAGCCGCATCTCCGACGCATACTCCCGCATGTACTTCAAAGCCGCGGACATCGAAGCGTATCTGAAGGGCGATCCCGACAGGCCCATGATCAACTGCGAGTATACGCACGCCATGGGGAATTCCTGCGGCGGCATGAGCCTGTACCGCGATCTGGAAGACAGGTACCCCATGTATCAGGGCGGCTTCATCTGGGACTATGTGGACCAGGGCCTGCGGCAGAGGCTCCCCGACGGCTCTTCCCGCCTGAGCTACGGCGGCGACTGGGGAGACCGGCCCACGGACTGGCAGTTCAACACCAACGGCATCGTTCTGGGCGACCGCACCCTCACCCCCAAGGTGCAGGAGGTCCGGCATCTGTTCGACGAAGCCATCCTGACTCCCGACGACAAGGGCGTGACGGTGGCGAACCGCAGGCTGTTTGCGCCGCTGCGGGGGATGTTCCTGCGCTGGTCCGTTCTGCGGGACCGGGAGAGTGTGGCCTGCGGCGAGACCGGTCTGCCGGAGATCCCCGCGGGGGCGTCTGTCCATGTGCCGCTGCCGTATGCCGGTGCGATCTCCGGGGAAGGGGAGACCCTGATCACCGCGCACCTGTGCGTCCGGGAGCATCCGCTGCTGGCGCCCGGCACGGCAGTGGCCTTCGGACAGTCACGCTTCGGGACACCGGCGGTCCGCGCCGAGGCAAAGCCGCTGCCCATGACAGCCTGCGACTACAACATCGGCGTGCGGGAACTGGGCGCGCTCCTCAACCGCACGGACGGCCTGATCTCTCTGCGGGACGGACTCGGCCGGGAGACCCTGCAGTGCGCGCCGATGCTTTCCCTCTTCCGCGCGCCGACGGACAATGACGGCGGCAACGGATCCGCGAAGCGTCAGGGCATCTGGCATCTGCTCAGCCGATACGCGGCGCTGCAGGGCCCCGAGCTGATGCCGGACGGTCTGCGCTGGCGGTACGTCTGCGGCGCGATCCCGGGCCTGGACCTGACGCTGACCGTGCGTCCCACAGACGCCGGACTGCGCTTCGGACTGCACTGGGAAGGCGTGGCGGGTCTGCCGGAAATGCCGGCCCTGGGGCTTTCCTTCCGCATGGATCCCCGTCTCCACCATGTGCGCTATTTCGGCCTCGGTCCCGACGAGAACTACGCGGACCGCTGCGAAGGCGCATGGCTGGGCTGGCATGGATTTGACTCCGACACGGCGCTGACCCGCTACTGCAATCCGCAGGAGTGCGGCAGCCGGCGCGGTGTGCAGGTGCTGCGGCTGACGGATGAGACGGGGCACGGCGTGGAAGTGACGGGCGAGGACCTGGAGATCAGCGTCCTGCCGTACCTTCCCGAAGAGATCGCGGCTGCCCGCCACCCGGAGGAACTGCATCCCGGGAACAAAACGGTGCTCGACATCGCGGCCTTCCGCATGGGGATCGGCGGCGACGACAGCTGGGGAGCCCCGGTGCTGCCGCAGTTCACCTGGCCCGCTGACCGCAGCTATGAGCTTCGGTTCACGCTGAAGGGCATCTGATGGCGGTTTGCTTCCGAAGCATCGGCCGCTGACGGAGAGGTCCGGGGCGGCCGGAAAGCCCCGGGCCCGGCCCGCAGGCGCGGGATCAGCTTGCCGGGATGCGCATGGGTCAGATGGCGAACAGCGGGAACGTCGTCTGCCGCTTCTCCGCAAAGACAGATCCACGGGACAAAAAAACGGCGTGAATCCGATTACGCCGTTTTGCTGTACGGAACCGTGGGGGACCGGAGCGAAGGACCCCTCCGGATCAGCGGGTGAATTTCAGGGTGTCGCGGAAATGACGGTAGACCGTATCCTTGTAGAGGATCTTGTATTCGTAGGGGACCGTGATGCGGACGACCACGAGGGTCTTGTTGACATAGACCACGTGGATGCGGCCCCAGACGCGGATCTCGGTGCCCTTGATGTAACCGTCGAAGTCCATGTACTTGCCCTTGGCGTCGAAGAGGGTGCGGTCGGCGGTGTTGGTCGGACTGTAATGGTCATATTCGCCCTTGATCGTGTTGGAGACCGCTTTCGCCTCACGGGCCATATCATTGCCCGAATAGGTGGTGGAGACAGCGCGGGCGGACACCATCAGCTGGGCGGGATAGGCCATGCGTGTGTCCGGGTTCGTGATGAGATAGGTGTCCGCGATGGTGTCGTCCACCGTCCAGCCGGCCGGAGCCTCAAAGGAGATGCGCAGCCGGGTGGCGTCGTAGGTGGCAAAGCTCTCCTTGGCATAGGTCAGCGTCGGAGCGGGGGAGGGCGTGGGCTTGTCGATGGGATCGATCACCAGCGGCGTTGCGCCCGCGTACTGGCTGTTGATGATCACCGGCGTGGAGGTGGGCGCCTGGGGGATGGGCGTCTCTGCCGGCACATCCGGCTCGTCAAAATCGGAAAACGCTTCTTCCGACGCCGGATCGTATGTGCCGTCATCGAAATCGTAGTCCGCGGTGATGGTGATCACCTGCGTCCCGGCGGGTGGCTCTTCGCTGACGGCGGGCTGGTAGTCGGATACGCCGCTGGCCACGTCAAAGTGCTCTTCCTGGGATGCGCCGCAGGCGGCCAGGATCAGAACACTCAGCCCCAGCAGGAGTACGAGCATGGTTTTCTTCATTGTGATACCCTCCATTAGAACCAGAGTTGACGGGAAAGCGGCCGTTCGCCGCGGGAGATACAGGAGATCATTCGTCTGCGGTCTGCGGGGAAACGGGAGAGCTGAACGCCGGATGATACATGCGGCGGTCGTCCAGATAGGCGATGCGCTCGGAGAAAGCGCCGGCCGGGGTGCGCTGCTGGATGGTCAGCATCTCGTTCATCTTCGCGTCGAGACTGTCGATCCAGTGCAGCGCTTCCGCCTCGGGGAACATGGGCGCCTTGGGACTGCCGAATTCCGGCTCCCCGTGGTGGCTGAGCATCATGTGCTGCAGCAGCAGCACGATCTCGCCGGACACGCCGGTCTTCTCCGCCGCCCGCTCGATCCATACCACACCGCGCACCAGGTGGCCGATCAGGATCCCGTCCGGGGTATAGTCGCTGACGCTGCCGCTGGCGTTGCTCTGCATCTCCTCGGTTTTGCACAGGTCATGCACGATGACGCCGGCCAGCAGCAGCTCCCGGTTGAGGAAGGGATAGCAGGCGCAGACATGCTCCGCCATCTTCAGCATGCTGGTGGTGTGATGCAGCAGCCCCGCATACTCCGCGTGGTGCATGCGCTGCGCGGCCGGGAAATAGTTCAGGCGGTCGCCCGGCATGCGCAGCAGCTCCCGCACCAGGCGGCGAAGGTCTTCGGTGGGAAAGCTGTCGATGGCTGCTTCGATCTCGGCCAGCATCGCTTCGGGCGGTTCCGGCGCGGATGGCACCAGCATACGCATGTCGGGATTCGACGCGGGGGCGATGCGGTTCAGCTTCATCTGGATCCGGCCGTTGAAACTGCTGATCACGCTGTCGACGTTGATGACCTGTCCGGAGACCGGCTGCCAGTCCATGTTCTCCAGATTCCACTTTTTTGCGTTGATCTCGCCGGTGGCGTCGCAGAGGGTCATGTCCAGGTATTCCCTGCCGGTCTTGTCGGTGCGGCGGTCCACGCTGCGCACCAGCAGATCGCCGGAGAAGGTCATTTCAGGCTTCAGCTGACTGACGGTATGTGCTTCCATCAAGGTTATTTCATCTCACTTGGTCGTTTAATAGGGCTTGTCTCCCTGCGCGGGCAGGAGGTTCGCATAGGTGGCGTATTCGCTCAGCCAGGCCAGCGGAATGTTATCCAGGGGGCCGTTGCGCTGCTTGGCCACGATGACCTCGCCGAGGTTCCGGTTTTCTTCCTTGTGATCGTAATAGTGATCCCGGTGCAGGAACATGACCACATCGGCGTCCTGCTCGATGGAGCCGGAGTCGCGCAGGTCGGACAGGATCGGCTTCTTGTCCTGCCGCGTCGCCGAGGCTCGGGACAGCTGGGCGCAGGCCACCAGCGGCACGCCCAGATCCATGGCGATGGATTTCAGGCTCCGGGAGATCTCGCTGACCTCCAGCTGCCGGTTCTCCACCTTTCCGTCCACGTGCATGAGACCCAGATAATCCAGAACGATCAGGTCCAGACCGTTCTCCATCATCAGGCGGCGGCAGCGGGAACGCAGCTGCGTCGGACTGAGCCCGGCGGTGTCGTCGATGTAAAGGCTGGACGCGGAGAGCGGGTTCATGGCCCTGGCGATCTTCATCCAGTCTTCCTGACCGAGCGTGCCCTGGCGGACTTTCTGCATATCCACCCGGGCCTCGGAGCATACCATGCGCAGGGCGATCTGCTCCCGGGGCATCTCCAGCGAGAAGAAGGCGACTTTTCTCTGCGCCGCCACCGCGGCGTGGAGGGCGATGTTGATGGCGAAGGATGTCTTGCCCATGGAGGGACGGGCGCCCACCAGGATCAGCTCGCCCTTGTGCAGGCCGGTCAGCAGATTGTCCAGGTCCCGGAAACCGGTGGGAACGCCGGAGATCCCGCCCGGATTGCGGCTCAGCTCCTCGATCTGTTCATAGGTGACGTAGAGGATCTCCCGCATGGGTACCAGGGCTTCCGTGCTGGCCCGGCGCATGACGATGTCGAAGATGGACTTCTCCGCCCGTCCCAGGATCTCGGGAACGGGGTCCTGCTGGGCGCTGCTTTCCCGGATGATGTCCGTGGAGGCGCCGATCAGCCTGCGCAGGGTGCTCTTCTCCGCCACGATGCGGATATAGGCCGATACGTTGGCCGTGGAGGGAACGAAACCGCCCAGCTGCACCAGATAGTCGAAGCCGCCCACGCCGTCCAGCGTGCCCCGCCGGGTCAGTTCGGCGTTCACGGTGACCATGTCCACCGGGTTCTGCTCCCGGACCAGGGCCGTCATGGCGTCATAGATCTCGCGGTGCCCCGGGTCATAGAAATCGGCGGGGACGAGTTCCTCGACGGCTTTCGCGACGGCGTTGCGGTCCACGAGCATGGCGCCCAAAACAGAGCGCTCCGCGTCCATGCTGCTGGGCATCGCCGCGGGCCGAACCTCGCTCATCGCCGTCACCTCCCCCCCGATATCGGGATCCCGTTATTTGCTCATGGGCACCACATGGAGCACCATCTCGGTGGTGATGCCGCTGTACAGCCACACCTTGACCTTGACGTCGCCCACCTGCTTGATCTGCTCCGCCGGCTCGATCTTCTTCTTGTCCACGGTGATCCCGTGCTGCGCTTTCAGCGCATCGGCGATCTCGGCCGTGGTGACGGACCCGTACAGGCGGCCCTTCTCGCCGCATTTCACGGCCAGTTCGATGCCCTTGCCCTGCAGGGCCGCGGCCTTCTCGTTCGCCTCACGGCGGCGCTCGGCTTCCCGGGCGTCCTCCGCGGCGCGCTTGCGGGTGATTTCCTTCGTGGCGCCGGAGGTCGCTTCCACGGCCAGCTTCTGGGGGAAGAGGAAGTTGCGGGCATAACCGTCGGAAACGGTGATGATGTCATCCCGTTTGCCCTGGCCTTTGACATCCTTGAGCAGGATCACTTTCATTGCGGATTCACCTCTTACGGATGGATGGGCGGCGCACATCAAAACAACGTGACAATACCGCTTTCCTATCATAGCACAGAAGTGCGGTTTTGTCACGCAATTTTAATAATTCCGGAAAAAGTTTCGACATGTAACAGAGACCGCGGCTTTATGTGCCTGCCTCCAGCGCCTCCGCGCAGCGGACGGCGGCCATGGCGTCCCGGGCATAGGCGTCGGCGCCGATCTGCGCGGCATAGGCCTCGGTGAGCACCGCGCCGCCCACCATCACCCTGCACCAGGGCGCTTCCCGGTGGATCAGCGCAATGGTCTCCTCCATGGCCGGGACGGTGGTGGTCATCAGCGCGCTGAGACCGCAGATGGGGGCGTGCAGCCGCACCACGGCGTCCAGCACGGCTTCCGGCGGCACATCCCGGCCCAGATCGGTGACGCGGTAGCCGTAGTTCTCCAGGATCAGCCGGACGATATTCTTCCCGATGTCGTGCACGTCCCCCTTCACCGTGGCCAGCACGATGGGGCAGCGCTGCATGGCCGGGTCAGCCGCGGCCCTCGCCTTGATCTCCCGGAACGCGGCCTCCGCGGCCTCCGCGCTCATCATCAGCTGGGGGAGGAAGAGGGTCTTGACCTCGAAGCCTTCGCCGACCTCGTTCAGGGCGGGGATGATCTCCTCCTGCACCAGCGCCAGCGGATCCCGCCCGGCGTCCAGCTCCGAGGAGGCCGTGCGGGAGGCTTCCGCGCAAAGGCCCTTCAGCACGGCATAGCGCAGTCCCTTTCCGGAGGCGGTCTGCGCGGGAGACGCAGGCGCACCCGCGGCGGCGGCCGGCTGCATGGCGGGCAGCGAGGCCGCGTGGGCGATGTAACGCGCGCAGTGCTCGTCCATCCCGTTCAGCGCCAGGAAGGACAGGAACGCCCCGCGCATGGCGTCGGATTTCGGATTCATGATGGCCGCGGACAGCCCGCGCTCCAGCGCCATGGTCAGGAAGGCGCTGCCGATCACCTCACGGGCCGGCAGGCCGAAGGACACGTTGGATACGCCCAGCACGGTGCGGCAGCCGGTGCGCTCCCGGATCAGATGCAGCGCGTCCAGCGTCACCCGGGCCGCCCGGCCGTCCGCGCTGACGGTCATGGTCAGGGGATCGAAGACCAGGCTCTCCGGACCGATGCCGTATTCGGCGGCCCGCCCGATGATGCGCTCCGCGATCGCCAGCCGTTCCTCCGCCGTGGAGGGGATGCCCCGCTCGTCCAGCGTCAGGCCCACCGCCACGCCGCCGTACTTCTTCATCAGCGGGAAGACGGCATCCATGCTGGCCTCGCTGCCATTGACCGAATTGATCATGGCCTTGCCGTTGTACAGGCGCAGCGCGGCCTCCAGCGCCGCCGGGCTGGTGCTGTCCAGCTGCAGGGGAAGGTCGGTGACGGCCTGCAGCTCGTCCGTGACCCGGGGGAGCATGGCGGCCTCATCGATCCCCGGTGCTCCGACGTTCACGTCCAGGGCTTCCGCTCCGCGCTCCTCCTGGGCGATGCCCTCCGCGAGGATGTAGCCCATGTCGCCTTCCGCCAGTGCCTTCTGGAAGCGCTTCTTTCCGGTGGGATTGATGCGCTCGCCGATCATCACCGGGCGGTCGCCCAGGACCAGCGCGCGGCTGCGGGAAGCGATGACCGTCCGGCGCTTCGGCTGAAGGGACTGCGGGGCGAGGTCCGCCGCGGCACGGACCAGCGCCCTGATGTATTCCGGCGTGGTGCCGCAGCAGCCGCCCAGCACCCGCACCCCCTTCTCACAGAGCGTGCGCATGCTCGCGGCAAAGGAGACCGCATCCACGTCGTATACGGTCTTTCCGTCGGCCACGGACGGCAGTCCGGCGTTGGGCTTGCAGATCACGGGAACGGAAGCGCATGCCAGGTAGCGCTCCACCACGGGGGCCATCGTTTCGGGTCCGTAGGAGCAGTTGACGCCGATAGCGTCCGCGCCGAGGCCCTCCAGGATCGCGGTCATGACCTCCGGCGACGCGCCGCTCATCAGCTTGGCGTCGCTGCCGTAGGCGTTGCAGACGAGCACCGGGAGATCGCTGTTCTCCTTCACGGCCAGCAGGGCGGCGCGGGTCTCCTGGCTGTCGTTCATGGTCTCGATGACCGCACAGTCCACGCCGGCCCGCACGCCCAGCCGCACGACCTGCGCAAACGCCGACACCGCATCCTCGAAGTCCAGCGGTCCGAAGGGCTTCAGCAGCTGCCCCGTCGGGCCCAGATCCAGCGCCACGAATTTCTCCTGCGGGGCATCGCTTTCATCGCGGGCCGCCTGCGCGTCGGAGACCGCCGTCAGCACCATGGTCTCCAGCGTCGTCCCGTCATAGCGGACGGGGTTTGCGCCGAAGGTGTTCGCCATCACCACATGGCTGCCGGCGTCGAAATAGGCTTTGTGGATGGCACGGATGACATCCCTGTGCCCGAGCCCCCAGCGCTCCGGCGCTTCACCGGGCTTCAGCCCGCGGGTCTGCAGCAGGGTGCCCATGCCGCCGTCGAGGATCACGAGGTTGTTCTGCAGAAATTCACGGAAGCGGCTCACGGTGATCTTCCTTTCGGGGTGATAATCCGACGATGGCGGTGACGCTTTTGCCGGGCTGCATCAACAGGCTCCCGGTCAGCGTAAGCCCCAGCCGCTTTTCGCAGCTGAGAGCGGTGAAGATGTCTTTTTGCAGGCTCAGCGGCAGATCGCCGTAGCCGGGGCTGAACCGGTCACGGAGGGTATCCTCCGGGAACGCCGCCGCCAGCCGGCCGCAGAGCCGGTCACAGGCTTCCTCCGCGATCGCCGCGCCGACGGCGTTCATCATGAGCCCGTGCAGGGGCGACAGGGCTTTGGCCCGCAGGATCAGCCGTTCCATCTCCATGCCGGCGGTGAGGGCGAAGAGGACGATGCGGTCGCAGCCCGCCAGATGGGTTTGCAGCTTGCGGGATCCCGTGACCGCGAACCCGAGGTCCAGCCCGTCCCCCTTCCGAATTACCGGGAACAGCCGCCACACGGCCCTGCATGGGACCTTGCCCTCCGCCATGCGGACGCAGTCCTCCAAAGCGGGAATGGGACCGCCGTCATAGGCCCGCGGCTGCATGGCGTAGCGCAGCGCTTCCTCCCGCCGGACCGGCGCGGGCGGCAGGACGGCCTCGCGCAGGGCATTCACAGGCTGCTCCCCAGCATCGGCGCCAGGTTCCGCTGGATCGCCGCGGCCACATCCGGCTTGTTCATGGTATAGACATGTACATGGCGGATGCCGTTGGCGAACAGGTCGATGATCTGGTCCGTGGCATAGATGATGCCGGCCTGTTTCATGGCAGCGGGATCCGAGCCGAAACGGTCCACCAGGCTGGTGAAACGGCGCGGCATGAAGGAGCCCGACAGCTTGCGGGCCCGCTCCACCTGATTCGCGGATGTGATCGGCATGATGCCCGGCAGCACCGGCACCGTTACCCCGCTCTCCCGCAGCTTGTACAGAAAATTGTACAGAAGGTTGTTGTCGAAGAACATCTGCGTGGTGAGGAAGTCCGCGCCGGCCTCCACCTTCTCCCGCAGGTGGCGGAGATCGTCCCGCTGGTCTGTGCTCTCGGGATGGACCTCCGGGTAGCAGGCGGCCCCGACGCAGAAATCGCCCGACGCCCGGATCTCCCGCACCAGATCGGCGGCGTGGGGATAGGGGGAGGCATTCAGGTCCGCGGGATCCATGCCGGCGGGAAGGTCGCCCCGCAGGGCCATGATGTTCTCCATGCCGAGCTCCCGCAGGGTGTGCAGATGAGCGAGGACAGACTCCCGCTTCGCGCCGATGCAGGTCAGGTGCTCCAGTGTCTCCACACCGGTCTCCTGCCGGATGTTGCGGGCGATGTCAAGGGTCAGCCGCCCGCCCGCGCCGCCCGCGCCGCAGGTCACGGAGACAAAATCCGGGCGAAGCGCCGCGACCTCGACCGTCGCTTTGCGCACGGTGTCAAGGCTGGCGTCCGTCTTGGGCGGAAACACTTCGAATGAGAGCGAAAAGGCTTCCTTCCGGAGCATATCGATGATCCTCACAGGTCAAACCTCCTTGAGCTGCCGGGCAAGCCATCGCCCCGCGTCATCCGCGTCCCGGGCGGCTTCGGCAAGAATGGCATCCGGATCGCTGCTGTCCAGGTCGAGGGCTTCGGCCCTGACGGCGCGGAAATCGCGGATGCCGAGGGTCTTCAGCACATCTTCCATGTACAGGGTGCCCCAGTCGTGCCCGGCCATATGGCTTCCGGCCGTTGTCACATAGACTGCGGCCTTCCCCCGGGCCAGTCCCACCGGGCGGTCCTCCCGGTACACGAATGTCAGACCGCGCACCCAGATGTTCTCCACCCAGGTCTTCAGCACCGAGGGGAAGGACAGGTCCCAGTACGGGGCGGCGATCAGCACCGCGTCCGCCCGCCGGAACTCCGCCCCGGCACGGAGCATCGGATCGGCCCAGGCGGCGCGGTCGCACAGGCTTTCCTTCTCGGTCAGGCGCCGGGCGTTCATGTCCCGCAGACCCATCTCCGCCAGCACGTGTCGGTTCACGGTCAGCCCGGGATGCTCCCGGAGCAGCGCCTTCAAGAGCGCTTCGGCCAGGGCTTTGGTGCGGGACGCGTCCCCGCGGGGGCAGGCATCGACATAAAGGAGTTCCATCGTCTGTCCACCTCGACGATCAGAATGCGATAACAACGGTTATTTCATCATTTTGGCCGCAAATCCTTCTTTTTGCAGCAGGATTTGAAAGACGATTCGCGAAATGAACAAAGATGGCCGGGAGGCTGAAATCTCAACGGAGGTGCTTGCTAATGAAACGCATCCTTTCCCTTCTGTTCGCTCTTGCACTGCTGCTTGGCGCGGTCGGCGCATCGGCGGAGACAAAGACCACTCCCTCGATCTGCATCGTGGTGGCCGGCACGCTCGGCGACCGCTCCTTCTACGATTCCGCGTACGAGGGCATCCAGAGGCTGCAGACTGATTACGGCACCGTGATCAACTGCATCGAGTGCGGTGAGGACTCGTCCATGTATGAGCAGGCCCTCTACGATGCCGCCGAGGGTTATGACGTGATCGCCGCGGTAGGCTGGCAGTTCTACGACTATCTGGCGGACGAGAACGGCGTGCTGGCCGCTTATCCCGACAAGAAGTTCCTTTTCATCGACAATGCCCTGGAAGTGATCCCCGATAATCTGGTCTGCATCACCTACTCCCAGAACGAAGGCTCCTTCCTGGCGGGCTATGTGGCCGCGTCCCTTTCCACCACCGGCATCATCGGCGTGGTGGGCGGCGAGGACAGCGACACCATCAATGACTTCATCATCGGCTACGAGGCCGGCGCGAAGTTCAAGAACCCCGAGATCAGGGTGCTGAAGCAGTATGCCAACACCTATGAGGATCCTGCCAAGGGCAAGGAATGCGCCCGCTCCCTGTACGATATGGGCGCTGACGTGGTCTTTGCGGTCGCGGGCCGCACCGGCGAGGGTGTTTTCGCCGCGGCGCAGGAGGTGGACCGTCTGGCCATCGGCGTGGACGGCGACCAGAAGTACATCGATCCCCAGCACATCACCTGCTCCATGGTGAAGCGCGTGGGCCAGTCCATCTACGACATGGTGTCGGATCCCGATACCTACTGGTGCGGCGGTCAGGTCTTCACCGCGACCATGTCCAGCGGCTATATCGATCTTGCTTACGGGACCGACGACATGCCGCAGCAGGTCGATGACGCCCTGAAGGCCGAGATCGCGGTCATCCGGCAGCAGATCATCGACGGGGACATCGTGGTCCCCAGCGCTTTCGAATGACGTGACATGCCCGGACCGTTCCGCTCAGCCGGAGCGGTCCGGGTCTGACAGAGAAGCGAGGGTCCCGTATGGCTGAACCGATCGTCTCTTTCTCCCATATATCGATGCAGTTCCCGGGCGTGCTGGCCAACGACGATGTGTCGCTGGACATCATGCCCGGTGAAGTTTTTGCGCTCGTCGGCGAGAACGGAGCGGGCAAATCAACGCTGATGAACATCCTCTTCGGGATCAACACGCCCTCCTCCGGGACCCTCACCGTGCGCGGACAGACGATGAAGTCCCTGACCAGCGCACAGGCCATCGGCATGGGCATCGGCATGGTGCATCAGCACTTCATGCTGGTGCCTTCCTTTTCGGTCGCGCAGAATATCGTCCTGGGGGATGAACCCCGGTGGGGACCCTTCTGCAGGCTTCGGAAGGCCGTGAGCATCACGGAGCAGCTGGTGGCGGAGTACGGGCTGCAGGTGCCCGCCGCAGAGCCCGTGCGCAACCTGAGCGTCGGCCAGCAGCAGCGCGTGGAGATCCTGAAGACCCTGCACCGCGGCGCGGATATCCTGATCCTCGATGAGCCCACCGCCGTGCTGACCCCGCAGGAAACGGACGAGCTCTTCGAGGTCATTCGCAGGGTCGTCCGGGAACGGGGCATGACCGTCATCATCATCACCCACAAGCTGGGCGAGGTGATGGCCATCTCCGACCGCGTGGGCGTCATGCGCCGGGGCCGGCTGGAGGGAGTCTATCAGACCTCCGAGGTCAACGAGCGCATCCTCGCGTCCCTGATGGTCGGCCGTGATGTCCTGCTGGAGCCTTTGACCAGGAAGAGAGCCGCGGCTGACGAGATTGCGATCTCCGTGCGGGATCTCTGGGCGGAGAACAACCGCGGTCTGCCGGCCGTGCGCGGGATGAGCCTGGATGTCCGCCGGGGCGAGATCGTGGGGATCGCCGGCGTGGAGGGCAACGGCCAGAGCGAGCTGGCGGAGGCCATCACGGGCATGCGCCCCATCCTGGGCGGCGACGTCACGGTCTTCGGCAGATCCGTGCGCGGGATGCGCCCCGGCGAGATCCGCTCGCTCGGCCTGAGCCATGTGCCGGAGGACAGATTGAGCACCGGCGTGTCCCCGCAGGCGGACATCACCGACAATCTGATCATCGGGAAAGAGCGCAGAAAGCCGTATGCCCTTCTCGGCATCCACCGCCGCAAGCGCAGGGCAAAGCAGTATGCCGCCGGGCTGGCAGAGAGCTTCGATATCCGAAGCGGCGGCCTGGATACGGCCGTCGGATCCCTTTCCGGCGGCAACATGCAGAAAGTGGTGCTGGCCCGGGAATTCTCCTTCGACACAGGCGCCCTGGTGATCGCCCAGCCCACCCGCGGTGTGGACATCGGCGCCATGGATTTCATCCATCAGCACATCATGGACAAACGGAACGAGGGCTGTGCGATCCTGCTGATCAGCGCCGACCTGGACGAGCTCTTCCGGCTCTCCGACCGGATGCTGACGATCTACGAGGGACAGGTCACCGGCGAGTTCGATCCGGCGACAGCCACCCGTGAAGAGGTAGGAAGCTGCATGATGGGCGCGGTGCGGGAGACGAAGCCCGAAGCGCCCGAACCGGTCTGGGAGAACGGGACAGAGCCGCGCAGCGTGCCGGCGCCCGACGATACGCCCGAAGAGTCGGATCAGCCCGAAGGCGGCGAAGGCGATCCCTGCGGGAAGAAAAAGCACAAGAAGTCGAAGAAGGACAGGAAGCATAAAAAGCCGGACAAGGACAAGAAACACAAGAAGTCGGAAAAGGATGAAAAGCCCGGCAAAAAGAAGGACAAGAAGCACAAAAAGTCCGACAAGGACAAGAAGCACAAAAAGTCGGACAAGGACAAGAAGTCCGGCAAAAAGAAGGATAAGAAGCACAAAAAGTCCGACAGGGAAAAGAACCGCAGGAAGTCGGACAAGGACAAAAAGCCCGGCAAAACCGGAAACGGCGAGCGAGGTGATGAAGCATGAAGTGGCGGGAGAGAGGCATCTATATGCTGAGCCTGCTGATCAGCATATTGCTGGGCCTTGGCGTGGGAGCGCTGCTGATGCTTGCCACGGGCCACGATCCCATCGCCGGGTACCGCGCCATGATCGAAGGAGCCCTGGGCGACAAGTGGGCCCCGGACACCATCCTGCGGAATTCCGGGCTGGGGAACACGCTGTACCGGGCTTCTCTGCTCATGATCACCGGTCTGGCCACGGCCGTGGCGTCCGACGCGGGGCTCTTCAACGTCGGCGGTCAGGGCCAGATGCTGCTGGGAGCCCTGGTCGCGGCCTTCCTGGGGGCGCAGATGACCACCCTTCTGCCTTTCACGGCGGGATGGCCGGTGTGGCTGATCACGGCGGTCTGCCTGATCGCGGCGGTGCTGGCGGGCATGATCTTCGCCCTGATCCCGGCGCTGATGAAGATCAAACTGAACATCAGCGAGGTGGTCACCACCATCCTGCTGAATTCCGTCGCCCTCTATTTCTGCACCTATATGGCAAACGGCCCCCTGAAGGCCCCCGGCAAGGGATCCCAGACCGCGGTGATCCTCGGCGATCTCAACTTCACCCGCTTCTTCACGCCCAGCAATCTCTCGCAGGCCGTGTTCATCGTGGCCGGGATCACGCTCCTGGTCTGGTACATCATGAACCGCAGCAGCTGGGGCTACGAGATGCGCATGACCGGCCAGAACAGCCGCTTCGCGAAGTTCAGCGGCCTGAAGGACGGAAAGCTGGCGGTCGCGGGCATGCTGATCTCCGGCGCCATGTGCGGCGCGGTGGGCATGCTGGAGGTCTTCGGCTGGAAGCATCGCTACGGGGTGGACCTGTCCACCGACTTCTACTGGGATGGCATGCTCGTGGCCATGATCATGCGCTACAAGCCGCTGGGCATCATCCTGATGAGCTTCTTCTTCGGCATCCTGAAGGCCGGAGCCATCAAGATCCAGTCCTCCGCCGGCATACCCATCGAGATCATTCAGGTGATCCAGTCCATCATCATTTTCTTCATGGCGGCCGAGCAGGGCCTGATCCAGCGATTCCAGGTGTGGCGGGCGCGCCGTCATCCCCGCCGTGAGGAGGTGAAGCGGGCATGATCCAGTTCTCTGATCTGGTCAGCTTCTCCAGCCTGATGAGCACCCTCGGCACGGCGACCATCGTGATCCTGGCGGGACTGGGCTGCCTCATGACGGAACAGGCCGGCATGATGAACATCGGCCTGGACGGCATGATCACCGCAAGCGCCTTTGCGGCCGGCGTGGTCAGCTGGCTGACGGGTTCCTGGATCCTGGGTCTCCTGGCGGGCCTGCTGACGGGCCTGCTGCTGGGCCTGTTCTATGCCGTCATGGTGGTCCCGCTCAAGAGCGATGAGTTCGTGATCGGTGTGACGCTGAACCTGTTCCTCGTGGCACTGAGCACGTTCCTGTACCGCAATCTGCCCCCGGCGGCTGACGGTCTGCACCTCGATATGGGCAGCGGCATGGCGATCCCGTCCATCAGCTTCGGCGGGAACGCCGGCGCGGCGGTCAGTGTTTCGATCCTCGTGCCCGTCAGTCTGGCGCTGGTGGCGGTCTGCCAGGCGTTCCTGTACAGCACCCGGCACGGCTTCTGGCTCCGCGCCGCGGGCGAAAAGCCGGAGTCCCTGCGCTCCGTCGGCCGCAGCCCCGACCGGATGAAGCTGGTCGCGTCCCTGCTCTGCGGCGCTTTCTGCGGGCTTTCCGGCGCGTATCTTCTGAACTATGTCCACAGCTTCACGGAGGGGATCTCCGGCTCCCGCGGCTATGTGGCGGTGGCCTGCGTGATCTTCGGCCGGTCCAACCCGCTGCTGGTGACGTGCGCCGCGCTCTTCTTCGGCCTGGTCGACACGGTGAGCACGCGTCTGCAGGTGGCCGGCGTGGTGGATTCCACCCTGACGGCTGCTTTCCCCTATGTGGGCACGATCCTGATGATGCTGGTGCTGGCGATCCGCAACGAGTACAGGAAGGCCGGACAGGCGAAGTCGGCCCTTGAGCGGCAGGAGGCCGTCAAATGACCGAACAGACAGAGGAGGACACATGACGATGAATCAGCACGAAGCGAAACGCAGCGAACTCCTGGCGGCGAAGGTCATCAAGGGACTGGAGAGCCGCAACATGACCGGATCCTACGCGCCCACCGCAGAGGATGCCCTGAAAACGGCCCTCTCCCTGATCCCCGAGGGATCTTCCGTGACCATGGGCGGCGCGGCCTCGGCCCACGAGATCGGTCTGGTGCAGGCGCTGAAGGACGGGAACTACAGTTTCATCGACCGGGACGTTTACGAGGACAAGCGCGCCGCCATGCTGGCGGCCTACGACGCGGACGTGTTCCTCACCAGCGCCAACGCCATGACCCAGGACGGCATCCTTGTGAACATCGACGGCAACGCCAACCGCGTGTCCGCCATTGCCCAGGGCCCCCGCAAGGTGCTGTTCATCGTCGGCATGAACAAGGTGACCCCCGATCTGGACAGCGCCATGAAGCGGGCCCGCAATGTGGCGGCCCCCATCAACGCGGTCCGCATCGGCACGAACACCCCGTGCACGAAGACCGGGTGCTGCATGGACTGCAAATCGCCCGATACCATCTGCTGCCAGTTCCTCATCACGCGCTTCTCCCGGCACGCCGGACGCATCCACGTGGTGCTGTGCGGGGAAAGCCTCGGCTTCTGACGAACGCATCCGGACCCGACCGGGGATCCCGCAGCGGCATCCCCGGTTTTTTGTATTCGCCGCCCGACCGGTCCTTCACGTTTTTGCAAGTATTGTCCTTGCTCTTGCATATTTCTCCCGCTTCTACTATAATACCGGACGGTGCCTGCCGATCGGACGGCGGGCAGAAGGAGCGCGAGATGGCGATTCTGATTCAGCAGCTGAACAGGACGGGTCACCGCCTGAGCAAGAGCCACCGCAAGCTGGCGGCCTATATCGAGGAACACTACGACACGGCTGTCCGCATGACCGCCAGCCGACTGGGGGAGTGCGTGGGGGTCAGCGAATCCACAGTGGTGCGCTTTGCCTCCGCACTGGGCTATGACGGCTATCCGCAGCTGCAGCGCGCCATGCAGGAGCTGGTGAGCCACCGCCTGACCGCGGGGCAGCGCATCCGCATGGCGGAGGATCTGCAGCCGGAGGATGCCCTGTCCGTGGTCATGAAGAGCGACATCCAGAACCTCCGCACCACCCGGGACGAGCTGGACGCCGCCACCTTCGCCGATGTGGTGAACCGCATCCTTTCCGCCGGGACCATCTATGTGATGGGGCTGCGCTCCGCGGCGCCGCTGGCCCAGTTCATGGGCTACTACCTCAACTATATCTTTGAGGACGTGCATCTGGTCTCCTCCGGCTCTTCCGACGTGTTTGAGGACATCTCCCGCATGAAGGCCGGGGACCTGATCGTCGGCATCTCCTTCCCCCGCTACTCCACCCGCACGCTGGAAGCCATGCGCTTTGCCAAGCGGACGGGCGCGCAGGTGGTGGCCATCACCGACGGCCCCATGTCGCCCCTGTGCGAGGTGGCCGACGCGTCGCTGACCGCGCGCACCGAGATGGCGTCCTTCGTGGATTCTCTGATCGGCCCGATGGCGGTGATCAACGCACTGCTGGTGGCGCTGGGGCTGCGCAAGCGGGAAGCCCTCGCGGAGCACTTCCGGCAGCTGGAAGCCATCTGGGACACCTACGCCGTCTATCTTCCGGAGGGAAACAGCGATGCGTGAGATCCTGGTGATCGGAGCGGGCGCGGCGGGGATGATGGCCGCCGTCTCCGCGGCTGAGGCCGGCGCTTCCGTGATCCTGCTCGAGCGCAACGAGAAAGCCGGGAAGAAGCTGTACATCACAGGCAAGGGCCGCTGCAATGTCACCAACGACTGTGAGATCGATGATTTCCTGCGCGAGGTGCCGCGGAATCCCCGCTTCCTTTACGCCGCCCTGTCTGACTTCGCCCCGAAGGACATGATGGCCTTCCTCGAGGCCGAGGGATGCCCTGTGGTCGTGCAGCGGGGACGGCGCGTCTTCCCGGCCAGCGAGAAGGCCAGCGACGTCACGAAGGCGCTCCTGCGCGCCATGTCCGAACGCGGTGTCCGGCTCAGGCTGAACACCCGGGTCCGCCGCCTGCTGACGGAGAGCGGCCGCTGCGCCGGCGTCGAGACCGCCGACGGCGAGACCCTGCGTGCCGACGGCGTCATCCTCTGCACGGGAGGCCTGACTGTTCCGGCCACCGGCTCCGACGGCGGCGGCCACCGCATGGCGGAGAGCACCGGCCACACTGTCACCGCCTGCCGCCCGTCCCTCTCCGCCCTGGAAACGGCGGATGAATGGCCCGCGCGCCTGCAGGGCCTGTCGCTGAAAAACGTGCGGCTGACCCTGAAGGAGAAAAAGCGCGTCCTCTATACCGAACTGGGGGAGATGCTCTTCACCCACTTCGGCATCTCCGGCCCGCTGGTGCTGGAGATGAGCTGCCATCTGCCGGATGACTGGTCGGACTGCCGCGTATCCCTGGACCTGAAGCCGGGCCTGACGCCGGAACAGGTGGACGCCCGTCTGCAAAGGGATCTGGCGGCCGCTCCCCGCAAGCGGCTTTCCGGCGTGATGCCCGGGCTGCTGCCCGCTTCCTTTGCGGCGCTGTTCCCCTCTCTCTGCGGCGTGGACGCGGGGCAGACCTGCGCCACGGTCAGCCGGGCGGACCGGCTGAAACTGTGCGAGACCCTGAAGAACCTGCCCGTCACCCTGAAAGCGCTGCGGCCGATGGAGGAAGCCATCATCACCCGCGGCGGCGTGAGCGTGCGCGACGTCCATCCCGGCACTATGGAATCGAAGCGCCTGCCGGGCCTCTGGTTTGCCGGAGAGCTCCTGGATGTGGACGCTCACACCGGAGGCTACAACCTGCAGATTGCCTTCTCCACCGGCCATCTCGCCGGAAAAAGCGCGGCGCGTGAACCGTGAATCACCGCGGACCGATGTGCGAATGCGGCACCGATCCGCTGCCCTGTATAAAGGAATGAGATCCCATGCACTATATCGTGGTCGACCTTGAATGGAACCAGCCGCTGAACCACCAGAACCGGGTGTACCGGGAGGTGGGCGACCGGCTGATCTTCGAAATGATCCAGATCGGCGCGGTGAAGCTCGACAGCGAGCGCCGCGTCATCGACAGCATCTCGGTGCTGATCCATCCCAGCTGCTATCTGCGCATCCATCCCCGCATCCAGCGGATGACACACCTCGGCCCGGATGAACTGGCCGACGCGCCGCTGTTCAACGAGGCCATGGAGCGCTTCATGGCCTGGTGCCGGCAGGAGGGCGACGACTTCCTCTTCCTGACCTGGGGGAGCGACGACGTCAGCGTCCTGCAGCAGAACCTCGACTTCTTCGACTGTCACCCCGATATGCCGCCCCTGTGCGACATCCAGCACCAGTTCTCCGATGCCTTCAAGCTGAAGAACCGCATGGGCCTGCAGCCGGCCATGGAACTGATGGAGATCCGGCCCGAGGAGGGCCGCGACTTCCACAACGCCCTGCACGACGCCTACTACACAGCCCTCGTCTGGCAGAAGGTGCCGGATATCGCCAACACGGCGGAATACGCCCGGCAGCCCAAGCAGCTGATCCATCCCGACGTGAATCACGGCCGCGTGAAAGGGGAGGCCTTCGACTCCCTTCGCCTGGCCATGGACAGCGAAACGGCGCGGCAGCCCAAGTGCCCCACCTGCGGCAGGCCCTGCGAGGTGGAGGAGGCCGGGTACGTGCCCCAGGCCGCGGACAAGTACATCGGCCTGGCAAAGTGCCGCCAGCACGGGAACATCCTGGTGCGGCTGCGGCTTCGCGCCTCCCAGTCCGGGCGGGTCATCCTGGCGGTGTCCACGGCCAAGGCCACGCCGCCCAACATCGCCTATATCCACACGAAACAGCTGCAGATCCGGCAGCGGGAGGAGCGGGGCTTGCGCGTCGATCCCGAACAGGCCCTGCTCAACGCCGAGCGGTCCAGCGTCCCCTTCGAGGACTGAACGCCGCTCCCATGTGATAAAGGCCGAGCGACATGACAAAGGAGGCCGCAGATATGAAAGTCCTTGTTCTGTCCGTGTTTTGCCTGACGTTCCTCTACAAGGTCTGGCTCAACCGCCTTCAGGCGCGCTCCAGGCGGAATCCCGTGCCGGCCAACGTCGCGGACGTGTATGACGCCGGGACCTACGCGAAGTGGAGCGCATACCAGTCGGAAAAGCTTTCCCACAGCCTCCTGGCCGACACCTGCGCCTTTGCGGTCCAGCTGGCCCTGCTGGCCACCGACGCCTACGCGTGGTTCGCGGGCCTGTTCCCGGACGAATGGTTCGCACAGATCTTCGCCGTGGTGCTCTTCGGCGCCCTGGCCGACCTGGCGGCCATTCCCTTCACCTGGCACGACACCATGGTGATTGAGGAGAAGTACGGTTTCAACCGCTCCACGAAGAAGACCTTCTGGGCCGACCGGGTGAAGGAGTTCATCATCGGGCTGATCCTGAGCGTGGGCATCGCCTGCCTTCTGGGCGGCCTGCACGGCTGGCTGGGGGACGGGGTCATCGCGGCCTTTGCCATCGCCTTGTTCATCTTTGCCCTGCTGATCAGTTTTCTGTTCCCGTATCTCAGCCGCATCTTCAACAAGTTCACCCCCCTGGAGGACGGCGAGCTGAAGGACAAGCTGACCGCCCTGCTGGAGAAGCACGGGTTCCGGGTCCGCGCCATCCAGGTGATGGACGCCTCCCGCCGCACCACCAAGTCCAACGCGTACTTCACCGGCTTCGGCAAGATGAAGACCATCGTTCTGTATGACACGCTGGTGGAGGCCATGACCCCCGATGAGATCTGCGCGGTCTTCGCCCACGAGATGGGCCACGGTCTGCACAAGGACACCCTGAAGAACCAGATCCTCAATTTCGTGCAGATGGCGATCCTGGCGGTGCTCGCCTGGTGGACCCTGCGCACGCCGGCCTTCTTCACGGAATTCGGCTTCAAGGGGATCAATTACGCCTTTGCCGTCCTTCTCATCATGTCGGTGGAGTTCTCGCTGATCATGCCCCTCTACGGTCTGCTGACCAACTGGCGCTCCCGCAAAGCCGAGTACGGCGCCGACGCCCAGGCGGTGAAGGAGGGCTACGGCGACGCGCTGGTCGGCGCGCTGAAGAAGCTGAGCCGCGAGAATCTCTCGGATCTGTCCCCGGCGCCGCTGCTGGTCAAGCTGGAGTATTCGCACCCCACCCTCAGCCAGCGGATCGCCGCCATTGAAAAGCTGAAGGAACAGGCGTGAAGGAGGAGCCGCATGCAATTCATCTGCTATGACCGCTGCACCACCTGCCGGAAGGCCCGTGAATGGCTGACGGGCCATGCCGTCGCCTTCGACGAGCGCCCCATCAAAACCGAGAACCCCACGGCGGACGAACTGAGATCCTGGCAGCAAAAAGCGGCCTGCCTCTGCGCCGCTTCTTCAACACCAGCGGAATGCTGTACCGCGATCTGAAACTCGCCGAGCGTCTGCCCGGGATGAGCGAGGAGGAGCAGCTGGCCCTCCTGGCCACCGACGGCATGCTGGTGAAGCGCCCGATCCTTGTGGACGGGGACACCGTGCTGGTGGGCTTCCGGCAGGCTGAGTGGGAGGCCGCGCTGCTCAGATAGCATCAGGCACATCCCCGACGGAAGGGATCTCCCTGCACCCGTCGGGCAGATGATCGGGCCTTGCCGGGGACTGCTCCGTGTGGATGTACAGGCTCCGCATGCCCACCGCCGCAGCGCCGCCGCAGTCACAGACGTCGTCGTTGCCCACCATCACGCATCCGTCCGCCTTGAACCCGTCCCGCTCCGGCAGCCGGAAAAGCTGGGGAGCGGGTTTTTTCATGCCCAGATCGCTGGAGAGCCAGAGGCGGTCGAAGCACGCCTCGATCCCCAGCAGCCGGAGCTCGGGCCGGGTGAAAGCGGCCTGCGCGTTGCTCAGCAGGCACACCGCGATGCCCCGCCTCGACAGGGCTTCCAGCGTCTCCTTCGCGCCGGGGAAGAGCCGCAGCCTCCGCAGCGTCATCGCCCGGAAGGTGCGCGCGATGACCGCCGCCTGCTCCGTGTCCGTGTCCGCCAGCGCCGACCACACCCGCAGGATGTCGATCTCCGGCAGCGGACCGTCCTTCCGCATCCGCGCCTCTTCCCGTCTGCAGGCGCCGTCATAGGCGATCCGGAGGGCATCGGGCGTCCAGGCCTTGCCCCGCAGGCTCAACTCCCACGCCATGGCCTGCCAGACCGCGGGATCCTCCTCATCCGTGCGGATGTCGACCAGGGTGCCGTAGAGATCAAAGAGAACGCAGCGTGTGTTTTGACGCATGAGACCAGCTCCTGTTTGAATGGGTCCAGAACCGGCGGTACGGCGCGCGGCCGAACCGGGAAAGCAAAGGGGGACGCTCCGCAAGGGAAAGCGTCCCCCGGATCGGTTTACGCGCCGAACAGCCAAGTCTCCAGCTGTCTGGGGGTATTGAAGCAGTTTTCGCAGGCCCGGTGCATGTGGGCGTGGATCTCCGGGATACGGTGGGCCCACAGCGCGGCGGCGAAGGGAACACCGGCCGCCGTTGCCATGTCCAGGCCGGGCTTCAGATCGTCCACCACCAGGAGCTCCTGCGGCTGCAGCTTCAGCTGCCGCATGATCTCGTACAGGGGATGGGGACTCGGCTTGCGCAGCTCCCTCGGCTGTTCCCACCCGTAGATGAGCGTGGGCTCGGGAAGGCCGTTCTCCCGGTAATCCCGTCGGATGTTGACATCCACGGAGTGGGAGACCACGCAGACCGTGCCGCCCTCCGCGACCTGACGCCGGATCACCGCGTCCATCCCCGGATACACCTTCGGCACCGTGCGGCGGACACACTCCTGCCAGATCTCATACTCCTGCGCGAAATCCTCGTCGGTGAATTCGTGGCGCTCCTGCATGAACCGCACGAAGCCGGGATCGAAGTTCACCCGGAAATAACCCTCCAGGGTCAGGTCGGTGGTCCGGCCCATGCGGCGGATGGCCTCCAGATAGGCGGGGTAGTGGATGGTGGCGGTGGAGTTCACCACGGTGTCATCGTGGTCCAGCACCAGGCAGGGGAATCTCAGCATGGGACCTCCGGTTCACTTGGTTTTGAATGCGAAATACCGCTTCGCGTTCCCGTAGCTGATGCCGCGGACGATCTCGCCCAGCAGCTCATAGTCCTCCGGGAAGCGGCCGTCCTCCACCCATTCGCCCAGCAGGCGGCAGAGGATGCGCCGGAAGTATTCGTGGCGCGGGTAGCTCAGGAAGGAGCGGCTGTCGGTCAGCATGCCCACGAAGCCCGCCAGATAGCCCAGGTTCGCCAGGCTGGTCAGTTGATCCGTCATGCCCTGGAAATGGTCGTTGAACCACCAGGCCGAGCCGTGCTGTATCTTCGACACGGCCTCGGAGGACTGGAAGCAGCCGCAGATGGTGTCGATGGCCTGGTTGTCGTTGGGGTTCAGGCTGTACAGGATCGTGCGGGGGAGGCTCCCGGCCTGCTCCAGCGCGCCGAGGAAGGCCGCGGTCTGGGCGGAGGGGGCATAGTTGTCGATGCAGTCATAGCCGGTGTCCGGGCCGAGCCGGGCGAACATGGTGTGATTGTTGTCGCGGCGGCATCCGTAGTGCAGCTGCATGGCCCAGCCGCGGCGGGCGTATTCTCCGGCGACGAAGGTCATGAAGGCATACTTGAACTGGGCTTCTTCCGGCGCGCTGACGGGATGGCCCGCCAGACGCTTCCGCATGATGGCCTCCACCGCCTCCTCGGAGGCCGGGGCGTCCATGACGTAGTTCAGCGCGTGGTCGGAGAGGGTACAGCCGTGGGCGGCGAAGAAGTCCATGCGGTGCACCAGCGCCACTTTCAGCGCTTCAAAGGAGGGAATGGTCATGTCGGAGACCCGCTCCAGCTGCGCGATGTAATCCTTCCAGGCCGCCTTCTCGATGTTCATGGCCTTGTCGGGACGCCAGGCGGGCAGCACCGTCACCGGGAAGGAGGCGTCCGCGGCCAGCTTTTCATGGTATTCGAGGCTGTCCACGGGATCGTCGGTGGTGCAGATGATCTCCACATTGCTCTTCATGATCAGGCCCCGGGCGCTGAAGCCGGCTTCGTGCAGTTTCTCGCCCGTCACCTTCCAGACCTCGTCCGCCGTCTTCGCGCTCAGCGCGCCATGCCAGCCGAAGAACCGCTGCAGCTCCAGATGGCTCCAGTGATACAGGGGGTTGCCGATGGCCTTGCCGAGCACCTCGGCCCACTTGCAGAACTTCTCGTAGTCGCCGGCATCCCCGGTGATGTACTTCTCGTCCACACCCGCGCAGCGCATCAGCCGCCACTTGTAGTGATCGCCGCCCAGCCAGACCTGGGTGATATTGTCATACCGGACGTCTTCCCAGATCTCCTTCGGGCTCAGGTGGCAGTGATAGTCGATGATCGGGCAGTCTTCCGCGGACTCGTGGAAGAGCCTGCGCGCGGCGGGGGTGGAGAGCAGGAAATCCTTGTCCATGAATGCCGTCATTGGGATCGCTCCTTTGCTGATGTCGGTGGGGTGGTGGATCGCGATGATTATATCACAATGAGGATCGGACCACAACGGGAAAGCGGGGGATCATATGCCCTTCTGGTACGCGTCGCAGACCCCGGTCACATCGCCGTACCGCTGGATCTCTCCGTGCTCGAGCCACAGCACCCGCCTGCACATCTCGCGGATCTGACCGATGTTGTGGGACACGTAGAGGACGGTGGTGCCGCCGGACATCAGCTCCATCATGCGGGCGCGGCTCTTCTTCTGAAAGCTTTCGTCGCCCACGGCCAGGATCTCGTCGACGATCAGCACCTCCGGCTCGATCACCGAGGCGATGGAGAAGGCCAGCCGGGACAGCATGCCCGAAGAGTAGGTCTTCAGCGGCATGTTGATGAAATCGCCCAGCTCGCTGTAGGCGATGATGGCGTCCCGGCGCTCGTCCAGCTGGGCCTTGGTGTAGCCGAGGATCGCTCCGTTCAGGTAGATGTTCTCCCGGCCGGTCAGGTCCATGTCGAAGCCGCTGCCCAGCTCCAGCATGGGCACGATGCGCCCGCCCCGCTGCACGTCGCCCTCTGTCGGCTTGAGGATGCCGGAGATCACCTTCAGCAGGGTGGATTTGCCCGCTCCGTTGTGGCCGATGACCCCGAGCACCTCGCCCCGGTATACCTCAAAGCTCACGTGGCGCAGCGCCCAGAAGATCCTGTACTGGTTCTGCCGCTTCAGGGCATGGATGACCCATTCCTTCAAGTTGGTGTTCTTGTTCAGATCCATGCGGTAGCTGACGCCGAGGTCATTCACCCGGATCATGACTTCCTGTGCCATGGCGCAGCCCCCTCACAGATAGTAGATGAAGTCATTCTGCTTTTTGCGGAAGACGAGGAAGCCCAGCAGCAGCGGAACGGCCGCGTACAGCAGGCAGATCAGGTAGGTGCGCGGCTGGGGCGTGACCCCCTGCAGCAGGATGCAGCGGATGAAATAGATGAACTGGTACATGGGGTTCAGGTGATAGAACCGCAGCCACGAAGCGGGGATGATGCTCTCCGGATAGAACAGCGGGGTCATATAGGTCCACAGCAGCACCACGATATTCCACAGGAAGGCCGTGTCCCGGAAGAACACGTTCATGGTGGCCAGGATCATGCCCAGCCCCAGCGCAAAGCACGCGATCCCCAGCAGAGGCAGGGGGAGCAGCAGCGCCGCCCGCGTCACCGGCACCCCCGTGATGAGGATCATCACAAAGAGGGGGATCAGCGTGATGGTCACGTTCAGCAGGGCGAACAGCACCTTGCTCAGCGGATAGATATACCGGGGCATGTAGACCTTTTTGATGAGACCCGCGTTCCCGGTGACGGACTGCATGGCGAGCGTGCTGGCCTCGTTGAAGAAGTTGAAGAACACGATGCCGGTCATCAGGTAGACCGGGAAGTTCTCAATGGCGTTGTGGAAGAGATAGGAGAAGACAAGGTACTGCACCGTCATGGTCAGCAGCGGGTTGAGGAAAGACCACAGCACGCCCAGCACGCTCTGGCGGTATTTGTGGTTGAAGTCCCGCAGCACGAGCTGGGAGATCAGGTACTTGTAGCGCCGGGTCTCCTCCATCAGCACCCAGAGGAAGGTCACCCGCTGCAGCCGCCGGTTCCGTTTGTACAGCAGCACGACCGCGATCCAGGCAGCCGCCAGCACGCCCACGGCGATCCAGTACAGGAGCATGGCCCCGCTGGGCGAGGCATAACGAAGCGTGACGGCCAGCTGCCCCTCCACCGTGCTGCCTGCGACCGTCAGCCCGCCGGGATTTCGCATCGTGTCGTCGTAGCGCTCCATCTCGGCCGCATCGCCGTAGCGCAGGGAGAAGGACGCGTCCCCGGCGGTCTGCCGCACCGTGATCCCGAGCGTGAGATCGCCGTCGGCCGCAATCGGCTCGTCCGGCCGGAAGGTGAGGGCCCCGCCGTTGCTCACGCCGTCGAGCGGCATCTCCATGACGGCGAGGGTGCTGTCTCCCTGCATGATCGCGAGCGTTACATCGCCCGCGGGCCTGCCCTGCAGGTCCGCGATGAAGGTGACGTCCGTCACCTGCCCCGTGATGCCTGGGATCCTCTGCCGGACCGGGGTCTCCGCGTTCAGGGGCCGCAGCGGCGTCTGGCCGGTCTCGATGCTGTACTGGTTCTGGTTGACAGACCAGCTGTCGTTCACGATCCAGCCGAAGAGCAGGCTGAGCGCGCCAAGCACGACCAGGCCCGCCAGGATCAGCAGGCCGGTATCGGAGGCGATGCGCGCCGTGAGTTTCTTCATTCGTCCTGTCCTTTCCCGTCGGATGCCGTTTCGAGGATCGCGGCCAGGCGCTGCTTCATGCGTTCCGCCGTGTTCGCCACCGAGAAGCTGCCGTGAATGAACGCCTGTCCTTTCAACCCCAGTTCCTTCGCCCAGGCCGGATCGCCGCGAAGCTTCCGCAGGTATCCCGCGGCCTGATCAAGGTCCGGATCGGCCCAGCGCTGGCTGCCGTCGTCAAACTGATAGCTGCCGTCGACGGGGATCAGCGACGCGTCCACCATGCAGGCGACATCGTGCGGCATGAAGTCCACGTTGGCCGACCAGTCGGTGGCCACCACCGGAACGCCCAGCGCCATGGCCTCGCCCATCACCAGACCGAAACCCTCGGCCCTGTGCAGGCTGACGAACACGTCGCACAGCGAGATCAGCCGGTTGAGCCGTCGCTTGCTGAGCGTCTCGTCGATCAGGATGTACCGGCTTTCGTCGCCCATGGCCCGGCGGATGGCCTTCAGGTCCTCCTCCTTGGGATGGTTGACCTTGATGACCAGCTTGGCGCCGGCATCTTCCGGTCCGAATGCCCGCAGGAAGGCTTCGATTGCCCCGGCCGGGTTCTTCCGGCTGGCGTAGGAATTCGAGTCAAACATGATCAGCGCCAGGAAGGCGTCCTCCGGGAGCCCGAAGTCCGCCCGGCTCAGCCCCTCCTCCGTCGGCGCCTCGATGCCGTAGGGCATGAAGATGACGGGCTTGTCCGTGATCCTGCGCAGGGCCTCCGCGATGAAGGTAGAGGGGGCCCACAGCTCGTCCACATACTTCAGCTGATCGCACCAGGAGGCCGGGATCGTTTCCAGCTCCCACAGCCACACTCCGATGTTGTACCGCCCGTCAAAGGTCTCGATGGGGAAGTTGTTGCATGCTTCCACCCATTGATCCGGGTTGATGTGCACCACGTTGACGGCGAATTCGGCCTTGCCTGAAAGCTTTTCGTCCCAGTCGGTGTCGTTCTGTGGGAGCCAGTAGAGGAAATCCGTGTTCAGAAAGCGGTGGCAGATCCCGGCTTCCTCGATGGCCCGGGCATAGAGCTTCAGCCCCTGGGCCAGCCCGTTCTGCGCCTTGAAGAAGCCGAATAGGTTGATCCCCGCGGGATCCCGGCCGGGCTCGAAGGGCAGGGGAGGCCGGCGGGGCGTTTTGCCCTTGCTGATGCCCGTGATCTTCAGCAGCCCGTCGCGGACGCCGTGGCGAAGACGCTCGGGGATCAGGTGCGTCAGCGGCGCGACGCGGATGATGATCTGCTCCGCGGCGCGGCGGAAACGGCGTTTCAGAGGACCCGCGCTCATCGGCTCGCCTCCCCGGTGCGCAGAAAGCCTTCGTAAAGCTCCCGCAGTGCGTCGTCCACGGACTTGCGCGGCTCCCAGCCCAGCTCGCCGCGCAGGCGGCTGTTGTCACAGAGGATCAGCGGGTTGTCCTCCTTGCGGACGCGGGCCGGGTCCACCTCCACCCGCACGTCCTTCCCGGTCATGCCGATGAGGGTCTGCAGATGCGCGGCCAGCGGATCCGCACGCCCGGAGCCCACGTTGTAGATCTTACTGCAGTCGCCGCGCTCCGCGATCAGCCGATACGCGCGGACCACGTCCTCCACATGCGAGAAATCGCGGCGGACGCCGATGTTGCCCACCCGGATGACGGGCTCATCCAGCCCCAGCGCGATGCGGGCCGCCTGCCGCGCGAAGGAGGGCAGCACAAAACGGTCGGTCTGCCCGGGGCCGGTGTGGTTGAACGCGCGAACGCAGACGGCCTGCACGCCGTAGTGATCGCGCCACATGCCTGCCAGCCGCTCCTGGGTCAGCTTGGAGAGACCGTAGGGGGACTGCGCGTCCAGCGGGTCCTCCTCGGAAAGAGCGTGATCGGCAGCCGCGTATTCCTCGCTCGAGCCGACCAGCAGCAGACGGGGCTGCTTGTCACAGAGCCGCACCGCCTCCAGCAGGTCCAGCGCGCCGTCCACATTGACCGCGAACGCCGTCCGGGGCTCCCGCCAGGAGAGCCCCACGCTGCTGAATCCCGCAAGATTCACCACGATGTCCGGCTCACACGCGGCCAACAGCTCACGCACTGAAGTCGCGTCCAGCAGATCCAGCGCGTGAAAGGCGACGCCTTCGGGCAGTGCGGGGGAGGGATGCAGATCCGCGCCGTCAACCCGGTATCCCGCGGCGATGAACTCGCGCGCCAGGTAGGGGCCGACAAAACCGCCGGCGCCGACGATCAGCACACGCGGGGCGCTCACAGCCCGGCCTCCTCGCGGGCCAGCCGCAGGTCGTGCTCGGCCATCAGGGCGCAGAGCTGCTCATAACTGGTCTGCTGTGGGTCCCAGCCCAGCTTTTCCTTCGCTTTGGCGGGGTTCCCCCAGAGATTCACCACGTCGGTCGGCCTGTACCACTGCGGATTCACGCACACCAGCATTTTCCCGGTGGCGCGGTCGTAGCCCTTTTCCTCCAGGCCGCTGCCCCGCCATTCCAGCTCGATGCCGTCGTGGGCGAAGGCCAGGGTGCAGAACTCCCGGACGGTGTGCTGAACGCCCGTGGCCACCACATAGTCGTCCGGCTCGTCCTGCTGCAGCATCAGCCACATGCACTCCACATAGTCCTTTGCGTAGCCCCAGTCCCGGAGGGAATCCAGGTTGCCCAGTTCCAGGTGATCCTGCAGGCCGCAGGCGATGCGCCCCGCCGCCCGGGTGATCTTGCGGGTGACAAAGGTCTCGCCCCGGCGTTCCGACTCGTGGTTGAAGAGGATGCCGTTGCAGGCGAAGACCCCATAGGCCTCCCGGTACTGCCGCATCATCCAGAAGCCGTACTGCTTGGCGATGGCGTAGGGGCTGTAGGGGTGGAAGGGCGTGTTCTCGTCCTGGGGGCAGGCTTCCACCTTGCCGTAGAGTTCGGAGGTCGAGGCCTGGTACACGCGGCAGGTCCTGTCCTGGCCGGTGATATGGACCGCCTCCAGCAGCCGCAGCACGCCCAGGGCGTCCACGTCGCCGGTGTATTCCGCCGCGTCGAACGACACGCCGACGTGGCTCTGAGCGGCCAGATTGTAGAGCTCGTCCGGGCGGACCTCGCCCACGATGCGGATGAGCGCCGCCGCGTCGGTCAGGTCGCCGTCGTGCAGGCGGACCTTTCCGGCCTTCAGCAGCGGATCGATGCGCTCGGTGTTGACGGTGGAAGCCCGGCGCACGATCCCGTGGACCTCATATCCCTTGTCCAGCAGGAATTCCGCGAGGAAGGAGCCGTCCTGTCCTGTGATGCCGGTGATGAGTGCTTTTTTCATGTATGCGTCCTCTCTTTCACAGCAGTTCGGTGCGCCCGGCTTCCCGGAGCGCGTCCACGATGGCGCGCACGTTCTGCGCCTTGTCCCTCCGGCAGACCATCACGGCGTCGGGCGTCTGGACGATCACGAGACCCTCCACGTCCACCGCAGAGACCAGCCGGTCCCGGGACACGATCACGCAGTCCCGGGTGTTCAGCGCGACGGTGTCGCCCATCAGCACGTTCCCGTCTGCGTCCGGCGCGTGCAGCACATCCATCACGTCCCAGCTGCCCACGTCGTTCCACCCGAAGTCGCCGGGCACCATCAGCACCTCGCCCCGCGCCGCGGCGGGCTCCATGACCGCGTAATCGATGGAGATGGAGCGGATGCCGCCGTACACCTGTTCCACAACGTCCGTCTCTTCGGGCGTGCCCGCCGCTTCGCCGATCTTCTGCAGCGCGCCGTGCATGTCGGGCGCGAACTCAAGCAGTTTCCGGAGGATCGTATCGGTGCGCCAGATGAACATGCCGCTGTTCCAGGCGTATCCGCCGCTCTCGAGATAGGACCGCGCGGTTTCCGGATCGGGCTTCTCACGGAAGGAGAAGACGGTGCGGACATCGGTCTCTCCGGTGGTGTCATAGCGGATGTAGCCGTAGCCGGTGGCCGGATACGCGGGCCTGATGCCGATGGTCACCAGATGCTCCCCGTCCTCCGCGGCGCGGAAAGCCGTTTCCCAGACGGAGGTCAGGCGGGGAATGTCCTCGATATAGTGATCGGAAGGGGTGATCAGCATCAGCCCGTCCCCGTACCGCGCCGAAAGGACGGCTGCCGCGTAGCCGATGCAGGCCGCCGTGTTCCGGGGCGAGGGCTCCACCAGGATGTGGGAGCGGTCCGTTCGGTCCCCGCAGCCCGCCAGGACCCCCTCGAGCTGCAGCGCGCTGGTGACGATGAAAATGCGGTCCCGCGGGATCAGCCGCGCCATCCGGTCAAAGGTCTCGTTCAGCATGAGATCCCTGCCGCTCAGGTTCAGCAGCTGCTTGGGGGTTTGAAGCCGGGAAAGGGGCCAGAAGCGCGTTCCGCCCCCGCCGGCCATGATGACGCCAAAGGTTTGCATGATCGATCCCAGCTCCCATTCTCCGGAAAAATGCCGTACACCAAAAAGTGCAGTATTCCGCCTTTCCATTCTACATGATGAAGGGCAAAAAGTCAACGATGGCGCCCGCCGGGAACAGGATCCGCAAGGATCCGCAAAGACCCCGTCGGGCGGCCGTTCAGTCCGCCGGCACACCCGCAAGGATCCACAGACAGGAAACGCACGATGCGGTTTTCTTCCATGCGCCATGATACATAATATGGCTGAGTAGTTGTAAGAAACACTGACTGCTCAGAAAGGAGAAAGCACAATCCAGACAAACCCGATTCCGCGGAGCGCTTCGCACACGTTCTGCACTGATACTCTGACATTATGAGAATTGAAAGGAGACTGCTACATTATGGCATCATCCCTGGACCGTAGTGCAAAAAAACCTGCGGATAAATAATATATCTGCAGGTTTGGAGGTCTGTGACGCGTATCGGGAAAAACCGATAACGTTTGTCTGCCGAATTACTTTCTTTCCAGAACCAGGACCGCTTTATCGGGCACCTCGATAACGGACGGATCGTCTACCTTATGGTATGCACCGTCTTCCTCATTGTATATGTATGCGCCTTCCCCCTTCGGCGCGGCCACCTGGGTCAGGGTCAGGGTCTTGCCTTCCAGTTTGGCTCTTAATTTGACGCTGCTGAAGAACACGTCGCCATCGATCACTTCATAGCTGCCGGCTTCGCTGGTTTTCTTTCCGTCCTGGGCTTGCCATTCCCAGGTGATTTTACCGCCTCTCAAAATCAAGACAGCGCTGGTATCCGGTTTCAGTATCATTCCGTCTAATGAGAGGTGTCCTTTCGAAAGGACGGACGCGTCAGACACAGTCCATGTTCCTTCGATGTCTCCGGTCGTCAGTTTCTTTTCCCCGTTGTTCTTGCCGGCACATGCGGCCAGCAGCAGCGCAGCTGCCAGCAGTACGGCAAAAATCGCCAGTTTTTTCTTCATTTTTTCCTGACCTTCCTTTCATTGAAAAATCGGCATATTATAGCATCCATGTAAAAGAATAGCAAGGCCATAATAGTATTTTTTTTGTTCCGAAGGGGCTCCAGGAGGTTTTTCATGAAATGTGCGAAGCATTCTGATTTTCCCTCATTTTTTGCGAAAACGTCTTGTGACCAGTCAAGCAAACCATTATAGAATAGCCATACGTAGAGCAAGAATACCATGAAACTAAGCATCAATAAGGCAAAAGCCAAAGGCATCGGAATGTGATCCGGTGCTTTTTCATGTGCCCTATAGAGACAAAAGAAAAGGAGAAAAATTCATGAGCAAACGACTTGACAGCTGATTGCAGCTAAGGACAAGGCAATTCAAAAGAAGCACAGCGCGGAGCAGGAGGAGAAACGTTATACCCAACAGATCAACAAACTGAAACGTGACGAGCGCACTCACCGTCTCTGCAATCGCGGAGCCTATCTGGAAAAACTCATCCAGGAGCCGGAATTACACCTGGTCCGAGGACAACACAGAGGTTACGGCCCGTCTCGTCTGCAGCCATGATGACACACATGTGCAGTCTGAAACGGTCACGGCTACGCAGGTTATCGCAGCCTCCCCGACCCAGGCCACAGAGGGCAGGCTCGTGTTCGTCAGTGCGGTCTTCGAGAACGAGGCTTTCACCGTCCAGGAGAAGACCGGCGGCACGATCCCGGCGCTGAATACCCTGAGCATGCCGTCCTTCCCGGCGAGCCTCATGGTCATCGAGGCCGAAGCCTTTGAGGGCACGCCCTTCCAAGCGATCATCATTCCCGATACCGTGACCGCCATCGGCAACAGAGCTTTTGCCAACTGCCGGAACCTGGTCTATGTGTACATCCCGGCCAGCGTGAAATCCATTGCTCCTGATGCTTTCGCGGACTGCCCCAATGTGATCATTGAGAGAGCCAGCGAATAAGACACATCAACCATCCCTGTAGCGGTCAACTCCGGCTGGCCGCTTTTCTAACGCGAACAATCTCGCAGTTCCCTCTTGACAACAACTCAGCCATGATACAGCTCATGGCTGGTGCTGGCCGCAGGCAAGCGCGCTCTTCTCCTTCTTCCTTCAGGATGGGGATAGGGCGGATGTGGCAGCGGTTTGGAAACCGTTTCCCTGATACAATACACCGATGGGTGAACAGTCACCCGGCCAAAAGAAACAGGCAGAGCCGGAGGACCCTACCTGCGAGAGGAAAAACGCGGGATCGGCGCGGATCACGCCATCTCCACCACGACCTTGAGGGAAGCGTCGCTCATCTGCATGAGGATCGCTTCCTCCAGCTTTTCCACGGGATAGCTGTGGGTGATGATCTCTTCAAAGCGGATGAGTCCGCCGTTGATGAGGGCCGCCGCCCGGGCGTGGGTATCCGGATTGATCATGGAACCCACCACGGTCAGCTCCTTGCGATACACGTCCATCAGGTCCAGGGGGTGTGCGGTGCCGGGCTTGGGGACACTGAAGAGAAGTACGGTGCTGCCGCGGTCGGCGGCCTCGAAGGCCTGCTTCACGGCGAGCGTATTGCCCACGCATTCGATTACCACGTCGGCGCCGGGCCTGCCCAGGATGGCTTCGAGCCGTTCGGCCACAGATCCGTGCACGGGGTCGATGACGCCGTCGGCTCCCAGGCTCAGGGCGATCTCACGCCGCATGGCCACGGGCTCGGAGACAACGACCTTCGAGGCGCCCTGCAGCCTGGCCAGCTGCAGCATCATCAGGCCGATGGCGCCACCGCCGACGACCAGCACCGTGTCGCCCGTCCGGATCCTGGCCCGGTCGATCCCGTGGAGACAGCAGGCCAGCGGCTCGGTCATGGCGCCATACCGCAGCGGCACCTCCGGATCCAGAAGAAAGCACTGCGCCTGCGGAACGGAGCAGTACTCCGCAAACCCGCCGTTCCGGTTCACGCCGACGGCATAGAGACGCTCGCAGAGCTGCTTCTTTCCGATCCTGCACCAGCGGCACCTGCCGCAGTAGCTGTTGGGATCGACGGTCACATGGTCTCCGGGCATGAAGGCGGTGACGCCCGCTCCGACGGCCTCGACGACGCCGGCCAGCTCGTGGCCCAGCACCACCGGGGGCGTCACTTCGGCAGAGCCCTTGTCCCCGTGCCAGATGTGGACGTCCGTTCCGCAGATGCCGCAGGCCGCGACCCTGACCAGCACGTCGTCCGCACCGTACGCGGGAATGGGTTCTTCCCGGGTCTCAAAACGTCCGCCGCCCAGAAAATAGGTGGCTTTCATAGGGGCCTCCTCACTTGCCGATCAGGTTGCCGATGAGACCGGTGACCACATCGCCCACGATCCCCGACACGGCGTCCTTGCCGTTGATATTGTCGATGTATGCGTCCGCGTCGCCCTTGAGCACCTTCGCCGCGGCCTTCTTCTGGTCGGAGGTGGCGGTGCGGTAGGACTCGATCAGCTTGCGCTCCGCGGCGGTCACCTTCATGGTGCTGTTGGCGTTGGCGGGCGTTTTGGGCGTCGCGGTCTTCTTTGCGGCCGTTGTGGACGAGGTCTTCTTCGCAGTCGAGGACGTGGTCTTCTTTGCGGATGCGGAGGAGGTCTTCTTCGCCGTCGTGGAGGAGGTCTTCTTCGCGGCCGTTGTGGACGTGGTCTTCTTCGCGGACGCAGAGGACGAGGTTTTCTTTGCCGCCGTCGCGGAGGAGGTCTTCTTTGCGGCCGTGAGATTCTTCGGCGCGTTGAGCAGAGAGGCCTGCGTTACGCCCAGGACCTTCGCGAGGGCCTTGAGCTGGGCCTGGGTGAAGTCCGCCTCCCCGCGTTCCACCTTGCCGATATCCGCCGCGGAGATGCCGCTGACCCTCCGGGCCAGCTGCTCCTGCGTCAATCCGGCCGCCGTGCGCGCTTCCTTGAGGACCGTACCGATCTTTTTTGTGCCTGCCATGATGATTCCTCCTTGCGAATTCGTCCGATATGCGCTATACTCTCTACACAGGAAGCGGAACGTGCCGCGTCCGTTCAGGAACATAAGGAAAGGGAGCCTGGAAAATGGATCTGCAGAAAATCATCTCCGACATTCTCGGCAAGCTGAACCTTGACACCTCTCTGTTGGAAAAGTTCAAGAAGAACCCGCTTGAGACCATCAAGTCCCTGCTCGGCGGCGTGAACCTGGATGACAGCCAGCTCAAGACCGTCGTCGACGGCGTTTCCGCCAAGCTCGGCCTCGATGATGCCGTGAAGAAGGGCGGCGGCTTCCTCGCCAAGCTGAAGGCCCTCTTTACCGGCAAGAAGTGATCCCGCAGCCCGGCCCGGCGCCGGGCTTTTCAGTTCAGCCGGTGCTGCCGGATCAGAATGATGCGGGCCAGCACCGCTTCCAGGGCAGCCCGGTCGCGGATCTGGCCGCTCTTGACCCGGTACTCCGTCTCCAGGCACAGGGCGAGGGCGTCCCGCACCTCTCTCCCGCTCAGCCTGGCCGCCTGGCGCGTCAGCCGGTCGACCTGAAAGGGCTGGATCTTCAGCTGCTGCTCCCACGCCTGCCGCGGGAGCTTTTCATGCTGGAAGATCTTGATGTTCTGCAGCAGCCGGTACTGGCGGAGCAGGAGCGAGAGGATCATCAGCGGCTCCTCGCCGTCGGTCAGCAGGCGCTGCACCTGCGAGACGGCTTCCTCCGCCCTTCCGTCCACCACCGCGTCCACCACGCGGAACACATTGTACTCGGCCGTCCGCGTGGCGCACATCTGCACCAGCCCGACCGTGACGGTGCCCTCCTCCGCGGCGACGGCGGCCAGCTTGTCCACCTCGCCGGAGAGCAGCGTGGAGTCCGTGCCGGAAATGGCCATCAGTTCCCGCGCGGCCTTCGGATCGCAGACGAGCCCGCGGTCGGCAAAGCGCCCGACGATCCATTCCCTCAGCTCGTCCTCGCCCATGGGGTCAAAGCGCACGATATGATCCAGTTTGGCCAGCGCCTTCGGGAGCTGTTTGCGCCGGTCCGCGCTCTCGCCGTACAGGAAGAGGGCCAGACAGGATCCGGGGACGCGGGGGAGGTATTCGCACAGCTTTTCGTCGCTCTCGCACTGCCCCACGGGATGCACGATCACAATGCGCTTCTCCGACATGAAGGGCACCGTTTCGCAGGCTGCCGCGAATACGTCAAAAGCCGGCTGCTCCAGCATCGCGCAGTCCAGGGATTCCATTCCGGGGGCCAGCAGGGCCTTCTTCAGCGCGCCGATGGCGTCATCCCGGAGAGCGGCGTCACTGCCCTCCATCAGCCATGCGCCGGAAAGGGCGCGGTGATCCAGCATTGTCAGGAACCGTGCGCGGGAGACGGCGGACGGCGCACTCTGTCGAGCCATTCTATACCTCCGGGATCGTGAAAGTCAAGGGGTGACCGGCGCGGACAGGAAGGGGATGCAGCGCCAGCTGCCTTCGGAAAACACGAGGGTGACGGCGCCGTGCCGCAAGGTGGAGTATACGGGAATGCCGTCCGCCAGGGCCAGCACGCGGTCCTCCCGGCTTTGCAGGCGGTTGGAGAGCAGCAGCACCGACGGATCCACCGCCCGCAGATACGCCTCGCCGGTGGAGCTTGCGGAGCCGTGGTGCGCCACCTTCAGGATGTCCGCGGGAACGGCGGCCGCGGCCTCGTAGGCGGAGGTGAGATCGCCGCAGGTCAGCAGCGTGACGCCGTCCACGCGGATGCACAGGGCGAGCGAGTAGCTGTTGGCGTCCTGCCCGCTCCGCACGGCCCCGTGTACGGGCCACAGCACGGCGGCGTCTCCGGAGGGAAGCGGGAAACGGTCGCCGCGGCCCGCGTACACGATCTCGGTCCCGGACTCGCGCAGGACCGCCAGCGTATCCGTGATCCCCGGGTCCACGGCCTGCCGCTCGGCGCCTTCCGGCAGGATGATCCTCCGCACCGGGATGCGGCTGCGGACCAGGTCCTCCAGTCCGCCCGCGTGATCGCTGTGCAGGTGGGAGAGCACCAGCGTGTCCACGCTGAGCCGGCGCTGGTGCAGATAGGTGGCCAGGGTCGAATCCTCGCCGGTATCGATCACCCAGACGGTGCCCTCGTCCTGCAGCACGGCCGCGTCGGCATTTCCCACGCTGAGCTGGACATAGGTGATCCCCGCCTGCGGCCACGCGATGACAGAGAGGATGACCGCGGCCGCGCCGGCTGCCGCCAGAGCGAAGCGGAAGCGCTTCCGGAGGGACCAGAGCCATCCGAGACCGATCAGCAGCAGAAGCCAGCCGACAGCGGTCCACAGATTCGCCCGGCATGTCCAGACGCTGATCCAGTCATGGGAACCCAGGAACCGCACGCCTGCCGTCAGCCAGTGCGTCAGGGCGGCCGCGGCCTGTCCCAGCAGCCATCCCAGCCCGGGCACGCCCATCAGCAGCAGAACGGCCCAGTAGATCATCAGCACCCCGGATGCGATGACCAGCACGAACATGTTGAGAAACAGCGAGAGCAGGGGAAAGGACTGGTACCAGTACAGCTGAGGAAGGAGGATGCCGATCTGCACGGACAGACTGGCGATCAGCCCTTCCCGTGCCCAGCGCAGGGGACGGCGGACGGCCGGCCTCACATGCCGGGCCAGCCACGGCCGCACCAGGGCAAGGCCGAGCATGGCTCCGTAGGAGAGGTGGAATCCGGCGGCCGTCAGCTGCGAAGGCTGCACCAGGAGCGTCAGCATGGCCGCCGCGGACAGAAGGTGCAGGGGTTCCCGGTGGCGGTGGCGAAGGTGGCCCCATTCGTTCAGCAGCACCAGGATGGCGGCCCGGATCACCGGCGCGCCCAGGCCGGTGAGGAGCGTATAGGCCCCCAGCAGAACGGTCAGGATCGGGAACTGTGCCCATCGCGGCGTCCGCAGCCGCCGCAGCAGCCATCCGACGGCCGCGAACAGCACGCCGACATGAAAGCCGCTGACGGAGAGAACGTGAGCGATCCCCAGACGGGAAAAGGCGTCCCGGTCCTCGGTGTCGATCAGGTTTTTCGTCCCGAGCAGCATGGTCGCGGCATAGCCGCCCGTTTCCTCATCCATGACGGAGCAAAGGCCCTCCGTCAGCGAATGGCGCAGTGCCGCGGCGCTTCCCTCAAGGCTGAAGCGATCCGGCAGGATGGCAAGGTTCCTCATCCCGTACAGGCCGATCCTGCAGTTGCGCTGCATCAGGTATTCCCGGAAATCGAACCCGCCCGGATTGTCCGCCCCGGAGGGGATATACAGATCCAGATCCCCTTCGATCGCGGCGCCCGGGACAAGGCCTTCGGGCAGCTCGGCGGCATAGAAGCTCCAGTACGCGCCGCCGCGCCAGGGCTTTCCGTCCACGGTCAGGTCCCGGAGGATGGTCTTGTGCTGGTTCCGGCTGCCGTCCCGGATCTCCTCCCCGACCACGCCCGTGATATGGTGCGTCCCTTCCTCCGGCAGGACCGGGTGCCAGGACAGCCAGCCCCACACGCTCCCAATGCAGAGCACGAGGGCCAGGAGACTGATGCGCCGGGGCAGGGGATGCCTCCACGCGATGCCCAGGGCCAGCGCCGATGCCGCCGCAGCGGCAGTGGGCCACGCCCAGCCGGAAGCCGCCCTTCCCAGGAGCATCCCGCCCATCATGCACAGGGCCATCAGCGGCAGGAGCCACCGCTTCAGAAAACCCGCGGCCCTGCCGTTCACCGATCGCCTCCGCAAGCCTCTTCCAGCACGGTCATGTTCTGCAGCATCACGTCTTCGTAATATGTCAGAGGCGGGTCAGCCGGGCCCGTGACGCAGGGATCCAGCCTGAAGACCGCCGCGCCGGTCTCGGCGGAAATGGCGTCCGCTGCGCGCCCCGTGTACTGAGGCTCCACGAAAAGCGGCGGCGGGTATCCCAGTTCCTCCGCCAGACTCCGCTCCTCCCGCACAAGATCCATCAGTTCCCGGGCGGAAAGCGCTTCGCCGGGCTCCGTGGCCATGACCGCCACGACCCGGAGGCCATACGCCTCAGCGAAATACGGGAAGGCTTCATGAAAAGTGACGATCTCCCGTCGGCCTAGGGCGTCCGAGCGCCCGCGCAGTTCCGCGTCCAGCGCGTCGAGCCGACACAGATACGCGTCGCGGTTCGCCGCGATGGCATCCGCGTGCTGCGGCATGGCCTCCGTGAGCCCGTCCGCGATGTTGCACACCATGATCTTCGCGTTGGGCACGCTGAGCCAGATGTGCGGGTTGAATTCCGTCTCGCCGTCCTCCTCCCGGATCAGGGCCACGCTTCGATCCGTGCCCATCCCGGAGGCGTCCACCGTGCGCAGATCCAGGGAACCCCGCACATGCGCCAGGTACTCCTCCATGTCCGCTCCGTTGATGACGAAAACATCCGCCCGGGACAGGACCTTCATGTCGGCGACGGTGAGCTGATAGTCGTGCAGGCAGCCGAAGTCCGGCGCCGCGAGATTGACGACCGTCACCCCGTCCAGCCCCTCGCACAGGTTCAGGGTGAACAGATACACGGGATAGAAAGACGTGACCACGGTCTCGGCCGCGGCCGCCGCAATGAGCAGAAGCATCGCAAACAGGACTGCGAAAACGCGTTTCATCGATCTCCTCCGGGTTTGGACGACCGGCATTCTCATACCGGGCCGCGATTTGGAAGGCGTATGTCTGCCGGATCAGCCGGAGGCGGAGCCGAGGCGGTCCCGGAGGATGCGCCGGGCAAGGTCCAGCTCCTCCGGGGACTGCTGGTCCGCGAAACGGCAGCAGAGACACTGCAGTGCGCTCAGGGAACCGGTGCGGAAAAAGTAGTCCCGCACGACGGCGTAATGGCAGCTGTCCTCCGGAAGGGCGGAGAACAGCACGCCCATCACCCGGTCCGAAGCGGCGGCCAGATCCGCGGAGCGGATGCGCCTCCAGCCCTGCGCGTCCCGCACCAGCAGGCTTTCGCCCAGCTCGCGCCGCAGCTGCCGCAGGATCAGGCTTTGCAGGCGGTCGTCGACCTCCTCGGGGGGCTGACCGGGCATCCAGTGCCGCAGCAGCGAGGCGCATGCGCCTGCGCAGTCACGGTCCGGATCCATGCCTTCCCAGAAGAAACCGGAAAGCACGGCGGCGACATCGGATGTGCGCAGCACCACGGCAGACACCTCCTCTCCGTCCCGTTCCGGTCGGACAGAGCGCCGGCGGGATCGTTCGATCTGTGCGGTGGAAGCGGTTTCAGGGCAAACACAATAAACCATGTTATCCGTTCGACGGGAATGCCCGTTTTCCTGCTTGCGTATTCCATGGATAGTGGTCGGATCGGATGACGGACACAAGGTCTTGTGGCGAAAGTTATTCACAGGGCATTTTTCCGGCAAAGGCTTGTTTTTTGCGGCTTTTCGTGTTATCATAGCGCAGTCGGACATCCTTCCGAGAGTTATCCACAGGGATGTTATCCACAGGTTGCAGCCATGCTGTCACCGCATTTTTTTCGCGAAATTCATGCCGCCGGCCCCTTTCCGATCGCGGGCCGGGCGGCGCGGGAAGGACGAAAGTACGCAATGGATGCCAACGAATTATGGGAACGCGCGTGCGTCGTGCTGAAGGAGAATATCCAGCAGCTGACGTATGAATACCTGATCAAGGACAATCTCTATCCGGAAAGCCTTGAGAACGATACCCTGATCCTTCGGAACACCATGGAACCCCTGAAGACCGCCGTGAACGGCCTGGCTCCCGAGATCACGGACGCCGCGCAGAAAGTCAGCGGCCGCCCGCTCCGCGTCGAGATCCTGTCCCGGGCGGAGCTGCAGCAGCGGGTCTCGGAGAGCCGGGAGGGGCGTCAGGGCATCTCGCTGATCGACCGCTACACCTTTGACACCTTTGTCGTCGGCGCCAGCAACCGGTTCGCCCACGCGGCGGCCATCGCCGTGGCGGAGAAGCCCGGACAGACCTACAACCCCCTCTTCATTTACGGCGGTTCGGGTCTGGGCAAGACCCACCTGATGCACGCCATCGGGCATCATATCCAGCACCGTTTTCCCGAGAAACGGCTGCTGTACATCACTTCGGAGGCCTTCACCAACGAACTGATCTCCGCGATCCAGCAGGGCAGGAACCCCGAATTCCGGGCGAAGATGCGGAACGTGGACATCCTGATGGTGGATGACATCCAGTCCATTGCCGGGCGTGATTCCACGCAGATGGAATTCTTCAACACCTTCAACGACCTCTACGGCGAGAAAAAGCAGATCATCCTCACCAGCGACCGCCCGCCCAAGGAGATCACGCCGCTGGAGGAGCGCCTCCGCAGCCGTTTTGACTGGGGACTCACCTGCGACATCCAACGTCCCGATCTGGAGACCCGGATCGCCATCCTCCGGGCCATCGCCCACCGGGAATACATGAACGTTCCCGACGATGTGCTGGAGTCCATCGCCGTGGCCGTGGACAGCAACATCCGCGAGCTGGAAGAAAAGATGAACCGTCTCAAGGCCTATGCCGGCATGATGAGCAAGCCTTACAGCATGGAGCTGTGCCGCGAGGCCCTGCGGGAGGTCTTTGAGCAGAAGCACCAGCGGGCCATCACCGCCGATCTGATCCTCCGCACGGTGTGCAGCTTCTTCACGCTGCGCCAGGAGGACCTGAAGGGTTCCTCCCGCCGCCGCGAGGTGGTGGTGCCCCGGCAGATCGGCATGTACCTGACCCGCGATATGACCAATATGTCCCTCCCGCAGATCGGCGCCTTCTACGGCAACCGGGATCACACCACCGTCCTGCACGCCTGCAGCACGATCGCGGAGACGATCCTGGAGAACCAGGCCTTCGCCACGCAGGTGGACGACATCCGCAAGCTGATCCTGGAGAACTGACGCGGCGAACGCGAAAAAACACCGGCTGTCCGGTGTTTTTCGTTTGCAGCCGGTGCTTCAGCGGAAGATCCTGTCCACGATGCCGCCGCCCAGGCACCGCTGCCCCTGATACAGCACCGCGCTCTGTCCCGGCGTCACGGCGCGCTGAGGCCGGTCGCTGACCAGCGTCAGGACCCCGTTTTCGACGGTGGCCGTCACGTCCTGGTCCTGCTGGCGGTAGCGGTACTTGCAGGTGCAGCGGACGGGCTCGCCCTCCGGCAGGGGCTCCGCGACCCATGTCACGTCCGAGCACTCGGCCCGGACGGAGTACAGCAGCGGGTGATCCTCTCCCTGCGCGACGATGAGCCGGTTGCCGGGCAGATCCTTGTCCACCACGAACCAGCTGCGTCCGTCCCCGCATCCGCCGATGCCCAGGCCCCGCCGCTGGCCCAGCGTGTAGTACATGAGCCCCTCGTGGCTTCCCACCCGGACGCCCTCGGGGGTCACCATATCGCCCGGCTGTGCCGGCAGATAGGTCTTGAGAAAGTTCCTGAAATTGCGCTCCCCGATGAAGCAGATCCCGGTGGAATCCTTTTTCGCGCTGACGGTCAGGCCCTTTTCTGCGGCGATGCGGCGCACCTCCCGCTTCGTCATCCCGCCCACGGGGAACATGGCCCGCCGGAGCTGTTCGTCGTGCACCATGTAGAGGAAGTAGCTCTGGTCCTTGTCCGGGTCGGCGCCGCGCAGCAGGTGCCCCGCGTCATCCGTCCGCACGAAATGCCCCGTGGCCATCTTCGCCGCGTCCAGCTGCAGGGCCAGATCCAGGAACGACTTGAATTTGATCTCGCGGTTGCACAGCACGTCGGGGTTCGGAGTCCTGCCCTTTTTGTATTCTTCAAGAAAGTACGAAAAGACGCGGTCCATGTAGTCCTTACTGAAGTTGACGGAGTAATACGGGATGTCGATGCGGTTGCACACGTCCCGCACGTCGCTCCAGTCATCCACGGCGGAGCACACGCCGTTCTCGTCGGTCTCCTCCCAGTTGTTCATGAACACGCCGATGACGTCCCAGCCCCGCTCCTTCAGCAGCAGCGCGGAGACCGCGGAGTCCACGCCCCCGGAGAGTCCGACCACCACGCGGTTTTCTATCATTCGTCCGCCTCCTCGGCCGCCGTCAGCCTGGCCAGGATCCCGGCGGCGGCGTCACGGCCGACCTCCTCCGGGCTCCGGGACGCGTCCACCACCACAAAGCGGCGGGGATCCTGCCCGATCAGCGTGCGATAGGCTGCCTCTACCCGGGCATGGAAACTGTCCGGCTCCGATTCCATGCGGTCCGGGTCGGAGGCGGCCGTCCTGCGGCGCATGGCCTGCTCGTGCCCGATGTCCAGGTACAGCGTGGCCAGGGGAAGCGTCCCGTCCACGGCCGGAGCGTTCAGTTGCATCACCCGGTCCACGCCCAGCTCGCGTCCGCCGCCCTGATAGGCCGCGGAGGAATCCACGAACCGGTCGCACAGCAGGACCTCGCCCCGTTCGACTGCCGGACGGATGACCTTGCGCACATGCTCGGCCCGGCTGGCGGCAAAGAGCAGGGCTTCCGTCAGGGACTCCATCTCGTTGCCCCGGGTCAGCAGGATCTCGCGGATCCGTTCGCCCACGGGGCTGCCGCCGGGTTCCCGGCTGTGCCGGACCACAAAGCCCCACCGGTCCAGCGCCTCCGACAGCATGCCGATCTGGGTGCTTTTGCCGCTGCCGTCCAGTCCCTCCACCGAGAGGAACGCCCCCCGCGGCATCGGGTCGCCGGGGCAGAGCAGATCGATCAGGTCGCCGACACGGGCCGCGTAATGCGTGCATCCGGTGCTCCGGAGCTCCTCCTCCGTGCCGTAACCCCATCCCGCGCCGACGGACGGGAGACCCAGTGCGTTGGCTCCCTCGATGTCGAAATGCCGGTCGCCCACCATCACGGCCTCGTCAAAGCGCTCCGGAAGGGCGGCCAGGATCAGCGCGTCCTTGGCGGCATTCCCGTCGTTGAGATCGGGGCCGATGATGCGGTCGAAGTACCGATTCAGCCCGAAGTGCTCCGCGATGCGCCGGGCGGGATCGGAGGGCTTGCCCGTGGCGATGGCCACCCAGTCCCCGCGCTTCTTCAGCATGCGCAGCAGGCTGCGGATGCCGGGATACACGCGGTTCTCGAACAGCCCCGTATCCCAGTAGCGCTCCCGGTAGGCTTCCTGCGCCTCGACGGCTTGCTCCCGCGTCATGCCGAGGTACTCCCGGAAGGAATACATCAGCGGGGGACCGATGAATTTGAACCGGTCGCTTTCCGGCGGCTCGGCGAAGCCCAGCTTCCGGGCGGCGTATCGGATGCTTTTGAAGATGCCCTCGTCGCTTTGGGTGAGGGTTCCGTCCAGGTCGAAAATCACAGCGCGCACGGGATGACCTCCAGCACAGAATAGAAGAAAACAGATCCAAGGACAGCCGGGAACCTTTCAGTCTTCGCCGGCCATGCATTCGATGGATGCCCCGGACAGCCCGAAGCGCCGGGAACGCGGAGCCTCGGCCAGGCGCCGCAGCACCTCGCCCGACAGGACCTCGCCCGGCACGAACAGCGGGACCCCGGGCGGATACAGACCGGCCGATACCGCGCTGACGCGGCCCTCCGCCTCACGGATGGGAATGAGTTCCGTTTTTCCCATGGCGGCGGCCCGCGGCGGGAAACGCTTTTTGGGGAGAGGACATGGCGCGCCGCTCCCGGGCAGCCGGGTCTTCGCGTGGGGGAGAGCGGCCAGCGCCTGCCCGATGGCGGCGATGTCTTCCGGCTCATCTATGGCGGTGAAGATCATGACGACACGCCGCTCGTCGGCCATCTCGACGTCGATCCCCCTGCCGCGCAGGGCCTCCTCCAGCGCGGGTCCGCCCTCCGGCGCATCGATGACCAGCCGGGTGGGGTCGAATTCGTACCCGGTCTCCGACCACAGGCTGTGGGGATCCGTCAGCCCCATGCCGGGCAGCGCGTCCCGCAGCGCCCGCACGGCGCGCGCGGTATCCCGAAGGCGGCTGCGGCCCTTCTCCTCCATCCAGGCTCGGGCATCGTCGATGCTCCGCACCAGCAGGTAGCTGGGGGAGGAGGACTGCTCCCTTGTCAGCAGGGTCAGGGCGCGGCTCCGGTCCGCGGGATCCCGCAGATGAAGCACGGCCGTTCCGGTGAGAGCAGGCAGGGTCTTGTGGCACGACTGCACCCAGGCGTCCGCACCGAAGGTTGATGCCGAAGCGGGTCCGTCCATCCAGGGCAGATGCGCGCCGTGGGCCTCGTCCGCCAGCAGCTTCATGCCCATGGCGTGCGCCTTCTCCGCGATCCGGCCGAGGGGGATGCAGCCGCCGAAGTAGTCCGGCCGCGTGATCAGGACCGCCTTCGCTTCCGGGTGCGCCTCCATGCAGGCCAGCGCATCCGCTTCGGCGATGGTCGTCAGTCCGTCCGCCGTCTGCCGCGCCGGGATCCACACCGGATCCAGTCCTCCGAGGATGCAGGCGTTGACGGCGCTGAGGTGCGCGCTGCGGGGGAGGATCACGGTATCGCCCTCCCGGGCCCAAAGCTGCAGCATACAGTGGATGCCCGCCGTGGAACCGCCCGTCAGGAACAGCGTGCAGCCCGCGCCGGCCGCTTCCGCGTACAGCCTTTCCGCCCGCAGCACGGCCCCTTCGGGCTGCCACAGGTTGTCGGTCAGGGGAAGCTCGGTCGTGTCGAGGGAAAACGGGTCGCCCGGGGGAAACGGCGCGCGGCCCTTGTGCCCGGGCATGTGAGCGCTCTTTCGCCCCGCCGCGGCCCGCAGCATCTCATCCACCGGACGATCGATCACGCCGCACCCCTCCCTTCCGTGCCAGTATAGCAAAAATCCTGTGCTTTTTCAATGTATGGATTTCGTTCAAAACGCGCCGCTTTGCTTGACAAACCGCCCCCACGCGTTTATGATGGTGGGCGAATTCTATGCATTCGCAGGGAGGAATCCGAGATGGCAGCACTGACCATGGACAAACTGAAGGCACTGTGCCAGAACCGGGGCTTTATCTTCGCCGGGAGCGAGATCTACGGCGGTCTCGCCAACAGCTGGGACTACGGCCCCCTGGGCGTGGCATTCAAGAATAATATCAAGAGCGCCTGGTGGCGGAAATTCGTCCAGGAGAGCAAGTACAACACCGGCCTGGACTCCGCGATCCTCATGAACCGCGAGGTGTGGGTAGCGTCCGGCCACGTGGGCGGCTTCAACGATCCGCTGATGGACTGCCGCGCCTGCAAGGCCCGCTTCCGCGCCGACAAGCTGATCGAGGATTTCACCCAGGGCGCCGAGACCGGCGACGGATGGACCAATGACGAGCTGGAGAGCTTCATCGCCAGCCACGACATCAAATGCCCCGTCTGCGGCAAAAAGGACTTCACCGGCATCCGTCAGTTCAACCTGATGTTCAAGACCTACGCCGGCGTCACCGAGGACGCGGTCAACGAGATCTACCTGCGCCCGGAAACCGCCCAAGGCATCTTCGTCAACTTCCAGAACGTGATGCGCACCACCCGGAAAAAGCTCCCTGCGGGCATCGCCCAGATCGGCAAAAGCTTCCGCAACGAGATCACCCCCGGCAACTTCATCTTCCGCGTGCGCGAGTTCGAGCAGATGGAACTGGAGTTCTTCTGCAAGCCCGGCGAGGACCTGGAGTGGTTCAACTACTGGCGCTCCTTCTGCCGCGACTGGCTGCTGTCCCTGGGAATCAAGGAGGAAAGCCTGCGCCTGCGCGACCATGAGCCGGAAAAGCTGGCCTTCTACTCCAAGGCGACCACCGATTTCGAGTTCCTCTTCCCCTTCGGCTGGGGCGAGCTCTGGGGCGTGGCCGATCGCACGGACTACGACCTGACCCAGCACCAGAACCACTCCGGCAAGTCCATGGAGTATCTGGATCCCGCCACCAACGAAAAGTTCATCCCCTACTGCATCGAGCCCAGTCTGGGCGTGGACCGCGCGGTGCTGGCCTTCCTGTGCAACGCTTACGACGAGGAGGAGCTGGAGGGCGGCGATGTCCGCACGGTGCTGCACCTGCATCCGGCCCTCGCGCCCTACAAGGCCGCGGTGCTGCCCCTGCAGAAGAACAAGCTGGGCGGTCTGGCCACCGAAATCTACACCGAGCTGTGCAAGTACTTCCCCGTGGAGTATGACGAGACCGGATCCATCGGCAAGCGCTACCGCCGTCAGGATGAGATCGGCACGCCCTTCGCCATCTGCGTGGACTTCGATACCGAGGCCACCGGCACGGTCACCGTCCGCGACCGCGACACCATGCAGCAGGAGCGCATCGCCGTGGCGGATCTGCGCAAGTACATCGAGGACAGGATGGCTTTCTGATCCCGTCCCGTCCGCCGGCAGGACACCGTTCACTGCCGCTTTCCCTCTCATTCGCCTGATCACCGCACAAGGAGTCATGCATCATGCTTGATATCAATCTGATCCGCACCGATCCGGACAAGGTCCGGGAAAACATCCGCAAAAAGTTCCAGGATGCCAAGCTGCCCATGGTGGACGAGGTCATCGCCCTGGACAAGGAAAACCGCGAGACCATGCAGCGGGCCGACTACCTGCGCAACCAGCGCAAGGTGATCTCCAAGCAGATCGGCGCCCTGATGGGCAAGGGACTCAAGGACGAGGCCGAGGCCGCCAAGGCCCAGGTCGCCGCGATGGCCGACGAACTCGCCGCCCTTGAAAAGAAAGAGGAAGAGCTGGCCGCGGAGATCCGCAAGCGCATGCTCGTCATCCCCAACATCATCGACGATTCCGTCCCGATCGGAAAGAGCGATGCCGAGAACGTGGAGGTCGAGCGCTTCGGCGAGCCTGTGGTGCCGGACTTCGAGATCCCCTACCATGTCGACATCATGGAGCGCCTCAGCGGCATAGACCTGGATGCCGCCCGCAAGACCAGCGGAAACGGCTTCTATTATCTGATGGGCGACGTTGCCCGGCTGCACAGCGCCATCCTCTCCTACGGCCGCGACTTCATGATCGACCGTGGCTTCATCTACTGCATCCCGCCCTACATGATCCACGGCAACGTGGTCAGCGGCGTCATGTCCTTCGCCGAGATGGAGAACATGATGTACAAGATCGAGGGCGAGGACCTGTACCTGATCGGCACCAGCGAGCATTCCATGATCGGCAAGTTCATCGACACCATCCTCGACGAGAGCAGCCTGCCGCAGACCCTCACCAGCTACAGCCCCTGCTTCCGCAAGGAAGTCGGCGCCCACGGCATCGAGGAGCGCGGCGTGTACCGCATCCATCAGTTCGAGAAGCAGGAGATGATCGTGGTCTGCAAGCCGGAGGACAGCCCCATGTGGTTCGACCGCCTCTGGCAGAACACCGTGGACTTCTTCCGCTCCATGGACATCCCGGTGCGGACGCTGGAGTGCTGCTCCGGCGACCTGGCCGACCTCAAGGTGAAGTCTGTGGACGTGGAGGCCTGGAGCCCCCGCCAGCAGAAGTACTTCGAGGTGGGCAGCTGCTCCAATCTGGGCGACGCCCAGGCCCGCCGCCTGCAGATCCGCGTCAAGGGCGCCGATGGCAGGAAGTATCTGGCCCACACCCTGAACAACACCTGCGTGGCGCCGCCCCGGATGCTGATCGCCTTCCTGGAGAACAACCTGCAGGCGGACGGCAGGGTCCGCATCCCCGAGGTCCTGCGTCCCTACATGGGCGGCAAGGAATACCTCGGCTGAGACCGGGAGGACGCCCATGCACTTTCTTCTGACCAATGACGACGGCTTCGACAGTCCTGAGCTGCGCCTGCTCTGCCGGGCCGCGGCCGAGAGGGGCCACCGGGTGACGGTCTCCGCTCCCGAGGAGCAGCAGAGCGGCAAGAGCCACGCCTTCTCGGTGTTCAACCCGCTCTTTGTGCGGGAGGACACGATGCCCGGCGCGGAAAAGGCCTTCCGCGTCCGGGGCACGCCCGTGGACTGCAGCCGCATCGGCTTCATGGAACTGGCGGGGGAACGGGTGGACGCGGTGCTGTCCGGCATCAACGCGGGCTACAACATCGGCCTGGCCACCTATGTCAGCGGCACGGTCGGCGCGGCCAGGGAGGCGGCCTTCGCGGGCTATCCCGCCCTGGCGGTGTCCATGGAGCCCCATACGCCCGACGACATGCGGGAGTTCTTCGCCGAATACGCCGTGCGCGCGGCCGAGATGATGGTCCGGGGCGAGATCCGCTGTCCGCCGCAGGCGGTCTGCAACCTGAACGCCCCCTGCTGCCCCGTGTCCGACCTGAAGGGCACGAAGGTCTGCGGCATCTCAAGGCTCATGTACAAGGACAGCTATGTCCGCTACGACGGCCCCCGGGGCGACGTCACCTACTGGCTCAGGCCCATGGAGCCGGAATTCGATCCGGAGCCCGACCGCGATCTCGGCCTGCTGATGGACTGCTGGATCACGGTCACCTTCCTCACCCCCGAACCCTGCGACCAGACCGAATGGGCGGACTTCCCGCTGCAGCGATGAGAGAAAAGCCAAAGGTACGGGAATGGTGCCCGTTCTGCGACCACGAGAATCTCGACCGCGGATCCACCTGCCTCTTCTGCGGGCAGGACCTGCGGATCAAGGAGACGGAGAAGCCGGACGACAGACAGCCCAAAGGCTGCCTGTACGGATGGGCCCGTCCTCCGAAAAGGCGCGGCGGATGACCCGGATGCAATCCGTGCGTCAAGGGGGGAGACGCGTCTGCGCCATCGATCCATATATAAGGAGGTCCAGCCATGCTGACCCAGGCACCCAGAGGCACCAAGGACGTGCTGCCCGCAGAGAGCTACCGCTGGCAATACGTTGAAGCGAAAATGCGCAAGGCCGCGGCCGAGGCCGGTTACCGCGAGGCCCGCACGCCGGTCTTTGAGCACACCGAGCTTTTCCTGCGCGGCGTGGGCGACACCACCGATATCGTGCAGAAAGAGATGTACACCTTCAAGGACAAGGGCGACCGCTCCATCACCCTCAAGCCCGAGGGGACCGCAGGCGCGGTGCGTCTGCTGCTGGAGCACAATCTCTATGCGGACACCCTGCCCTGCAAGCTGTACTATCTCAACGCGCCGATCTTCCGCTATGAGGCGCCCCAGTCCGGCCGCCTGCGGGAGCACCACCAGTTCGGCGTGGAGTGCTTCGGCGCGGCGGACGCCACCGTGGACGCGGAACTGATCCTGCTGGCCTACCGCCTGCTGAGCGGCCTCGGCGTCAGCAACCTCTCCGTGAACATCAACTCCATCGGCTGCCCCAAGTGCCGTCCGGCCTATCACGCCCGGCTGAAGGGATTCCTCGCCGGCAAGGTTGAAAACCTCTGCGCCGACTGCAGGAACCGCTTTGAGCGCAACCCGCTGCGGGTGCTGGACTGCAAGGTGCCCGCCTGTCAGGCTGAGGTGAAGGACGCCCCGAGCATGCTGGACTGCCTCTGCGACGAGTGCCGCGCGCACTTCGACAAGCTGCAGGCCTGCCTGAAGGTCTCCGGCATCCCCTACGCCATCGACAGCCGCATCGTGCGCGGTCTGGACTACTACACCAAGACCGTGTTCGAGCTGATCACGAAGACCCCGCAGGGCAACCTCACGGTCTGCGGCGGCGGACGGTATGACAATCTGGTGGAGCAGCTGGGCGGCGACCCCCTGCCCGCGGTGGGCTTCGGCATGGGCATCGAGCGCGTGCTGATGCTGCTGGACGGCGAGGGCATCGAGCTCCCGAAGCCCAACGTCTACGACGTCTTCGTCACCTGGATGGGTGAACACGAGATGAAGGCCTTTGCTCTGGTCGAACAGCTGCGCGCCGCCGGGCTCCGGGCCGATATGGATCACACGGGCCGCAGCCTGAAGGCCCAGTTCAAGTACGCCAACAAGATGCAGGCCGCCGTCACCGCCACCATCGGCGACGAGGAGGCCGCGAACGGCGCCGTCAAGCTGAAGAACATGGCGACAAGGGAAGAGAAGACCGTGCCGACCGAAGAAGCGGCCGCGGCCGTCAGGGCCATGACGGGGGAGGAATAAAACCATGCAGAACCGCACCCATACCTGCAGCGACCTGCGTCTGACCGACGCGGGCAAGTCCGTCAAGCTCTGCGGCTGGCTGGAGAATGTCCGCGAGGTCAGCGGCAGTCTCTGCTTCGCCATCCTCCGCGACTTCTACGGCACCACCCAGCTGGTCCTTGAGAAGGAGGACATGATCGCCGCCTTCCGGGAGCTGAACAAGGAGTCCACCGTCGCCGTCACCGGCACGGTGCGCGAGCGCGACAGCAAGAATCCGAAGATCCCCACCGGCGACATCGAGGTCGTCCCGGAGACCCTGGAGGTGCTGGGCCGCTGCCGCTACAACCAGCTGCCCTTCCAGGTGACCCGCAGCCGCGAGGCCGATGAGGCGCTGCGCCTGAAGTACCGCTATCTCGACCTGCGCAACCCGGACGTCAAAAAGAACATCGTCATGCGCTGCAAGGTGGTCGCCGCCCTGCGCAAGGCCATGATCGACCACGAATTCCTGGAGATCACCACCCCGATCCTGACGGCCTCCTCCCCGGAGGGCGCCCGGGACTATCTGGTGCCCGCCCGCAAGCATCCGGGCAAGTTCTACGCCCTGCCCCAGGCGCCGCAGCAGTTCAAGCAGCTGCTGATGACCTCCGGCTTCGACCGCTATTTCCAGATCGCTCCGTGCTTCCGCGACGAGGACGCCCGCGGCGACCGCTCGCCCGGCGAGTTCTACCAGCTGGACATGGAGATGGCCTTTGCCTCCCAGGAGGACGTGTTCGCCGTGTGCGAGGACGTCCTGCCGCCGGTTTTCGCGGAGTACGGCAAGTATGACCGGGCTTCGTCCGCACCCTTCAAACGCATCGGCTACCGCGAGGCCATGGAGACCTACGGCACCGACAAGCCCGACCTGCGCATCGACCTGACCGTGCAGGACGTGACGCACCTGATGGACGGCTGCGGCTTCGGCCCCTTCGAGGGAAATACGGTGAAGGCCGTCGTGGTCAGCGACATGACCGCCACCCGCAAGCAGATCGACAAGCTCTGCGCGGACGTCGAGGTCGTGGCCGGCAGCAAGCCCTACTGGTTCCGCCTGGACGAGAAGGGCGAGATCGTGGGCGGTATCGCCAAGTTCCTGCAGGATCGCAAGGACAGGGTGATCAGCGCCCTCGGCCTGAAGCCCAACACCTTCGTGGGCCTTTCCGCCGGCAAGCTCGGCGCGGCCCAGAAGACCGCCGGCGTGCTGGTGAAGCAGCTCGGCATCCTCTGCCCGAACCACATGGACGCGGAGAAATACGAGTTCTGCTGGATCGTGGACTTTCCGATGTACGAGATCGGGGAGGAGAGCGGCGAGCTGGAATTCTGCCACAATCCCTTCTCCATGCCCAACGGCGGCCTGGAGGTCCTGAAGAAGGCCGCGGCCGGCGAGATCGATCCCCTGATCATCAACGCCTTCCAGTACGACCTGGTATGCAACGGCGTGGAACTGTCCTCCGGCGCGGTCCGGAACCATGATCCCGAGATCATGATCGAAGCCTTCAAAATCGTCCGCCTGGGCGAGGAGGACGTGAAGGCCAAGTTCCCGGCCATGTACAACGCCTTCTGCTACGGCGCGCCGCCCCACGCGGGCATCGCTCCCGGCGTGGACCGCATGGTGATGCTGCTGGCCGGCGAGGACTCCATCCGCGAGGTCATTCCCTTCCCCATGAACAAAAACGCCCAGGATCTGCTGATGGGCGCCCCCTCCGAGGTGGAACAGAAGCAGCTGGACGAGCTGCACATCGCGATCGTGAAGGACAAGGAAGATGAAGCCTGACCGGCTCCATGCATATTATCAGACAGAATCGTTTTGAAGGAGGACTCGCCATGTTCAAGAACACCGGAAACAAGCTGCAGGTGATCGGCAAGACCCTGTTTGTGCTGCTCTTCATCGGAAGCATCGCGGCGGCCGTCGCATTCTTCTTCACGGGGGACAAGCCCCAGGTCCTCACCGGCATCCTGGTCATCATCGGCGGCTTCTTTGTGGCCTGGCTTACCGGCCTATGCATGATCGCCCTGGGCAAGGCCGCCCAGTCCGCCGACAGCCGTCCCGACGCCGATTCCGCGGTGCTCAAGCGGATGACGAACCTCGAGCACAAGATCGACTGGTTCATCGAAGAGCAGAACGCGGCCCGCCAGACCCGTGAGGCCAAGGAAGAGCGGGAAGCCAGGGAGAAGAAGGAAAAGACCAAGAAGAAGTGAGCCTTTGCTGCGGCCGGATCGCGTGTCCGGCTGCTTTTTTCGTGCGGGCGCCGCTTTCCTGCGGGAGATCCGGCGCGGATCGGAGCCGGGATCACGAAACGTTCACACACGCACCTCGCGGAGTTCAGGTCGATCGTGTTCAATACAGACGAACGGGAGACGATCCCGGGCATGAAAGGAGTGTCGATGGATGAAGAAGATCATTGATGTTCTGCTGATCGCGGCGATGCTGGCCGCATCGGTCCCCGCAATGGCCGAATCCGGCTCTGTGCCGCCGGAACCTCCGCAGATGGAGCAGGGCCGGCCTCCGGAACCCCCGGACGGGACGCACCCCGGTGCTCCGCCGGACGGGACGTTCCCCGGCGATCCCCTGGACGGATCCGACGGCAGCGCTCCGGGCCGGCCCATGGGAGGCCCTCCCGGCGGCATGTCCTCCCGGCCCGAAAGCTACAGCGCCGTGATCACCTGCGCCGAAGACACCGAGTTCACCGATGAGACCATCGCGTCGACAGGCACGGACGAAAACGCTGTCCTGGTGACCGCGGGCAATGTCACGGTCAGCGGCGGCGACAGCGCGAGCTTTTACGGCGTCGGCGCGGCGGTGCTGGTGACGGGCGGCGCGGTGACGGTGGAAGACACGGTCATCTCGACTTCCGCCAATGGCGGCGCGGGCGTTTTCGCCTACGGAGACGGGACAGCGTATGTTTCGGACACCGAGATCACCACGCAGAAGGGTGCGTCAGGCGGCATCCATGTGGCGGGCGGCGGCACCCTCAAGGCCGTGGATCTGACGGTCAGCACCTATGGCGCGTCGTCAGCGGCGATCCGCTCCGACCGCGGCAGCGGCACCATGACCGTGGAAGGCGGCTCCTACACCAGCCACGGCTCCGGATCCCCGGCGGTGTACGTGACGGCGGATATCTCCGTCAAGGATGCGGAACTCACGGCCACGGGCTCCGAGGCGCTGTGCCTGGAAGGCCTCAATACGATCCGGCTGTACGACTGCGATCTGAGCGGCGATATGCCGGATGATGCCCAAAACGATAACACGTGGACGGTCATCCTGTACCAGTCCATGTCCGGGGATTCCCAGGTGGGCCGGGGCACCTTCGTCATGGACGGCGGTACGCTGACCAGCGGGAACGGCGGCATCTTCTATACCACCAACACGGACAGCGTGTTCACCGTCCGCAATGTGGAGATCGCGGCGGCGGACGACTGCGAATACTTCCTTCGGGTGACCGGGAACAGCAACCGCCGCGGCTGGGGCACCGCCGGGCAGAACGGCGCGAACTGCGTGTTCACCGCCATCGCCCAGGAGATGAACGGCGATGTGATCTATGACTCCGTCTCCTGCCTGACCCTGTATCTCACCGAAGGCACGGTATTCACCGGCGCGCTGGTGGACGACGAGTCGTGTGCGGGCAGCGGCGGCAGCGGGACCGTGTCCCTGATCGTCGACGCGGCGTCCGCATGGGTGGTGACCGCGGACAGCAGCCTGACAAGCCTGAACTGCGCCGGCAGGGTCGTGGATGCCGAAGGCCTGCAGGTGCGGATCGTCGGCACGGACGGCACGGTCTTCGTCGAGGGTGAAAGCGGCGTCACCGTGACCGTCGCGTCCTACGGCACCGAGGCGGACACATCCGCGGCCGGACAGATCAAGGATTGGAGCGTGTACGACATCCTCTGATCGTAACTGTTCAGTCGGTCGAGAGACCCACATGGATGGATAGGAAACACACGGATCGGGTGACTTCCATGCGGCCAGGCCAACAGCGCGTGCGGGCCGCAGGCCCGCTCTCTCTTCTCCCCCTTCCCTCGGGACAGGGGGCAGGGGGGATGGGGTGAAACGGTTTGGAGATCATCTGCTGATACAGCACACAGAGCGGACTGAATAGTTACCTCTGATCGCTGTGGCTTCCCGATCATACGGTCATAACGAAAAACCGTGCTATCGGCACGGTTTTTTCAATTCCATCCGGTCGTTTCCGATGAGGACGATCCGGGGGGACGTGGCGGAAGGGCAGCGCTGTCGGGAATCCCGACGCGCTTTCGCCCGGCGGATCGTGCGCCGGCCCGTGATCGGACGCGGTCCGGCATCAATCCTCGTCCCAGGCGGCCTTCGCCGGCGCATTTTCCGGATCCGTCGCGTCCCCGGACGGCGCATCCTCGGCAGGGGCCTCATCGGGCCCGGGATCCGCCGCTTCTGCCTTATCGGGGAGACCGGTCTCGTCCGGGGGATCAACGTTGCCGTCGGCCCAGCGCCTGCGCAGGCTGGCGGCGAGGAGCGCCGCGTCTTCCCTGATCTGCTTCAGCGCGTCGCTCTTCAGGAAGGCCACGGCGACCGTCATCAGAACAGGCCCCGCGATCAGGCCCAGGATGCCGCCGGCCGTGATGCCCACGAACATGCTGATCAGCGACAGCAGGGGCGAGATGCCGATGTTGTGCGCCATCAGTTTCGGTTCCGTCAGCCTCCGGATGATGAACAGCACGATGTAGAGGGAGATGGGCAGGAGCGCCTTCGTGAAATCCCCGATGATGACGTCGACCAGGAACCAGGGGAGATACAGCGCGCCGTTGCCCACCAGCGGGATGAACTCGAGAATGCCCGCGATGACGGCGATCAGCAGCGCGTACGGATTGCCCACGATGGTCCAGAACAGGAGACCGGCAACCAGGGACACGACGGAATAGATCAGCTGTACCTTCAGATACCCGACGGCGCCGCTGATGGCGGAGGAAGTCAGCTGCGCGGTCTCGGATCCGGCGCTGCGCTTCCTGCGGTGGGGGAGGAAGGCCGTCAGTTTCTCATAGTCTTTTGCGATGAAGTAGAGCCCCATGAAGAGGAAGTTGATGTAGATCAGCACATAGGGAACGCCGACGGCCGTGTTGACCAGCAGGTCCAGGAAATGCCCGGCCAGCTGTTTGCCCCAGGCCGTGAGATCCGCCATGGCGCTGTCCACCGACGTCACCAGGACCTCGGGGTTCTCCATGTGCTCATCCACCGCGCCGAGCAGGTTGTTCAGGGCCTTCCGGATGGCGCCCACCACGTCGGCGATCAGCTGATCGGGCTGCTGCAGCAGACTGCTGACCTGGGCAATGCCGAAGGAGAAGAACCAGATCAGCAGCCCCAGCAGGATCAGGATCAGCAGGATGACCGGGATCAGCACGGCCGGGGTGTGCTTCAGGCGGAGCTTTTTCTCCAGGAACCGGGCGATGGGCTGGATCATCGCCGCGAGGGGAAGGGCGATCAGGAAGGGGGAAAGATAACGCCAGACCTGGGGCAGGAGCCAGCAGGCCAGCGCAACACCCAGCAGCGCGATCACAAGCTTGAAGCTCAGGCGCTCCATGGCCCGTCGCTGCGGCGTCATAAGGGTCACCTCCTGTGGATCAGTAACCGCGGTCGGGATCGACGGTGCGGCGCAGAGGCTGCCCGCCCGCGTACAGTGACAGGTTTTCCAGGAACATGGACACGACCTGCTCCATGGTCCAGTCCAGCGTCATATTGCCGGATATGTGCGGGGTGATCAGCAGGCCGGGGGTCTCCCACAGCGGGTGGTTCGTGGGCAGAGGCTCCTGCCGGAACACGTCCAGCGCCGCGCCGGCCAGCCTGCCGCTTTTCAGGGCCGCCATGAGCGCCTCCTCGTTCAGGCACAGCCCCCTGCCCACGTTCACGAGATAAGCGCCTTCGGGAAGGAGCGCCAGCCTGCGGGCGTCCAGCAGGTCCGCGCTCTCCGGCGTACCGGGGATGGACAGGATCAGCAGGTCTGTCTCCGGGAGCACCGTATCCAGCGCGGACACCGGCAGCACGCGGTCGAAAAGCCCCGGATCGGCGCAGCGCCCCGAACGGCTGACGCCCACGACAGACGCCGGCGCAAAGCTCCGCAGGCGGCGGGCGGTCTCCCGGCCGATGTCTCCCGTGCCCGCCAGCACGGCGCGGCATCCGTGGATGGAGCGCACGGGCAGGTCCCGCCGCCATTCCCGGCGGGCCGTGATGTCCAGATACTCGGCGCGGCGTCGCATCATCTCCAGCGTCACCATGATGATGTGCTCCGAGATCGTGACGCCGTAAGCCCCGGCGGAGTTGGTGAGGGTCACGCCGTCCGGCAGCGCGCCCGGCACATGGTACGGCTCCACTCCGGCGCTGGGCAGGGCCAGCCATTTCAGCCGGTCCGCCCGCCCCAGCGGCAGGGCTCCTCCGAAGAGGATCTCGGTTTCCGGCAGGAGGGCCAGGGCCCCGGCGTCCGTATCGCAGAACTCGCACGCAAAACCCAGGTCCTCCGCCCGGGCGCGGATCCGCTCCCGGTGGGCGGCGGACAGCATGGGGATCAGAACGGTCAAAAGGCGGGATCCGGCCGATGCGGTCATATGTGCTCCCTCCCCGGATCAGCATTCCCGATGCAGCCGACAGCCGTGCGGATGCCGGCGGAACGTGATGAATGAGAAAATCCACCGCCTCGACGATGGATTCACATCAGATGCCCAGAGTGCCGGTGCCCTCGTTTTTTCACCCGCTGATTAAAGCAGGCTGGTTCCCTGCCGCTGCTTCTCTGCCTTCCCCTGGCGTATCGAATACGGGGGCATGACATCATCAGACGTGGACCCGGGTACCATTTTGTGAAGTGTGGGGAAAACCGAAAAGCTGCCGCACACCCCAGGATCATCCGCTGGTTCTATTATATCCATTCCTGCGCCTCTGTCAACCCCTGACGGCAAAGTTCTTGCGGATCCGGGGGCGCTTTGCGCGCGTCCTCATCCGACCCGCGGGGCTTGCCATTATTTGCCGCGTTCATCGTTCGGGCGTTGACGATGCCGCGCGGTTGTGCTATCTTTAACACGCCCGGCGCACAGGGAAGAAAAACCGGGTCCGAAACGTCCGATGCATGGAGGCTTTCATGGAATACAGCAAGGCGCACGCCCTCGCGGTGGACATCCGGGAGAGCGAGGAATACCGGACCTATCACGGTCTTCGGGATGAAGTGATGGCGGACGAAACCCAGGCGGCGCTGATCCGCGAATACAAAAAGCTGTCCGTCCGCCTGCAGATGGCCGCCGTCTCGGGCGGACAGCCCGACGCGGAGGATCAGCAGCGCTTCTCGGGCATTTCGGCCCTGCTGTTCTCCAAGCCGTCCGTGGCGCAGTATCTGCTCGCGGAGATGCGCCTGCAGCAGGCGCTGGCAGATATCTTCAAAATCATCACCGAGGCGGCCGACATCGATCTCGACCTGCCCGGGATGGCATAAAGAAAGAAGTTGAGACGATTGAAAATCGCGGTAATCGGCGCCGGAGCCATCGGCGGGATCACGGCAGCCCTGATGGCGAAGGCGGGACAGGATGTGCAGCTGGTCTGCAAGCACGAGGAGATCGCGGCCATCGCGGGCGGCGAAGGGCTGAAGCTGAGCGGACACTGCGGCGAGCAGCGCGTGAAGGTGAAAGCCTGCGCCCAGATCGAGCAGCTGGAGGGCCCCTTCGATGCCTGCCTCATCGCCACCAAGGCCTACGACATGCCCGACGCGGCGCGCAGGGTGCTGCCCATGCTCGGCGCTGACAGTCCGGTGGTCAGCATGCAGAACGGCATCTGCACGGACCGGCTGGCGGAGATCGTGGGAGAAGGCCGCACCGTGGGCTGCGTCATCGGATGGGGCGCCACCATGCACGGCCCGGGCGATCTGGAGATGACCAGCGGCGGCGACTTCATCATCGGACGGCCGAACGGTGACAAAACGGGGCTCGACGCGCTGAAAACGGCGCTGGGATCCGTGACGGAGACCGTGATCGCCGGGGATATCCTGGCAGAGCTCTGGTCCAAGCTGATCGTCAACAGCTGCATCACCTCTCTCGGCGCCGTCTGCGGCTTGACCCTCGGCGAGATGATGAAGCGCCGGGATGCCCGGAACATCTTCCTCGCCATCATCGGAGAGGCGGTGGCGGTCGCCGGCAAGAAGGGCATCCGCATCCCGCCCTACGGAGGAAAGCTGGACTATTACAAGCTGATGAGCGGCAGCCGCGCCCTCGACGACCTGCGCCGGCACCTCACCATCCGCGTGGTGGGCATGAAGTATTCAAAGCTCAAGTCCTCCAGCCTGCAGTCCCTTGAGCGCGGCCGGCCCACCGAGATCGACGGCTTCAACGGCTACATTGCCCGCCAGGGGGCGGATGCCGGCGTGCCCTGCCCCGTGTGCGAACGCCTCGTGACCATGATCCGCGAGATCGAACAAAAGAAACGCCCCATCAGCACCGACAACCTGGCGGATCCCGGTCTGGCCGTGTGACAGCCATCCGTGAGCGCATCATCTTCACCAGAAGACACGAATACGACAAAAGGAGCATTGCCATGAACGCAGTCATCCATGTGGACGCAAAGCATCCCGGCGCAGCCATCAACAAGAACATCTACGGCCAGTTCTCCGAACATCTGGGCCGCTGCATCTACGGCGGTCTCTTCGTGGGCAAGGATTCCCCGATCCCCAATGTCAACGGCATGCGCACCGACGTGGTGGACGCGCTGCGGAAGCTCCAGGTGCCTGTGCTCCGCTGGCCCGGCGGCTGCTTCGCCGACGAGTATCACTGGCGCGACGGCATCGGCCCGCAGGAGGGCCGCCGCCGCATGGTGAACACCAACTGGGGCGGCGTGGTGGAGGACAACTCCTTCGGCACCCATGAGTTCATGGAGCTCTGCCGCCAGATTGGCTGCGAGCCCTATGTCAACGCCAACGTGGGCTCCGGCACCGTGCGGGAAATGGCGGAATGGGTGGAATACCTGAATTCCGATGGCGACTCCACCATCGCCCGTGAGCGCCGGGCCAACGGCCACGACGAGCCCTTCCATGTGAAGTACTGGGGCGTGGGCAACGAGAGCTGGGGCTGCGGCGGCAACATGCGCCCCGAGCACTATGCCGATCTCTATCGCCAGTATCAGGTCTATTGCCGCCAGTACGGCCCGGACCGTCTGTTCCGGATCGCCTGCGGTCCCAACGGGGGCGACACCCAGTGGACGGAGACCCTGATGCGGCGCGCGGGGGATATGCTGGACGCCCTGTCCATGCATTACTACACCGTTCCCGGCGCATGGGAGGACAAGGGCGGGGCCACGGTGTTCGACATGGACCGCTATCTGCTCACGCTGAAGAACGCGGCCGGCATCGAACGGGTGCTGGAGGCGCATCTGGCGGTGATGGACCGCTTCGATCCCGCCCACCGGGTCGGCCTGATCATCGACGAGTGGGGCACCTGGTACGACGTGGAGCCCGGCACCAACCCCGGCTTCCTCTACCAGCAGAACACCATGCGCGACGCCATGGTGGCCGCGCTGACCCTGAACATCTTCAACGCCCACGCCGACCGCCTGGTGATGGCCAACATCGCCCAGATGGTGAACGTGCTGCAGGCCATGGTGCTCACCGACGGCGACCGCATGCTGCTGACGCCGACCTATCATGTCTTCGACCTCTACCGGCCGCACCAGAACGCCCTGTCCCTGGAGACCGCCGTCTTCGCCGACCGCCTGGCCAACGGCGTGAAGCAGATCAGCGCGTCCGCCTCCGTCAGGGACGGCGCGGTGACGGTGACGCTGGCCAACCTGGACGCGGAGAACGCCGCCGAGGTCCTGCTGGACGTGAACGCCGCGGAGATCTTCACCGGCGGCCGCATCCTGGCCGGCGAGGTCCATGCCCACAATACGTTCGAAGCCCCCGAGACCGTGAAGCCCGTTTCCGTGGACGCCCTGAAGCGCACGGAGCGCGGCACGGTGATCGCGCTGCCGGCCTGCTCGGTGGCAGCCCTGACGTTCCGTGCCTGAGCGGAAGCCGTGCCGCTGCCTGCTGCTTCAAAGCGCCCCCGACATGGCGCGGGTGGTGACGGAGTACGTGGCGTCGCTGCCGGAAGACGAACGGGCGCCCGGGACGGTATACCGGCAGCGTCTCGCGAAATGCACGGACTGCGCGGACCTGCGGGACGGGACGTGCGCCCTCTGCGGGTGCTATGTGGAGGCCAGGGCGGCCAAGCGCGCACAGCGCTGCCCCGCCCTGCCTCCGCGGTGGACGGCTGAAGGAGAGAATGCATGAGCCGCAAGCGCTATTACACCTATCGCTCGCTGCACCGGGAACGCGAATACGGCGGATACTGGTACAGCGGGCTTTGGCTTGTCCTGCGGCCGATCCTGGTGGGCATATGTGTCGCGGCTATCGTCGTGGGGCTGATCTCAACGGCATGGAGAGGCATTTATGACCGCTACGCCGCCCCGGTGGACGGCAGCGACGACACGCCCGTGGCCTTCGCCATCGCTTCCGGCGCCAGCCTCACCCGGGTGAGCCGGGATCTGGAGGAGGCCGGGCTGATCCAGTCCGCGTCCGTCTTCAAGTATTACTGCGATTTCGCGGGCCTCGGCCAGAAGATCCAGGCCGGCAACTATCAGCTGTCCCGCACCATGTCCATGACGGAGATCGCGGACCGCCTCACCATGGGCGACGGCGTGCCGATGGTCCGCAACATCACCTACATTCCCGGCTGGACCGTGGAGGAATTCGCGGCGTATCTGGTGGAGGTCGGCGTCCTGGATGACAGCGCGGAATTCCTCGCCCTGTGCCGTACGGGGGAGGCGTTCAACGACTATACCTACGTGGCCGATGTCCGGGAGAGCGGAAAGGCGTCCCGGCGGAAATACGTGCTGGAGGGGTATCTGGCCGCGGACACCTATGAGGTCTATACCGACGTCACGCCCGCGGAGATCATCCGCAAGCTCCTCAGCCAGACGGACAACATCTACACCGTGGCCGACGCGGAGCGGGCGGCGGAGCTCGGCATGTCCATGGACGAGGTCTTCACGCTGGCCTCCCTGATCGAGAAGGAAGCCAAGACCGGCGATTTCCGCAAGGTCTCGGCCGTGTTCCACAACCGGCTGAAGAAAAACATGCGGCTGGACAGTGACGTGACCGTCCATTACGTGACCGGCGTGCGGAAGATGGCGCTGACGGACGCCGACCTTGCGGTGGACAGCCCCTACAACACCTATCGCGTGACCGGGCTGCCCGCGGGCCCCATCTGCAGCCCCTCCCGGGAAGCCATCCAGGCGGCGCTGTACCCGGATGAGACCTATATCAGCGAGGGCTATCTGTATTTCTGCGCGAAGGATCCCGAGAGCGGCGAGCTCGTTTTCTCCCGCACGCTGGAGGAGCACGAGCGCGCGGTGGAGGCCTATCGCGAGAGCTGGATCGACTGGGATGAGGAGCGAGGGATCCAATGAACATACCCGAACTGCTGGCGCCGGCCGGCACCATGGAATCCCTCCGGGCCGCCCTGCACTACGGCGCCGACGCGGTCTACGGCGGCATGAAACGCTTCGGTCTCCGGGCCTTCGCGGGCAACTTCGACGGGGAAGCCCTGCGGGAAGCGGTGGAACTCTGCCACGCGAAGGGGAAGAAGTTCTACCTGACCATGAACGTCTTCCCCTGGGACGAGGAAATGGACGACCTGACGCAGGCCGCCCGCACCGCCCGTGAGATCGGCGTGGACGCGGCCATCGTCGGAGACATCGGCGCCATCTGCGTCCTGCGGGAAAAGGTGCCGGAGCTGCCGATCCATGTCAGCACCCAGGCGAGCGCCTGCAACGCCGCAGCGGTGCGGCACTACCGGGAGCTGGGCTGCGAGCGGGTCATCCTGGCCAGGGAACTGACGCTGGAGCGCATCGCCGCCCTCAGGAGGAACGCGCCCCGGGACATCGAGATCGAGACCTTTGTCCACGGGGCCAGCTGTGTGGCCTGGAGCGGGCGCTGCCTGCTGTCGGCGGCCATGACCGGCCGCAGCGGGAACCGGGGGGAGTGCGCCCAGACCTGCCGCTGGGTGTACCATGTGGTGGAGGAGCAGCGCCCCGGCGAGTACATGCCCGTGACCGAGGACGATCGCGGCACCTATGTGTTCTCCGCCAGGGATCTGAATCTGATGCCCATCCTGCCCGACCTGTGCGCGGCAGGCGTGTCCAGCCTGAAGATCGAAGGCCGCATGAAGACCGAGTATTACGTGGCGGTGGTGACGGCTGCCTACCGTCATGCCCTCGACCTGCTGAAGCATGGGAGAGAGGCATTCGATGCGGCCCTGCCGGGACTCCTGGCGGAACTGAAATGCGCCAGCCACCGTCTCTCCGACACCGGCTTCCTGCTCGGTCCGCCGGAGAAGCCCGCCGGCGCCACCGGCTTCTCCCAGACCCGGGAGTATGTGGCCCGGGCCCTCTCCGACGCGGAGCCCGGGGAACCGGCGGAGTTCCTGCTGAAGAACCGTTTCCGCAGGGGAGACCCGCTGGAGCTGATGTCGGCCGGCGGCGTGATCCCCTTCGAGGCGCCTGCCATGACCCTGGCCGCAACGGGCGAGACCGTGGACACCCACGGGGTGGCCAATGCCGTCATCCGCATGCCGCTGCCCTGCCGGGTGCGGACCGGAGACATGCTGCGGGGGCCGGTGCGCAACCACAGCCGGGAAGAGAAAGAGGAAGAAGCATGAAGGAGTCGCTCGCACAGTATTTCCGGGGATGGGTGGACCATCCCCACCTGGGACGCCGGATCGCCATCGCCGTCTTTTCCACCGTCATGATGGGGCTTTGCGTCCTGGGCTTTGAACGGCTGGAGGTCGGCACGGATCCCTTTTCCGCGGTATGCATCGGGGTGAGCAATAAGCTGGGCATCGACCTGGGGCACGTGGAGGCGGTGGTGCATATCGTCACCCTGCTGGCCGTTCTGGCGGTGGCCAAGGACATGTTCGGCTTCGGGTCCCTGGCGAACATGTTCCTGGTCGGCTATTCCCACGACTTCTTCAAGTGGCTGCTGGGCGATCTGATCCCGCAGGCCCCGGAGATCGGCACCCGGATCCTTCTCTTCATTCCCTTCGCCGCCCTGTTCCTGCTGGCGGTCTCCGCCTACGTTTCGGCGGAACTCGGCACATCGCCCTATGACGCCGCGCCCATCATCATCCATCGCAAGCTGTCGGCCCGGTATCCGAGGATCAGCGCCACTTCCGTGCGCATCGCCTGGGATGCGCTGTTCGCGGCCGTGGGCCTCCTCCTGGCAGGTCCGGTGGGCGCGGTCACGGTGGCCTGCGTGCTGTTCCTCGGGCCCCTGATCAGCTGGATGTCGAAGGCGATCAGGAAGATCATCGCGTGACGGAAATGGAGAGGAGTGCGATCCATGACACAGAAGAAGCAGTGCCCGGGATGCGGCGCGCCGGTGGAGGAGAGCTGGAGCCACTGCGCCCAGTGCGGTCTGGAACTCGGCGGGGGCCGGTTTGAGCAGCTGACCTTTACCGACGGGGCCGGACCCTCGCCGGAACCGATCACCCGCCCGACGACCGTCGCGGAACTCCGGCAGTATTGTGCCGAACGCAGCATGCCGCTGGAGAAGATGCGCTTTTTCATCGACGAGGACTACCGCCAGCCGAAGGCCTTCGGCATCTATCGCGACGGCGACCGCTTCGTGGTCTACAAGAACAAGGCCGACGGCAGCCGCGCGGTGCGCTATCAGGGACCGGACGAGGCGTACGCGGTCAACGAGCTGTATCAGAAACTGCTCTCCGAGTGCCATAACCGGGGCATCTATCCGGAGAACTTCGGCCAGCCGGGCGGCATGAGGAACCGCGGCGCCTCGGATGCCGGGACCAACGGAAGTGGGACCCGCTTCGGCGGGAGCGGCCGTGGGACGATGAGCGCGAAAACCAAGGCCATCCTCATCGCGGTCGTGGCCGTGATCGCCGTGGCCACGCTCGTGTTTTCGTTCTTCTCCCACCGCAATGACGGCTACTACAGGCGGAACGGCGGCTACTATTACCGCAGCGGATGGACCTGGTACACGGTGTCCGACATGTCTGACGGATGGTATCACACCAGCGTTGCGGATGACTTTGCTGACACCGCGGACTTTCTCGGAGACCGGTATTCCGGGGACTGGGGCATCACGGACGTCCGCCAGTCGGATATCTGGGAGAGCGACAACGACAGCGGCTCGGATACCTGGAGCGACTGGGACAGCGGCGGAACGGACTGGGGTTCCGACTGGTGATCTCCCCAAGTACAGAGGGAATACATTCTGCCCCTTGACAATCCGCAGCGATCAGACGATAATTCAGCGTGTTAGCACTTTACCACGCTAAATCGGAGGAAGACCATGTCGCTGAAGAAGCTGCAGATCCCCACCGGCATGCAGGACACGCTGCCGGGCGAATGCGAGGCGCGGAACACGCTGGAAGCCGGGTTCCGCAGCCTTTTTCGCGCCTACGGATATCATGAGATCCGGACGCCGATCCTGGAATACTACGACACGCTGAGCGAGAAGCCCTACGGCTACCGTCCCGAGCACGTCTGGAAGACCTTTGACGGTTCAGGGCGGATCCTGACCCTCCGCCCGGACTCCACCATCCCGGCGGCGCGCATCGCGGCCGGGCCCATGCGGGACGCGGAATATCCCATCCGCCTGTGCTATCTGCAGAGCGCCACGGCTTACCAGATGGACACCCTTTCCATGCTGTGCGAGCAGCCGCAGGCCGGCGTGGAGCTGATGGGCGAGGACGGCAGCCTGGCGGACGCGGAAGTCATCGAGCTGGCGGTCAAGTGCCTGCGGGGATCCGGTCTGAAAAACTGGCAGATCGAGCTGGGACAGGCGGCCTTCTTCACGGGCTTCCTCCGCGAGGCGGGCCTGACCGACGCCCAGGCCCACGAGGTTCGTCAGCTGGTGGAACGCAAGGATTCCTTCGGCATCCAGATGTACCTGCAGCAGGAAAGCGTCCCGGAGGATGTGACGGGCCGCCTGATGCGCCTCCCGAGGCTCTATGGCGACGCTTCCATCCTCGATGAGGCGGAGGCGCTGACGAAGGCCCCGGAATGCCGTGCCGCCCTGGCCGGTCTGCGGGAAGTGATCGCGAACCTCCGGGCCATGGGCTGCGACGCCGACGTCACGGTGGATCTCGGCATGGCGCAGGAGGCGGGCTACTATTCCGGCATCATCTTCCGGGGCCACGCGGCCGGCGCAGGCCAGCCCATCCTCTCCGGCGGACGGTATGACGGCCTGACGGAACGCTTCGGCAGAAAGATGCCCGCCGTGGGCTTCGCGCTGATGACCAAGCTGCTGATGATCGCTCTGGAGCGCCAGGGCGTCCGTTTCGAGGCGCCGCGCACGGATGTGCTGATCGGCTGTGATCCGGCCTGCGCGGGAGACGCGCTGCGGGAGGCGGCGAAACTCAGGGCGGAAGGACGCAGCGCGGCCCTGGTCTACCACGCGGATGAGGAACTGCTGCGAAGGCGGCTGCGGGCGGGCGATGCTGGCCGCGCGCTGCTGTTCACTTCGGACGGCGTGCGTGAACTGAGCGGGGAGGGCGATGAATGATGGAGAAGACCATGCTGACCCTCGCCCTCGCGAAGGGCCGCCTTGCCGAACAGACTTTCGACCTGCTGGAGCGGATGGACATCGACTGCGTGGAGGCCCGCAGCCCCGGCCGGCAGCTGGTATTGTGGGACCGGGCGCAGAACATCCGCTTCATCCTGGTCAAGCCCAGCGACGTGCCCACCTATGTGGATCACGGCGTGGCGGATCTGGGCGTGGTGGGCAAAGACACCCTGATGGAGGCCGGCCGGCCCCTGTATGAGATGCTGGACCTGGGCTTCGGCCGCTGCCGCCTGTGCGTTGCCGGATTCCCGGAGAATCAGACGGCCAGCGTGGAGCACGCCACGTTCCGCGTGGCGACGAAATATCCCGCCATTGCCCGCCGCTGGTGGCGGGCGCAGGGCACGCCCATCGAGATCATCGAGCTGCACGGCTCGGTCGAACTGGGCCCCGTGATCGGGCTCAGCGACGTCATCCTGGATATCGTGGAGAGCGGCTCCACCCTGAAGGCCAACGGCCTGCAGGTGCTGGAGACGGTGTGCGACGTGTCGGCCCGGCTGGTGTGCAACCGGGTGAGCCTGAAAACGAAGCGCGAGCGCATCCGCTGGCTGATCGACGGCCTGGAGGCGCAGCTGGGCAAAGGAGAAGGAGGCAACAAAACATGATCCCCATGATCCGCTATGAGGACGCGGCCTCGCTGAAGGAACGCGTGATGTCCCGGAGCCAGCTGACCAACGACGAGGTCACCGCCCGGGTGAAGGAGATCATCGCCCGGATCCGCTCCGAAGGCGATGCGGCGCTCTTTGACTATACCGAGCGCTTCGACCGGGTGCGCCTGACTCCCGAGACCGTGCAGGTGACCCGGAAGGAGATCGAGGCCGCCTACGCCATGGCGGAACCGGAGTGGATCGATGCCACGCGCGAAGCGGCGCGGCGCATCACGGCCTTCCACGAGAAGCAGAAGCAGAACACCTGGATCGACTTCCGGCCCGGGATCGCCCTCGGCCAGAAGATCACGCCCCTCGGCCGCGTCGGCGTGTATGTGCCGGGCGGCACGGCGGCCTATCCCTCCTCCGTGCTGATGAACATCCTGCCTGCGAAGGTTGCGGGCGTGAAGGAGATCGTGATGGTGACGCCTCCCGGCCCCGACGGCGGCGTTTCCTATCCGCTGACGCTGGCCGCGGCGGATATCGCCGGTGTGGACCGCATCTACAAGATCGGCGGCGCCCAGGCGATCGCGGCCCTGGCCTTCGGCACGGAGACCATCCCCCGGGTGGACAAGATCACCGGCCCGGGCAATATCTATGTGGCGGTCGCCAAGCGCGAGGTCTATGGCCATGTGGGCATCGATATGGTGGCCGGCCCGAGCGAGGTGCTGGTGGTGGCGGACGACAGCGCCGACCCCCGCTGGGTGGCGGCGGATCTCCTGAGCCAGGCGGAGCACGACCCCATGGCGGCTGCGATCCTGGTCACCGACAGCGAAAGCACCGCCGAGGCCGTAGGAGCCGAACTGGAACGGCAGACCGCGCTGCTGCCCCGACGGGAAGTCGTCGAAAAGAGCCTCGGCGCGTACGGGACCGCCGTGGTCTGCCCGGACCTGGACGCCTGCGCAGACATGGTAAACGCCATCGCGCCGGAGCACTGCGAGCTCTATGTCCGTGAGCCCTACGCCCTGCTGCCGAAGATCGACAACGCCGGAGCCATCTTCCTCGGGGCCTGGTCCCCGGAACCTCTGGGCGACTATCTGGCCGGACCGAACCATGTCCTGCCCACCAGCGGCACGGCGCGCTTCTTCTCGCCCCTGAGCGTGGATGATTTCGTGAAAAAGTCCAGCATCATCTGCGCCTCCCGCGGGGAACTGGAAAAGGTCAGCGACCAGGTGATCCTGCTGGCCCGGCGTGAGGGGCTGGACGCCCACGCCAATGCCGTTGCCATCCGCTTCGGCAAGGAGATCAAGGGCTGACGGGCTTCACGCCGCCGCCCGCATCAGGAACAGGAGGGATCCCCATGCGCACAGCCGAGATCAGCCGCGCCACAAAGGAAACGAGCATCCGTCTCGCACTGGATCTGGACGGCAGCGGAAAGACGGAGATCAGCACCGGCGTAGGCTTCTTCGATCACATGCTGGACGCCTTCTGCCGTTTCGGTCTGCTGGACCTGACCCTCACCTGCGAGGGCGATCTGCGGGTGGATGCCCACCACACGGTGGAGGACTGCGGCATCTGCCTCGGCAAGGCCATCCGGGAAGCGCTGGGAGACAGGGCCGGCATCCGGCGCGCGGGAAGCGCGTATCTTCCCATGGACGAGGCGCTGGCCTTTGCCGCCCTGGATATCAGCGGCCGGCCCTATCTGGCCTTTGACGCGGTCTTCATGGCTCCCATGTGCGGCGCCATGGACACGCAGCTTGCGGAGGAATTCTTCCGGGCCGTGGCTGTGAACGCGGGGCTGACCCTGCACCTGAAGGTTCTGGAGGGCCGCAACGATCACCATAAGATGGAAGCGCTTTTCAAAGTCTTCGGGCTGGCGCTTCGGGACGCGGCCGCGACGGATCCCCGGGTGACGGGCGTTCTGTCCACCAAGGGCAGTCTTGACTGAGAGCGATGCGGAGTTTTGGACGGAACGGAGGAGACGACCGTGATCCTGTATCCGGCGATAGACCTGCTGGGCGGCAAGGCCGTTCGTCTGCGCAAAGGCAAACGCGACGACGTGACGGTCTACGGCGACCCGGTCGAGATGGCAAAAAAGCTGCGGGATGAAGGCGCGGAGTGGCTGCACCTGGTTGACCTGGAAGCGGCCTTTGACGGCGAGACGACGGCCCTGCCGCTGATCGGCCGCATCGTGTCGGCCTTTGCGGGGCCGGTGGAGCTGGGCGGCGGCATCCGGACGCCGGAAGCCGTCCGCGTGCGGTTCGACGCGGGCGTGACCTGCTGCATCCTCGGCACCGCCGCGTACGAACACCCTGAGATGGTGGGGGAAGCCTGCGAAGCATGGCCCGGCCGCATCGCCGTGGGCATCGACGCGAAAAACGGCCTGGTGGCCCTTCGCGGCTGGGTGGAGACGGCGAACATGAGCGCCGTGGATCTGGCGCTGAAGATGAGATCGCTGGGCGTGACCCGGGTGATCTATACAGATGTCAGCCGGGATGGGATGATGCAGGGCCCGAACATCGCGGCCACCCGTGATCTTGTGGAGCGGACGGGTATGGCTGTGACCGGCTCCGGCGGCGTGTCATGCCTGCGGGACCTGACGGACCTGAAAGACGCGGGCTGCGCCGGAGCCATCCTCGGCAAAGCCATGTACGAGAAAGCGTTTACGCTGCCGGAGGCGCTGGCGGCGGTGAAGGAGGATACATGATGGATCTGAGCATGATTCGCTGGAACGAGCAGGGCCTCGTGCCCGCCATCGCGCAGGACGCGGCGGACGGGGCGGTGCTGATGCTGGCCTGGATGAACGAGGAGTCTCTCCGGCTGACGCTGGAGACAGGCTTTGCCACCTACTGGAGCCGGAGCCGGAAGCAGCTCTGGAAAAAGGGCGAGACATCGGGCCATACCCAGAAGATCCTGGGGATCCGGTATGACTGTGACGCCGACGCCCTGCTGCTGACCGTGGAGCAAACCGGTCCGGCCTGCCACACCGGCGCGCGTTCCTGCTTCTTCAACGATCTTCTGCCCGCGGACGAGGACGAACTGCCCGCCACCAGCGCTATCCTGGAAAAGGTGTACGGCGTGATCGCCGACCGAAAAGAGCATCCGCAGGAGGGTTCCTACACCAACTATCTGCTGGACAAGGGCATCGAAAAGATCTGCAAGAAGGTGGGCGAGGAGGCCAGCGAGACCATCATCGCCGCCATGAAGAACAGCAGGGAGGAAGTCACCTACGAGGCGGCGGACCTGATGTACCATCTTCTGGTGCTGTGCTTCGACCGGGGCGTGACCCCCGCCGACCTGTGGCAGGAACTGGCCCGGCGCCGCTGACGGCCCCTTATCACCATAAAGGAAGATGCTTGCGTATGAAGGACTGGAATGAGATCCGGGCGGTCGTGTTCGACATGGACGGCGTCATTTTCGATTCCGAACTGGCGACTTTCAATGAGTGGAAGGCGCTGGCGGAGCGGAACGGACTGGCGGATGTCTGGGTGCCGTACCGGCGCTGCATCGGCGTCAACAACGCCCGGTCAAAGGAGATATTCACGGAATACTACGGGGCGGATTTTCCCTATGACCGCTTCAACGGCGAAGTGTCGGCGTCCTACCACAGCAAGTATGACGGCGGGCGGCTGCCCGTGAAGCCGGGAGTGTACGCCCTTCTGACAGGGCTGCGGAGCGAGGGGAAATACCTGGCGCTGGCTTCCTCCACCCGAACGGAGACCGTGAAGAACCAGCTGCGGGACGCGGGACTGCTCGACTGCTTCGACCGCGTGGTCGGCGGCGATATGATCGCCCGCTCCAAACCGGCCCCGGACATCTTTCTCGCGGCGATCGAGGGTTCCGGGATCGACCGCGGTGACTGTGCGGTGATCGAGGACTCCTTCAACGGGATCCGGGCCGCCCACGCCGCCGGCATGCGGCCCATCATGGTCCCGGATCTTTTGGAACCGGATGACGAGATGCGCACCCTGGCAGCGGTGATCCTGCCCGACCTTGACGCGGTGCGCGAACTCCTTTGCCGCAACGGCTGACAGATCGGGGAATGGAATGACGATGCGCCAATCCTTCTGTTATGATTCACCCGTAGGGCGGCTCATCCTGGTCAGCGACGGGGACGCGCTGACCGAACTGCGCTTCGGCGCGGAAGAGGGCAGGTTCGACTGCACGGAAAAACGGCTTCCGGTCATCGAGGAAGCCGTTTGCTGGCTTGACCTCTATTTCGCGGGACGGCAGCCCGGCTTCGTCCCGAGGCTCTCTCCCCAGGGGAGCCCCTTCCGGCAAGCGGTGTGGGACATTCTGCTGGGCATCCCCTACGGATCAACGATGAGCTACGGCGAGATCGCCCGCCGGATCGAAAGCCGGACGGGATCGGCGCGCATGTCCGCGCAGGCTGTCGGCGGCGCGGTCGGTCACAATCCGATCGCCCTGATCATTCCGTGTCACCGTGTCATCGGTTCCGACGGGAGCCTGACGGGTTACGCCGGCGGGCTTGACCGCAAGAAGTGGCTGCTGGATCTCGAACGCCGCACCCGGTGAACAAAAAACAGAGCCCCGACTCGGGACTCTGCGATGGCTTTACTCGAGGCCGAAACGCTTCTTGAAGCGATCGACGCGACCGCCGGTATCCACCAGCTTCTGCTTGCCGGTGTAGAAAGGATGGCACTTGGAGCAGATATCAACCTTCATCTCTTTCTTTGTAGACCCGGTCTCGAACGTCTCACCGCATACGCAGCGAACGATGCACTTGCCATACTTGGGATGGATCTTTTCCTTCATTGCTTTCTCACCTCTTTCGCGTATGCAATGATCGGCTGATGCCGCAGGCACTATCATAGCACAATCACGGAACGATTGCAAGGGGAAATTTTGCGTTCTGCGCGTTCCGGACGAAAAAACTTGGACCGTCGGGAAAAAAGCCCTTGACACGGCATCGACTTTGTGATAGTCTAAGCAAGCTGACCGCAAGATCAGCGCCCGGAACCTTGAAAACGATACAGGGAAACAGACGCAAGAGAAACAGTGTAATTCCGAGAGTATAGAAGGATTGAACGGAAGAGTTTGATCCTGGCTCAGGACGAACGCTGGCGGCGTGCCTAACACATGCAAGTCGAG
>CACXHY010000010.1 GCA_902767565.1 uncultured Eubacteriales bacterium | reverse complement strand
CATAGGTCGCCGCCGGATTCTCTTATTCCTCAGTAGCTCAATGGCAGAGCATTCGGCTGTTAACCGAAGGGTTGTAGGTTCGAGCCCTACCTGGGGAGCCACATCAATGATCCGAGGTGCATTCCGGAAAGGAGGCGCCTCGGATCGTTTTGTTTCTTCGGTCGAGGAGTCCGGCTGCCTTCGATCTCCGGGCAGCCGGCTCGTCGGTCGTTTGCCTGATACGATCAGACATCCGCGAAGATGCGATCAAGACGCTCCCCAAACTCCCGCAGCAGAGGATGGCCCTGCAACTCCGGATCTGATTGCAGCACCTTCAGGACGCTTCTGTAATACCACGCCTGAGCGTCTTTGTCTGATTGATTGAAGCGCAGCCAGAAAGAATCGCCGGACCGCTCCTGATCGAGCTCTATCGCCCTGGCGTTGGCGAGCTTGTCCCCGAGGGCGATCATTCGTGCTTCGTGGCTGGATTTTTTCAGGCGGCGGATCGTCTCTTCTTTCCGGATCGACCAGGTTTCGGCTGCAGGCCGGTCTTCCCGTTTGTCTTCGCTCTCATCGGCGACGAGGCCGGCGATCTTCTTTCCAAAGAGCTGCACCAGTTCCCGATGCGATGTGCCGGTATCCTCCAATACATCGTGCAGCACAGCCGCGGCCATAACATCCTGATCGTCCGTCAGTCCCGAGACGATGGCGGCGACCTCCATGGGATGAACGATATAGGGGATGCTCGTGCCTTTCCGAAACGTCCCGGAATGCTTGACGGTGGCATATACGATCGCCTGGTCCAGGATCCGGGTTGAATGATGCAGCGCGGCGAACCATACTTCCGGCTGCCGGTCGTTCTCCCGCCGGTTTTCGCTGTTGTCCTGTGTTTTGTCGGAGCACATTATGCTTACCTCCCGCCTGTCAGGCGCTGTTGATGCCGATCGCATCGAACACTGTGTTCATCCTGCCGGCATGATGCGCCATCGATCTGCGATCATCTTATCACAGATTGCGGGACCATACAATCAGGATCGTGCAGGAAAGATCTGTTCTCGCTCAATGAGCGCGAATGTCCCGATATGTCCCGCGCCATCCGCAGACCGGGACAGGATGATGGCGCCGCCTTACGCATGTTCTGCCGATCCGGGCCGCATGGCGCAGCGGCTTCTGCCTCATCCGCTTCACCCGGAGCTCCGATGCCATCGCCGGACGAGGAACGGAAATATCCCGGTCCAACGATCGAAGCCCGCAGCCGATCTGCGGACGGCCGGGCAGCCACTGGCGAATTTGTAATGCAATCGTCATAATTGCGCGCAATTCTGCGGTTGACATCGACCATCATCTGTGCTAACCTAGCCGCGGTGATTCTTTAAGACGGTACGGGAGACCGGCAAGATGAAGCCAAGGCTTTGTTTGCATGCGCCTGCCTCCCGGACGGACGGCGGGCGTTTTGCTTTGCCGCGGACCAACGACTTCGAGGAGGAGCAAGCATGACACAGATGAATCTCGTGTACGACATCCAGGACAAACCGCCCCTGAAAATGAATCTCTTCTATGCGCTGCAGCAGCTGCTGGCCATCATGGCCGCAACCATCCTGGTGCCGGCTCTCGTCGATCCGAACGGACTGTACATGGACCAGGCCGCGGCCCTGTGCGGGGCAGGCTTCGGCACGCTGTTCTATCTCTTCGTGACGCAGCGGAAGAGCCCCGTCTTCCTGGGCAGCTCCTTCGCCTTTATCAGCCCCCTGGTGGGCGCTGTCGCCTACGGCTTTGTCGGCATCTTCCTCGGTGCCGTGTTCGCCGGCCTGGTCTATGTCGTGATCGCCGTGATCGTCAAGATGACCGGCACCGACTGGATCAACAAGCTTCTGCCGCCGGTCGTCATCGGCCCCACTGTGGCGCTGATCGGTCTGTCCCTGTGCGGCAGCGCCGTCAACAACCTGGCCAACACCGCCGTGAGCGCCGACAACTACAGCCTGGTGCACATTGCCCTTGGCATCTTCGCCTTCGGCATCACGGTACTGGTCTCCGTCAAGGGCGGCAAGAACCTGAAGATGGTCCCCTTCATCATCGGTATCCTTTCCGCCTATGTGGTGGGCATGCTGCTGACGGACATCGGCAACCTGACCAATAATGACACCCTGAAGGTCATCAACCTCGATGCCTACAAGGATCTCCACTTCTTCACGGTGCCCCGCTTCAACTTCCTCGGCATGTTCGGCGTCTATGACAAGGCGATCGAGGAAGCCGTCGTGAACGGCGAAGCAGTCGGCGCGGTCAACCGCATCACCTCATTCGCGGATGTCATCAACATCCTGATCCTCTTCGCGCCGGTGGCCTTCGTCACCCTGGCCGAGCATATCGCTGACCACAAGAACCTCTCCACCATCGTCGGCCGTGACCTGATCTCCGATCCCGGCCTGAGCCGGACCCTGATCGGCGACGGCGTCGGTTCCGCCATCGGCTCATTCTTCGGCGGCTGCCCCAACACCACCTACGGCGAGTCCGTGGGCTGCGTGGCCATCACCCGCAACGCCTCGGTCTCCACGATCTTCCTGGCGGCCATCTACTGCATCGTGCTGTCCTTCTTCGGCCCCTTCACGGCCTTCGTGAACTCCATTCCCGCCTGCATCACCGGCGGCGTCTGCATCGCCCTGTACGGCTTCATCGCCGTGTCCGGCCTGAAGATGCTCCAGCCCGTGGACCTGAACGACAACCGCAACCTGTTTGTGGTCGCCGCGATCCTGGTGACCGGCATCGGCGGTCTGGAGCTCCGCTTCGAGCACCTGACCATCTCCTCCATCGCCACCGCCCTGATCCTGGGCATTCTGGTGAATGTGATCTTCAACCGCGGCAACAATAAGCCGACCGAGGAAGAATGAGCACCCTCAAAGCAAAACTGATGGACGCGGCCGCCATGGACCGGGCGCTGAAGCGCATGGCCCACGAGGTCATCGAGCAGATCCCCGATCCGGGCGCCTGCGTCCTGCTGGGCATCCGCCGCCGGGGCATCCCCCTGGCGGCCCGCCTGGCGCGGTATATCGGGCAGTACGGCGGCACGGAGCCTCTCACGGGCGAGGTGGACATCACCTTCTACCGGGACGACCTGAGCCGCCTGGCCGAGGCCCCCAGGGTCTCCGCGACCGTTCTCCCCACGGACGTCACCGGCAGGACGGTGATCCTGGTGGACGACGTCATCTACACGGGCCGGACCGCCCGGGCCGCCATGGAGGCGGTGCTGGCCTCCGGGCGCGCATCCCGGGTCTGCCTGGCGGTGCTCATCGACCGGGGCCACCGGGAACTGCCCATCCGCCCCGATTTCGTGGGCAAGAACATCCCCACCGCCCACACCGAGCGCGTCAGCGTCCGCGTGGCGGAGACGGACGGGGAGGACTGCGTGCTGTTGTTTGAAACTGTCTGACGGACCGCCTGAGGATCGGAGGAGTTGCATGCGCGTCAAGTACACCGGCGGAAGGATCTGGGACAGGCGGACCGCCTCCCTGATCCGGGCCGACCTCCTGGCGGAGGACGGCGTGGTGCTGGCTGTGGGTGGAGAGGCTTCTTCGGCCCGCGCGGATCGGGTATTTTCCCTTTCCGGTCTTGCGGTGTTTCCCGGCTTCGCGGATGTGCACGTGCATCTCCGCGAGCCGGGTTTTTCCTACAAGGAGACCATCGCCACGGGAAGCTGCGCCTGCGCCGGGGGCGGGTATACCGTGGTCTGCGCCATGCCCAACCTGGATCCCGTCCCCGATACCCTCGCTCACCTGGCGGAGGAGCAGGCTCTCATCGACCGTGATGCCGTGATCCGCGTGCTGCCCTTCGCTTCCATCACCGTGGGTCAGAAGGGCGAGGGCGACCTGGTGGATTTCGCGGCGCTGTCCGGCCGGTGTGTCGGGTTCTCCGACGACGGCCGCGGCGTGAAGACCGCCGAAACCATGCGCGAGGCCATGCGCCGCTGCCGGGAGGCGGACGGCATCATCTCCGCCCACTGCGAGGACGTGTCTCTGATCCCCCAAGGCGCCGGCATCCACGCGGGGCGCTACGCCGCAGCCCACGGCCTGCCGGGCATCCCCTCGGAGAGCGAGTGGGGCCCCATCGCCCGGGACATCGGGCTCTGCCGGGAGACGGGCTGCCGCTATCACGTCTGCCACGTCAGCACGAAGGAGAGCGTCGCCCTCATCCGCAGGGCCAAGGCCGAGGGCGTGGACATCACCTGCGAGACCGCGCCGCACTACCTTCTTCTCTGCGAAGACGATCTGCCGGAGGATCCCCACGCCCCCGACGCCGGCCGCTTCAAGATGAATCCGCCCCTGCGGAGCCGGGAGGACCGCGATGCCATCCTCGAGGGCCTGCTGGACGGGACGATCGACTGCATCGCCACCGACCACGCGCCGCACAGCGCGGAGGAAAAGCACCGGGGCCTCACGGGCTCCGCCATGGGCATCGTGGGCATCGAGACGGCGTTCCCGCTGCTGTACACCCATCTCGTCGAAACGGAAAAAGTCCCGCTGTCCGTGCTGATCGACCGCCTGTGTTACCGCCCCCGGGAGCGCTTCCGTCTGGGCGGCGGGATCGCCGTGGGCGAGCGGCTGGAGCTCACGGCCTTCGAACTGGGTGTACGGGACACCGTCGACCCGGGATCCTTCCTCTCCAAGGGCCGGGCCACCCCTTTTGCCGGCTGGCCGGTGCACGCCCGCTGCGCCATGACGGTCATCGGAGAGCGGATCGTGTGGCGGCGGGCGGACGGAGGATCCCATGTCTGAAACGATCATCCGAAGGATCAGTGAGCCGGATGACGCCGTGGACGCGTTCATCCATGAAAGCTTTTCGGGGTACGGAGAGCAGCGCGGCATCGCCCTCAACTACGAAGATTTCTGCTTCACCGCGAACCGCGGCGGAGAGATCCTCGGCGCGATCACGGGGCGGGCGTATTACAACGAGGTGCACATCACCGATCTGATCATCGCCGAGGGCTGCAGGGGCCGGGGCCTGGGGAGCCGTCTGGTGAAAACGGTCGAGGACGCCTTCCGCGGCGGAGCATACGACGTGGTCACCCTTACCACCTTTGGCTTTCAGGCGCCCGCGTTCTACCGGAAACTGGGCTATACGCTGGAGTTTGTGCGGGAGAGCGCGGATCCGCGGCTGAACAAGTATTTCCTGAAGAAGGCGCTGTGACCGGCGACGGTTCACTGCCGCCTGAGGCTCTTGCGGAGGAATGCGTTATGGAATGTGTCGTTCTTGACAATGCCCCGCTCACCGAGGCTGTCTTTCTGCTGCGCGTCGCCGCGAACACCGCCGCCTTCACCCGCCCCGGGCAGTTCGTCCAGATCGCCGTCCCGGGCTTCTACCTCCGGCGGCCCATCTCCGTCTGCGACTGGCAGGAGGGCGAGCTGACCCTGGTGATCAAAGCGCTCGGCCAAGGCACGGCGCGGCTGAGGACGGTGCGGGCCGGGGAGACCCTCGACCTGCTCCCCGCTTTGGGCAACGGCTTTGACACAGCCCTTCTGGGGGATGAACCCCTGCTGGCTGGCGGCGGCGTGGGCCTGCCCCCGCTGCTGGGCCTGGCCCGGCGTCTCCTCGCGGAGGGGAAGCGTCCGCGCCTGCTCGCCGGGTTCAACACGGCGTCCGAGGTCTTTCTCCTGGATCGCTTCGAGGCCCTGGGGCTGCCTGTTACTCTCACCACTGCGGACGGAAGCGCCGGCATCCGGGGCCTGGTGACCGACGCGCTGTCCGGCCTGCGCTTCGACAGCCTGGCGGCCTGCGGGCCGCTGCCCATGCTGAAGGCCCTGCACACCGCCGTGAAGGACGTGCCGGCGCTCTACAGCCTGGAGGAGCGCATGGGCTGCGGCTTCGGGGCCTGCATGGGCTGTTCCCTTGAGACGAAGCACGGTCCGAAGCGGGTCTGCAAGGAAGGCCCGGTCTTCACGGGAGAGGAGCTGATGTGGGAATGAACCGCCTTTCCGTCGAGCTCAGCGGGGTGCGCCTGAAGAACCCCGTCATCCCCGCCAGCGGCACCTTCGGCTTCGGGCAGGAGTTCGCCGCATACTACGACCTGAACATCCTCGGATCGATCTCCTTCAAGGGCACCACCGGGGAAGCCCGCTTCGGCAATCCCACGCCCCGCATCGCGGAGTGCCCCGCCGGCATGCTGAACAGCGTCGGCCTGCAGAACCCCGGCGCGGAGCAGGTCGTCGCCCATGAACTGCCCGCCCTGCGCAGCCTTTACGGCGGCCCGATCATCGCCAACATCAGCGGCTTTTCCGTGGAGGAGTACGTGCGCTGCGTGGAGCTGCTGACCCGGGAGGAGCAGGTGGAGATCCTGGAGATCAACATCTCCTGCCCCAACGTGCGCCACGGCGGCATGGCCTTCGGCACCGATCCGGCCGCGGCGGCGGAGATCACCCGGGCGGTGAAGGCGGTCGCCACCAAGCCGGTGTACATGAAGCTTTCGCCCAACGTGACGGACATCGTCGCCATCGCGAAAGCCTGCGAGGACGCGGGTGCGGATGGCCTGTCCCTCATCAATACCCTGCTGGGCATGCGCATCGACCTCAGCCGCCGCAGGCCGGTCCTGGCGAACAGCGTCGGCGGCTACTCCGGCCCCGGCATCTTCCCGGTGGCCCTGCGAATGGTCTGGCAGGTGACCGGCGCCGTCTCGATCCCCGTGATCGGCATGGGCGGCGTCAGCACGGCGCGCGACGTCATCGAGATGATGATGGCCGGCGCGAAGGCCGTGCAGGTGGGGGCGGCGAACCTTGTCGATCCCATGGCCTGCCCGAAGATCATCGCCGCTCTGCCGGAGGAGATGGACCGGCTGGTCATCCGCACCCTGTCGGAGATCACCCGGGTCTGACCGGTCCCCGTCACGCATCCGATAAGCGCCGAAACCCTTCGGCATACCCGCGATCAGAGAGGAGTCTCAGCATGCCGCACGACGTCATCATCGCCCTGGACTTTGAAAACCGCGACAAGACCCTGGCCTTCCTGGATCGGTTCTCCGGGAAGAAGCCTTTTGTGAAGATCGGCATGGAGCTGTTCTATGCCGAAGGTCCCGCCATCGTCCGGGAGATCAAGCAGCGCGGCCACAGGATCTTCCTGGACCTGAAGCTGCACGACATCCCCAACACCGTGAAGAAAGCCATGCGCGTGCTTTCGCAGTTGGACGTGGACATGACCAACCTGCACGCCGCCGGCACCGTCGCCATGATGGAGGCCGCGAAGGAGGGCCTGACCCGCCCCGACGGCACCTGCGCCACCCTGCTGGCGGTGACCCAGCTGACCTCCACCGACGAGACCCGCATGCGGGAAGAGCTCCTGATCGACGCCACCATGCCGCAGACCGTGGCCCACTACGCCCGCAACGCGCAGAAGGCCGGGCTGGGCGGCGTGGTCTGCTCCCCGCTGGAAGCCGCGCTGGTGAAGGAAGCCTGCGGGCCGGACTTCCTGACGGTGACCCCCGGCATCCGCTTCGCCGACAGCGCCGCCGACGACCAGGCCCGCGTCATGACCCCCGCGAAGGCCCGGGCCAACGGCAGCGACTGTATCGTCGTGGGCCGTCCCATCACCGCGGCCGCGGATCCCGTGGCGAGCTGGCAGCGCTGCGTGGACGAATTCCTGGGCTGATCGGCCCTGTCAGATACGACCCTCTGTCTTTCGGAAAGGAGAACCCTCATGACCTCACGCACCATCGCCAAGGACCTGCTCTCCATCGGCGCGGTCTTCCTGCGCCCCGACGAGCCCTTCACCTGGGCCAGCGGCATCAAGAGCCCCATCTACTGCGACAACCGGCTGACCCTGACCGCGCCCGAGGTGCGGGCCCACGTGGAGGAGGGCCTGGCCGGGCTGATCCGCACCCTCTATCCGGACGTGCAGACCCTGGAAGGCACCTCCACCGCGGGCATCGCCCACGCCGCCATCACGGCGCACCTGCTGGGACTGCCCATGGGCTATGTCCGGGGCGGCCACAAGGACCACGGCCGGGGCAACCAGATCGAAGGCAAGCTGGAACCCGGCACGAAGGTCGTGGTGGTGGAGGACCTGATCTCCACCGGCGGCTCCGTGCTGGAGGTGGTGGATGTTCTGCGGGAAGCCGGCGCCGAGGTGCTGGGCATCGTCTCCATCTTCACCTACGGCATGCGGAAGGGCCTGGACCGCCTGGCCGCCGCAGGCATCGAGAACCACAGCCTTTCCGATTTCGACACGCTCTGCGAGGTGGCCGCGGAGGAGGGCTACATCCGGCAGGAGGACATCGCCCGCCTGAAGGCTTTCCGCGCCGATCCTTCGGACGAGAGCTGGAGGTAACCATGCGCCACCTGATCGAGATTACCGATTTGTCACGCAGCGAGATCGCCGCCCTGCTGGACCTGGCGGACGACATGCGGGCCCGGCCCCGGGACTATGGCGACACGCAGAAGGGGCGGATCCTCGCCACCCTGTTCTTTGAACCCAGCACCCGCACGCGCCTGTCCTTCGAGTCCGCCATGCTGACCATGGGCGGCAGCGTGCTGGGCTTCTCCTCCGCCGACGCCTCCTCCACCAGCAAGGGCGAATCCCTGCAGGACACCATCCGAACCGTGGCCTGCTACAGCGACATCATTGCCATGCGCCATCCCAAGGAGGGCGCGCCGCTGGCGGCGGTGCAGAAGGCGGACGTTCCCGTCATCAACGCGGGGGACGGCGGGCACAATCATCCGACCCAGACGCTGACCGACCTGATGACCATCCGCCGGGAGAAGGGCCGCCTGGATTCGCTGACCATCGGCCTGTGCGGAGACCTGAAGTTCGGGCGCACCGTTCACTCCCTGATCCAGGCCATGAGCCGCTACCCAAGCGTGCGCTTCGTGCTGATCTCCCCGCCGGAGCTTCGCCTGCCGGACTATCTCATCCAGAACCTGGACGACGCTGGCATCCCCTGGGAGAGCCATGAGCGCATGGAGGACGTCATCGGATCCCTGGATATCCTCTACATGACCCGTGTCCAGCGGGAACGCTTCTTCAACGAGGCCGACTATGTACGCCTCAAGGACACCTACGTCCTGACGCCCGAGAAGATGCGGCTGGCCGGGCCCGACCTGCGGGTCATGCATCCGCTGCCCCGGGTGAACGAGATCTCGCCCCGGGTGGACGACGATCCCAGGGCCATCTACTTTGACCAGGTGCGCAACGGGCGCTATGTCCGCATGGCGCTGATCACCAAGCTGCTGGAGGCGAGCGTATGAATATCGATTCCATCCGGCGGGGCATCGTCCTCGATCACATTCAGGCGGGCCACAGCATGGAACTGTACCAGGCGCTGGGGCTGGACAGACTGCCCTGCTCCGTTGCCATCATCCGCAACGTGAAAAGCGAGGCCATGGGGAAAAAGGACATCATCAAGGTGGACGATGATATCGACATCGATCTGGACGTGGTGGGCTATCTCGACCCCGGCATCACCGTCAACATCATCGAGGACAGCGCGATCATCGAGAAAAAGCACCTGGCCCTGCCCAGGGAACTCAAGAACATCGCCGTCTGCCGCAACCCGCGCTGCATCACCACCTCCGAGCGCAGTCTGGATCAGCTCTTCCGCCTGACGGACGAAAAACGCCGCGTCTATCGCTGCCGCTACTGCGACGCGGAGCTGAAGGGCACGCTCTGATCCGCGGCACGGTCCGCGCAGGATCCTCTTTCACGGCACGGCCGGCATATCCGGCTGTGCTGTTTCGCTTTGATGACATAGACGTAAATTTTCTGTGAAGACTTGGCCGTTTTGCCTTGCGGACACCTGTCCGCTGTTGTATAATATTGTGGGCGCGAATGTCGATCCGGCCACTTCTCCGCGTGGCTTCGCGGCGTTTCCGTGCGGCTGATGACACGCTCCCGAACAGATCTTCTGCATATGAAAGCGGTGATCGCTTTGGAAACCTACGGACAGATCATCCAGCGCGCCTGGTGGAACCTGACGCACCGGCTCGGACTGGCCGATATCGCCGATATCCTCATCGTGACAGTGATCATATACCAGCTGATCATGCTGATCCGCCAGACCCGGAGCAGCGCCGTGCTCAAGGGCCTGATCCTGCTCATCTTCACTACGGCGGTCTCCACCCTGCTGGGGATGACCGCCCTGAACTGGATGATGATGGTGCTGATCAACAACGGCGCTTTGGTGCTGATCGTGCTCTTTCAGCCCGAACTGCGGAAAGCGTTGGAGTCATTGGGCAGGAACCGCTTCATGACACACGGCCTGAGCGCCGAGGAGACCGAGCGGCAGAGCGCGCTGCGCGAGATCGTCACCTGCCTGCAGGATCTGAGCCGCCGCAGGGTCGGCGCCCTGATCGTCATCGAGCGCTCCACGGGCCTGCAGGATATCATCGAGACCGGCACGGCGGTGGATGCCCGCATCTCGGCGCCGCTGCTGGAAAACATCTTTGAGCCGAACACGCCCCTGCACGACGGGGCGGTCATCATCCGCGACCTGCGGGTGGTGTCTGCCGCCTGCATCCTGCCCCTGACGGAAAGCGATACGGTCAGCCGGGATCTGGGCACCCGCCACCGCGCTTCCATCGGCATCAGCGAGACCACCGACGCGGTGGCGCTGATCGTGTCGGAGGAGACGGGCATCATATCGGTGGCCCGGGGCGGCCGCCTGAGCCGTCATCAGGATGCCGAAAGCCTGAACAAGCTGCTGAATGAGCTCTATGAGGAGCCGACAAAGGGATTCCGGGCGGTTTTCCGCCACAGGGAGAAGGAGGCGAAGGAAGGTGAGTGAGCCCAACACGCCCGGAACGCCTTCCCGCCTGAAACTGCTGTGGGAAGCCATCCTCGACTCGCTGCGCCATAACTGGGGCTACAAGCTGCTGGCCTTCGTGCTGGCGCTCATGCTGTGGGCCGGACTGATCGCGCAGGACGCGAGCCTCACCCGCACGAAGGTCATGCCCGATACGAGCGTCTCGGTGAACGGCCGGGCGACCATGGAGAACCGCGGCCTTGTGATCACCGGCGGTCTGCCGGAGGACCTCACCGTGGAGATCCGCGCGGATGTCCCGCAGCTCCAGTATCAGAACGCGGCGGGCAGTGATTACAACCCCCGCATCGACCTCAGCCGCGTGACGTCGGCGGGGGTGCAGGAGGTCGAGATCGCCACGACGAGTACCTCTGCCTACGGCTCCGTGCTGTCGGTGAACCCGTCGTCCGTCACCCTCACGGTGGAACAGCAGACGACCCGCAGCGGCGTGATCCTGGAGATCCTCCCGACGGGAGAACTGCCGGACGGGTGGTATCTGCGGAGCGCGCAGGTCGACATCGGCCTGCTGCAGGTCGGCAGCAGCTACCGCTACGTGACGGTCCGGGGCCCCAAGTCCCTGGTGGATCGGGTGGACCGGGTGCAGGCAGTCTTTGAACTCGACAGGATCGACGTCTCCAAGCGAAACGGCACCAGGATGTGCACGATCCGCCCGGTGGACGCCTCCGGACAGCCGATCGACACGGCCCAGATGGACATCATATCGGACGAACAGACGCGGACCACCTGCTATGTGATCTATGAGCTCCTTCCGACAAAGCTTGTGCCTGTATCCATGGAGAACGTCTGCACCGGAACGCCCGCCGACGGCTGCTCCGTGACAGGCGTGACCGTGGAGCCGGCCGCCATCCGGATGGCCGGTCTGGCCGCCGATCTGGATACCTACGACAGCTTTTCCCTGCAGGAACCGGTCAGCATCAACGGCGCCTCGCAGGATGTCCGCCAGACGATGCGGCTGAAGGATCTGCCCAGCCGGAGCGGCATCATCTTCCTGAATGAGGACGGAGCGGAGATCCCCGGCAGCAGCATCAGCGTGACGGTGACGATCCATATCTCAAAGCCCGATGCGGAGGCGGAGACGACCGGGACAGGCGAGGGACCGTGATGACGGCATCGCAGCGCTTGCCTGCGTACGGACCGATGATCGAAAGGAGGCGTCCTCTTGAACAGCATCCTCAGAACCCTGTTCGGATGGTTCAGCTCCCTGACGGGATCGGTCTGGCGCTGGCTTTCGCGTCCCGATGAAGCGTCCCTGCTGGGCGGACTGGCGGCAAACTGGAAGTGGATCCTCCTGGTCGTCGCCCTCATCGCGGTGGCCGCCGATCTTGTGATCTACCTCCTGCGCTGGCAGCCATACAAGGTCTGGAAAAGCTTCTTCGAGCGCCGCAGAATGCCGGGCGTGGCACCCGTGCCCGAGTATGCCGGCATCCCCGCCGATGACGAGACCGGTCCGGAGTACGAAGATGCCCCGGACCTTGCGGAGCCGACGGAGGAATGGGCTCCTGCGGAGGAATGGGCTCCTGCGGAAGAATGGGCTCCCGCGGAGGAGTGGACCGCCGATCCCTATGGTGAGCCCGCCGCGTGGACGCCAGGATCGGGTCAGGGACCTCTCGTCCGGCGCGATCCCCCAATCCCGGCCGATACGCCCCGCCAGCCGGGACTGTTCAGCTCCCTGCGATCCGTTCTGAACCCCGATGCCGAGGAACCCTCTCATCTGCGGTATGAGGCCCCTCCGCCTCCCGTTTCCGCGGAGGACGCCTACGGAGAGCCGACCTATCCTCCCCAGTGGGGGACGGAAGCGCCGGTCCCGCCCGACCCGTCGCAGCCGGCCCTGAGGCGGCGGAGGAGGCAGACATGAGCCATTCCCCCTTGCCCGAAGCCTTTACGGCTGCGATCCGCAAGCGACTGGGGGAGGAGGCGGACGCGTTCCTGCGGATGTGTGACGAGCCGCCGGTGCGCGCGCTTCGGCTGGATCCCTGCAAACCCCTGCCCGGGGAGATCCTGAGCATCCTGTCCTGCGATCCACCGCACGGCGGAGATCCTGTCCCGTGGGCGGAGGGCGCGTATTTCATCGGCCCGGACTGCGCGGCGGGCAGCCATCCCCTCCATGAGGCGGGCGCCTTCTATATCCAGGAACCCAGCGCGATGGTCCCCGCGGCCGTGCTGGACGCGCGTCCGGGCGAGCGGGTGCTGGATCTTTGCGCGGCGCCCGGCGGCAAGACCACCCAGCTGGCCGCTTCCATGCGCGACGCGGGCCTTCTGGTGGCCAACGAACCGGTGGCCGAGCGGGCCCGGGTCCTTTCCCGGAACATCGAGCGCATGGGAATGACGAACACGCTCGTGGTCAGCGCCTGGCCTCATGAGCTCGCGGACCGCTTCCCCGGGGCCTTTGACGCGGTGCTGGCGGACGCGCCCTGCTCCGGCGAGGGAATGTTCCGCAGGGTGCCCGAGGCGCGCCTCGAATGGACGCCCGACACGCCTGCCCGCTGCGCGGCGCGGCAGGCTGAGATCCTCGACGCGGCGGCCCGGATGGTGCGAAAGGGCGGGCGTATGGTGTATGCCACCTGCACCCTCAACACCCTGGAGAACGAGGACACCGTCAGGGCTTTTCTGCAAAGACACCCGGATTTTTCTCTCAAAGCCTTCTCTCTTCCGTGCGTGGATGCGCCGGAGGGCATGTGGACGGCCTGGCTGCATCGATTCCGCGGCGAGGGACAGTTCTGCGCGCTGCTGGTGCGCGCCGGCGGCGAGCCTTTGCCGGTCTGGCAGCGGAAAGGGCTGACGGATCCTCCCCGCGACGCGGTCCGGCAGATGCGCGAGATCTTCCCGGAAGCGCCGGAGCCCACCGGGATGCTGGAGGAGACTCTGGTCTGTTTGCCCGACCTGCCGGATGTCCGCGGCCTTCGGATCCTGCGCTGCGGCCTGCATCTGGGCGAGACCCGGGGAAAGGTCTTCCGACCGGATCACGCCTGGGCCGTGAGCGCAAAGCCGCCCGCGGTGCCGCGGATCCCCGTGGACACCGGGGACGCGCTGCGATATCAGGCGGGGGAGACTCTGGTCTGCGGCGCCGACACAAAGGGCTGGCTCATGCCGACGCTGCGCGGCCTGCCTCTCGGATGGGGGAAGGCCGCCGGCGGCCTGATCAAGAACCATTATCCCAAGGGCCTCAGACGCCCTCTTCGGACCTGACTGCGAGGTGATGCGCGATGAAACGGTGGCTGCTGCTGGCTGTGACGGCGGCGATGCTGTTCTCGTTCGCGCTGGCGGAGAAGGGTCCGGAAGGTCCTGTCAACGAAGACAGGATGTACATCGAAACGCATTCGCGCGTGACCCCGGCAACGGTGCCGACGATGCGCTCCAACAACCTCTTTTCATCCCTCCGTTCCGTATCCGAAGACGGTGTCACCTGGACCCTCACGAAGAGCGGACAGGTCGCCTTCGACTCCTCCTGCACCTTCACGGTGAATATGGCAAGCGAAGGGGACTACGAATACGAGTTCTACTTCGGGGAGTGGTCGAGCCAGTTCGGCACCAGCTGGGTCGTCTACTGGCAGCGGCGCAGCGCTTCGAACACCTTCGCGCTCTGCCCGATCGTCGTTCCCGGCGATTACCGGCTGATGGTGAACGTTTACGAGGTTGGCAGCGCAACCCACGTTGACCGCAAGAACTACCACTATATCGTGGAGGAGGACGCGGACCATCCCTCGCTCGACGCCATCGTGACCGGCATCGTGGATCGGTGCCGCGGCGCCAGCGACTACGAAACGGCGCTGAATCTCTACGACTGGCTGACGCACAACGCCTATTACGACAGCGGCAAGCAGTATTACGGGGCCGACGGTGTCCTCGTGCGCGGCTGCGGGGTCTGCGACAGCTACAGCAAAGCCTATGTGCTGCTGCTGGACGAGGCTGGCATCCCCAATGTGCGGATCTCGTCCGGCAACCACGCCTGGGTGCAGATCCAGTTCAACGGCGTCTGGTACCAGACGGACCCCACCTGGGACGACCCGGAAGGGCTGACGGTCCCGGTATCCGGCAGCGAGCGCCACGAGTTCTTCTGCGTGACCGACGACATCATGCTGGAGTCCAATCACAGGTATACTCCCTCAAGCTACAACGCCTGCGAGTCCCTGGACATGAACTACTATGTGGTGATGGGCGGCTGGTCCGGCTGGGAGCTCGGCTTTCTCGATGAGCTTGAGGCCGGATTCGCCTGCGGAAGATCGGGCGTCGGCAGCGGCTCCCTCTTCGAAAGCTACCGCCATCTGTGCATCCTGGAGACGGTCCTCAACCTTCAGCCCGAATGGACGGCGGACTGGGCAAACGGCGCCGGACTCGCCTTCTCGTACAACAGCAGCACAGCCCTCTTCTCCGCCTGGAGGACCGACGGCGGTTCCGTGAGCGGAGACTGGCTCTACACCGTGGACGCGGACGGTGCGACCGCGCTGGCCTGGCTGGGCGTATCGGCCTCAGTCTCGCTTCCGGCGGCGCTGGGCGGTGAGACCGTCGTCGCGCTGGGCCCGTACGCGCTCCGCAACGATGCGCATGTGACGTCCCTGAGCCTTCCCGCCGGCCTGACCTCCATCGGCGACTATGCGCTGGACGGCTGCTCCGGACTGCAGACGCTGGATGTGCCCGACACGCTGACACAGGTGGGTCAGCACTCGCTGCCGGAGGGATATATCCTTCAATGCGGCTGGGACACGGCGACCGCCCGCGCGCTTGGCGCCGCCGGCTGCGGCTTCATCGATCCAGCCTGTCCTGAGTGGACCGCGCGGTGGTTCCCGGATGACGTGATCGCCGCCGCGGACTATACCGGCAGCGTCACCGAGACCGTGCTTCCGTCCTTCTTCAACGGGGTCGGCGTCTGGCCCACCGGCGCCCCGGATCTGCTGTACGTGGAGCAGGGTATCTCCTGGACGGATCCGGATGCCGCCGCGGGCAGCGTGCCGAAGGTGATCCTGTGCGACGATCCGACCGGCGCCCTCCGCACATGGTGTGAAGGGAACGGGATCGTGCTGGCGGGGGCCTTCAACAGGACATGTCTCCCCGCTTCGCTGGAAGCCGTCGAGGCGGAGGCGTTCGCCGGATCGGCGATGCAGTGGGTGGTGCTCCCGGACGACTGCTCGGCAGTCGGCGACCGCGCCTTCGCGCAGAGCGGACTGCGGCTCGTCAGCGTGCCCACGGGCGTCACGAGCATCGGGACGGATGCCTTTGACGCGGATGTGGTGATCCTTGCGCCGATCGGAAGCGAGGCCGCGGTCTGGGCCTTCGCGCACGGAAACCTCTGGCTGCCCCACGACCCCTCCTCCGACTGAACGCAGCCGGCCATACGAATACAGGTTCCGAAAGGATGATCCCATTTCATGGACCCTTTTCAATGGGTGATGATCGGCGCCCTCGCGCTGTGCGTAGGGCTTTCGGCTTTTTTCTCCATGTCGGAGACGGCCTTCATGGCGATGAACCATGTGCGAATGAAAACCATGGCGCAGTCCGGCAGCCGCAGGGCGGAAAAGGCGCTGGAACTGGCGGAGGACGGCGACAGACTGATCAGCACCATCCTGGTGGGCAACAATCTCGTGAATATCGCCGGCACGGCCATCGCGACGGTCCTGTTCACGAGATGGGTCCCGGATCTGGGGGCAACGCTGTCCACGATCGTGATGACCCTGCTGATCCTGATCCTGGGCGAGGTGACGCCCAAGACGCTGGCCAGGCAGAACGCGGAACGCGTCGCCATGGCGGTGGCTCCGGCGCTCCGGGTGCTGGAGTGGCTGCTGACGCCCGTCAACGCGCTCTTCGCCGTGTGGCAGCGCATGCTGAAGCGGTTCCGCAAGCACGCCGACGAGGAGCCTGACATCGAAGCCGAGCTGATGACCATGGTGGATGAGGCCCGTCAGGAGGGCGGCATGGATGACCACGAGAGCGAGCTCATCCGCAGCGCCATCGAATTCGTGGATCTGGACGTGAAGAGCATCATGACGCCCAGGGTGGACGTGACCGCCCTTCCGGATGACGCTTCCATGGCGGACGCGGCCGTGGCCTTCCGGGAAAGCGGCTACTCCCGCCTTCCGGTCTATCACGAGGATCTGGACCATGTGGTGGGGATCCTGAACGAAAAAGACTTCTACGCGGCGCAGCACGCGGGCGAGCGGGATATCCGGCACGTCATGACGCCTCCGGTGTATACGCCGGCCTCCCTGAAGATCTCAAAGCTCCTGCGCCTGTGCCAGTCCAGCCGGACCCATCTGGTGATCGTGCTGGACGATTTCGGCGGCACCGAGGGCATCGTCACCCTGGAGGACGCGCTGGAGGAGCTCGTGGGCGAGATCTACGACGAGCATGACGATATCAGCGAGGAAATGGTCCCCATCGACGGCAGGACCTGGCAGGTGGACGGCCGCATGCAGCTGAGCGAGCTCTGCGAAGCCCTCGGCATCGAGGATCGCTTCGAGGCGGAGACCGTCGGCGGATGGGCTTCCGAGGTGCTGGGCTATATCCCCGGCGTGGGCGCCCGCTTCGAATGTGACGGCCTGCAGATCGTGGTCACCGGCATGGACCGCAGACGGGTCACCCGCCTGCGCATCCGGGATGACCGGAAGAACGAAGAAACTCAGGACAAATAAAGGAGGACGGATCCCCATGAGCAGGAAAACAGGTCAGGACAAAAACAAGACGATCGTGCGCGTACTGTGCATCGTGCTGGCGGTGGCGATGCTGATCCCCATCGTTATCAGCATGTTCCTTCGCTGACCGATGGACCGGCAGAAGCGCGGGGTCAGCGCGGGCACGATCGTGATGGTGAGCGTGACGGTGCTCGTGCTCGCCCTTTTTGCGGTGCTGATCCTTCCGAGACTGGGAAGTCCCCGTGAGCCGAAGACCGCCTCGCCCGCTTCGACGGTGCGGGCGACCGCGCTTCCGAGGGCGACCGCGAGGCCCCAGACCAGCGCCGCTCCCGGCGTCACGTCCTCGCCCGTGCGCAGCTTCACCCTGACGGCCGGCGGGACCGTGGCCATGGAGCCGGAGGTGGTGAAGGCGGGCTATTACAGTGAGGCCAAGCGGTACGACTTCAGCGACACACTGTCATTGCTCGCGGACGATATGCAGGCGGATATCTCGCTGGTCACGCTGGAGAACCTCGTGGTCCCGGGCGCAAAGGTCGGCAAGCTGATCGCTCCCGCGGAAGTCATGGCCATGTTGAAACGCGGCGGGGTGAACACGGTGGCTCTGGGCTTCAAGCGCGTGTGGGAGCAGGGAACGGCTGCCGTGGAGAGCACCCGATCCGCCGCGCAGCAGCAGGGGCTCCGCTGTATCGGCGCTTTCACGGACCCGGCGGACGCGGCCGCATCCGCTCAGATCATAGAGATCAACGGCGTGCGGGTGGCAGTGCTGCACTTTACCCAGAGCGTCACCGGCGGAAGCAAAAACAAGCTGAAGAAGGACGGTCGTTCCGAGCTCCTGCCCATGACGGCGCAGGCTGCCTCAGAGATCCGGGCCGCGCGTGCCGCCGGCGCGGAAGTCGTGATCGTCTCCGTACATTGGGGCAGCGAGGGCAACACCAGCCCGACCAAGGCCCAGCAGACCCTGGCGCAGCAGATGGCGGACGCCGGCGCGGACGTCATCATCGGAACGGGTAGCCGGCGCGTGCAGAGCGCCACCTGGCTGACCGCGAACCGTCCGGACGGGTCGCAGGGCCGCACCCTCTGCTGCTATTCCCTGGGCTGCCTCATCAGCGACAGCCGGGACAACGGCGCTGTGGCGGGCATGCTGCTGCATCTGACCTTCCAGGTGACCGCGGACGGCCAGGTGACCATCAGCGACGCGTCCTATACCCCCACCTTTGTGTGGCGCTACAGCGTGGCCAGCTCTAACCGATATCAGGTGGTGTCCACGCTCCGCGCCGAGCCGGATGCAATGAATCCCGACCAGCGCAGCGCCTTCGCAAAGGCCCGCAGCCGGGTGGAGAACAAGCTCAACGGATCGCCCCTCCGGGAGAGGATCCGCTGATCCGCCCGTCATCATGCCCGCAAAGGAGGCGTCCCATGGCCCGCATCGGTATCATGACCTTCCTCCACAACGAAAACTGCGGTTCCAGCCTGCAGGCGTATGCGCTGCAGCGGGCGATCCGGGACCTCGGCCATGAGCCCCTGGGCCTGGATTACCGTCCCGACAGGGCGGAACAGGTGCGGAACCTTCTGCGCTCCGGCAACTCGCCCGCCGTGGTCCTGGACAGCATGATGCGGCGCAGGGGACGCGGCGTCCGCAACACCGAAGGCTTTGACCGCTTCTGCCGCGAGATGCTTTCCCTTTCGGCGCCGGCCCGCAACGGGAAGGAGCTGGCGGCGTGCTCGGCGGGATGCGATCTGCTGCTGGCCGGCAGCGACCAGATCTGGTCACCGGAATGGCTGAACGGGTCCTACTTTTTCAGCTTCGCGGGAGATCAGCCCCGCCTGGCCTACGCCTGCTCCCTCGGCGTCAGCGCCATGCCGGGCAGGTCCAAGCAGCGCAAGCTGGCGCGGCTGGTCCGTCCCTTCCGCCACATCTCCGTGCGGGAGACCGAAGGCCGGGACCTGCTCAGGCAGCTTCTTCCGGACAGGCAGATCGACGTCGATCCGGATCCGGTGTTCCTGCTGTCCCGACGGGCATGGCTGGAGACGGCGGGGGAGCCTGCGCCTGACGGCACCCTAGCCGCCTATTTCATCAAGGACGACCCGGCCTATCATCAGAAGGCGCGGGAGGCTGCGGAGGCCATGCGTCTCAGACTGGTGCCGCTGGCCGTGACGCCCGGCATGAGCGCGCTCGCGGATGCCGTCCTCAATCCCGACCCTCTCGGCTGGCTGCGGCGCATGGCGTCCGCGGAGGCTGTGATCACCGACTCCTTCCACGGCGCAGCCTTTGCGGCGATCCTCGGCAAGCCCCTGACGATCCTCAGACGCTGGCAGCCGGATGATCCGCACAGCAAAAACAGCCGCATCGATCAGTTGATGCGGCTTATGCAGTGGACCGATGACCGGGCGTGCCTTCCCTCCGAGGAGGTGGAGGCGGCGGTCATGTCCCAGCGGGAGCAGGGCCTCTCATGGCTGCGGGAAGCCATCGAGGAGAGCCTCGAGTTCCGGGGGCAGCGGTGAGCTCAGCTCAACGGTCTCGCCGCTGCGCAGGGGGAAGCGGATGCGGCAGGAGTGGAGCGCAAAGCGCCCCGGGATCTCACTGAGTTCCGTGCCGTACAGAAAATCGCCCGCCACGGGGCATCCCATATGCGCCAGATGCACGCGGATCTGGTGGGTGCGGCCCGTCTCCAGCCACAGGGACAGCAGAGCGCGGTCCCCCGCCGTGCGCAGCACCCTGTAGTGAGTCACCGACGGTTTGCCCGAAGGGGAGACGACGCGGCGGATGGTGGCCCCGTCCTGCTTGGCGATGGGCAGATCGATCACACCCTCGTTCTCTGCCGGAACGCCTTCGGTCACGGCGAGGTAGGCGCGCTGAAAGGCCTCCGTGTGCAGCAGGGCCTGCAGCCTGGCCTGCTCCTCCGGCGTGCGCGCTACCGCCATCAGCCCGCTGGTGCCCTTGTCCAGCCGGTTCACCGGACGATACACGAAACGTTCGGGTCTCCCCAGATGTGCGTATACCGCGTTCTCCAGCGAGTCGTCCGGGTGGCCGCGTCCGCTCTGGCTGGCCAGAGGCGCGGGTTTGTCGATGATGAGCAGATCATCGTTCTCCCACGGGATGTTCAGGGCCAGCTCATAGGGCTTCGGCGTGAAGGCGGGGACGGTCTCCGCCGACAGGCATGACACCCGGTCTCCCGCGTGCAGCACGGTGCGGACCGGAGCCGGTTTCCCGTTCACCAGCAGGCGCCCGGACCACTTGGCGCGCCGGATGGCGCTCTCACTGAGAAAAAGCCTGTGCCGCAGGATGTCGCGCAGGCTTCTCCCTTCATCGGACCGAATGACCAGGTATTCCATGCTCTGCCTCCCATCGGGAGTATATCACAAGCCGTGCGGATCGCCAACACCCCGCGGCGCACCGGACAGAAGGAGTGTCAGCCGTGAACGATCCCATCCGCGAAAACGCCGAGACTTTTTCCTGTTCGTCGTGCGGTGCCCGCCCGGTGTGGAACCCGGCCGGCCGCGACCTGAAATGCCCGTACTGCGGAGCGGAAACAGCCGTCGACATCGACATGACCGCCGCGCAGGAATACCCGATCCAGGGCGCACCCGTCGGCGAGATGCCGGATTGGGGCGAGGAAAAGCATGTGGTGCGCTGTGAGGGCTGCGGAGCCCAAACCATCCTCGGCCCGGGGGAGAGCGCCACATTCTGCGCCTTCTGCGGAAGCCCGCACGTGCTTGAAGACCAGAGTGCCGCCGGCATCGCCCCGGAGAGCGTGATCCCCTTTGCGGTCCCGCAGGAAAACGCGGCCGGCATGTTCCGCAAATGGATCAAGGGCAAGCTCTTTGCCCCTTCCAAGGCCAAGAAGATGTCCGTGCTGGGGCAGATCATCGGGGTCTATCTGCCGCACTGGACCTATGCGAGCAATACCGTGAGCCATTACACGGGCCAGGAAGGGCACTACTATTGGGTGCAAGTCCCCGTCACCGTCACCCGCAACGGAAAAACGGTGCACGAGATGCGGCGCGAGAGAAGGACCAGGTGGGTCCCGACCGCAGGGTCTGTCCAGCGCAAATTTGTCGACATCCTGATCGCGGGGAGCGAACGTCTTCCGGAGAAACTCCTCAGCGCCGTACGGCCATACGATCTCGCCGCTCTCTGCCGGTATCGGGCCGCCTTCCTCTCCGGCTTCTCCGCCGAGAAAGCCGCCGTGGATGTCAACACGGGCTGGGAGAAGGCCAAGGCCGCCATCGACAGGACCATGCGGGAAGCGGCGCACCGGGACATCCTCAAGCGGGCCGACGAGGCGCGGGTCACGAGCCTGCAGTCCATGCATTATGACGCCCGTTACAAGCTGACCCTGCTCCCCATGTACATTTCCTCCTTCACCTATAAGGACAAGAGCTACCATGTCCTGGTCAACGGCCAGACGGGCAAATGCGGAGGAAAATCTCCGGTGAGCGCCGCGCGCGTCCTGCTGGCCGTGGCGCTGGGGCTGGTGGTGGTCGGCGGCCTGGCGTACCTGTTCGCCGGCGGATCCGGCACGCCGATGCCGTGGCAATGAACGGATCTCATGCGCAGAGTTGGAGGCGACGGCTCCTTGAGCGAAAAAGAAAACGGCATGCTCCTGATGAGCAATGAGTTTCAGCACATGGTGGATGAATTCTTTGCGGTGCAGTGCCGGTATCAGGCGGCCATCCGGCAGGTGCAGACCAAGCTGGAGATCCTGGATGACGAATACCAGATGCGCTTCCGGCGTGATCCCATCCACTCCATCCAGAGCCGCATGAAAACCATCCAGAGCATGATGGACAAGCTTCGCAGGCGGGGCCAGACCGTGAGCATCGAGTCCGCCGTGGAGAATCTCTACGACATCGCGGGCATGCGGGTCGTGTGCTCCTACATCCAGGACATCTACACGGTGGCGGATGCCCTCACCTCCCAGGACGACATCCGCGTCATCCGCGTCCGGGACTACATCAAGCAGCCGAAGGCCAACGGGTACCGCAGCCTTCATCTGGTGGTGGAGGTGCCTGTTTTCCTCTCCACGGGGCGGGTCCTGGTGCCGGTGGAGGTCCAGATCCGCACCATCGCCATGGATTTCTGGGCAACGCTGGAGCATACGCTGCGGTACAAAGTCGCGGCGGAGGTCCCTCAGGACGTTTCGGACGAACTGCTGCAGACGGCGTGGGACATCACCGCCCTGGATCAGCGCATGCAGAGGATCCATGACCGCGTGGAGGCGATCATCGGCATCCGCGATATCGGAAAACCCGTTTCCGGGGGCGAAAGGGCAGGTTCATCCGGAGAACAGTGACCGGACGAAGCTCAATTGTGTGCATAAATCCTGTTTTTTGCGGAATAATGGCAACTGTTGCCAAATTGGCTCTTGCTTTTTTGGCAGGATAGCATATAATTAGCGCGGTTGATTCTGCGGGTCTGTGGTTGCAAACCGATGCCAGTCGCAGGCGAAACGGTCCACGTAATCCGCCCAAAGCGGCGGGGAGCATGGTGCGGTCCAGAAGTAAGTCCGTCCGGGGAGACCCGAGAGGAGTGCGTGAGGGCGCAAAAGCGTTGAGCAACCTTCCAGACGGCGAGTGTGGGGGCAAAGACCAGGTCAGCCGCGGATCACCTATTCTATCTTTTGGGGGTTTCCATACCATGTACGAAGACAAAGTCCTCGTGTGCAAAGACTGCGGCAATGAGTTCGTGTGGACTGCCGGCGAACAGGCGTTCTACGAAGAGCGCGGCCTGCAGAACGCGCCTGCCCGCTGCCCGGAGTGCCGCCGTGCCCGCAAGGCCGCCCGCAATGAAGGCGGCGCGCCCCGCGAACTGCACGACATCATCTGCTCCAACTGCGGCAAGCCCGACAAGGTGAACTTCGTTCCCAGCGGCGACCGCCCGGTTCTGTGCAGCGAGTGCTACGCTGCTCAGCGCGCTATGCGCGGCTGAGAGATCGGCAAAAACAAGACGCTCATCCGACGGATGGGCGTTTTGTTTTCCGGTGCGCGCCACGAGCCGCGCGACAAACCCTTGTGAAACCCCGGGCGATGTGCTATAATGCCGCCAGGAACAGAAAACACGAAGGAGGCATTCCTATGTCGATCCCGACTCCCCATATCACCGCCAGGGAAGGCGATTTTGCGCAGACGGTCCTGATGCCCGGCGATCCTTTGCGGGCGAAATTCATCGCGGAGAACTTCCTGACGGATGCCGTGCTGGTGAACAATACCCGCGGCGTTCAGGGGCATACCGGCTACTACAAGGGCAAGCGGGTCTCGGTGATGGCCTCCGGCATGGGCATTCCCTCCATGGGCATCTATTCCCACGAACTGTTTTTCGACTACGGGGTGGACAACATCATCCGCATCGGCACAGCGGGGGCCCTGAACCAGGACCTGCACGTCCGCGACATCGTGGTGGGGATGAGCGCCTACACCAACTCGAATTACGGCGCACATCTGGGCTTCATCGGCCAGCTGGCGCCCTGCTGCTCCTGGGAACTGCTGAAGGCCGCGATGGAGACGGGCGAACGCCTGGGCCTGCGCGTGGTCCCCGGCGCGCTCTATTCCTCCGACGTCTTCTATGACCAGAGCAGCAACACCAGGATCGCGCAGAGACTGGGCGTGCTGGCCGTCGAGATGGAAGCGTCCGTGCTGTACCTGAACGCAGCCGAGGCGGGGAAGAATGCCCTGAGCATCTGCACTATCTCCGACAATCCCACCACCGGCGAAAGCCTGGACGCGGAACAGCGCCAGATGAGCTTCACCCAGATGATGGAGCTGGCGCTGGAGATCGCGTGAAGAGCCCGGATCGGGCTGCGCGGTACCGGGAGCCATGGATGCCCGGCAGAAAAAGGATCTGCGGCGTTTGATGATCCGCAGATCCTTTTCGGTGCGATGGATTTGCCGGGCTCACCGCCCGATGGGATAGCAGTTTACAGTTCCGTTGTCATAGCGCGTGCCGTAGTACCATACCGATACGATGCCCGAGGAGACCCAGCCCGTGCCGAAGTACCCATTGATCTTATACCAGTCCTTGCCGGTGTCGCCTCTCCGGACCTCCAGGATGGTGAACTCCTGTCCCTGATTGACATAGCCGACTTCGGAATAGCCTGTGCCGGGACCGGAACGCACCCTGCCGCTGCTGGAGCGGACGGTGCAGTTCGTGCCGACCGGCCAGCCGGACGTCACGCCGGAACCGGACGTCTGAGAGCCGCCCGAATTCCCGGAGTTCCCGGAGTTCCCGGAATTGCCGGTATACCCGGAGTTTCCGGAATACCCGGTATTCTGACCCTGCGGCCAGCCGTACCACATGACTTCGTTATCCACGGCCCACTCCTTCACCCAGCAGCGCCGATAACAACGGGAGGAGGAATCGTAATACTCGATCATGATGTAATCGGAGCCCTCGGAGTAGTTTTCCTCGTATCCCCAGATGGAGCACTGCGTGTAGGCCGGGATCGTGTAGGGCAGATACGCATAGTTCTGCCCGGGGCCGGCATAGGTCTCCGAGAGTCCGCCGTAACCGATGGTGCAGGTGCCGAGCTGGTATTCTTCGGGAAGCGCGGAGAGATTGAGATCGTCGAAGCGCTGTTCGCCGGTATAGACCCGGTACTGGCGGTTCCGATATGTCACCTCGGTCTGGACCCACCAGCGTCTGTTCGGCTGGTCGTAGGCCTTCGAAAACACCCGAACCGTGGTGCCCGCGCTGACGCTGTTCAGCGTGAAGGCATCTTCGTCGTAGCGGGTGCCGGGGCCGGTGCGGCTCGAGATCCTCTGATTCAGGATCCCGTACATGTAGGGATATGCCGGCATCGACGCCGCGAGGGCAAGCGTATCCGCGCACAGCATCAGAGCAAGGACAACACAGAGCAGACACTTACGCATGAATGAGCACCTCCGTCCGTGATCGGGCCGCAGCAGGGACGCGGCGCTGTTTCCTGCGGCTTGCGTTATACCTTTACCGCTGAACGCGTCCTGTGCCGGAACCCTTCATCAGGCTCTCGACCTCAGCGGCAGTCATACGGTTGTAATCCCCGGGAATCGTGTGCTTCAGGCAGGAAGCCGCCACGGCGAACTCCAGGGCCGTCTTCTCGTCGCCGTAGTGCAGCAGGCCGTAGATCAGGCCGCCGCCGAAGGAATCACCGCCGCCCACGCGATCCACGATGTCGGTGATGGCATACTTGCGGGAGAGGAAGAAGTCCTTGCCGTTGTACAGGCAGGCGCTCCAGTCGTTGTGATTGGCGCTGCGGCTCTCGCGCAGGGTGATGGCCACGCGCTTCACGTTGGGATAGGCCTCCATCACCTTCGCGGCGATGGCCTTGTACAGTTCCACATCGATCTCGCCCTCGTCCACGGCGGAGGCGGACTCGGCGGAAATGCCCAGGGCCTTCTGCACGTCTTCCTCGTTGGCGATGACCGTATCCACATACTTGACCAGCTCGGTCATGACCTCGTCGGCCTTCTTGCCGTACTTCCACAGGTTCTTGCGATAGTTGAGGTCGCAGGAAACGTGCAGACCCAGGGCTTTGGCGGCCTTGACGGCTTCCAGCGAGAGGTCGGCCGCGCCCTGGGAGATGGCGGGGGTGATGCCGGTCAGGTGCAGCCATTCCGCTCCCTCAAAAGCCTTTGCCCAGTCGATGTCTCCGGGGACCGCTTCCGCGATCGTGGAGCCCGCCCGGTCATAGACCACCTTGGAGGGACGCTGCACGGCGCCGGTCTCAAGATAGTAGATGCCCATGCGGCCATCCTTGCGGACGATGCGGGAGGTATCCACGCCGAAGCCCCGCAGCTCACGGATGCAGGCGTCGCCGATGGCGCCCGTGGGGAGCACGGAGACAAAGGCCGTGTCCATGCCGTAGTTGGCCAGAGAAACGGAGACGTTGGCCTCACCGCCGCCGAAGGTGGCCTCCAGCACGGGAGACTGGAACAGCCGCTCGTAACCCGGGCTCTTCAGCCGCAACATGACTTCACCGAATGTAACGATCTTGCCCATAGAAATCTTCCTCCATATTCCAAAAATTTGTGAAAACCCGATGCCGATCGCGATCACTTCTGTACCAGATGGAAGGCAAAGCCCGCGATCTCGTCCTTCAGATAGATGGCGGTGAGCTTGTCGTTCTTCACAACGGCACTGTCCTCGTCGAAGGCGTAACCGCGGCGCTCCAGGTGCCACTTGGCCCGGGCCGGGCTGTTGCAGCCGATGGCGATGTGGCCGTGTGTGCCGCGCCCCTGTTTCTTCATGCATTCAAAGCCCGTGCCCGCAAAGTCGGAGGAGTTGCCCTCCCTGACGGGCCAGCCCATCAGCTTCGCGATGGCTTCCGCGTCCTTCAGCGCCTGCTCGGGGCTGCCGGAATTGATGCCCACGTGGCGGAGCTCCAGGCCGAGCATCTTGTCCACGGCGGAGCGGGTCAGGGCCGTGATCTTCTCCCAGTTCTTGTTCTTGACGGCGTCGCCGGGAACCATCCAGGAACCGCCGCAGCACATGATCTTGTCGAAGGCGAGATAGTCCAGCATGTTGTTCTCGTTCACGCCGCCGGTGGGCATGAACTTCATGCTGCCGTACGGAGCCGCCATAGCCTTGATGAGCTTCAGGCCGCCGATGGCCTCTGCCGGAAAGACCTTGACTGCGGTCAGCCCCAGAGACAGGGCCACCTCGATGTCGGAGGGATTGGAGGTCCCGGGGCAGACGGGCACGTCGTGATCGAGGCACCACCGCACCACTTCGGGATTGAGACCGGGGGAGACGATGGCAGCCGCGCCGGCTTTCACCGCACGGTCGGCCTGATCGGTGGTCAGCACCGTGCCGGCGCAGAGGATGACCTCGGGCAGCTGCTCATGCACCAGACGGATGGCTTCCTCCGCCGCGGCGGTGCGGAAGGTGATCTCCGCCACCGGCAGGCCGCCGTCCGCCAACGCCTTGCACAGCGGCACCGCGTCAGCGGCATCGTCGACCTTGATGACCGGGACCAGACCGGCCAGAGAGAGTTTTTCAAGAATGTCCATGCTGAAAACCTCCTGTCAGCTTCGATGGGGAACGTCGGATATCCGAATGAAATTGTAGCATTTTGGATTTTGACCGTCAAGGGTGAAACGCCCACAATATGCGGAAGCGGGCTCACTCACCGCCGGGTCTCTGCGCTGCCGGCCCGTCGTCCCCGGAGCCTCGCGCCGCGCCGAAGAACGCGTCCATCAGCCGCTTTCCCTCTTCATCCAGCACACCGGCCCGCCAGGACGTCTGTCCCTGCAGACGGGGATCCCCGGGCAGATCGTACACGGATCCGCAGCAGCCCCGACGGGGATCGTACGCCCCGAACACGCAGCGCTCCAGCTGGCTCATGACCATCGCGCCCGCGCACATGGGACAGGGCTCCAGCGTCACGTACAGGGTGCATCCCCGCAGCCGCCAGTCGCCCAGGACCTCCGCGGCCTGCCGCATGGCGAGGATCTCCGCGTGGGCGGTCGGATCGCGGGAGGCCTCCCGCTCGTTGCGTGCCGCGGCGATGACGCGCCCGCCGTGGACCACCACCGCGCCGACGGGCACTTCTCCCGCCTGCAGCGCCTCCTCCGCGCGGGCGACCGCTTCGCGCATATATTCTTCATCCCGCAATTCCGGCACCTGCCTTTCTCCGCTATTTTACAGGATTTACACACAAGGCGCAAGGAATCTTCACATTTTTGTTGTAAGAATACAGGTGGATGCATGAATGCATGGCGGGCGAAACTGACGAAGGTACCGTTTACCGAAATGAGGGAAGCAAATGAAACGATCATGGATGATCCTGACGGCGCTGATCCTGTTGACAGTCTGCGCGGGCTGCGGCGCCGAAACCGGAAGACAGGGGCAGGAGGAAAGCATGGATCTGCTGGCTATCAACGTGGGGAAGGCGGACTGCCTGCTCCTGCAGTACGGCGGACTGACCTATATGATCGACACAGGCACGGAGGAGAGCTGGGGCGCGGTTTCGGCGGCGCTGAAGCTGAACGGCGTGACCCGCCTGGACGGCGTGATCGTGACCCATACCGACAAGGATCACGCGGGCGGCGCATGGGCCCTTGCGACCTCGTCCATCCCCGTGGGCGGCTGGTATGCCTCCGCGTATTACTGCGAAGTGACGGAAGAAAAACACCCGGTGGCGGCAGCGGCGGCGCTGCGGGGCGGTTCCGTCACCTGGCTGAAGGCCGGGGATGCCCTTCCCTTCGGAAACGGCAAGCTGACGGTCCTCGGTCCTACGGCGCCTGACATGGCCAAGGAGAACAACAATTCCGTCGTGCTGTATGCCGAGGCCTGCGGCGGATCCATCCTTCTGGCCGGTGACATGGAGTTCCCGGAGGAGACGCTGCTCCTGCAAGCCGGGCTGGTTCCGAAGGCAGATGTGCTGAAGGTGGGCAACCACGGCGAGAGCGACGCCACGTCGGCGGAATTCATCGCCGCGGTCTCCCCGAAGATCGCCGTGATCTCCACCAACTCGGTCGAAGAACCGGACACCCCTGCCAAGCGCGTGCTGAAGCTTCTCAAAAGAGCGGGCGCGCAGGTGGCCCTGACGGAAAACGCGCCCGGCGGCGTTCTGGTGAGCGTGTCCGGCGGTACGGCTTCCTGCAGGCTCGTGTCATGGCGGCAGGCCCCGGAAATCGTTGCCGGGGTGACGATCACCGCCAAGGACGCCAAGGCGGACACCGTCACCCTCACCAACACCTCCGGCGATGCCGTGGACCTCTCCGGCTGGTTCATCCGGTCCGAGCGCGGGGGCGACACCTTTGTCCTGCCGCAGGGGACCGTGCTGGCGGCGGGGGAGAGCCTGACCGTCGGCAGCCTGACCACAGAGCGGACCGTCGACCTCACCTGGCCGGAGAAAAACGTCTGGCACAACTCCAAGGATGATGCGGCATATCTCTTTGACGTGTACGGCCGGGAGATCAGCCGCCTTGACTGACCGGCATGCTTCAGCCGTGCCGGGGACCGATCTGACAGCGAAAGGATGATCACGATGGATATGGTGGACTTCCGGGAAATGCCCTACAGCCGCCCGGACATGGAAAAACTGCGCGCCGCCTATGTGACGGGAGCGGAAAAGCTGCGGGATGCGGCTTCCTGCGATGAGGCGCGGGACGCCTTCTTCGCCGTGCAGGAGGCGGAAAGCGCCGCCGGCACCCTCACCTCCCTGTGCATGGTGCGGGCCTCCATCGATACGGGGGATGCCTATTATGAGGGGGAGCAGAAGTGGATCCGGGAGCAGAACGCCGCCCTGATCCCCGTGCGCAAGGACTACACCCGGGCTCTGGCGGAATGCCCTTTCCGCGCGGATCTCGACCGCGAGTTCGGACCGCAGCTGATGAAGCTGACGGATGCCCGCCTGAAAACCACCGACGAGCGCATCATGCAGGCTGTTGTCCGGGAGGGCGAGCTGACCGCCGCCTACGAAAAGACCAGCGCCATGGCGACCACGGATTTCCGCGGCGAAAGCTGCAACTTCTACGGCCTGCTCAAGCATATGGAATCCACCGACCGGGAGGAGCGCCGCGAGGCCTACCACGCCTGGGCGGCCCTCTACGAAAAGATCAGCCCCGAGCTGGACGCCCAGTATGACGAGCTGACCCGTCTGCGCGACGGCATGGCCCGCACCCTCGGCTTCGGCAGCTACACGGAGCTGGCCTATCTGGAGCGACGCCGCTTCGACTACACGCAGGAGGATGCGGCGTCATTCCGCCGCCAGGTGCGCGAGACCATCACCCCGGCCGTCGCCGGGCTGCGGGAGCGCCAGCGTCGGCGTCTCGGTCTGGACCGGCTGTGCTTCTATGACGAGGCCCTGCTGTTCCCGGAGGGCAACGCGGATCCCATCGGAGATGCGGACGAACTGGTGGCAAAGGCCCAGCGGATGTACCGCGAGATGAGTCCGGAGACCGCCGAATTCTTCGACTTCATGGTGCGGTATCACCTGTTCGACCTCGAGACCCGCCCCGGCAAGCGGATGGGCGGTTACATGACCCGCTTCTCCGATTACGAAGCGCCCTTCATCTTCTCCAATTTCAACGGCACCGCCGCCGATGTGGACGTGCTGACCCACGAGGCCGGCCACGCTTTCCAGGGGTATCTCGCCATGCGTTCGATCCCGGTGCGCATGCTGTCCGGCTCCACGGCGGAGATCAACGAGGTGCATTCCATGTCCATGGAGCACTTCGCTTACCCATGGATGGACAGCTTCTTCGGGGAGAACGCAGAGAAGTATCGCACCGCCCACCTGATCGGCGCCATCGGCGTCATCCCCTACATGTGCTGCGTGGACGAGTTCCAGCACCGGGTCTACGCCGAGCCGACCCTGGACGCGAAGGGCCGCCGCCGGGCGTGGCGCGAGATCGAGAAGGCCTACATGCCCTGGCGGGACTACGACGGCGAACCCTTCCTGGAAGAAGGTGGCTTCTGGATGCAGAAGCAGCACATCTTCCTCTACCCGTTTTACTATATCGAATACGCCCTCGCCCAGATGTGCGCCTTCCAGTACTACGGCCGCATGAAGGAGGACCGGGACGCCGCCTGGCAGGACTACCTGCGCCTGTGCCGGGCCGGCGGAACAAAGGGCTACTTCGATCTGCTGAAGGAAGGAAACCTGATGAACCCCTTCCGTCCCGGAACGGTCGAAGCCAGCGTCGGTCATGTGATCGATGAACTGAACAGCAGATACTGAGCGAACAGAAAACAGCGCCCGAAGCCGGACGCTGTTTTTTCGTGAAGAGGATCAGAGCTTCCTGAACACCGGGATCGAATCGATCGGCGCGTCGGCGGTGACGGTACGTCCGCCCTCAAGGATCTCATTCGTGCGGATGTCCTCCCACTTTCCGGCGGGCAGGTACACCTCGCGGCTCCTGGCCTTGGGCTGCAGCACCGGAGCCACCAGATAGTCCGGGCCGAACATGTACTGGTCGTTCAGCGTCCAGCACTTCTCGTCCTCCGGGAACTCATAGAACATGGCGCGCATCAGCGGACTGCCGTTCTCGTGCGCCTCACGGAAGATCTCCTTCAGGTAGGGGAGGAGGGAGCGGCGAAGCTCGTAGTGCTTCACCATGATCCTTTGGATCTCTTCCCCGTAGGACCACATCTCGTTGTCCTGGCCGGTGTGGAGGTAGCCGCCGCCCCAGTCGCGGTCGTCCAGCGCGGGGATGGTGAAGGGCTCGCGGTCGCCGTGCAGGCGCATGACCGGCTCGAAGACCGCCCACTCATACCAGCGAATCAGCAGCTCCTTGAACTCGGGATCGAAGACGTTGCCCTCCATGAAGCCGCCGATGTCGGTGTTCCACCAGGGGATGCCCGCCAGACCCATGTTCAGGCCGATCTGGATCTGATCCCGCAGGCTCTCCCAGGAGGAGGGGATGTCGCCGGACCACAGCACGTTGCCGTACTTCTGGCTGCCGGCCCAGCCGGAGCGCAGCAGGTTGACCACGTTTTTGTTGCCCAGCGCGGTCTCGGCGTCAAAGAAGATCCGGCTGTACATCTGCGGGTACAGGTTGGAGACCTCCAGCGCGGGGCCGGCCCAGTAGCGGAAGTTGTCGAAGTCGTACTTGGTCAGGTCCGGCTCGGAGTTGTCCAGCCAGAAGTAGTCGATGCCCAGGTCGTAGTAGTGCTCCTTGCACTTCTCCCACACGTAGGCGCGGGTCTCCGGGTTGAAGGGATCCAGCTGTACGCAGTCGCCCTGGAAATCGTAGGTCTGGGCGGCGCCGCGCTCGGTGCGCATCAGCAGGCCGCGCTCCGCCATCTCGGCGAAGTTCTCGCTGCGGCGGTCCACGCTCGGCCACACGGATACCATCACCTTGATGCCCATCTCGTGCAGCTCGTCGATCATGGCCTTGGGATCCGGCCAGTAGGTCTTGTCGAATTTCCAGTCGCCCTGCACCGTCCAGTGGAAGAAGTCGATGACGATGGTGTCCACCTTGATGCCCATCTCTTTGTACTTCCGGGCGATGGTCAGCACCTCGTCCTGGGTGCGGTAGCGCAGCTTGCACTGCCAGAAGCCCATGGCGTCCTCGGGCATCATCGGCGCGCGGCCGGTGACGGCGGTGTAGTTGTACAGCAGCTCCTTCGGGGTGTCGGCCACCGTGACCCAGTAGTCCATATCCTTGCAGGCCAGCGCCACCCATTCCGTCATGTTCTTGCCGAAGGTCACCTGGCCCACGGCGGGGTTGTTCCACAGGAAGCCGTAGCCCAGGGAGGACACCGCAAAGGGCACGGTGGTCTGGCTGTTCTTCTGGCTCAGATCCAGCAGGCAGCCCTTCAGGTCCATATAAGGCTGCTGATAGGTGCCCATGCCGAAGATCTTCTCGCCGTCGTTGGGCTCGAAGCGCAGGGACAGCTTGTAGTCCCCGCCCACGTAAGGCACCCACTCCCGGGCCACCTTCTTCTGGCAATGGCTCTCGCGGGTCACCAGGCCGTCGTAGAAGCGGAACTGCTCGTGCAGGATGACCTTGCCGTCCCGGAAGATCGTCACCACGCCGGACTTGTTGACTTTCGCGCTGATCCGGCCGTTGGTGATGACGGCATACGGATACTGACTGATGCTGCCGTCGCCCTCCCGCCAGGGTTCAGTGGCGGTCTCGATGACGGTCTCCGGGATCTCGGGCGTTTCGGTCAGCGCCCAGTCCTGATGCTGGAGATCCGGGAACATGGTGGCGCGCACCCGCAGGGAATCCCGCCCCCAGGGCTCGATGCGCAGGGTCTCCCCCTGACGGCGGCAGACCAGCGCGCCGTGATCCTGAATGATTTGCATGTGCCATATCCTCCTTCGTGAGGTGCATACTTGTCGCTGTCTCATGATAGCATTGTTTGCGGAGATTGTGAAGGGGGGTGCCCGGCAAGATTTTACCCGCGGGCGGGCGTGCGGTCCGGTGAAATCATCATGGACAAATGCGTCCCGAAAGGCTATAATGGCGGTGATCGAAACAGACGAGGAGGTGTCGGCCCTGCTCACGGATCCGAAGGTCTCCGCCTGCATGGTGCTGTACCATTCCGGCGAGGAAGCGCTCCGGGCTGCGCGCTGCGTGAATGACAGCGTTGTCCCGGTGACGTTCTATGTGGTGGACAATTCGCCCGAAGACGATACCGCCGACGAGATCAAACGCCAGTATCCCCGGACCACGGTCCTGCGCATGAAGAAAAACGTTGGGTACGGTGCGGGCAACAACGCGGTGATCCCGAAGCTCAAAACCAAATACCACATCGTCATGAATCCCGACATCACCTTCGCGCCGGATCTGATCAAGCGCATGATGGACTTCATGGACGCAAACCCGAAGGTGACCATCCTCTCTCCCCGCGTCTTCTCTCCCGACGGCACCGAGCAGTTTCTGCCCCGATGCACTCCGACGGTGCGCTATCTCCTCGGCGGAAGACGGGCGGCCTGCGGGGATCGCCACGGGGAAAAGGCGCGGGCGCTCAGGGAGCGGGCGGCACAGACGGAGGCGGAAGCGGTGGAGGCCTGGAAGCGGAACAAGGAAAAGCCCGGGCTCCGGTCTTTGCTGCGCGCCAACCGGCTTGAGGCCTGCCAGTCCATCCTGAAAAAGCGCGCCGACAGGCAGGAGGCGATCTGCAAACGGCTGCACGCGTGGCGGGATGAATACACCCTGGCGGATACCCGCCCCTCTGAGCCCACGGAGATCCAGTTTGCTTCCGGCTGCTTCTTCATGATCCGGACGCACATCTATTACCGCATGAAGGGCTTCGACCCCCGCTTCTTCCTGTATCACGAGGACAGCGATCTGAGCCTGAGCGCGCTGGAGTACGGCAAGATCGTCTATCATCCCGATATGGAGGTCACCCACGCCTGGCACAGGGATTCCAGCAGATCACTGAAGCCCGCCCTCCGGCACATCGTCTCCACCGTCAAATTTTTCAACAAGTGGGGGTGGCGCTGGTGAAGGCTCTCACGGTGCTGCTGCCCACATACAACGGCATGCGCTTTCTCCCCGAACTGATCGGAAGCCTGAAAGCACAGACCGTCGGGGATCTCGGGGTCCTGATCCAGGACGACGGTTCCGAGGACGGGACGATCGCGTATCTTGACGAGATCTTCGCCGCGCCGATGTTCCGCGCCGGTTCTGAGCAGGGGAGGCACCTGGGAGCGAAAGGCAATTTTCTCAGCCTCATGCGGCAGGCGGACACGCCTTACGCGGCCCTCTGCGATCAGGACGACGTGTGGCTCCCGGAACGGCTGGCCAGGGGGATGGAAGCCATCCGGAAGGCGGAGGCCGCCTGCGGCGCGGATACCCCCCTCCTCGTCCACAGCGACTGTGTCGTCACGGACGCGGAAGGGAACACGCTCCACGAAAGCTTTTTCGCCCACCAGGGATGGGATCCCGCCGCCGATACGCTGCCGCGCCTGCTCGTACAGAACAATGTCACCGGCTGCACGGTGCTGATGAACCGTGCGCTGTACAGCCTGTGCGCCGCCCACGCGGATCCGCGGCGGATCTTCATGCACGACTGGTTCCTGGCCATGACGGCGGCTGCCTTCGGAAGGATCGTCTTCCTGCCGGAGGCGCTGGTGCGATACCGTCAGCACGGCAGCAACGCTGTCGGAGCCTCGGGACACAGCCTCGCCGGCCGGGCGCTGAACGCGCTGCGCTCCCCGTCCCGCGTCCGGGAACGCATCGGCCTGACCTACGAACAGACCGAAGTCTTTCTTGAAGCCTACGGGAACGCGCTTCCGGATGAAGCCCGCCGGCAGGCCGAAGCCTATCTGCTGACCCGCGATCTGCCGAAGTGCGCGCGGATCCGGGCGATCCGGCGGGGCGGCTTCACGATGCAGTCCGCTCTGACCCGGGCGGGACAGATGCTCTTCGGATGATTCAAACAAAAAACGGCTTACGCCGTTTTTTGTTGATGGATGAATGGGTTTTACGCCAGCTGTGAGTGCAGCTTCCTGAACTTGTCGGAACGGCCGTCCAAGGAGGAAAACGCAGACTCATCGGGGACGTCGTTCATGCCGGCCTCCAGGAAGTTCCGCAGCACGCCCGCCAGCACGAAGGGGCGCACGAAGGCGGAATGCACGATGCTCCACAGGATGATGGCCGCCACGATGCTCAGACCCAGCCGGACGTTGGCGGGATCGCTCATGAAACCGATCACCGCGGAGGGCTCTTCCGTATTCATCTCCGCGAACGCTCCGGAGATCTCGTTGACCGCGCTGGAGGGGATGACGCCGGAAACCGCGTAGAAGCCGCCGGTGAGCAGGCCGCCGATCAGGATGAAGGACACGACGCCCATCCCGAAGACCCGGCCCAGATTCTTCGCCAGCACCTTCCCGTGCTTGAAGAAGATGACCGCGCCTTCGCAGGTGGCCTTGGGGGCCGTGACCTCACTCCGATAGAAGACCCATCCCAGGCAGCAGTCGCACAGATAGGCGACCACGGTCTGGATCACGCTGGAGATCGCACTGCCGACGGTGCCGCCGTCGCGTCCGCCCACCGCGGTGCCCAGGGCCTCGATGCCCTTGCCCAGCTGGTTGAAGATGCCTTTGATGAGGCCCGTCACCAGGAAGAAGCCCGCGACGGTGGAGAAGCGCTCCTTGACCACTCGCCGGCCCTCTTTGACCACGTTGTCGGGAAGCTGTCCTTCCGTGATGCCCTTCGTCATCATGGCGATCTGTCCGGCCTTGTAGGAATAGGACACAAAGCGGAGCATGAGGACCAGGACCACGATGCCCAGGACGGCACCGATGGCGAGCCCGATCAGGCCCGCGCCGGATTCTTCGGAAGAGGCAGCCTTGTCGCCGATCAGGAATCCGCCGAAGCTCAGTCCGCCCAGGATCAGGAAAGCCAGGAAATCCCAGAGCAGCCGACGGACGGAGAAGCCCAGCGTCGCCTTGTAGATCTGCTTGTTGTTCATATCATTGATCCTTTCTGTGAATCTGGGGACCCACCGTCCTATCATACACAGAAACGCCGCTCATGACAAGATACCCCGACAGATTTTTGCGCGGTCCCGCAGAGATCCCTCAGTCCGCGTCATCGCCGGACAGGACCGCGTACACCGCCCGGAAGGAATCCTTCTTGCCGCAGCGCTCGTTGAAGAGACCGCCGTAGGGGCTGTTCAGGTTGTAGACATAGCCCTGGGCATACGGGTTGTCAAGCAGTCCCCAGATGGAGACCGCAACCAGAGGATTCTGTCCGTCGCTGTACAGGGAGATGAACATCCGGAAGAGATCCGCGTAGAACTGCACGTGCTGATCGGCGGCCGCCTTGTCGAAGTTGCGGACGGCCATCTCCGTGATCTGCACCTCGTAGCCCGCTTCCGCATAGCCGAGAATGGCGTCCCGGATCCAGTCGATGTGCTCGGGGATCAGGCAGCCCTCCTGGGTGCCGTAGCCGCCGATGTAGCCCTGCATGCCGATGCCGTCGGCCAGCTTCAGATACCCGCCGTTCCCGTCCTCGGCATAGGTGTTCACGGTCTCCATCAGCGCGAGGATCGCAGCGGCCTTCTCGGGGAAATAGGCGTTGTAGTCGTTGTAGTAGAGCTTGATATCGGCGCCCAGCTCCTCGCGGGTCTCATACGCGCAGAGGAAGGCGAAGGGCACATAGTCGTCCCCGAGCAGTTCCAGGAACAGGTTCGGGGTCCCGCTGCGCTTCGTGCGCAGATGGCGCGGATCGCCGGCGTTGTATTCGGAGGGATCATCCGCCACAGCCTCGTTCACCACATCCCAGCAGTAGACCACGCCCGGGAACTTCGTCTCGAAATGGGTCATCACCTCATGGATGTAGTAACGGGTGCGGGCGCGGATCGTCTCGCTGTCGGCATAGGGATTCGCGCTGTCGTAACCCTCGCGGAAGAACCAGTCGCACATGTAAGCGTCCCACACCAGCACGTGCCCGCGAACGCCGAGCCCGTTATCCTGCGCCCACTGCACCATCGCGTCGGCGTTGGCGTAGTTCATCACGGGCATGCCGTCCGGGTTGGCCTTGGAGGCGTTCTGGTCCAGGAGGGAGTAGGCCTTCATCTCGTTGGTCGCGGTGATGCTGTTGAAATTGCCCGTGACGATGGTCTTGTAGGAGGGATTGTTCAGATCCCAGAAGGAGAGGGGCGCTCCGAGCTTGAACCCGTAGCGGGACGCCAGTTCGTACATGGGGACATCTCCCTCCGCAAGCCCGCATCCGCAGGCGGCAATGAAGGTGATCGCGAGCACCAGACCGAGAATTCGTTTCATTTGCAACAACCTCTTTCCGTCAATGATCTCAGCCGGATTATAGCACATTGCAGGGCGTGAGACAAGGCGCGGCGACATTGACAAGTGCTCACCTTTTGCTATAATGGAGTGGATGGCGCGGAGCAGACCGGAGTCGGGAAGAGACCGCGTCCCAAGAACGGACCGCCGGCCGGCTATCCCGGCGTGCGCGGCAAGGGAGAATCCTATGAAGCTATCGCATCCGAATACATACTGGAACGGACAGCCGCCCGAGAACGTTTTCTTCGTCTCGGACGATCTGGACAACCAGGTGAGTTCCGGCTATGTCGTATACCAGTATCTTCCGCACCTCTACCCGGACCGCCCGGTGAATGTGTTTTTCCAGGCGGAGGGAGAGCGGTCGGGCCAGGCCATGCTCTTCGGGGCGCTGATCGCCCGGGCCAGGCAGCTGCGCGACACCAATCCGGGGGAGCAGGCGCGGATCTATACCTGCATCGATCCCCAGGATCAGGCGCTCATCGATTTCTATTCCCACAGCGGGATGAACTGCTCCGAAAAGGAAGTCGCCATGCAGCTGGAGATCCCGCAGGGCGAGGTCCATCTGCCGCTGGGCTGCTCCACCGAGCTGACCCCCCTGTACATGCCCGACCAGCAGGTCGCGTTCCTGGACCGCCTGCACCAGAACGACGTCTCGGGGGTGGACGCCACGTTCCTGATGCGGCTGATGCGGACGGAGCATTTTCACGCCGTGGGGCTGTTCTGCGAGGGACGGCTGGCGGGGGAAATGCTGGTGGCCGGCAACGACGCGCAGGCGGAACTGATCGCCTTCTATGTGGTGCCCGAGTTCCGCCGGCGCGGACTGGGTACGGCGCTGTGCCGCTGGTCCCTGTGGGCCCTGAGCCTGGAGGGAGTGCGGTCTGCCGGGGCGAGGTTCGTCACCCGTTCGCTTCCGCAGAAGGCGCTCAGCAAAGCGCTGGGCGCCCGCGAAGCTGCGGTCACGGCCGTGTTCCCCCAGCTGTTCATGTGATCGAAGGCGGGACGGCGGGTCGCCGGGACCCGCGAAACCGGAAACAGCCCTCATGGGCAGAGCGGAGGTCGGCATGGCAAAACTCTATTTCCGTTACGGCGCGATGGGCTCCTCCAAAACAGCCAACGCCATCATGGTCCAGTACAATTACACCGAGCGCGGCCAGAAGGTCCTGATGGTGAAGCCTCAGATGGAGAACCGCGACGGCGCCCGCCTGGTGAGATCGCGCTCCGGCCTTGAAACCGAGTGCGTCTTCATGGAGGAAGTCAACGACGCGGCCCTGGAGGGCATCGACTGCGTGATCGTGGACGAGGCCCAGTTCCTGACCAAGGCGCAGGTGCAGACCCTGGTCCATATCGTGGACGACCTGAACATCCCGGTGATCGCGTACGGTCTTCGGGCCGACTTCCGGGGCAATTTCTTTGAGGGCAGCCAGTGGCTCATGGCCTGGGCCGACACCATCGAAGAGGTGAAGACCATCTGCTGGTGCGGGAAGAAAGCCACCTGCAATGCCCGTGTGATGAACGGGCGCGTGGTCAAGGAGGGCGACCAGATCCTCCTGGGCGGCAACAGCCAGTATGTTTCCCTCTGCCGCAAGCACTGGCAGCGCGGGGAACTCGGCTCCTTCCGGGAACTGCACATGGGCGACTGACCCGCCGCGAAGCCAAGGAAAAAGCGGCCCCCCGCACGGGAACCGCTTTTCCTTTGTCTTGAATCAGGCCTCGGCCTCAACAGCCGTATGGGTGCGGGGCAGCGCGCGCTGGACATTGCCGGAGCGCAGGCAGCTGGTGCACACATTCATCCGCTTGACAGACCCGTTCACAACGACGCGGACGCGCTGCACATTGGGCGCCCAGGTCGTATGGGTCTTGCGGTCAGAATGGCTGATCAGGTTGCCGTTCATCGTCCCCTTGCCACAAATCTGGCAAAAGCTTCCCATTGATATCCACCTCCGTTGGAGTCAAGGCACATCAAAGCGCGCCTATTGTATCACGCATCTCCGGAAAAAGCAAGATGGTGCGCCGTCTTTTTTCGACCCGGCATCGACATTTTTCGTTTTCCGGACGTCCGTGCCGCGTTCCGCCCGCCGCATCTGCCCGCGGCCGGGACGGGGCGGTATCCGGACCCGGGAAAAGACTTTCCCGTTTCCCGAAAAAGACGCATCACGGGCAGACCCCGCACAAGGCGCCGGGAATCGATTGACAAATGCAGCCCGGCCCCCTATACTTTCACAGGAACCCGAACGGCGCGAGACCCGGAAAGGAGGCGCGGATCGTCATGCAAAAGAAATGGTACCGGCTGGACACGGCCGCTCTGATTTTTCCGGCCATCGCGCGCCGGGACTGGTGCAATGCCTTCCGCGTATCGATGACCCTCTCCGAGCCGGTGGATCCCGCACTGCTGCAGCGCGCGGCCGATGACCTGCGGCCCCGCTTTCCCTCCTTCTTCGTCTCCCTCCGCAAGGGCTTCTTCTGGTACTATCTGGAGGAGAGCGAGAACCCGGTGCAGGTCCAAAAGGATTATGCCTACCCCCTGACCTTCATGAGCGGCCGGGAGCTTCGCCGGAACTGCATGCGGATCCTCTGCTACAAAAACCGGATCGCCGTCGAGTTCTTCCATTCCCTGACAGACGGCCACGGGGGCAGCATCTTCCTGTGCAATCTCACGGCCAGGTATCTGGAACTGAAGTACGGCGTCTCCGTCCCCTGCGAGGGGCTCATCCTGGATCGGAACCAGCATCCGCCGAGGGAGGAGCTTGAGGACAGCTTTCTCAGGCACGCCGCGGGATCGGCCCTGTCCCGGCATGAGGAAAAATCCTTCCTTCTGCGCGGCACCCGGGACGGCAGGGGTTTCCGGACGCTGACCACGGGCGTCGTGGATACCGGGGCGCTGCTGGACATGGCCCACAAATGGGGCGTGACCGTCACGGCCCTGCTGGCCGGCGTGATGTGCGAGAGCGTCATGGGCATCCAGAGCGAACGCCGCCCCCGCAAGCGCTGCCGGCCCGTGAAGATCACGATCCCCATCGACCTGCGCAGGCTCTACGGCAGCAAGACCCTCCGCAACTTCGCCCTGGTGCTGAACGTGGGCGCCGATCCCCGCTTCGGCGACTACACCACGGAGGAGCTGTGCAAAACCATCTGGCACCAGCTCTGCGCCTATGCCACGCCCCAGCACATGGCGGGCATGATCGCAGCCAACGTGCAGCCGCAGCAGGCGATCACCATCCGCCTGGTGCCCGTTGCGGTGAAGAACATCGTCATGAACGGCATCTACAGGAGCATCGGGGAGGGCGGCGGCAGTCTGAACATCTCCAACATCGCCGGCCTGCCCATGCCCGACGTGATGAAGCGATATGTGGAGCGGGCGGAATTCATCATCGGCCCTCAGCGCAGCTACCCGAACAACTGCTCCGTGCTGAGCTACGGCGGCAAGACCTACATCAACATGATCCGCAATATCCGGGAATCGGAGCTGGAGCGCCGTTTCTTCTCCCGCCTGGTCGAACTGGGCATCCCCGTGGACATTGAGTGCAACAGGAGATAAGCCATGTATTGTGTGAAATGCGGCGTGCGCCTGCAGGACGGGGTCGAGAGCTGTCCTCTGTGCCGGACGCCGGTCTGGAATCCCGACGCGGAGACGGAGGAGAAGGGTTATCCCGACCACTACCCCCACAGCCACAGAGAGTCCAGCCTGCCCATCGCCGCGGCGCTGACGGTGATTTTCGCCGCGGCGGCGCTGGTGCTGTTGATCGTGTGCCTGAGGCTCTACGGGGAACTGAGCTGGGGCGGCTATGCCCTCTGCAGCCTGGGCCTGGCCTATATCATCGGGATCCTGCCGGCCTGGTTCGAGGACCCCTTGCCGGAGGTGTTTGTCCCCGTGGATCACGCGGCGGCCCTTCTGGCGGTGCTGTATGTCTGCCTGAAGACCGGCGGAAACTGGTTCCTTTCCTTCGCGTTCCCGGTGGGCATAATCAGCGGCCTCCTCTCCACGGCGCTGATCTGCCTGCTGAAATACGTGAAGGGCGGCCGGCTGTTCATCCTTGGCGGCTTTCTGATGGTCCTCGGCGGCGCCTCCATGCTGATCGAGCTCTTCGAGCACATCACCTTCGGCACGCCCATGTTCCTGTGGAGCCTCTACTCTCTGGTGGGCTTCGGCCTTGCGGGACTCTTTCTGCTGCTGGCCCGGCTGATCCCGCCCCTTCGCCATGGGATCGAAAAGCGCTTCTTCTTCTGATATCCGGAGGACGACATGCCAAAGATGCATCTGTTCACGCTGCAGAAGCGAGTGATCCCCGTCCGGCAGCACAAAATCAGGCTGCTGATCCTCCGGCCTCTGGCATCCTCCGCCGAGAAGGTGCCGGGGGTGCTGTGGGTGCACGGGGGAGGCTATCAGTCGGGCTCCGCGAAGGATATCTTCGTGACCCGGGCCCTGTCGCTCGTGGTCAGATTCGGCGCCGTGCTGGTCGCGCCGGATTACCGCCTCTCAAAGAAGCACCCCTATCCCGGCGCCCTGCACGACTGTTACGCGTCCCTTCTCTACCTGAAAGAGCACGCGGAGGAGCTGGGCGTGCGCTCCGACCAGATCATGGTGGGCGGGGAGAGCGCCGGCGGCGGCATGGCGGCCGCTCTCTGCATGCTGGCCCGGGATCGGGGAGAGGTCAACATCGCCTTCCAGATGCCCCTGTACCCCATGCTCGATGACCGGGACACGGCTTCCTCCGCCGACAACCATGCACCAAACTGGAACACGAAGCGGAACCACAAGGCGTGGAAGCGCTACCTCCGCGAGGCCTACGGAACGGATCTGGTCCCGTACTACGCGGCGCCCGCCCGCTGTCCGGACCTGCGGGGCCTGCCGCCCTGCTATACCTACGTGGGCGACATCGAACCCTTTTTCGCGGAGACCGTGGACTTTGTGCGCCGCCTGCGGGAAGCCGGCGTGGAGGCCGACTGCGACGTCTACCCGGACTGGTTCCACGCCTATGACCTGTTCTTCCCCCGAAAGGAAGTCGTGCGGCAGGCCATCAGCCGCTTTGAAGAGCGTTTCCGGTATGCCGCCGCGAACTGTTTCGCCCCTCAGGACAAGTGAATCAGCGCAACGGAAAACGGAGCCTTCAGCCGCCGGTCGGCGAATGAGGGCTCCGTGCTTTGTTCAGAAGGTTTTACTCAGCCGTGGTTTCGGCCGCAACAGGCTCGAAGTCCATATCGCTCAGGAACTGGATCGCCATCCGGATCTCCTCATCCGTCACGGGGATGAGTTCCTCGGGAGCCTCTTCGCCTTCTTCAAGGGGCATGACGTGGGTCATGACCATCTCGATCTCATAGCCCTTGTAAATGGTGTAGAAGACCACGTAATCCGTGCTTTCATCGGCTTCCTTCACGACGATGACTTCCGTGCCGTAGGCGGTGGTCATCACGCTGATCTCGACCTTATCCTCTTCCATGAAGCTGTCCATGATGGCGACATAGCTGTCCGCATCCAGATCGTTCAGCCGCTCCACGTCGGAATACAGATCGTTGTAGGCGATGGAGATGAGCAGGGCGGGCTTCGCTTCGTCATAGGAGCCGGCGGCGGCGATCAGGCAGCTTTCGTCGCTCAGGATCACAGCCAGCTCATAATCCTCGGGAAGCGCGTACTTCAGATCGAAGGCCCCGTTCACGTTGAGAACGCCCATGCTCTCTTTTTCGGCGGTCTCGGTCTCGGCATAGGCCGCGAGGGAGAACAGCATCATCATGCACATCGCGAGGGCAATAACTTTCTTCATCATGATTCTTTCCTTTCATTCGGGTGGCCGCGGCCAGCTTCCGGGGAGGCGGCGCGGCCTTCTGCAGGCGGGTATCCTTCAGATCACTTGATGGTCACGTACTTCATGCTGATGAAGCCGATCATGCCGGTCTCGGGATCCTGCACCTGATACCAGGTCTTCAGTTCGGCAATGACCGTCAGTTCCTTGCCCTGCGGGCAGGTGGCGATACGGGCGGCTTCCGTGGAGGGAGCCCAGCGCAGGTTGACCCAGCCGGAAGCGCGGGAGGGACGGGCGATGACGGTGAAGGGTTCTTCCACCAGCTTGCCGGCGGCGAACTCTTTGTTCATGTTCGCCAGGACCTTGGCTGCGTCGACCGTCGTGCCGGTGTTGCTGGCGGTGGAGTTCTTCGTTCCGTTGGAATTGCCGGAAGTCTTCGCGGCGGGCTTGGTGGTCACCAGGAAGCGGCTCTGCACATAGGCCACGCCGCCCTCGCCGTTGATCCACTCGATGGTGGCCCAGCCGCTGGCGCTGGTCATCAGCACGTGCACGGCTTCGCCGTAGTCGATCTTGTCGAGCACCTGGCTGTTGGTCGAAGGCGCGCTGCGCACGTTCAGCCGCTTGCCGTTCTCGGTGTAGACGTACATGATCAGCACGTCCTCAGCCATGGAAGTCACGGGGAGAAGACTCACCGCCAGGACGGCAAGCAGGACCAGGGAAACCAGTCTCTTCATCATGATATGAAACCTCCTGTCTTCTTCCGCAAAGCACGCGGCTTTGCGATGCGTTGGCATCACGAGCCTTACGCTGAGCGGCAAGGCCGATGCCGGGCGGTGCCCCGCGTCTGCTTCGGTCGGAAGCACGGGACCCCCTACAAGCGGGCATTGTAGCATAAAGCCCCCGCATTGACAAGGTATACGCCGTAACAAATCAATAATTCTGTAACAATTCTTCAGCGGACAATGCCTGAAAACGCGGAAACAGGGTTCCGTGACGAGATCGCCGGAAAAAGCAAACGCCGCGCCGGACGGATCGCGGCGCGGCGGGATGGTAAGCTTATTCGAGGATCGCGCCCTTGTCCGCGGAGGAGACCATCTTGGCGTACCGGGCCAGGTAGCCGGTCTTGATCTTCGGCTCGGGGCAGACCCACGCGGCCTTGCGGGCGGCCAGGGTGGCCTCGTCCACCTTCAGGGTGATGGTGTTCCCGGGGATGTCGATGGCGATCAGGTCGCCCTCCTCCACCAGGCCGATGGGGCCGCCGGAGGCCGCCTCGGGCGAGACGTGGCCGATGGACGCGCCGCGCGTTGCGCCGGAGAAGCGCCCGTCGGTGATCAGCGCGACGCTCTCGCCCAGGCCCATGCCGCAGATCGCGGAGGTCGGGTTCAGCATCTCGCGCATGCCGGGGCCGCCCTTGGGGCCTTCGTAACGGATGACCACCACGTCGCCGGGGTTGATCTTCCGGTCATAGATGGCGGCGATGGCGTCGTCCTCGGAATCGAAGACGCGCGCCGGGCCCTCGTGGACCATCATCTCTTTCGCCACCGCGCTCTGCTTGACCACGCAGCCGTCCGGGGCGAGATTGCCCTTCAGCACGGCGATGCCGCCGGTTTTGGAATAGGGGTCGGACAGCGGGCGGATGATGCTCTCGTCGAGGTTCTTCGCGCCTTCCAGGTTCTCCGCCAGCGTTTTGCCGGTGCAGGTGAGGACGGAGGTGTCCAGCAGTCCGGCCTCGGCCAGCTCGGCCATGACGGCGCGGACGCCGCCGGCGCGGTCCAGGTCTTCCATGAAGGTGTCGCCGGCCGGGGCCAGGTGGCAGAGGTTCGGGGTCTTCGCGCTGATGGCGTTCGCGGCGTCGAGGCTGATGGTGACGCCGGCCTCATGCGCGATGGCGGGCAGGTGCAGCATCGTGTTGGTGGAGCAGCCGAGCGCCATGTCGACGGTCTCGGCATTGTGGAAGGCTGCGGCTGTCATGATGTCGCGGGGCCGGATGTTCTTCCGGACGAGCTCCATCACCTGCATGCCGGCCTTTTTCGCGAGGCGGATGCGGGCGGAGAGCGGCGCGGGGATCGTGCCGTTGCCCGCGAGGCCCATGCCGATGGCTTCGGTCAGACAGTTCATGGAGTTCGCGGTGTACATGCCGGAGCAGGAGCCGCAGGAGGGGCAGGCGTTCTCCTCATAATCCAGCACGCCCTGCTCGTCGATCGTGCCTGCCTTGTACGCGCCGACCGCCTCGAACATGTGGCTCAGGCAGGTGCGGCGGCCGTCCTTCAGGTGGCCGGCCAGCATCGGGCCGCCGGAGCAGAAGATCGTCGGGATGTTGACGCGCGCCGCGGCCATCAGCAGGCCGGGGACGTTCTTGTCGCAGTTGGGGATCATGACCAGGCCGTCGAACTGGTGGGCGATGGCCATGGCCTCGGTGGAGTCGGCGATCAGGTCGCGGCTCACCAGGGAATACTTCATGCCCACATGGCCCATGGCGATGCCGTCGCACACCGCGATGGCCGGGAACTCGATCGGCGTGCCGCCCGCGGCGCGGATGCCGGCCTTGACCGCCTCGGCGATCTTGTCCAGGTTCATGTGGCCGGGCACGATCTCGTTGTAGGAGCAGACCACGCCGATCAGGGGACGGCTGAACTCCTCCTCGGTCAGGCCGAGGGCAAAGAGCAGGGAACGGTTCGGGGCGCGCTCGACGCCCTTTTTGATCTCTTCGGAACGCATGGGGTAGCCTCCTTGTGTGTTGAAAGGTCAATAGAGTTGATTCCCCGCGAGATCCAAAATCTCCCAGGTGTCCGTGATCCGTACCAGATACCCCTGTCCGGGGCGGTATTCGATGGTTTCGCAGACGGCGGGAATGATCATCCGCCCGTCTCTGCCCAGGATGCCATGGCCTCCGTCCGGACCGACCACTTCAGCGCCCCCGTCCGGATTGAAGATCTGCGGCCAGGCAGATTCAAGGTCCACATCGTGAACATCATAGGGGATCACATCCTGCCAGATCTCTTCGCTGATGGGCTGGCCATCCGTGTCGAGCACGCGTTTGCCGGCGAAATGCCCGTCCTCGTCCTTCAGGTATTCCAATGCCGGTGCCGCTGCGGTATCCTCGCTCTGATCGACCTTGTCGAGAAAACGGATCTTTTCGCCCCCGTCGGCAGTGATGATCTTATCGGGGTCAAAGGAATAATCAGTATCGTCTGTTGCATGAAGGATGTAGCAGGATTCATCTGCATGACGGAGACCGATCTCGAATGGGGTCTTCAGCAGGACGTCTCCGGTGGTGCAGCGCACGATCACGGCGGGCGTGTACGGATCCTCCGGCGCGCCCAGCACCGCCGTTCCGTCGTCATAGATCATGCCCCAGCCCACATAGTCGCACCACCGTCCGTCGAAGACGGCGACCGTTTCTCCTGTGGACAGATCGATGACCACCGCCTTGGGATCGGCTTCATTGAACGGTTCGGGATATCCGAAAGCATATCCGTCATGCACAAAGGAGAAATGACAGTCCCGGACCAGCTCCGACAGCGTCCCCTCGGGGACGACCCGCGTGCCGTCTGCCCGAAGGATATCACCCTGACCGGAGAGGATATAGTCCTGCCCGGTCATCTCATCCCGACAGACCTGTATATCCGCATATCCGTCCCTGCGCAGCAATTCCGCTCCGTCCGAAAGACGGTGAACGGTCGTGGCGGAACGTGACCCGGCGATGACAAAGCCGTATCGGAGCGTTTCGTCATCGACCGTTTCGGGGCGGTATCCCGCCTCGGTCAGGGTGTTGTCCTCCGCGATCCGATACCATGCTTCAGGGGTTCCGGCCCACAGGCATTCTCCGTCCGAAGAGAGACAGACGACACCGGTGAGGAGGACTTCGTCTGTTTCCAGAGAGATCAGTTCGCAGGTGGATTCGTCGAGGAAGACGGCGCCGCCCCACCAGGATACGGACCGGGCTTCGGAGAGACGGGAGGCGGAGGCGGGAAGAACGAGGGAACAAGACGTCAGCATCAGGATGAGAAATACATACAGGCGTCTCATGCTCCGATCCTCCTTCCTTCAGAAAAGAGAAACCGCCGGGAGAGGGGAGCCCCTCCCGGCGCAGAGAATCCTCAGTTGCTCGCGGCGTCCAGACCCTTGTCGCCCTCGGCGGCATCCTTCCACAGCATGTTGTTGCGGAGCTCTTCGCCCACCAGCTCCATGGGGTGCTTGGCGAGCTGGGCGCGCTTGCTGTTGAAGAAGGTGCGGCCGTTCTTGTTCTCGGCGATCCAGCGGCCGGCAAAGGAGCCGTCCTGGATGTCGGAGAGCACCGCGCGCATGTTGGCCTTCACCACGTCGTGGGGCAGCACGCGCGGGCCGGAGACGTACTCGCCGTACTCGGCGGTGTCGGAGATGGAGTAGTTCATGGCCGCCACGCCGCCCTTGTTGATCAGGTCGACGATCAGCTTGACCTCGTGGATGCACTCGAAGTAGGCGTTCTCGGGGGCGTAACCCGCCTCGCACAGCACCTCGAAGCCGCACTGCATCAGGTCCACCAGGCCGCCGCACAGCACGGTCTGCTCGCCGAAGAGGTCGGTCTCGGTCTCGTCGTGCATGGTGGTCTCCATGATGCCCGCGCGCGCGCCGCCGATGCCGGCGATATAGGCCAGGGCGATGTCCTTGCACTTGCCGGTGGCGTCCTGCTCAACGGCGACCAGGCAGGGCACGCCCTTGCCGGCCACATAGGTGCCGCGGACGGTGTGGCCCGGGCCCTTGGGGGCGGCCATGAAGACGTCCACGTCGGCCGGGGGCACGATCTGCTGGTAGCGGATGTTGAAGCCGTGGGCGAAGGCGATGGCCTTGCCGGCGGAGAGGTTCGGAGCCACGGACTCGCGGTAGATGTCCGCCGCGCGCTCGTCGTTGACCAGCATCATGATGATGTCGGCAGCCTTGGCGGCGTCGGCCACGGTCATCACGGTGAAGCCGTCCTCGGTCGCCTTCTTCCAGCTCTTGCCCTGGCGCAGGCCCACGATCACGTCGCAGCCGGAGTCGCGCAGGTTCTGCGCATGGGCGTGGCCCTGGGAGCCGTAGCCCACGATCGCGATCTTCTTGCCGTCGAGAACGCTCAGGTCACAGTCCTGCTCATAGTACATTTTTGCCATAGTCGAATTCCCCTTTCTCCTTGGTCTGCTCGTCGATCGTATACTGACCCCGCTCCAGCGCCACCATGCCGGTGCGCACCAGCTCGAGGATCCCAAACTCCGTGAGGAGGTTTTGGAACGCTGCGGCCTTGCTCTCGTCGCCGATGAGGGCAAGGGTGAGAGATGCCTTCGAGACGTCGATGATGGACGCCCGGAAGATGTTGGCGATCTGGATGACCTCGTTGCGGCGCTCGCTCTCGTTGGCCAGCACCTTGATCAGCACCAGCTCGCGGCGGATGGCGTGCTCCGGGGTCAGGGTCTTGACCGAGTGTACGCAGATCAGCTTCCGCAGCTGGTTGGACAGGAGATCGCACTGCTTGTCGTCCACCATCAGCTCGATGGTGATGCGGGAGACCGCCGGGTCGTCGGTGGTGCCCACCGCCAGGGATTCGATGTTGTAGCCCTTGCCGGAGAAGAGCCGCACCACGCGCGAGAGGACGCCGGACTCGTTGTCCACCAGGACGGCCAGAGTGTGTCGCTGAACCGGATTCATTCGCCGTCCTCCTCTCAGTTGATCATGAAGTCGGTGATGTGGCTGCCGCCGCCCACCATGGGACGCACCATCTCGTCGATGTCGATGACGCAGTCGATGACGCTGCCGGTTTTGCTGTCCAGCGCCTTCTTCAGCGCTTCCTCGAACTCGTTCACGTCCGTCACGTGGAAGCCGTTCAGCCCGTAGGCCTCCGCCAGCTTCACGAAGTCCGGGCCCCGGTCCAGGGTTGTCTGGCTGTAGTGCTCCTTGTAGATCAGGTGCTGCCACTGCCGCACCATGCCCAGGGTGCCGTTGTTGAACAGCACCGTGATGATGGGGAAGCCGTAATACTGCTCGGTGGCCAGCTCGTTGCAGTTCATGCGGAAGCCGCCGTCGCCCGTGCAGTGGATGACTCGCTTGTCCGGGTTGCCGGCCTGCGCGCCGATGGCCGCGCCGAGGCTGAAGCCCATCGTGCCGAAGCCGCCGCTGGTCAGCAGCTGGCCGGGATAATCAAAGTGGAAGTTCTGGATCGCCCACATCTGGTGCTGGCCCACGTCCGTCGAGACGATGGTGTCGGCCGGGCACATCCGCGCGATGGTGGACAGGATCTGCTTCGGGGTCAGGCAGCCGGGGCGCTCGTCGTAGTGGACTTCCGTCGGCCGGGAGAAGACCTCTTCCTTCCAGGCCTCGTGCTTCTGTTCCGGCAGCTGCTCCGTCAAAAGCTCCAGCACACGCCGGGCATCGCCCACGATGTGGTGGTCCGTGCGGACGTTCTTGTTGATCTCGGCGCGGTCGATGTCGATCTGCACCACCTTGCCGTTCCGGGCAAAGGTGGAGGGCTTGAGCGCGACGCGGTCGGAGAAGCGGCAGCCCACGGCGATCAGCAGGTCGCAATTGTCCACCGCCACGTTGGAGGCCTGGGACCCGTGCATGCCGATCATGCCGGTGCACAGGGGATCCGTGCCGCTGATGCCGCCCGCGCCCATCAGCGTCACCGCCACGGGGGCGTCGATCAGGTGGGCGAAGGTGCGGAAGATCTCATGCGCCCGGGAGCGGACCACGCCGCCGCCGCAGATCAGCATGGGCTTCTCGCTGGCCAGGATCATGTCCGCCAGGATGCGGATGTCCTCGCGGTCGGGTTCCGGGGGCTTGAAGTCCCAGCGGCTCATGAGGGTGGCCAGGCGGCCCCGCTTCTTGTGCTCGCGCCGCTCCAGGGGCTCATAGTCCGCCGATTCCGCGGTCACGTTCTTCAGGATGTCGATCAGCACCGGGCCGGGGCGTCCGCTCCGGGCGATGGCGAAGGCCTCGCGCACCGTGTCCGCAAGGGCGTTCACGTCGTGGACCTGGTAGTTGCACTTGGTGATGGGCATGGTGACGCCGGTGATGTCCACCTCCTGGAAGGAATCCTTGCCCAGAAGCGGCGCGCCCACATTGCAGGTGATGCACACGATGGGGGAGGAGTCCAGATAGGCGGTGGCGATGCCGGTCACCAGGTTCGTCGCGCCGGGGCCGGAGGTGGCGAAGCACACGCCCACCTTGCCCGTCGAGCGTGCGTAGCCGTCCGCGGCGTGGCAGGCGCCCTGCTCGTGGGCGGTAAGGATGTGCCGGAACACATCCGAATAGTTGACGAGTTCGTCGTAGACGTTGAGGATCGTGCCGCCCGGATAGCCGAAGATGGTGTCCACCTTCTGCTCCCGCAGGCATTCCAGCAGGATCTTCGCGCCGGTCATCTGCATATCGCGGAAGCCTCCTTCACGGGGAGAGTGCTGAGAAAAACGGGTTGCCGCGGCAACAAAAATCCGCGTCCGCCGTGAGACCGGAGCGCGTATTTCTGCGTGAAGCCACGGAACAGGCTCCATTATAGCAAAGGCGCGCCGCCATTGTCAACGCGCCGGGTCTGAAAATACAGAAGAAAGCCACGGATGCGATCCTGTCATCCCGGTACCGGGGATCACGGTGTAAGCCCGTACGCCGGTATCACACCGTCTGATAGTCGAACATTCCCATGACGGCGTCGGAGACATCCATCACGGTGTGATACCCGGTTCCGCCGATCCTGCTGAAGGAGTGCCTGTCGAGATCAAGATACTTCACTTGTTCGCAAAGGACAAAGCCCTTCAGCTGGGGCGTCTCAACGGGGATATGCAGCGCTCCGGCTGTGGCCTGCGGCATCACAGGGCAGACGATTGCCTTGCCGGATCCGCAGAAAAAGTAGTTGCTGACGACCATGACGGCAAACGGGATGCCGCTGACGCGGAGGATGTCCCCCTGCTCTGCGTTTTTCATCACCACGCCTCGTTCCCGGCCGGATCGCCCCAGTCCAGTTCATCGCTGAGATCGAGACTGCCGCCGTAGACAGCGGCCCGTTCCCGAAGCGAGCGGTGCTGAAAACCCGGCGTCAGCATAATGGCGCGCCCCTCGACACGCACCTGCAGGACGTCGTCGACCCGGATCCCGGCCTCTTACAGCAGCGCCTTGGGAAGACGGATGCCCTGACTGTTGCCCCACGGTTTGATGTACTGCGTAGAGAACAATCTCCATTATGTAGACTCCGCCGCCGTCTACGGCGACGACGACAGCTGGCTGGACTGACCCCAAACCTACCCTTCAACGCCTCCACAAGCGCCGCCGACCCCGGCGCTTTTCTCTCGCAGATCACCCCATCGCTCTATCCGTGTCACCAGCCGCCCCGCGTCCCGCACATCAAACCGGACATTCTTCGTTTCTCGCTCTTCATTCTCCATTCTTCATCGCCTTCCGTTTGCTCTCCCGCTCCCTCCGTGCTATAATCCAATCAGAAAGCACCGCGAAAGGAGGCTCCCGCCGTGACGACCGAACGCATCTCCGTCCGCGCCCTGGTGGAGTTCACCCATCGCGGCGAGGACATCACCCCCGGCGGCTCCCTGCGGGACATGCAGGAGGGCATGCTGGGCCACAAGGCGCGGCAGGCGGGGCTGCCCGAGGGCTGGCGGGCGGAGGTGCCGCTGAAGCTGACCCTGCCTCTCGACGGCGGCGAAACGGAGCTGGTCATTGCCGGCCGCATGGACGCCTTCCTGGACGCCGACGTGCCCGTCATCGAGGAGATCAAGCTGTGGCAGGGCGAGGACCTGCCGGAGGAGCCGGTGCCCGCCCACAGGCTGCAGGCGGTGGTCTACGGGCACATCCTCTGCGTCACCGGCGGCGCGGAGCGGCTGACGATCCGCGTGGCCTATGTGGACCGAACCGGTGCCGAACGCCGCGTCTTCGATGAGCCCATGACCGCCCCGGCCTGTGCGGAGGCCTTCGAAGAGCTGCTGGGGAACTGGCTCCGCCGCCGGGACCTGCTGCTGCGGCACCGGGAGAAGAGGGACGCCGCGCTGAAGACGCTTGCCTTCCCCTATGAGACCTGGCGCCCGGGCCAGCGGGAGATGGCCGCCCAGTGCTACACGGCCATCCGCAGGCGGAAGCGGCTCTTCGCCTCCATGCCCACCGGCACCGGGAAATCCTGCGCCGCCCTGTTTCCCGCGCTGAAGGCGCTGGGGGAGGGGCTGACGGAGAAGGTCTTCTATCTCACCGCCCGCACCACCCAGCGCCAGGGCCCCCTGGACGCCCTCGACCGCATGTCCTCTTTGCCCCTGTGGACGGTGGTGCTGGACGCGAAGGAGCGGGTCTGCCCCATGAGCCCCATGCGCTGCGATCCGGAGCACTGCCCCCGTGCGAAGGGCCATTTTCTGCGGGACACGGAGGTCATCGAGGCGCTCCTGCTGCGGGATCGATGGACCGGGGAGGAGATCCTGGCCGAGGCGGAGGCCCACGCGCTCTGCCCCTTCGAGCTTAGCCTAAGCCTGTGCGAGGCGGCGGATCTGGTGATCTGCGACTACAATTACGCCTTCGACCCGGGCGTTCACCTGCAGCGGATCTTCGACCGATGCGTCCCCGTCACGCTGCTGATCGACGAGGCGCACCACCTGGAGGAACGCCTGCGCGACATGCTTTCCGGCACCGTGGACGGCCGCCGCGCTGCAGCGCTCCGCACGGAGGTCGGCCGCCGCTTCGGGCGCAAATCACCCATGTACCGCGCCATGACGGCCCTGCTGCGCGCTGTGGACAGCATCCCCGCCGACGGGCAGGGCGAAGGCCGCCTGGAGACCCTCCCGGAGGAGCTGACCGGGGCGGTGGAGAATGTGTTGTCCGCCTGGCCTGACTGCCTGCGGGACGGCGAAGGGATCGATGGCATGAAGGAGTTCGCGGGGGATCTCCTGCGCTTCCTCCGCGCCGCCGGGGACACCGTCACCGACCACGCGGCCCTGTGGGAGGGCGGACGACATCCGGTCGTGACGCTGCAGGCGCTGGGCGTGGGCGGATATTTTGCCCGGATGACGGAGAGCAGCCGAGGCGCCGTCTGCTTCTCGGCCACGCTGGAGCCCCTCGCGGACACGAGGACGCTCCTGGGCGGGGGAGAGGAGGACGCCTGCTTCTCCGTCCCGTCGCCCTTCCCGCCCGAAAACCTGCTGGTGCACCGGGTGCCGGTCGACACGCGGTACCGGCGCCGCGGATCCTCCGTCCGGCAGATCGCCGACGCGATCGCGGCGATGGTCACCGCGCATCCGGGGCGGTACATGGCGTTCTTTCCCAGCTACGCCTACATGGAGATGACGGCAAAGCAGCTGGACATCCCCTTCAGGGCGCAGCGTCAGGGCATGACGCTGGAGGAGCGGGAGCTCTTCATCCTGCCCTTCCGGCTGAGAACGGAGCCGGTGCTGGCCCTGTGCGTGCTGGGCGGCGTCTTCGGCGAGGGGATCGACCTGCCCGGCGACTGCCTGGACGGGGTGGCGGTGGTGGGCATCGGCCTGCCCCAGGTGGGCGTCTTCCGGGACAGCCTGCGCGACTGGTACGCCGCCCGGGGCATGGACGGCTTCCGCTATGCCTACGTCCTGCCCGGCATGCAGCGGGTGACCCAGGCGGCGGGCCGTGTGATCCGTTCCTCCTCGGATCGGGGCGTGGTGCTCCTGCTGGATGACCGGTACGCCCGCGCCGATATCCGCTCCCTGTGTCCGGCCCACTGGCGCGTCACGGACGGCGACCCGGAGCCGGCCCTGCTTGAATTCTGGAGGCGAGACAATGACGACACGGGCGATCCTCTTTGACCTGGACGGCACCCTCGTGGACACCCTGGCGGATATCAGCGACGCCATGAACCGCTCCCTGCGCCTGCACGGGCTGGGAGAATACCCCGCCGACGCCTACCGCACATTCGTGGGCAACGGCGCGAAGGTACTCAGCCGCCGAGTGACGAAGGACTGCCCCGCGCTCGCGGAGTCGGTGCGGCAGGAGTACCAGCGCTGGTACCAGAGCCACAGCCTCGTCCGCAGCCGGCCCTATGCGGGCATGCCGGAGACCCTGCGCGCCCTGCGGGAGGCGGGCGCCATCCTCTGCGTTCTGTCGAACAAGCCGGATGCTGACACCCGCCTTGTGGTCTCTAATTTTTTCCCGGGGATCGATTTCGCCGCCGTGCGGGGCCAGCTGCCCGGCGTTCCCGTCAAGCCCGATCCGGCGGCGGCCCTGGCCATGGCGGACGAGCTGGGCATCGCACCTTGCGACTTCCTCTACCTGGGCGACACGGCGGTGGACATGACCTGCGCCGTCGCGGCCGGAATGCGCCCCGTTGGCGCTCTCTGGGGCTTCCGGACGACGGAGGAACTGACAGGGAGCGGCGCCGCCGTCCTCCTGCGGCAGCCCGGGGATCTGTTCTCCTTGTTTGGAAAACACCTCGATGAAAACAAATATTGACAAAGAATTGTAACAGAATTGAAATAATTCTTTACAAATCCACAACAGTATGGTATAGTATGGCTGTCAGTTTATTCCCCATTCCACGAAACCGGGAGCGATGATCCATGAAGAAAAGGATTCTGACAGCGCTTGCGATCCTGATGATCGCCGTGATCGCGCTGACCGCCGCCTCAGCCGAGACCTATACAAAGCTGCGGCCCGGCGACACGGGACCCGAGGTCCTCAGGCTGCAGACCGCGCTGAAGAGCCTGGGCTACGACGTCGGCGCGCTGGACGGACAATACGGCGCGAAGACGGAGCAGGCCGTCCGCAGCTTCCAGAGGACCTACGGGCTGACGGTGGACGGTTACGCCGGAGTGCTGACCCAGAAGAAACTCTACACCGTCGCGAAGGCCAACACCGGCGACTCCGCCGGGCAAACCGCCACGGCCAACGGATGGTTCAGCGGCGATTACGCCACCATTGAGCGCGGGCAGAACGGACCCCGGGTGCAGCTGCTCCAGGCGGCTTTGCACAAGCTGGGCTACTACACCGGCTCCATCGACGGCCGCTTCGGCTCCGGCACCCGCAGTGCGGTATGCGCCTTCCAGAAGGCATCCGGCCTCGCGCAGGACGGAAAAGCCGGCTGGAAGACCCTTCAGCGCATCGAGGGCGCACTGGGATCCGACAATACGGTAGCCGCAGCCACGAGATATCTGTCTGATCACACGGCTTCCTCGTCCGGAAACTCCCAGGCGGCTCAGCCCGCAGCTTCCGCAAGAACGACCTCCGCCGTGTCGGCCGACGGCAGCATGCCCGCCCGCCCCTCCCGCACCCTGCGGCCCGGAGACAGCGGCGCGGACGTGATCTCCCTGCAGACCCGGCTGCAGCAGCTGGGCTACTATACCGGCGCTCTGACAGGCACCTACGACCAGAAGACCAAGGACGCGGTGACGACCTTCCAGGTGCGCTGCGGTCTGAAGGCGGACGGCATCGCGGGCAGCAAGACCTACGGGCGGCTCTTCACATCCTCCGCCCCGGCCTCCGCGTCGGTCTCCGTCAGCGCCACGGTGGCGCCCAATCAGAAAGCGCTGCAGAAGTCCACCAATCAGTACCTGAAGCTGGGCTCCTCCGGCAGCGCCGTGACCCAGATGCAGACCTCCCTGAAAGCCCTGGGCTACACGGTGACCATCAACGGACGCTTTGACAATGCCACAGACACCGCGGTGCGCGCTTTCCAGAAGAGGAACCGCCTCTATGTGGACGGCATCGCGGGCCCCGACACACTGACGGCCCTCTACTCCGGCAACTGCGTGGGCCCCGGCCCCGATCCGACGCCGGCCCCCGCGAACGCCGGCCGGATGGCGGCCTCCGAGGTGGGGGAGATCAAGCTGCTGCATTGGTTCAACGATGTCAAGCCCACGCTGAAAAGCGGTCAGACCATCCTCGTCTACGATCCCGCGACCGGTCTGAGCTGGAAGCTGCGCCTGCTGTCCCTGGGCCGCCACGCCGACGCCGAACCCCTGACCCTGCAAGATACGCAGGTGATGGTCCGCGCCTTCGGCAACAAGAACACCTGGGACCAGAAGGCCGTGTATGTGCGCCTTCCCAACGGCGTGTGGACCTTGGCCTCCACCCACGACATGCCGCACCTGTCGGGCTCCATCAAGGACAACGGCTTCAACGGCCACCTGTGCGTGCACTTCCTCCGCGACATGGATGAGTGCAAAAAGAACGACCCAAACTACGGCGTCTCCAACCAGCGCACGATCCGCAACAAGTGGAAGGAACTGACGGGCGAGACCGTCGATTGATCCTTCCGACCGAACACGATCCCAGCCTCCCTGCATCCCGGGGAGGTTTTTTGATCCCTCTCGCTGGGGGCGATTGCCAATTCGCGAAAAGATGCTATAATGGCATCAACTGTTCTGTCTGTCTGCATACCCGCACGGATCGATGAGCAGGATCGTACGAAACGGCCGTCTTCGATGAGAGCCGCACAGGATGGGTGCGGTCAGCAGGCGCGCGCTCTTCTCCATCTTCCCCCGGGAAGGGAAAAGTGTGATGGGGCGCAAGGGAACGCTGTCATAGAAGGACACTGAAAAACAGACTCCGGTCTGACAAATCGCGGTGAGGAGGCAGGAACGTGGGCATCGTGGTATTCGGAGCCGTGCTGATCGACATCAAGGGCTATCCCGTCAGCAAGTATGTGCCCGGCGGGCGCAACGTGGGTCGGGTGACCCAGACCCACGGAGGCGTCAGCCGCAACGTCGTCGAGGACATCGCGAACGTGGAGCTGCGCCCGACCTTTGTCAGCGTGGTGGACGAGAGCGGCACCGGCAACGAGGTCGTGGAGAAGCTGAAGCGTCACAAGGTGAACACCGATTACATCCAGCGCCGCCCAGACGGCATGGGCACCTGGCTGGCGGTCTTCGACAACAGCGGCGATGTGATCGCCTCCATCTCCAAGCGGCCGGATCTCAGTGCCATCGGCGAGATCCTGGACGCCCGCGGCGACGAGATCATCGGCGGCGCGGACAGCGTGGTGGTGGAGATCGATATGGAGGCCGGGCTCCTCAAGCGCATCTTTGACCTGGCCGCCCGATACGGAAAAACCGTGTACGCGGTGGTGTCCAACATGTCCATCGCCATGGAGCGGCGCGACCTGCTGCAGCGCACCGGCTGCGTGGTCTGCAACGTGCAGGAGGCGGGCCTGCTCTTCTCCGAGGACTATGCCGGCATCACCCATGAGCAGCTGGAGGGGATCCTTTGCGAGCGGCTCAGCCAGGCCGGCATCCCGCGCATCGTGGTGACCCTGGGCAGCAACGGCGCGGTGTGGGCAGACGCAACGGGGGATGCCGGCTTCTGTCCGTCCCAGCGCGTGGATGTGATCGACACCACCGGCGCGGGGGACGCCTTCTTCGCTGGGGTCGCCATCGGCCTGACCTACGGCAAGCCCATCGCGGAGGCCTGCGAGATTGGAACGCGCCTCGCCTCCGCCGTCATCGCAACCAAGGAAAACGTCTGTCCGCGCTTTCGGCCCGAGGAATTCGGGCTCGAGCCGCGCGGCTGATCCGTCTCCTTCCCGCCCTGACCGACGCCCGAGGTGTTCGTGAATGAAACGCTTTGCCTTTCTGTTTTCGCTCCTGCTCATCCTTACAGGGGGCTGCTCCTGCGCGATTGCCGAGCAGGCCGCGGCGGCTGTCGTCCCGATCCGCGCGGAAAACGCCTTCATGCAGATCGCCGTCGATGAGGCGTACGAGGGCATCCTGCTCGGCCACGGCGGTCCCTTCGGCGCGGTCGTGGTCCGTGACGGAGAGGTCGTCGGTCGGGGGCACAACCGCGTGCTGGCCGATCACGACCCCACCTGCCACGGGGAGATCGCGGCTATCCGCGATGCCTGCGCTTTTCTCGGCACCCATGATCTGAGCGGATGCGTGCTGTACACCACCGGCGAGCCGTGCCCCATGTGCCTGTACGCCTGCATGTGGGCCAACATCGACCGCGTGTACTACGGCTGCACCCTTGCGGACAACGCGGCCATCGGGTTTCGCGACGAGCGGTTCGACGCGCTTGCGGGCGGACGGGAGGCCTTCGCTGGATACCTGATCTGCGTCGACCGGGATGCGTGCCTGGAACTCTTTGACCTGTATATGGAAACGGAGCACGCGACCTACTGAACCCTTCCCCTGCGGCGCCGCCGGCCCGTCCGCCCTTTCGCTTCCGAAGGCCGCCGCCGACCGACCCGCGCACAGCCCATTGTTATGAAAACAGCCGTCCCGGTGATCGGGGCGGCTGTTGTTGTCTGCATTCCGGGCTTTCCGGAAGGTCACAGGGTCTCTTTCAGATCGGCGATGCGGGCGAGCACGGCGGCCAGCTTGTCGCGGTTGGCCTGCAGCTTCTCCTTTTCCTTCTCCACCAGGGCTGCCGGGGCCTTGCCCACGAAGCCGGGGTTGTTCAGCTTGCCCTCGGCCCGGGCGATCTCGCCCTCCAGGTTCTTCTGCTCCTTCTCCAGGCGCGCGATCTCCTTGGCGAAGTCCACCAGGTCGCCCAGGGGAATGTACAGAGTACCCGCATGGGTCACGGCGGACACGGTCTTCTCCCGCACATCGGCGGCGGAGGCGATGATCTCCACGGCGGAGGCTCCGGCCAGCCGCTGGAAGTACGGGGCGGCGTGGGCGAGGGTCGCGTTCCAGCCCTCGGCGGGGAGCAGCATGAGGCGGGTGCGCTTGCCGGCCTGCACGTTCATCTCGGTGCGCAGATTGCGGATAGCGCGGATCATGTCCATCACGCCGGTCATTTCCTTCTCCTCCGCGGCGAAGTCAAAGGCGGGATCGGTCTCCGGCCATTTCGCCAGCATCAGGAAGCCCGCGCTGCCCGGCAGATAACGCCACACCTGTTCGGTGAGGAAGGGCATGAAGGGATGCAGCAGCTTCAGCAGGCCATCCAGCACATAGAGCAGCACGGCCTGCACGTTCTCCTTCGCGGCCTGATCGTCGCCCAGGAGCCAGGGCTTCGCCATCTCGATATACCAGTCGCAGAACTCGGACCAGGCAAAATCGTAGATGCGGGTGGCGGACAGACCGAAGTCTCCTTCTTCGTTGTGGGCGGAGATGTCGCGGGCGGCGGCCTGGAAGCGGGAGAGGATCCACTTGTCCGCCACGGTGAGGCGGGCGGGATCGATCTCGTGCCGCGCGTCGGTGTTCATCAGCACGAAGCGGCTGGCGTTCCAGATCTTGTTGGCAAAATTCCGGGCCGCTTCCACCTTTTCGCGGCTGTAGCGGGTGTCGTTGCCGGGGGAGACGCCCATCAGCAGCGAGAAGCGCAGGGCGTCGGCGCCGTATTCGTCGATGATCTCCAGCGGATCCACGCCGTTGCCCAGGGACTTGGACATCTTGCGGCCCAGCTCGTCGCGCACGAGGCCGTGGATCAGTACCGTCTTGAAGGGGGTCTCGCCCATCTGCTCCACGCCGGAGAAGATCATGCGGGCCACCCAGAAGAAGATGATGTCGTAGCCCGTCACCAGCATGTCGGTGGGGTAGAAGTACTTCAGGTCCTCGGTCTGCTCGGGCCAGCCCAGCGTGGAGAAGGGCCACAGGGCGGAGGAGAACCAGGTGTCCAGCACGTCCTCGTCCTGGGTCAGGTGTCTGCCGCCGCACTTCGGACACACGGTCGGGTCTTCGCGGCTGACGATGGTCTCGCCGCAGTCCTCGCAGTACCAGGCGGGGATGCGGTGGCCCCACCACAGGTGGCGGCTGATGCACCAGTCGCGGATGTTCTCCATCCAGTTCAGGTACACCTTGTTGAAGCGGTCCGGCACGAACTGGGTCTTGCCGCTCTTCACGGCCTCGATGGCCGGGGCGGCCAGCGGCGCCATCTTCACGAACCACTGCCGGGAGATCATGGGCTCCACGGTGGTGTGGCAGCGGTAGCAGGTGCCCACCTCGTGCTTCAGCGGCTCCACGGACTTCACCAGACCCAGGGCTTCCAGGTCCGCCACGATGGCCTTGCGGGCCTCCATGGTGGTCATGCCGGCATACTTGCCGCAGTCCAGCACCCGGGCCTCGCCTTTCGCCGCCTTGCCGGAGGCGAAGAGCTCGTCGTTCTCGGCCTTGTCCGCCGCGCCGGTCATGCGCCCGTCATAGGTGAAGGCGCGGATGGCGGGCAGGTCATGCCGCTGGCCCACCTCGTAGTCGTTGGGGTCGTGGGCGGGGGTGATCTTCACCACGCCGGTCCCCTTGGTCATGTCGGCGTGCTCGTCGCAGATGATGGGGATCTCCCGGTCCACCAGGGGGAGGATCACATGGCAGCCGTGCAGGTGGGCGTAGCGCTCATCCGCCTCGTTGATGGCCACGGCGGTGTCGCCCAGCATGGTCTCGGGGCGGGTGGTGGCCAGCTCCAGCATCTCGCCGGTCTCCTTCACCGGGTAGAGCAGATGCCAGAAATGGCCGTCCTGCTCCTCGTATTCCACCTCGGCGTCGGACAGGGAGGTCACGCAGCAGGGGCACCAGTTCACCAGCCGGCTGCCGCGGTAGATCAGCTGCTTCTCATACAGGCGGCAGAAGACCTCGCGCACGGCGCGGCTGCAGCCCTCGTCCATGGTGAAGCGCTCCCGGCTCCAGTCGCAGGAGGTGCCCATGCGGCGCAGCTGAGTGGTGATCCGTCCGCCGTACTCCTTCTTCCAGGCCCAAGCCCGCTCCAGGAAGGCTTCGCGTCCGATGCTCTCCTTGGTGAGCCCTTCCTTGCGCATGGCGTCCACGATCCTGACCTCGGTGGCGATGGCCGCGTGGTCGGTGCCGGGCAGCCAAAGGGTCGGGTCGCCCTTCATCCGGTGATAGCGGATGGCGGCGTCCTGCAGGGTGTTGTCCATGGCGTGGCCCATGTGCAGCTGACCGGTGATGTTGGGCGGCGGCATCACGATCGTGAAGGGCTTCCTGCCCTCCTCCCGGTGCGCGACGAAGGCGCCGGATTCTTCCCATTCCTTATACAGCTCCGCCTCGATCCCCTGCGGGTCGAAGCGGGATTCCATCTCCTGCGGATTGAATTTCCGTTCCATTGATTGTTCCTCCTCCTGTGTGCAATGACGGCCGTTCCTGAACGGCGGCGGTGCGGTTAAGTCATCATGATGCTGTCTGCGGCGCCCGCGATCCCGAGAATGATGAGGGCGAATCCGATCCATTTGAGAGCGAGACACAGTCCGTCCTCGTGCAGGATCGTCATGAACCTTGCCAAAGGCCGGGCCAGAAACATCAGGATCAGCCCGAGTGCGAACGGAATGATCCAGATCTCGGCCAGGAATCCCCAGACACCTGACATCGCGCATCCCCCCTTGTTCTCCAAAAAGCAAGCGCTCCCATCCTGTGAAAGGACGGGAGCGACTCCGTGGTACCACCTTTGTTCGCAGACAAAAGCCTGCCTCATGGAGCGCGTTAACGGGCGCACCCGCTGCGGGCTGAGGCGGTTCCCCGCGTTCACCCGGGCTCTGATGAAAGCGACCTTCCCCCGTCTGCGTTTGAAGCGGGCTTTCAGCCGATGACCTGCTCTCTCTGCCATCGCCCGGCGGGGTACTCCTCTTTCGTCTGCGAGATCATATGGACAAGATCAGGCGTTCTCCTCGTTGACTTTGAGGACCTGCTTGCCGTTGTAGTAGCCGCAATTCTTGCACACCCGGTGCGTCAGCTTCATCTCGTGGCACTGCGGGCACTCGGTGATGCCGGGCAGGCTGAGCTTCCAGTTGGCGCGGCGGCTGTTCCTGCGCGCTTTGGAGACTTTCCCCTTCGGTACTGCCATGTTTCCACCTCCTCGACCTTTGTCTCGATCAGCGTTCTTCGCCGTCCTCTTCGGACAGCAGCTGCTTCAATGCCGCGAAAGGACGCTGACCCGGCAGTTCCTTCTGGCAAAGGCATACATCCACATCCGCGTCGTCGTAGGCCGGAGCCTCGCTGCAGCCCTCCCTGCAGAGGAACCGCATCGGCAGCCCCAGCACCGCGAAGGATTCGGCCAGCCGCTCGAGATCGATCTCCTGACCCGTGTAGGTGAAGATCTCGCTGTCATCCGGGTCGCCCCCCAGATGGATCAGCTCCTCGATGGGCTCGCGCACCTCCGACTGCGCCGGCGCGAGACAGTTGGCACACCGGGCATGGGCCGTGGTCGTCAGTTCAAGATCGACGGCGATGTTCCCGCCCTCCAGGGCCATGTAGGTCCCTTTGAGCCGGGCCGGATCGAAGCGGACCTCTTCTCCGCTGATCATCTGCGGTGCAATGGCCTGCTCCACATCCAGCGGGAATGACTCGCCGGGCAGCTTCAGCGCCCGGGAAACGTCCAGCTTCATGCCGTGCCGTGATCCTCCTTCCGTGGGTCCACGCCAAAATGTGACCGCTGTGTATTATAGGACTTTGCGGTGCCTTTGTCAACCGCATTTTTCGTGTTTCTGACGATCCGTCGGCACCCGGCAGCCGTGATCTCACGAAATGCTCCTTTTTCGTACCCTTGTGTTTCCAAAGTTGCGGTATATGACGGAACCGATGCCAAATCATACAAATCCGCATAGCCGAAAACGAATATTTCGCAATGGAAACAGTTGACAGTCCGTCCTGATTCGGGTAAAATACACCTGTATGCGAAGAGCGACTGATTGATATAGGGAGGAATCCACCATGCCGCGCGAAAAGAAAAAGATGCTGATCCTTGCGATCCTCGCGATCCTGCGCGACGGAACAGACGCGGATCACCGTATCCGCCAGGCCGAGATCATCACCCGTCTGCAGCGGGATCATCACCTGAGCGCCACCCGCAAGAGCGTCCGCAAGAACCTGGGCGACCTGCAGGAGGCGGGCTATCCCGTTGTTTTCCGCAAGGGCTGGTATTATGAGCACGGCTACACCCCGGCGGAGATGGATTATCTGCTGGACTGCGTGTCCGGCTCCGCGCTCCCCGAGAGCCAGCGCACGGCCCTCCTGCAGAAGCTGACGAAGCTGGGCGGACCCTTCTACGAGCCCGGTCGGGAGATCGTGTCCTACAAGCCCGCAAACCCCCAGTTCCTCTACACGCTGGATACCCTTCACCGGGCCGTCGCGGAGGGGCGGCAGGTATCTTTCAAGTACGGCAATTACGATGTGGACAAGCAGCTCCATCCCCGCCTGAACGAAGAGGGCAAGCCGAAGCTCTACAAGGTGAACCCCTATCGCGTCAGCACCGCGAACGGCCGCTATTACCTGATCTGCAACGTGGACAAGTACGACGAGCTGTGCCACTTCCGGGTGGACCGCATCATGGAGTGCAAGCAGCTGAAGAGCGCCCTGAAGCCCATCTCCAAACTGGCCAACGCCGACGAGGCGCCCCTGACCGAGCAGTATGTGGATGAGCACCCCTACATGTACACCGGGAAACCGAAGAAGCACCGTATCGAGGTCCGCCGCGACCACATCAACGACGTTCTGGACTGGTTCGGCATGAACGTCACCTTCGAGAAAGTGACGGAGGAGTCCGCCGTGGCCGTGGTGGTGGCCGATTCGACCTCCGTCGAGCTGTGGCTGCGCCGCTACCGGGAATACGCAAAGCCCGTCGAGAAATGACCTTATCCGGGGGGAACGCAGATCGCGCTCCCTCATTTTCTTTTTCACCCTTTTCAACCGCGGAAAAATCGGTTATAATCGTAATAGCAACTGATGTCTCTGATCATGCATGACGGACGCCCTGGGCATTCGGAGCTCTGCGGCCGTTCTTCGTTCCCGTTGCTTGGCCGCCCGTCCGGCCGTCAGGATGACTTTGCGCAGGCATGATCCGGAACGCCGCGCCTCATCTCCCTGCCTCTTCCCGAGGGAAAGGGCAAGAAGAGAGTGTGTGAGCCGGCGGCGATCCCGTCCCGGCATGTGCGTCCCGCAGCAGCCGCCATCGAACGGTATCCCTTCATTTTCCATATACGAACCGCAAGGAGGTATCCCCATGAAACTCATCCAAGGCTATCCCGGACAGCTCACCACGGAGGTCACGGCCCGCGAGACCGAGCACCGGGCCATCGCCCGCCGCCTGGCGGCCGAGGGCATGGTGCTGCTGGAGAACGACGGCACGCTGCCCCTGAAGGCCGGCGCGAAAGTCGCCCTCTACGGCGCGGGCGCGCTGCATCCCATCGTGGGCGGCACCGGTTCCGGAGCGGTCAACGTACGAGACAGCGTCAGCATCCGCAAGGGAATGGAGGACGCGGGCTTTGTGCTGACCAACACCGCATGGCTGGACGGCTATGAGGAGGTCTACGCGCAGGCGTATGAAGCCTGGAAACAGAGCATCTACGACATGAGCGTCCCCGGGGATTTCAACTCCTTCTACACCGCCCATTCCTCCCATCCCCTGCAAGCGCCGGACGGCGCGCCCATCACCGGCGGGGACGGGGCGGACGTCGCCGTATACGTCATCAGCAGGGTCTCCGGCGAAGGCGCTGACCGCCATCCGGTCAAGGGCGACTGGTTCCTCTCCGACGTGGAGGAGAAACAGTTGTCCGCCATCTGTGCCAACTACGCGAAGGTCGTGGTGGTGCTGAACATCGGCGGCGTCATCGAGCTGGGATTCCTGGACCGCTATCCCATCGCGGCGCTGCTGCTCATGTCCCAGGCCGGGCAGGAGGGCGGCAACAGCGTGACGGACGTGCTCAGCGGCAAGGTCGACCCCAGCGGCCGCCTGACCGAGACCTGGGGATACCGATACGAGGATTATCCCTGCTGGGACACCTTCTCTCACATGAACGGCAACCTGGTGGAGGAGAAGTACTACGAGGGCATCTACGTGGGCTACCGCCGGTTCGACGCCTTCGAGATCCGTCCCCGCTATCCCTTCGGCTACGGCCGCAGCTACACGGTCTTCGACTGTGAGACGGCCGGCACGAAACTGACGGAGGCGGGCATCGAAGTGTCCGTGAAGGTGACCAACACCGGAAAGAACGCGGGCAGGCACGTATGCTTCCTGTTCGCGGCCTGCCCGGACGGCATCCGCGCCAAGGAGCGCAAGCGCCTCATCGCCTTCGGCAAAACGCCTCTCCTGCAGCCCGGCGAGAGCGTGACCCTCACCCTCAAGGCCGGGTACGCCCTGCTGGCCTCCTACCACGGAGGCAGATCCGCCTGGTTCATGGACAAGGGCGAGTACCGCCTGCTGCTGGCTGCCGATGCGGAGCACTACGGCCCCGTCGCGACGCTGACCCTGTCGGCCCCGATCTTCGGCGAACGGCAGCACCGCATCTGCCCGCTGCTCGATTCTCTCCCGGAGACCAGGCCTACCGTCGAAGCGGACGCCCGGTGGCGCGAAAAGCTGAGCGCCATGTTCGCGGCCGACCTCCCCGTCCTGCCCATGGACGCCGAGGCGAAGAAGGCCCTGGATCAGTACTCCAGGCCCTCCGGATACACCGTCCCGGAAGAGCCTCTGGTGCAGCGGCTGACACTGGAGGAAAAGGCGCGGCTGTGCTGCGGCGAGCCCAGCAAGAGCCACGTCTCCATCATCGGCAACGCGGGGCAGAGGCTCCCCGGCTCCGCGGGCGAGACCACGAACGTCCTGGAGGAATACGGCGTGCCGCCCACGATCCTGGCCGACGGCCCCGCGGGGCTGCGTCTGAACCGCCGCTATGAGTCCAGCTCCACGGACGGCAGCATCTACGGCCTTGACCGCTACGAGATGCTGGAGAACCGCTTCTTCCAGAAGGAATTCCGCCATGAGGACGGCGTCGGCCATTACCAGTACGCCACCGGCATCCCGGTGGGCACCCTGCTGGCCCAGTCCTTCGACCCGGATGTGGTGGCCGAGGCGGGGCGGATCGTCGCCCGGGAGATGGAGCTCTTTGGGGTGACCTGGTGGCTGGCTCCCGGCATGAACATCAAGCGCAGCCCGCTGTGCGGACGCAACTTTGAGTACTACTCCGAGGACCCCGTGGTCGCCGGCCTGATCGCCGCCGCCATGACCCGCGGCGTACAGGAGACCCCCGGCGCCGCGGTGACCATCAAGCACTATGCCTGCAACAGCCAGGAGGACAACCGCCGGGGCGTCAGCAGCATCGTCTCAGAACGCGCCCTGCGCGAGATCTACCTGAAGGGCTTCGAGATCGCCATCCGCGAGGCCCAGCCCCACGCCATCATGACCTCCTACAACAAGGTCAACGGCGTCCACACCGCCAACAGCCGCGACCTCTGCACGGTGGCGGCCCGCGAGGAATGGGGCTTCGAGGGCATCATCATGACCGACTGGACCACCACCAACAGCGAGGGCGGCTCCTCCGCCGCCAAGTGCGTGGCGGCCGGCAACGACCTGACCATGCCCGGCCTGATGACGGACATCCGCGAGATCATGGACGCCGTGACCGAGGACAACGAGCAGTCCCTCGCCATGGAGGACCTCGACGCCTGCTGCGCCCGCCTGCTGCACATGATCCGCCTGCTGGCCTGACGGTCCCCTCAGGCGGCGAAGAGTCCCCGTTTCGCACGGATCGGTCATCTTTTTCGCCGCCGCACCCTTTTCACACGCGTGATCTTGTGCTATAATGCAACCATCGAAAGATAAAGGAGGTCTTTCCCATGGCCATTGTCACCACGACCGAAATGTTCCGCAAGGCCTATGAAGGCGGTTACGCCATCGGTGCCTTCAACGTCAACAACATGGAGATCGTCCAGGGCATCACCGAAGCCGCGAAGATGGAGAACGCGCCCGTGATCCTGCAGGTTTCCAAGGGCGCCCGCGCCTATGCCAACCACACCTACCTGGTGAAGCTGGTGGAAGCCGCCGTGCAGGAGACCGGTCTGCCCATCGCCCTGCACCTGGACCACGGCCCCGACTTCGAGACCTGCAAGAGCTGCATCGACGGCGGCTTCTCTTCCGTCATGATCGACAAGAGCGGCCTGCCCTTCGAGGAGAACATCCGCATCACGAAGCAGGTCGTCGAGTATGCGCACGATCACGGCGTGGTGGTCGAGGCTGAGCTGGGCACTCTGGCCGGCGTCGAGGACGATGTGAAGGTCTCCGCCGAGGATTCCTCCTACACCCGCCCCGAAGAGGTCGAAGAGTTCGTCACCCGCACGGGCTGCGACTCCCTGGCCATCGCCATCGGCACCTCTCACGGCGCGTACAAGTTCACCGCCGCCCAGTGCACCCGCAATGAGGAAGGCATCCTGGTGCCCCCGCCCCTGCGCTTCGACGTGCTGGAAGAAGTCAGCAAGCGCCTGCCCGGGTTCCCGATCGTGCTCCACGGCGCATCCTCCGTGCCCCAGGAATTCGTGAAGATCATCAACGAGCACGGCGGCCGGCTGCCGGATGCCGTCGGCATTCCCGAGGAGCAGCTGCGCAAGGCGGCTACGATGGCGGTCTGCAAGATCAACATCGACTCTGACCTGCGTCTGGCCTTCACCGCCATGATCCGTAAGCACTTCGAGGAGCATCCGGATCACTTCGATCCCCGCCAGTACCTCACCGATGCCCGCACTGCCCTCCGCGACATGGTCCGTCACAAGATCGTGGACGTGCTCGGCTGCAACGGCAAGGCGTGACATTCCGATCCATCCCAACGCAAAACCCCGCCGCGAGGCGGGGCTTTCGATTTTGGGGATCATCCGATGATGTCGCCCTCGGCGTTGAAGATCGGCAGCTTTTCCAGATAGAGGATATCGTCCCGCTGCTGGGCGTCGCCCTCGGCCAGGATGGCCATCTGTCCGGCGATCTCGCCGCCCACGGTCCGCACCAGGGTTTCCAGCGCCCGCAGGGATTCGCCGGTGGAGATCACGTCGTCCACGATCAGGATGCGCTTGCCCTTCATCAGCGCAGCGTCCTCCCCGTCGATGTACAGCTTCTGCACGCCGGCGGTGGTGATGGACTGCACCTCGACGGATACCACGTCCTTCATGTAGAGCTTCACGCCCTTACGGGCCAGCATCCACTTCTTGTCCCCGTGCTGGCGCGCCATCTCATAGGCCAGCGGGATGCCCTTGGATTCGGCGGTGAGGATGTAGTCGTAGGCGGGGGCGATCTTCAGCAGCTCCTCCGCACAGGCCACGGTCAGCTCGCAGTCGCCGAAGATGACGAACGCGCCGATGTACAGGTTGTCGTTCACCCGGCACAGGGGAAGCTCCCGCTTCAGGCCGGCGATGGTCATGGGATGGGTCAGCATCGGTATTCAGCCTCTTTTTCTTTTCGATAGTCGCTCGCTCACGCGGCCATCTCATTATAGAGGGGACAGCGGGGAATGTCAACGCCGGATTGCAAAGAAGCGGGCCCGCGCATGCACCCCCGAAACGAAAAACCCGGCCCCGTCGGGAGCCGGGCCGGGCTGTGCAGTTCTCAGAGGATCGGCGTGGGAGCGGTGAACTCTACCGTATCGGGCAGCACGGTGATGGCGTCGGTCTTCTGGGTCAGCAGGAAGGTGCGGCCGCCGTTGTCGCTCTCATAGGAGATCTGCAGATTGGGGCAGCCGGTGTCGTCCACGGTCACGCGCATGCTGAAGCTCGCGTCCTTTCCGTTCTCGATCACGGCGCTGACGGTCATGGAAGCATTCCCGCCGTTGTCGGTGACCTTCACGTTGCGGATCGTCTCCCCGGACTGATTGTAGAGCGTATAGGACAGGGTCTCTTCCTTCTTCGCCTCGGCGGTATCCTGCTTGCCGCAGGAAGCGCAGACAAGAACAAGCACGGCGATCATCAGCAGAGCAAGCATTCTCTTCATGGCAAGGTTCTCCTTTCACTTCATCCCGGTCACGGTGATGTCTCTGCAGCCCTCTGGCGGGTATCCGCAGTCCGGCGGATGTTATAGCACATGACGACGCATTTGTCAAATGCCTTCGACGGTCGCGGATACCTGTTGCCATTTCGGCGCGAACGTATTATGATACCGGCAGAATGAGGCGGAACGACCGGACCGCATTCGGGAGGAGACCGACCATGACCGAACTGACAGCCGAGCAGACGTGCCGCGAACGCGTCGCCGCGTCCCTGCGCCTTTATGACAACCACGACCCGCGGCTCCCTTACTATGAACTCATGCTGGAGCGCGACCTGAAGGAGCAGCCCGAATACCAGCTCCCCGAAGGTCATCGCTTCGTCACCTTCGCACCGGGTGACCGCGACGCATGGATCGATATCGAGTTCAGCGCCCGGGAATTCGACGACCGCCCGGAGGGGGAGAAGGCCTGGGAGACCTATTACGGAGGCCGCGAGACGGCGCTCCCGGGCCGCATGTTCTTCGTCGAGGATCCGGCGGGGGAGAAGGTCGCCACGGCCACCGCCTGGTATGACATCCGCCGGGAGGAAGACGGGATCAACGGCATGCTGCACTGGGTGGCCGTAAAGAGAGAAGCGCAGGGCCGGGGCCTGGCGAAGCCCCTGATCTCCCACGTGCTTCGCACCATGATCGACCTCGGCTACAGCCGCGCCGTGATCCCCACCCAGACCACCACCTGGCTGGCCTGCAAGGTATACCTGGACCTGGGCTTCCGGCCGATCCCCCGGAACGCGGAGCGGAGCCGTGCGGGGTGGGAGATCGTCCGGGCGCTGACGGATCACCCGGTGCTGGCGGATTTCTCCCCGGCAGACGTCACCCGCTGGCTGAAGGCGGGCAAATGACCACCGGCGCGGCCGGCATGCGGTTCCCGTGCCGTGATTGCCAACGACGTCCGTTTGTGCTATAATTCTCCACGCGCCGAACGGCGCAGATAACGCGACCTGGAGGAAAGAACATGGCTCTGTTCGGAAGGAAGAACCGCGAAGATAAGAACGAGACCCACGCTCCACAGCCCCAGACCCCGGCAGCCCCGCAGCAGGCGGAACGCGCGGAGGGGGAGCCTGAGCGGAAAAAGGGCCTGTTTGCCCGTCTGCGGGAAGGACTCAGCAAGACCCGCGGAAATATGACCGACAAGGTGGACACCCTGGCGCGCCAGACGGTCAGGATCGACGACGATTTCTATGAGGAGCTGGAGGACATCCTGATCCTCTCCGACTGCGGCATCGCGGCCACCACGCGCATCATCGACGAGCTGAAGGCGCGTGTGAAGCAGCAGGGCATCAAGGACGGCCTGGCCGCGAAGGAGATCCTCAAGCAGATCATGATCGACGAGATGAACATCCCCCGGCCGCCGCTGAAATGGCCGATGGTGATGCTGATCGTCGGCGTGAACGGCGTGGGCAAGACCACCACCATCGGCAAGCTGGCCCTGCGCTTCCAGGCCATCGGCCGCAAGGTGATGCTGTGCGCGGGCGACACGTTCCGCGCGGCCGCCGCGGAGCAGCTGACCATCTGGGCGGAGCGCGCGCGGGTGCCGATCATCAAGCGCGAGGAAGGCGCCGATCCCGCCGCCGTGGTATACGACGCGGTGAAGTCCGCCAAGGCCAACGAGGCCGACCTGCTGATCATCGACACCGCCGGCCGTCTCCACAACAAGAAGAACCTCATGGACGAGCTGGACAAGATGCGCCGGGTCATCGACCGTGAGTACCCCTATGCCGATATGCGCTGCATCCTCGTCCTGGATGCCACCACCGGGCAGAACGGCCTGCAGCAGGCGCGCGCCTTCAAGGAGGTCTGCGAGGTGGGCGGCATCATCCTCACCAAGCTGGACGGCACGGCCAAGGGCGGGATCGCTCTGGCGATCCGGCAGGAGCTGGCGGTACCCGTCTGGTACATCGGCGTCGGCGAAGGCATCGACGACCTCCAGCCCTTCAACGCGAAGGAGTTCGTGGAGGCCCTGTTCTGAGCCGGCCGTGTCTGTCCCGCTGCATGACGGAGGTAAAGGCCATGCCCTCTCTTGAAGCCTATCGGTCCTGCCTGGACTACTCCTATGCCCCGGGCTATTTCCCCGCCACGGAGTGCGTCCTGCACGTCCCGGAGCGCTGCCGCCGCGTCCTGCTCTCCGAAAAAGCGGCAGGCACCGAGGCGGCCGAAAAGCTGCAGGTCCTCTGCGCCGGGCGCGGCATCCGGGTCGAGATCGCCGATCGGGCCCTGGCGCGGATCTCCGCCAAGGAAAACTGCTTCGCCGCGGCGGTCTTCGCCAAAGAGGAGGCTGCCCCCGCCCCGGGAAAACCCCAGGTGCTGCTGGTGAATCCCTCCGACTGCGGGAACATCGGCACCATCCTGCGCACGGCCCTCGGCTTCGGCGTCACGGACGTGGCCCTGATCCGCCCCTGCGCCGACATCTTCGATCCCCGGACCGTCCGGGCCAGCATGGGCGCCCTCTTTCAGCTCCGCGTAAAGACCTATGTCGACTACACCGCCTGGGAAGCCGAGAACGGCCCCCGCCCCCTCTACCCCTTCATGCTGCAGGCCTCCGTGCCCATGGAGGAAGCCCTGCGGGATGCGCTGCCCCCCGACTGGACCCTGGCCTTCGGCAACGAGGGCAGCGGTCTCCCGGCGGAGTACAGCCTGCGCGGCCGTCCCGTGCGCATCCCCTCCAACGACCGCGTGGACTCCCTGAACCTGTCGGTGGCCGCCGCCATCGGCATCTACGCGTTCGCGGCGAGAAGCGGGTCGACAGACTGATGAAAACAGAACACCGGCTCCGGAAACGGCGCCGGTGTTCTGTTTGCCGCAAGCAGCGATGATCATGCGGGCCGCATCAACGAGGGATGCGTCTCTCCGTTGACATTTTCCCGCTTTATCGCTTGCGTCCGCGCCTGTCATGTGGTATCATATCGTGAGGAACGGGGCATCTGCCCTTCCCACCATCGATCGACAAAAGGAGCGTGCATTCCCATGGCCAAGAAAACCATCGACAGCATCAATGTTGCCGGCAAGCGCGTCCTCGTGCGCTGCGATTTCAACGTTCCCATGAAGGACGGCAAGATCACCAACGACAAGCGCATCGTGGCGGCCCTGCCCACCATCAGGAAGCTGATCGAGGACGGCGGCAAGGTCATCCTCTGCTCCCATCTGGGCAAGCCGAAGAACGGCCCCGAGGCCAAGTTCTCCCTCGCGCCCGTGGCGGCCCGCCTGAGCGAGCTGCTGGGCAAGGAAGTCGTCTTCGCCGATGACGATACCGTCGTGGGCGAGAACGCCAAGGCCGCCGTGGCCGCCATGAAGGACGGCGACGTGGTGCTGCTGCAGAACACCCGCTTCCGCAAGGAAGAGACCAAGAACATCGAGGACTTCTCCCGGGAACTCGCTTCCCTGGCGGACTGCTATGTGGATGACGCTTTCGGCTCCTGCCACCGCGCGCACTGCTCCACCGAGGGCGTGACCAAGTTCACCTCCCCGAACGTGGCCGGCTACCTGATCGGCAAAGAGCTCTCCATCATGGGCAAGGCCCTGGAGAACGCGGATCGTCCCTTCGTGGCCGTTCTGGGCGGCGCCAAGATCTCCGACAAGCTGAACGTGATCGACAACCTGCTCGAGAAGGTCGACACCCTGATCATCGGCGGCGGCATGGCTTTCACCTTCCTCAAGGCCAAGGGCTACGAGGTTGGCAACTCCCTGCTGGACGAGACCAAGATCGACTACTGCAAGGACATGATGGCCAAGGCTGAGGCCAAGGGCGTCCAGCTGCTCCTGCCGGTCGACACCGTGTGCGTGAAGGCCTTCCCGGATCCCATCGACGCCCCGATCGACACCGTCGTCGCCGACGCCGACCAGATCCCCGCCGACATGGAGGGCTGCGACATCGGCCCGAAGACTGCCGAGCTCTTCGGCGCTGCCGTAAAGGCCGCCAAGACCGTCGTGTGGAACGGCCCCATGGGCGTGTTCGAGAACCCGATCCTCGCCAAGGGCACCCTCTCTGTGGCCCAGGCCATGGCCGACAGCGAAGCCGTGACCATCATCGGCGGCGGCGACAGCGCTGCGGCCGTCGAGCAGATGGGCCTGGCCGACAAGATGACCCACATCTCCACCGGCGGCGGCGCCTCCCTCGAGTATCTCGAAGGCAAGGTCCTGCCCGGCGTGGCCTGCCTGGATGAGGCCTGATCCCCTGTGTACCCGTCCCACGGTTCTTCAACGGGCCGTGGGACTTTTCAAGAGTCTGAGATAAAGGAGACGATCCCCATGCGCAAAGCCATCATTGCCGGCAACTGGAAGATGAACAAGACCCCCGACGAGGCGAAGAAGCTGGTCGAGGAACTCAAGCCCCTGGTGAAGGACGCGACCTGCGACGTGGTCGTGTGCGTTCCCGCCGTTGACATCGCCGCGGTAAAGGAAGCCGCGAAGAAGACCAACATCCATGTGGGCACCCAGAACGTACACTGGGCCGCTTCCGGCGCCTACACCGGCGAGCTCTCCGCCGACATGCTGAAGAAGTCCGGCGTCGAGTACGTCATCATCGGCCACTCCGAGCGCCGCCAGTACTTCGGCGAGACCGACGCCACCGTGAACAAGCGCGTGCTGGCCGCCGTGGGCGCGGGCCTGAAGGTCATCCTCTGCGTCGGCGAGAAGCTCGAGGAGCGCCAGGCCGGCTACACCGATGCCCTCGTCGAGTACCAGACCCTGATCGCCCTCACCGGCCTGGACAAGAAGCAGGTGGAGAAGATCGTCATCGCCTATGAGCCCGTCTGGGCCATCGGCACCGGCGTCACCGCCACCGACGAGCAGGCCAATGAGACCATCGGCGTCATCCGCGCGGCCCTGGCCCGCAAGTATGGCAAGGCCGTGGCCAACAAGGTCCGCATCCAGTACGGCGGCAGCATGAAGCCCGGCAACGTGAAGGGCCTCATGGCGCAGCCCGAGATCGACGGCGGCCTCATCGGTGGCGCGTCCCTCAAGGCCGAGGACTTCAGCGCCATCGTGAACTACGACAAGTAAGCGCATCCGGAGCGGGGGAGGTGCGGGATCATGCTTTTCATCGGGATCTGCGGCGCCAGCGGCAGCGGAAAATCCACGCTGGCCGAGTTCCTGCAGGCGCGCATCGGAGACGAACACTGCTTCGTTCTGCAGCAGGACGCTTACTACCTCGATCACCCGACCCTGACCTTTGAGGAGCGCAAGCTGCTGAACTACGACGAGCCCGGCATCTTCGACCACGATCTGCTGCTGGAGGACATCAAGATGCTGACGGAGGGCAGGCCTATCACCCGCAAGCGCTACGATTATGCCCAGCATCGGCGGGCGGATACGGAAGAGTTGATCTATCCCCGGGACGTTATCATCCTCGAGGGCATCCACTGCTTTCACGACGAGCGCCTGCGCGATCTGATGTACCTGAAGCTCTACATGAAGGTGGAGCCGGACATCTGCCTGCTGCGCCGCATCGAGCGCGACATCAAGGAGCGCGGCCGCGACATCGACGGCATCGCCTCCCAGTACCTCACCACGGTCAAGCCCATGTACGACAAGTACATCCGCAACTATGTCCAGTACGCGGACGTGATCGTGGCCGGAGGCGGCCGCAACGCCCGCATCGTGGACATCCTTGCCGGCTATGTCAAGGACGAGCTCCGCAAGCGCTCCACCTGACAGACCCACCCGACCCGGGGCTTCGGCCCCGGGTTTTTGCGTGGCTTCCGCCCGCCGCCGTACGTCCCCGTCATCCACCCGCCCCACAGACTTGCATTTCCGTCCGCTTTGGTGTATCTTTGTGAATATTCAGGGGGGCGATTCGAAGACAAATCGCTTGCTTTCCACGCGTCCTACTCATAGCGGGTGCGGGCCGCAGGCCCGCACTCTCTCTCCCACTTCCCTCGGGAATGGGGATGGGGCGCAGCGGTTCGAAAACCGTTTATCGAAACAAAACACTGGGCGAACTGAACAGTAACTGTTGGGGTGATGGACTTTGGATCAGAACGCGTTTCTCAATCATTGGGAAACAGCAACAACAAGAGAGATCGTTGACGCTTTGCAATCAAACCTTCCCATTGCGAAATCATTTGCCATGTTTGCAGCTGTCCGAGAGCATATGAAATCATATGAGATCGCTGCGGAACTCAAACAGGCAGAAAACGATACGGATTGGTTCTGGAAGCCGTATACAGTTAGCGATCTAGCGAAGGCAGCCCTACACATCCTGGGCATCGAGAAATACACGGGCAATAAAGCTGAAGTGCTGTTCTGGATCGAAAACAGAATGGAGATCGAAGAGCAACCGCGCCAAAGGGAGACGGGTGCGAACCATGGCGAATAAAGAATTGCGGACGACTGTGGTTTGGAGCAATACCATTGAGTCATTCACTCTGTTTGAAGTCAGTGATGAAACCGTTGATGATTACAAGAGCGTGCTTGTTGATGGCATAAAGTATGAAATGCTATACTATTACACAGCACCTACGCGAGTAATTAGCAAACAGGACTGGGTGCTTGCTGAATTACAGTACCCGATGTATAATGGATATGCGAGATCGGAAAAGGTTCTGGAGTATCTCGCCGATCAATATGGGTTTACGTTTAAGGTTTTGCGGAGGTGAGCCGTAAATGTGTGAGGGATATATAATTGACGATACAATGTTTGGCATCCCGTTTGAAGACTGGGAAGCGTTCCTGTATTCCCTGACAAACGAAGAAGCGCAAGAATACATTGCCGCCGATATTGAAACACAGGAGCAATTTGAGAAGTTCAGAAATAGGATAGGCAAATAGGCGATGGACATACAGAACAAACCTTTCCCGTCTGGCTTGGCCACGAAATGAGGTGAGAGGCTATGGCATTCACCAACAACACATCGACTGCGCTGAAGTCCTTGCACAACGCAAAACTTCGCGCGCTGGAAATCTGCGGTGGCAAAGCGGAGACCTACGCAAAGAATCTTTGCCCGGTGCGAACGGGCCGTCTCCGCAACAGCATCAGCCACAAGGTGGTCGATGAGAACACAGCGGTCATCGGTACGAATGTCGAGTATGCGCCGTTCGTGGAACTTGGAACCCGAAGGGCGGCGGCAAGGCCGTACCTTCGCCCCGCCGCTGAAGATCACGGCGCGGAGTATGCCGCGATCATCGCAAATGAACTGCGAAAAGGTTGACCAGAACAGCCCGTGAACAACGGGCTTTTTTGATGCAAAAAACGGGGGCGATTCAAGCCGAATACGCCAGTAGCGATAGAAGGCTCAAAAAGGCACCTATTTGGCTTGTGATCAGTACCCTATATCCTAACTCAACTTTGCTTGCACTTGCGGGTGCACCCAAAAACGTGGGAGTTTTTCCGACCAGATTATGCAGTAGGGTTAAAAGGCACAGAAAGGCCCCTATTTCGCTTGTTGTGAAGACCTGAATATTTCCTCACCAGCACCCGTACTTGCGGGTGCACCCAAAAACGTGGGAGCTTTTTGGCCATCTGCGACAGCTTCAAATTTTGCGTTTTTGATAGTGACAGGCGTAGTGCTGGTGCATATTCTACACCTGACGAGGGCGACACACAGCCCGTCAATCTCCGTACAATGCCGAAGAAATCCTCGATCGTGAGATTGAGCAGGCAGAATTCATGGAGCGATTTGAGTGATAGAGAGCCGCCTTTAAAGGGCGGTTTTTCCTTATGTAAAGGTTTACGTAAAGATAAACAGTTACGTTCTGCACATTTTAGCATAGATTCCAGACAAAGCAAACCCCCGCAAACCATACGGAATGCGGGGTTTTACGTGTACGCCCGGCTGGATTCGAACCAGTGGCCTTCAGAGTCGGAGTCTGACACTCTATCCAACTGAGCTACGGGCGCTCAACGGATAGAGACTAACACAATCGGGCGAAAAAGTCAAGTCTCGCGTTACTTGATCAGGATGCGGCCGCAGGTCTCGCATTCCACAATGTCGGTGCCGGCGTCGATCTTGCGCAGGGCGGCGCTGGGCTGTGAGGTGTTGCACCCGCTGCACTGCATGTTGACGAGCCGGGCCATGGGCGGCGAGATCTGCTTCTTCACCGTGTTGTATACCGCCATCAGCTCCTCCGGGATGCCTACGGCCTTGGCGTCCGCACTGGCCCGCAGCTTGTGGTATTCCTGCTTTTTCTCGTCGGAGGCCGCCGCGTACTGCTCTTTCAGATCCTCGAATTCCTTGCGGGTCTTGGCGGCGTTGGCGAGGATCTCAGCGGAGCGGTTCACGAACTCGGCGGATTCCTTCTGGATGCGCCGCAGGTCAGACTCGTAGCTGCGCAGGCCGGACACCAGCTTTTCCACCTCGGCGATCACGGCCTGGGTCTGCTCGGCGTCGGCGGGCGGATTCTCGTTGCAGCGGCTCGTAACGGCTTCCAGCTGCGCCTGGGCGCGGCTCAGGGCATCCTGCAGGGCGTCGCGGCGGTCGGCGTAGATCGCGGTCTGCTCTTCGATCTGGCGGTAAGCCTTCTGAAGTTCGCCGTACCGGGCGCGGGCTTTTTCCGCCTTCTGGCGGAGAGGAGAGTTGCGGATGCTGTTGTTCAGCCTGTCCGCTTTCATGTCCTCCTGCATATAGGACCAGAGCATTTCCAGAGCTTCCATAATGGTATGACCTCCTTGGGATCAGGGTTTCGGTGCGTCGTGCGCCGCCGTCAGTTTTGCGGCGGCGCATAGCCCCCGCAGCGGGAGAGCGTGACGCGTACATTCCATTGTAACGCGTCCGACAGGGTTTGTAAAGTGTCCGCCAGGGCAAAGATGCCGGGTTCCTCCGTGGCGAAGTGTCCCGCCTCCAGCGCCAGGATGCCCGCGTCCGCCATGGCCAGGGCGTGGTGATGCTTCATCTCGCCCGTCAGAAAACAGTCGCAGCCCAGCGCCGCGGCTTCTTCCCAGCTTTCGCTCCCCGCACCGGAGGAAACGGCCAGCCGATGCAGGGGCTTTTCGGACGGAAGCTGTCCGCAGACACGCACCACGCTGTGCAGCGCGGCTTCGAGTGCAGCAGGCAGGGAGGACGCCGTCGTCCCCTCGGGCAGCGTTCCGATGCGCAGATAGCCCTCGCCGGATATGTCCGTCAGTCCGCACAGCCGGGCCAGCACATCATTGATGCCGCCGGGGGCCGCGTCCAGGTTGGTGTGGGCCGAGATCAGTCCCATCCGCCCGCGGATCATCCGGCACAGCAGACGGCCCTCGCAGTCGGTCTCTGTCATCCGCTTCCGCGCGCCGAACATCATGGGATGATGGGTGACCAGCAGATTGGCGCCGGCTTCCTCTGCCTCGTCCAGCACGCGCTGGCTCACGTCCAGCGCCACGTGGATGCCCGTGACCTCCCACTCGGGGTGGCCGGTCAGCAGGCCCGCGTTGTCAAAATCCGCCTGGGTGGCAAAGGGCGCCAGACGGTCGATCTCGTCGTATACGTCATGGATCTTCATGCAGTGCTTTCTCCGATCCGCGCTGAAGGGTCTCCCGGACGGCCAGGGCCAGCGCGATGGCTTCCCGGTCGGGGACGCGGGCACGGGTCAGACCGTCCAGCCTGCGTTCCACGGTTTCGATCTGTTGATGAAGGAAGGGCGCCAGCATGGGGGAGGCGGAATCGAACAGTTCCCGTCCGCACAGCCGTTCCATCGCGCTCAGCCGCATCTTGCCGGGCACGGCCCGCCAGACGATGTAGGCGTGGCCGTTGGTCATGCAGGGTTCCTCGCGCTCGATACGGTATCCGATGCGCTCCAGGCAGGCGCGGACTTCCGGCCGCTCGGTGTGGGCGCACAGGACCAGCGCCGCTCCTTGAAGTCGGTCCCTGCCGCGATCGAGGATCTCCGCGATGGTGCGTCCGCCCATGCCCGTGATGCTGACACACCCGCAGGCGGCGTCGAGGGCCGCCAGCCCGGACGCGCAGCGCAGGGTGACGCGGTCCCGCAGCCCCCGCCGCTCCACCTCCGCTTCGGCATGGGCCAGGGCCTTGGGGCTCAGGTCCGAGAGGATCATCCGCTCACAAACGCCCTGCTCCAGCAGTTGGCAGGGCAGCAGGGCGTGGTCGGTACCGATGTCGGCGCCGAGGGAACAGGGCTCGTAAAGGGAGGCCGCCAGGGTCAGTCGTTCGTCCAGCATATCAGCTGTGAAGATCGCGGATCAGGCGGATGCCGCGCAGCTTGCGCAGTGCCTTGGCCTCGATCTGGCGGATGCGCTCGCGGGTGACGTGGAACTTCTCGCCGACCTCCTCCAGGGTGTAGGAGCGGCCGCCGTCCAGGCCGTAGCGGAGCACCAGCACCTTCTTCTCACGCTCGGAGAGCTGGCTGTCCAGCACCTGGTTCAGCTGTTCGCGCTGCAGGGTGTAGAAGGCCGCGTCCACGGGGGCGGGGGCGGTGTCGTCGGGGATGAAGTCGCCCAGATGGCTGTCCTCCTCCTCGCCGATGGGGGTCTCCAGACTGACGGGGTCCTGGGCGATCTTGATGATCTCCTGCACCCGCTGTTCGCTCAGGTGCATCTGCTGGGCCAGCTCCGCGGTGGTGGGCTCGCGTCCCTTTTCCTGCATCAGCTGGCGGCTGGTGCGGATGAGCCGGTTGATGGTCTCCACCATGTGGACGGGGATGCGGATCGTGCGCGCCTGGTCCGCCAGGGCCCGGGTGATGGACTGCCGGATCCACCAGGTGGCGTAGGTGGAGAACTTGAAGCCCTTGGTGTGGTCGAACTTGTCTGCCGCCTTGATCAGGCCCATGTTGCCCTCCTGGATCAGATCCAGATAGAGCATGCCGCGGTTGTTGTAGTGTCCCGCGATGGACACCACCAGGCGCAGGTTGGCCTGGATCAGGGCTTCCTTGGCCCTGGCGCCGTCGGCGATGACATCGGGGAGCTTTTTCAGCTCGGCCTGGGCGGCCTGCCCCGCCTGCACCACGGTGCGCAGCTCAGCCTTCTGTTCATCCGTCAGGGTGGCGGCGATCTCCTCGTTCTTCAGCTGATCCCGGGCGGCCCGCGCCAGCGCGATGGCCTGCGCCAGTTCGCTGTCCGTGCCCTCCTTGTATTTCCTGAGGGTCTCCTGGGCGTTGGCGCCGGCTTCGATGCGCTTGGCCAGCGAGACCTCTTCCTCCGCGGTCAGCAGGGGGATCTTGCCGATCTCCTTCAGATACATGCGGACGGGGTCCGACATGTTGACCTCTTCGCCCGCCGAGGACGATGTCGTCTTGCCCATAGGCTCGGCCGTGCTCGGGGCGGCCGTCTGTTCCGTCATGCTGTCGTCGCGGGCATCCGAAAACTCGCCTTCCGTCCCGTTGACCACGCGAACGCCCGTTGCTTCCAGCCGATCCAGGATGTTCTCCAGCTGGTCGGGATCCAGTTCCAGATCCATCAGCTGGTTCATCACGTCGTCATAGGTGACAGAACCCTTGTTCTTGCCGAGCTCCGCGATCTCTGCGATTCGCTGGTCAAGGGTTTCGTTTTGCAAACTCAAACAGCTCTCTCCTTTCGGGACTCAGGACGACAGGGCGGATCTCAGTTTGTGCTTTTCAAGCGTCAGCGCGGCGATCCGCTGACGTGCGGCATCCTGTGCTTCGGGGTCCATTGCGGCGAGCTGCTTCGAAAGCTCGTCGATCTCCGCCTGGATGCGCAGGCCGCGGATGGTCTGCATACACTGTCTGGCCATGGTGATCAGTTCGTTCAGGTCTTCGCCCACCGGGGTCTGCACGATGCGGGACACCCGCTGACGGTCCGCTTCGGTCTCCTGCTGCTCCACGATCGCGGCAGGCTTAATGCCTTCATTCAACTGGACGCATATTCTTTTCAACAAAGGATCGTCAAATTCCTCTTCATCCACCACATCTTTGTTCAAACTCCCGGTCGAAAGGATCGCGATCAGGGTCTCCTGTGCCCGCAGCATGGGGGAGGAGGACTCGTCCTGCCGGGAAGCTGTCCGGGAAACGGCGGCCTTCGGGAGGGCGGCGCGGGCCGGCTGCGACTGGCCGATCTGCTGCAGCAGCACATCCCGGGGAAAGCCGGTCTGGACCATCAGACGCTGCAGCAGCGTCTCCCGCTCCACGGGATCCAGCGGCGCGAGGATGCGTCCGGCCGCCCGGGCATACTCCATACGTCCGTCGGAAGTCGAGAGATCGAAGCCCATCGCCAGTCTCTGCAGCCGGAAGTCGGCGGGGGAGACGGCGGGCAGCTCCTCAAAGGCTTCGGCGCCCTCCTGCCGGATATATTCATCCGGGTCCAGCCCGCCGGGGATCATCAGCGCCCGGCAGGGGATGTTCTCCGCCTCAAAGATGTCCAGCCCGCGTTCGATGGCGTGCTGTCCGGCTTCATCCCCGTCATAGCAGAGGATGACCCGGGGGGCGAAGCGCTTCAGCAGCCTGGCTTGTTCCGGCGTCAGCGCCGTGCCCAGGGTCGCGCATACGCCGCGTACCCCGAACTGGGTCAGCGAGACCACGTCCATGTAGCCCTCGACCAGCACCACCCTCGAGAGCCCGCGCTCCTTGCGCAGCAGGTTGGCCGCGTAGACCCCCAGCCGCTTGTTGAAGACGGGCGTGTCGCCGGTGTTCAGGTATTTGGGTCCGTCCCCTTCCATCAGCCGACCGCCGAAAGCGAGAACGTTCCCGTATGCGTCGATGATGGGGAAGATGGCGCGGTTCCGGAACATGTCCCGCACGGCGCGGGGCATGGCGGGATGGTCCTCGGTGGCCTCCTGCGCCTCATAGACCAGGGTGAGACCGGCCAGCCGCAGCTCCTCTTCGGTGAAGCCGAGGGACTTCAGGTGCTTCGTCAGCACGTCGCGCCCGGCAGGAGCCGCCCCCAGGCCGAACTTCCGGATCACCGCGTCCGAGAGGCCCCGGCGCTTCAGATACTCCAGCGCGGCCTTTCCGCTGTCGGTGAAGAGCTGTTCGTGATAGAAGCGGGCAGCCTCGCGGTTGGCCTCCAGCAGACGGCTCCGCTGTTCCTTGCGCCGCTGCTCGTCCGGGCTTTCCCGCAGGGCCGGAGGGGTCATGTGGACACGCTCGGCCAGGAAGGCCACCGCGTCGTTATACTCCAGCCGCTCGATGTCCATGATGAACTGGATCACGCTTCCCCCTGCCTTGCAGCCGAAGCAGTAGAACATCTGCTTGTCCTGGCTGACGCTGAAGGAAGCGGTCTTCTCGTTGTGGAAGGGGCAGAGTCCCCACCAGTTGCGCCCGTTGCGCTTCAGGGGGACATAGCCGGAGACGATCTCCACGATATCGGCACGCGCCCGGAGCTCGTCCACCCAGGCGGCGGGATAATGCATGGCCAAGCGCGTCATCACCTCTTTGCAGCGGATCGGATCCGGCGTTCATCCGGAGTGCCTGCCTCAGATGGCCGGAAAGCCCTCCGGCACGAACAGCCGCTGGAACAGTCGGATGGCGAACCGGTCGGTCATCCCGGACAGATAATCGCACACGCCGCGCTCCGTGCCCTCCTGATAGCAGATGAGCATATAGTCCTCCGGCAGCTCGGCGGGATGACAGCAGTAGTACTCGAACAGGGTCTTGATCACATGGTCGCAGCGGACTTCCTCGGCGGCGCGCCAGCTGTCCCGGTAGACCCGCTGGAACATGAACTCCCGCAGGGCATCCATGGCCGTCTCCACCTGGGTGCTCATCTGAAGACGGTCCTGATCCTGGCTGTGATCAACGATGTCCAGGATCATGGTGTTGATGCGCTCGCTGTGGGTCGAGCCCAGGATCCGAAGGCAGTCCGCCGGGATCTCGAAGGGCTGCAGGATCCCGCCCCGCAGCGCGTCGTCAAGATCGTGGTTCAGGTAGGCGATGCGGTCGGCCCGGCGGACGCACTGTCCCTCCAGCGTCATGGGAAAGCCGGATCCGGAGTGGTTCAGGATCCCGTCCCGCACCTCCCGGGTCAGGTTCAGCCCCGTGCCGTTCTTCTCGATGTGCTCCACCACGCGCAGGGACTGCACGTTGTGCTGGAAACCGTCCGCCATCAGTTCGTTCAGCGACCGCTCGCCGATGTGGCCGAAGGGCGTGTGCCCCAGGTCATGGCCGAGGGCGATGGCCTCGGTCAGATCCTCGTTCAGCCGGAGCGAACGCGCCAGGGTCCGGGCCACCTGCGAGACCTCCAGCGTGTGCGTCAGCCGCGTCCGGAAGTGGTCGCCCTCCGGCGCGATGTAGACCTGCGTTTTGCCCTGGAGGCGGCGGAAGGCCTTGCTGTGCACGATCCGGTCCCGGTCCCGCTGAAAGCAGGTACGGGTGCCGCAGGGCTCCTCTTCCCGATCCCGGCCACGGCTTTCCGCGGCGCGGCAGGCCAGGGGCGAAAGCCGTTCCTTCTCCCACTGCTCGGTCATTTCCCGGATGCTCATCCGCGCCGTCTCCTTTCACGGGGTCTGCACGCATTATTTGACAAATGCGGCCGAAATCCTTTTTTTGGACGCGTCAGCCGCGCGAAAAAGGCATCCGCGGTGTGCGGATGCCTTCGGATCCTGCCGGATCAGCCGTTGGATTCACGGCGCGGGGGGCGGCGATTGCCATTGCCCTCGCTGCGGCGGGGCGCGCTGTCATAAACGATGTCGTTGCGGACCAGGTCGATGCCCTTGGGGCCGATCTCGCTGACGCGGACTTCCAGCTCGTCGCCGATCTTGACCACGTCCTCGACCTTCTCGACCCGGTGGTTGGCCAGCTTGGAGATGTGGACCATGCCGTCCTTGCCGGGAGCCAGCTCCACGAAGGCGCCGAAGTTCATGATGCGGACCACGCGGCCGGTGAACACGTCGCCCACCTGGATATCGCGGGCAATGCCCTCGATGATCTTCCGGGCCTTGTCGGCGGCGTCGGCGTCGGGCGTGGAGATGAACACGCGGCCGTCGTCCTCGATGTCGATCTTCACGCCGGTCTCGGCGATGATCTTGTTGATCATCTTGCCGCCGGGTCCGATGACCTCGCGGATCTTTTCGGGATTGATGGTGAAGCGGACGATCTTCGGCGCGTACTGGTTCAGCTCGGCGCGGGGCTGTCCCAGGCAGCTCAGCATCTTGTCGAGGATGAAGAGACGGCCCTGCAGCGCCTGATTCAGCGCGGTCTTCAGGATCTCACGGCTGATGCCGCCGATCTTGATGTCCATCTGGATCGCGGTGATGCCGTTCATGGAGCCGGCTACCTTGAAGTCCATGTCGCCCAGGAAGTCTTCCAGGCCCTGGATGTCGGTCAGGACGGCCAGCTTGTCGCTCTCGGTGTCCTTGATCAGGCCCATGGCGACGCCCGCCACCGGCGCGTGGATCGGCACGCCCGCGTCCATCAGGGACAGGGTGGAGCCGCACACGGAGGCCATGGAGGAGGAACCGTTGGAGGAGAGGATCTCACTCACCAGACGCAGGGCGTAGGGGAACTCTTCCTCGGTGGGGATCACGGGGATCAGCGCGCGCTCCGCCAGAGCGCCGTGGCCGATCTCGCGGCGGCCGGGGCTCTTCATGCGGCCCGCCTCGCCGGTGGCGTACGGGGGCATGTTGTACTGGTGGATATAGCGCTTGAAGGTCTCGCTGGTGGACAGGCCGTCCAATACCTGGCCCTCGCTCACGGGGCCGAGGGTGGTCACGGTCAGGGCCTGGGTCTGGCCGCGGGTGAACACGGCGGATCCATGAACCCGGGGCAGGACGCCCACTTCGCACCAGATCGGGCGGATCTCGGTCAGCTTGCGGCCGTCGGCGCGCACGCCCTCGTCCAGGATGCGGCGGCGCATGACTTCCTTGTTCAGGTAGTACAGGGCGTCGGCGATCTCGCTTTCGCGCCCGGGGAACTGCCCGGACAGGGCCTCGACGGTCTCCTTTTTCACCTGGGCCTCGCGCTGCTGGCGCTCATACCGCTCAAAGGTGTCGAAGGTCCACTTCGCCTTGTCATAGGCGAATTCGCGGACGGCGGCCTTCACGTCGTCGCCGGTCTTGATCAGCGGCACCTCGACCTTTTCCTTGCCGATCTCGGCCACGATCATGTCCTGGAATTCCACCAGCTTCTTGATGGCTTCATGGGCGAACAGGATGCCGTCGAGCATCACGTCCTCGCTAAGCTCGTTGGCGCCGGCTTCGACCATCATGATGGCTTCCTTGGTGCCGGCCACGTACAGGCTCATGTCGGAGACCTTGCGCTGCTCCTCATCGGGGTTCAGGATGTACTCGCCGTTCACGCGGCCCACATGTACCGCGCCGGTGGGTCCACCCCAGGGGATGTCGGACACCGCGATGGCGATGGAGGAGCCGATCATGGCCGGGATCTCCGGCGGAACGTCCTGCTCCACGCTCAGGATGGTCACGACCACCTGCACGTCGTTGCGCATGCCCTTGTTGAACAGGGGGCGCAGGGGGCGGTCGATCAGGCGGCAGGTCAGGGTCGCCTTGTCGGTGGGGCGGCCTTCGCGCTTGATGAAGCCGCCGGGGATCTTGCCCACGGAATACTGCTTCTCTTCCACGTCCACGGCAAGGGGGAAGAAGTCCACGCCTTCACGGGGCGTGGGGGCCATGGTGGCGTTGACCATGACCACGGTGTCGCCCAGGTGCACCCAAACCGAGCCGTTGGCCTGTTCGCAGTACTTGCCGAACTCCAGCGTCAGTTTGCGGCCGCCCAGATCCATGCTGAACTGTCTGCTTTCCATTTGTGTTCGTTTCTCCTCTCACACACATTCCGTGCCGGTACGATGACCGGCTGCCTGCCCGTCGGGTGCTATCCCGCAAAAACCCCTCGATTTCCGCCGGATAACATCCGCCGGGCGTTCCGACACGCTTTCCCGGAAAACAGCCGCCGCTTGAACTGCGGCGGCTGTGGATCCGTTCCAGCCCCGACTGATCACTTGCGCAGGTTCAGACGAGCGATCAGGGTACGATAGCGCTCGATATCGGTCTTCTTCAGGTAGTCGAGCATGCCGCGGCGGCGGCCGACCATCAGCAGCAGACCACGGTTGGAGTGGTGGTCGTTCTTGTTCTGCTTCAGGTGCTCGTTGAGGTGGTTGATCCGCTCGGTGAGGAGCGCGATCTGCACCTCGGGGGAACCGGTGTCACCCTCGTGAAGGGCGTAGGCCTGAATGATCTCAGCCTTGGTCATGGGACATACCTCCGTTTTTTGCCCGCGTGGGGCGGATTCTGCGGCTCAATCGCCGTCAGCTCAGCGCGCCGTCGGAGTGATCGGCAGCCCGGGCAGACGGTTCATCAGAGCCCGCAAAATATTGTATCAGATTGATGAAGCTTTTGCAAGCGCAAATTTGCGGTTTTCAGGCATTTCCCGCAAGATGTGACTGGAAACGGTCCAGCACCCGGAGCATGTCCGGATTCAGGCGCGCCCTGCATTCGCTCACCAGTTCCAGCGGAACGGCGTAATAGGCCTCCGCTATGCCGCCGGTGATGCAGGTCAGGGTGTCGCAGTCGCCGCCGAGGGAGACCGCGGTGCGGATGCAGTCCTCAAAGTCCGTGCCCTCCAGAAAGGCGGTGACGGCCTCCGGCACGGTCTGTTGGCAGGACTCCACGTGGCGGTATCCCGGGCGGATCTCGTCGCAGGTGCGGGAGAGGTCATAGCCGAACTCCTTCACGATGTAATCCCGGATCTGCTCCTTGGTCTTGCCGGTGCGGGCCATGAAGATGGCCGACGCGGTGGCTTCCGCGCCTTTGATGCCCTCGGGGTGGTTGTGGCTCACCTCCGCGGTCAGGCGGGCGATGCGCCGGGTCTCCTCCAGCGTGGGGTAAAGCCAGCCGACCGGGGAAACGCGCATGGCGCTGCCGTTGCCGAAACTTCCGTAGGGCTTCGGGTCGGGATCCCCCAACCAGTAGATGAACCGTGCGCCGTATCCCGCGTTGGGATAGCGCCGGCCCCACTTCTGCATGGAAGCGATGAGCGCCTGACGGATCTCGTCGTCGCTGCCGCCCAGGGTGTTCAGCAGTGCTTCCGCCACGGCGACGGTCATCACCGAGTCGTCCGTGAACTCCGAATTCCCGTTGAAGAGCGGGAACGTCTTGGTCTTGTCACCCCTGTCAAACTCATAGGGGCTGCCGATGATGTCACCGAGAATTGCTCCGATCATGATATTCTCCTCCTTGGTCTAGAAATGTCGAATGGCGGGACGTCCTTATCGAACCGTCAAGCACATAATACCGCATTCGCTGCCGGCCGTGGTCGCCGAACAGGCGACATATCAGCGGGTGGTGCGCAATAACGCAAAGGCCCTCCCGGGAACCGGAAGAGCCTGATGTGCGGCCGACGGGACTTGAACCCGAACCTCTTGCGAGACACGCCCCTCAAACGTGCGCGTATGCCAATTCCGCCACAGCCGCATGTGCCAGAAGCAACGTCGCCATTATAATCGTGCCCGCCGGGTTTGTCAAGTTATTCGGGAAAAATGTTTCCGCTGCCGCTGAACGGCAGTGCGGATCCGGTCACGGATCGCCGATGAACGGAACCGCTGCGGAGATCGCCACCGCACCCGCACGAGGCGGGCAGTATGGCCTTCGTTTGACGGGCGGTTGCGGACCGCAAAGGCCGCCTCCTATGAGACGCGGAAGCGCTTTCGCGGCTGCGAAAACGCCGCTCCCATCGCCGGGAGCGGCACATTCATACGTTCAGCCGATCATTCCAGTCCGTCTTCCACGAACACGCAGTTGCCGTGGCTCAGGCAGTAGCTTTCCGCCGGGCTGCCCGGGGCGGAGAAGACATATACCTTCGTGCAGCCCTCGAAGACGTCCGTACCGAGGGCGCAGTCCGCCGGGATGCGGATCATGGTCAGGGCCGTGCAGTCCCTGAAGGCGTGATCGCCGACGGAGCCGCAGCCGGCCGGGATCTCGACCACTGTGGCTTCGACGCCCTCGAAGGCGTTGGCGCCGATCTCCGCCAGGCCATCCGGCAGAACGAAGTCCGGCGTGCTGAAGGGAATGGATTGCCAGATCGCTCTCACGACCAGGTTCCCCGTCACGTCTTCGATCAGGTACCCCGGAGCCCTGGCCACCGGGACAGAGATACCGTAGGTCCCGACTGTCCACTCCTTGAAGCGTTTCCCGTCCGGGGCGGTGAATCCGTTCTCCGGCAGTCTGTACGACGCGTGCGGCATGACCCGCACTTCCGCCATGTTGCCCGTGCCGCCGTTTCCTTCGAAGCCGATGGTGATGAGGTATCCGTTGTATTCATAGCCGCAGACCGTGCACAGATGCGTCGAGAGGTCGAAGGTATGCGTCTCCTCGGTGTGATCCAGGCAATAGGGGCAGTTGGGGGTATGGCCGCTGCCGGTGGCGGTGTAGGCCGCGCCGCTGTGCTCGCACACGTACAACTCGAGGTGACCGGAGCCGAGAATGGACTGGCATGTCGATACACGGGCGGCCGACGATACCGACGAGCCATTCAGCCTGACACCGATCCCGCTGCCGAGGTTCAGCGTGCCGTTTTGCGTAAAGGAATCTCCTGTTCCGTGCCCGATTGCGACGCACTGATTGTCATAGGTCGAATCTTTGTGATCGGTATACAGGTGTACAGATCCGCCGGTAATGTTTACCGTCCCGGTGCATTTTCCCTTATGGCCACCCCCGATGGCCGCGCCTCCGTAATTGCCTGTGGCTCGCACGGTTCCGCCGCTGATCGTGATCGTACCTTGCATATGGCTGGAATCACCGCTGCCGATGCCCGATCCGCCAAAATATGTGTCTTGGAAGTCGCCATGGTAGGTATGTCCGCCGCCTGTCGCCGTAACCGTACCGCCTGAGATTGTAATGGTGCCTGTGAAATTGCCGCCGCCCAAACCGTCTCCGTCGCCGCCGCCGATGCCCGCGCCATCACCTTCGCACGTCGCAGTGACGGTGCCGCCGGAAATGATGATGGTTGCGCCGCATGATGCGTCGTATCCCGAGCCGATGCCCGCGCCGCCCCTTTTTCCGGTCGCGACGACCGTGCCGCCCGTGATCCTGATGGTTCCGCTGTCGACGGTCGTGGTGCTGGAGCCGCCGATCCCCGCGGCGAAATTTCCGCCGGTGGCGTGGACCGTACCGCCTCTGATGATGACCGTGCCGATGGCCGCCGAGCCATCGCCGCAGCCGATGCCCGCAGCATGCTCGCCGGTGGCCGTAACGGAGCCGCCGCAGATCGTGACCGTGCCGCAGGTGCCCTCGTCGCCGCCGCCGATGCCCGCGCCGTCTTCACCGCCGGTGGCCTTCACAGTCCCGCCGTAGATGTTGATGGCGCCGCCGTTGGCCTCGTTGCCGCCGCCGATGCCCGCGCTGTCCTCGCCGCCCTGCGCGACGATCGTGCCGCCGCAGATGTTGATGGTGCCGGCGCTGTCGTTGTTGCCGTCGTCCTGATCGTTGCTGCCGATGCCGGCGGTATACTTCCTGCCGTTGGCGGCGAGCTTGCCGGAACCGTCCTTCTGCCCGTAAACGGTCAGCGTGTGGTCGGCCGACACGCGGACACCCTCCGTGCATGTGAGCGTCACGCCGTCCATCAGGATGAGCCTGACATTACCGTTGATGCCCTGCCGCCCGCTGAGCGTCTGCGAACGGCTCACGATGACCCAGACGTCGGTCAGTTCTGCCTGCCCGTTGTACAGGATCGGGGTCACGTCGTCGGGAGTGTATGTGTCCTCACGCACGACCGCGCTTCCCTTCCAGCTGCGGTCGACGAAACCCATCCGGAAGGAGACCTCGCCGTTTTTCGGGACAGCTGTGGACAACCCGTCGTCGTACGCGATGCAGCCGGCCGGAGCCGTCTCTCCCATTCTTTCGCTCCAGCCCGACGTGACCGCCGCCAGCGGATTCTCCGCGGAGACGCGGATCTCGGACGTGCTGTCCAGCGCGCCGGTCAAAGTGATGACCTTGCCGGATTTCAGGTAGAGGTTGTTGTCGGCTCCGTTGCTCTTGTTGCCCCTGACCGTGACAGTCCCCTTCGCCTCGAAAATGCCGTTGTTCCAGATGCCGCCGCCGTTGCCCTTGGCGGTGTTGCCGGTCACGGTCAGGCTGCCCTCGGTGCTCAGCTTGCCGTAGTTCGTGATGCCGCCGCCGCCGTTGACGGTCGCGGTGTTGCCGGTGATGGAGGTGAGACCGGCGACGGAAGTGTCGCCGTTGTTGACCACGATCCCGTTCGCGGTGATATAGATGGCGCCGCCGTCATGCGCAGTGTTGCCGCTGAACGTGCAGGCGTTCGTGCAGACCGAGCCGGAGGATACATAGATCGCGCCGCCTCTGTCGCCGGAGGTAAGACTCGGAGGTGTTTCCCTGAGCAAAGTTGTCGGTATCCCTTTGCCCGAACGGGGGTGCGTTCCCGTGCGATATGCGCGCCGTCAGCGCCTCCGTCAAGAAAGCGGAGAGCACCTTCAAACCGGCCCGGGCCGGAGTGGACGGTTTCGGCAAGTCCCTCGGCGGTCAGCAGGCGAAGAAACCTGTCTCCGGCAAATGCGGGAACCGCAGAACGCCGCGGTGCAGCGGTTCGCCGCCTGGCCGACGGAACGGCGGCGCAAAGCTGCGCTGCGCAGACGACGATCGCAAACGTTCCGGCGCCTGCAAATGCATCGTCACAAAACCAAAGACCGGTTTGCCCACCCCTTGAACATTCCGCTGGCCTCGGCTATAATCCTTTCAGAAAAAGGAGGGTTCTCCCATGAAACAAGCATCCGTCGCCCTGCACCCCGATCACCGGATCGGCACTATTTCCCCGCGGCTTTTCGGGGCGTTTCTTGAGCCGATCGGCTCCATGGTCAACGGCAGCATGTATAACCCGAAGCACCCGTCCGCGGACGAGTTCGGGTTCAGGCGCGACTTTTACGAGGCCATAAAGACAGCCGGGCTTCCGGCGGTGCGCATGCCGGGCGGGAACTTCGTCTCCGGCTGGCAGTGGAAGGACTCGATCGGCCCGCGTGCGGAGCGCAAGGTCCACCTCGACCCTGCCTGGTTCCAGATCATCCCGAACGACGTCGGGCACGACGAGTACCTGCGGTGGGCGGAGCGCGCCGGTGCCGAGCCGATCTACACCGTCAACCTGGCCACCGGGTCGATCCGGGACGCCGCGGACTGCGTGGAGTACACAAACTTCCCCGGCGGGACGTACTGGTCCGACTTGCGCCGGAAGAATGGCCATGAAGCCCCTTACGGCGTGAAGACCTGGTGCCTCGGCAACGAGATGGACGGCCCGTGGCAGATCGGATCCCGGGAGAGGGATCCCCGCGGCTACGGCCTTCTCGCTCGCGAGGCCGCCAAGCTGATGAAGTGGACCGATCCGAAGATCGAGACGATCGCCTGCGTCTCATCCTCTCCTTTCCTGAACCATTATCCCGACTGGGACCGACAAGTGCTGGAAGAATGCTACGACGCGGTGGAATATATCTCCCTCCACCACTACCACTCCGCGCCGCCGGAGCTCCCGCAGGCCCTGCTGGCGGGATATCAGGCCTTCGACGACTACATCCGTACCGAGATCGCCCTGTGCGACTTCCTGAAGACAAAGCTCCGCTCGAAGAAGACGATGATGCTCGCCCTGGACGAGTATGCATCCTTCTTCCGGCCGCGCGGGGAGACCGACCTCGGGCTCGGCGGCAGACAGAACCTGGAGATGTTCGGTCTGTTCCGCCCGGATCGCGACTATGTTCTGCACGACCCGGACGACTGGAGCACTCGCCGGATGCCGCCGGCCGGGAACGAGATGCTGCAGGCCCTGGCCACCGCGAGCACCATGCTGGTCATGCTCCGCCACGCGGACCGCGTCCGGATCGGCTGCGCGACCGGCGGCCTGAACGACCTGTGCCGCACGGACCGCGAGCGCGTGTGGAAGGGAGCTTCCTTCTATCCTTTCACGCAGATGATCCGCTGGGCGAAGGGCGTCTCGCTCGAATGCCCCGTCGCCTGCGAGCGGTACGATGTCCCGGGCTACGCGATCGACGACATGAACCGGTACGGCGGTTTCGAGGGTGTGCAGACCGTGCAGGCCGCGGCTGCCTTCGACGAGGAGGCGGAGGCGCTCACGGTCTTCGTGATCAACGCCGATCTCGCGGAGGAGCAGGCGCTGCGCCTTGACCTTCGCGCCTTCCCGGGCCTGCGCTCCGCGGAATTCGTGGATATGGCGGCGGACAGCCCCGGTGCGGCCAACACCCCGGAGCATCCCGACGTCCTCTGCCCCCGCGCCCGGACGGACATGAAGATGGATGGCGGCATCTTCACCGCAGTCCTGCGGCCCTGTTCCTGGAACGTGCTGCGCTTTACCGCGAAGCATGAATAAATCTGTCAGGAGGGCAGATTGCCATTTGAGAACGCGCACTTCACAGACGGCGGTGACTGCGAGATCAATTCCTGCCATGAGAGGTATCTCCGTGACGAAGCGGCAATGAACCGAGATCAAATCCCTGCACAAAGAGGGCTTGTCATACCTATCGCGGCGCGGTCGTCCTGAGCGGGATTAGTTACGGTATCATCCTTGACTGTGAAGCGCAGGAGTGCATGAGCCTGGGGAGTGGCACGATGCTGAAGGATAAGCCGGACGGCGATCCGCACCCCCTGCCGCCCGGTGACTGCGTGATCAGCCGGGCAGGGACTGAATCGAGGCTGGTGGTGACGCCAAACTGGCGGGTTTTAGCGTTTGTTACTTTCCGAAATCATCCCGATCATTGCCATAATCAAACCGAGGCAGGGCACTCACCGAAGTGTTCTATCTTTTGAGATAAACGACTATTCCCAATCAGGTTTGGAGGAGACATCACAATGGATGATTGTGTTTTCTGCAGGATTGTTTCCGGTGAGATCTCCGGCATGAGAATCTATGAGAACGGGATGACGCTTGCGTTTATGGATATTGCGAAAGATGTGGATGGCCATATCCTGGTCATTCCCAAAAAACACTGCAAAAATATCCTGGATTGCGATACTGAAACCCTGTCATCTGTAATGCAGACTGTGAAAACCGTTTCCATGCATTTGACTGCTGAATGCGGATATGATGGCGTCAATCTTCTCAATGCCAGCGAAGAGTGTGCCGGCCAGTCAGTACCTCATTTCCACATTCATATCATTCCGAGAAGAAAGAATGACCAGATTGACGCATGGCCTCATTTTGACGGTGCAAAGCAGGATATCCGGTCTGTATTCGCAAGAATCACGATGTGCTGACTTTTATCGATCGGAGCTCTTGTTAGCGCGGAATCCCGAAGATAATCCTCTTAAAACCTTTGGCGAATGTGATTGTTCAGTCGGCCAGCAGACCCGCACGGATGGACAGGAAACGCAAAGTCGGTTTTCTTCCAAGCGTGCTGTGTATGGCGGGTGCGGGCCGCAGGCCCGCGCTCTCTTCACGCCCTTCCCTTGGGAACAGGGGGCAGGGGGATGAGGCGAAACGGTTTGGAGATCATCTGCTGACACAGCACACAGAGCGGTCTGAACAGTTACCTTTTGAAAATGTTACCAGGATCGGCGGCGAAACATGTTCGATTCGATTGCCGGAATGACAAAAGAAATCGTTTCTGCTCTGGATGGGAACGCTCAAAGTATCACAGAACAAACATGATCAAGATGATCGGATATTAACATCAAACGTGTTTGTTGACTTATCTTTTGAAATTGTTGACTAAGGCCAATCGGGATTTGTGAGGAACAGATATGAAAACAATATATCTGATCGGCGGTACAATGGGCGTCGGTAAAACGACGGTGAGTCAGCAACTGAAAAAGAAGTTGCCGA
>CACXHY010000009.1 GCA_902767565.1 uncultured Eubacteriales bacterium | reverse complement strand
CCTTTACCTGCGATTTTTCGCTCAGGGGCTTGACTTTGTATTTGCAGGCTTCCCGAGGGAAGGGGGAGAACAGAGCGCGGGCCTGCGGCCCGCACCCGCTGTTGGCCGGGCCGCATGAAAGTCACCCGATCCGTGTGTTTCCTGTCCATCCATGCGGACTGCCGACCGACTGAACAGTTACCAATAAAGAAGGATCCGACCGAGGCCCGGCCGGATCCTTTTTCAAGTGTCACGCATCCGCCGTGAAGCGCGTTATGCTGCGGCAGGCGCTTTCGTTCCGAAGGGACTGACGGGCACTCCCGGATCGACGGATCCTCCCTCCGTCTCAGTCCGGGTAGGGATCGGACATCATGTAGTCGACCAGATCGTCCGAATCCGACTCGATCCGTCCCGCGATCTTGCACAGCAGCTGCACGGCCTTGCTGTCGGGATAGTTGGCCAGCAGCGCCTCTCTGTTGAGCGCACGGTCTTCCGGGTCTTTGCCGGGTTTGACGTAATCCCGCAGCCGCAGGAACGGGACCAGATCCTCATTCTTGAATACCTTCGCCAGATCGCGGATATCCTGCCGGGTGTCGCCGGGCTTCTCCCACAGCCTGCGCCGCGAATCGCACAGAAAGCGCGTACCGCCGTTCTGCAGGACCGCGTCCGCTTTTTCACCGAGCTTCATGGTGCGGAGGATATATACGGAGGCCACCCGGCACACGATCTCTTCCAGGGTCTTCATGACGTATTTCCCATCGGGGTTGAAGTTCCGCATCGTATAGGCCGCGATGCCGTAGGAGAGCTGCTCCTCCACCTGCCCGGGGACCGCGCAGCCGAGACGCGGGATGATCAGATGACAGCCGAGATCCACGGTTTTCATCTCCATCTCGTCCTTCATCATGTCGTCATAGGCCACCGTCAGGGCGCCGTCCTCACAGACCAGCCCCCCGGACTCCAGGATGCCGATGACGGCTTCCGCGATCTCCGACAGCCTGTCGACCTCGTCCCGCGTCAGCCCGTCTCCCTTCGTGCCGGCATAGCGCATGACGATGCCGCTGTCGGGATAGCCGGTCGGGATATACCACTCCGCACCGGGATGCTCCCGGATCCCTTTGCAATACCTTTCGTAGACGGCCTGCTCGATCGGCGTCAGCACAGGCGCCTGCCCGCACAGCGCGTACTGCAGGATGTTTCTTTCGATCCTCTCATGCATGGTTTTCACCCTTTCTTTAGCTTTACGCCATGGACTCAACATCTACGTGGACGTCTTCGGAAGTTCCGTGATCCGACTGATTGCTGTCAAGCACCTCCGCATTGCTGTGCTCTTGAATCCACTTTATCAATTGCGGGCGATGGTTGGTCTTTTGATTCTCAAGCCACTGTGAACACAGGTAATAGTTTGTCCTTCCAATCTTAATCGGTTGCACATAATAGCGGTTTCGATCATAACGGGCACCTTCTTTGACGAGCAGCGCGTACTTCAAGCCAAAGTTCTCCCTGCTGTATTTGGCATCTTGAAGTCTTTGCAGTTCTTCATCCGAAAGGCCTCTTTCGAGGGTTTCACGCATAAAGGTTTGGGCCAATTGTCCCACCTTGAACTCTGTGTAGTCCATGACGATGAAGTCCTGCTGCTTGTCTTTACCCATGCTGTGTCGTTGTTGAGCCGTTGTTTTCTCGAACATCTGATTCATCTGGTATGCGCGCAGGTACAGTTCATTGGTGTCGGTGATTCCCTTGCTGATATTCAGAAGCGGATCCATGATCTTGGATTTGAAGTCACTGTTTGCAATCAGGCGGAACCGGAACTGATAACCTTTGCTGTTCATGAAAGCCTGCAGATCATCCATGCAAGGTGTCAGCAGTTCCAGCACGCTGTTGTGAATCTTCGGAGAAGCGAAGATGATTTCGGCTCGCTTTGAATTCAGATAACCATATACACACATCGCGGAGCGGACGCATTTGGCCAAGACCTTCATCGCAGTCGAATCCTTGCTGCCATAACTCAGCCCCAGCTCATGGAAGGCGACATCGACAGCGTAATACTCTGACTCCTTGTCCTGCATGGAGATTCCGATTGCATCGCATTCAGCCTGTTGCAAGAGCTGGGACAATGATGATGTCTGCTTGAATATCCGATATCCAAGTTTTTCAGAGAAGTGTTCATCTATGCATGTCATGAGCGCTTCCAATTCGGCTCGGTGATGCAAAGGCCAGCGTGCTGAAGTGGTCCAGTTTGTTTGAACGATCTGACACTCCTTCACATGGCGAAGCCACGAGTAGAAAAGCGATTCTCCCATTTCGATTTTCATTTTGGTTCTCCTTTCGTTGGTATATCATCTTTCTTTACCCGGAGTGGCATGATCTTATCTTCACAGCACCCGCTTGAATGTCTCCAGCAGCGACGTGATCTGGTAGCGCAGCAGCCAGCATGCGTTGCTCCATTCGGGGACGGTCATGACCACGTCCAGCAGGGGGAGGACCCAGCGCTCCGTCTCCGTCACGTAGACCGCCTGCTTCTCCCGCGTGAAGCCGTCCGCCATGCAGGAGAGGTTGTTGCACCGGTCGATGCACTTGACCAGAGCGGCCAGGGGATCCTTCCCGATGTTGGCGTAATACTCGGGCTTGATCCGCTTCTTGAGCTCCTTCTCGTCTGCCTCGCCGGGACGCCGCTTGTCTGCGGAGTAATAGGTGTTGTAGGAGACCAGGCGGACCGCCTGCCGCACGCGGTCGTTCACCGGCAGCTCCTCCGGCTTCGTGGGGGTGTCCTCCACCACGTCGTGGAGGAGGAGGGCCGCCAGCACGTCGTCCTCTTCGATGCCCATGGCCAGCGCGTGGCAGGCCATGGTCAGGGGGTGCGCACGGTAGGGCACCGGGGCGACCATGCTCTTGCGGAACTGGCCTTCGTGCTTCGCCTTCATCAGGGGCAGGGCCGCCAGGGTCTGGTTCAGGCCGAGGCTCTGGGCCCGCGTCTTCACAAAGGTGTACTGGCGGTCCGGATCGAAACCGGGGACCCGGAGCTCCCAATCGCGCTGCTTCTCGTCGATCAGCGCGTCCAGCGAGGTGTTCAGGATCCGCGCCAGGCCGATCAGGTTCTTCGTCTCCGGCAGGGTTTCGTCCCGCTCCCAGCTGCTCACGGCCTGGAAGGTCACCTCCAGCTTGTCCGCCAGCTTCTCCTGTGTCCAGCCCATGCGCCTGCGGGCCGCCGCGATCTTGCTTCCGATGGTCATTTTGACCGCCTCCTTTTCTGTCCGCGTCCTGTGGTCAGTAGATCTCGACATCGATGATCCCATAGACGTGCCCGTCTTTCAGTCCGTCCATGATGTGCTGAGGGATCGGGCATCTGGCAGCGCGCCGGTTGTATTCTTCCATCTGCGCCTTCGTGGCTTTGTAAGCCCAACCGCCCCAGTCCACCTGGATCTCGTCGGAAAAGCAATCGTAAGCACATCCGTCCAGCCGATATCCGAACTCTTGGCTGTCCGTGATGACGTCAAAGATATCCGGTTCCTGATCCGCACGGATCTGCTGCCGCTCCCACCGCTCCCGATACGGTTCTGTGATCTCTCCGATGTAGCAGGCCCACATGGTCATCCCTCCTTACGGGACGATCTTAGCAGAACAGGGGACAAAATCACAGCGGATCCGGGTTGAAGTTTGCATCGCCGATTCAAGCCTGTCTTGAGTTTCGACACGCGGGGCGCGATCCCTGCAAGCCTATTCCAGATCGACACAATCCGCCATGACGGCGCGGATGATCTGACGGATCCTTTCGACCTGCTGCCGGTCCGGCTCCCCGTCGCCGCCGCAGTACACCCTGCGGTCGAACTCCAGCATGATCCCGGCAAAATCGCAGCCGCCGCTGCCGTCCATGACGCTCTCGGGGACATACACGCCGCTGTAGGGTTCGTTCACCGCCGTGCGGAAGCCGGCCTCCCGGAACCGCCGCAGGACGATCTCCGTCAGCTGTGGCGGCGTGAAGCGCGGATCGGTGCCGACGCACAGGTCCGGGGTCGGCCGGCCCGGCACCCGGGCGAAGGCGGGAACGATGGCGTCCGTATAGCTGTGCATGTCGAAGAAGAGCATCCGCGGATGGCGCTCGCACATCGCGTCGATCTCCCGGTGGTGCCGGTCGTAATACACGCGGGCGGCCGCCCGGGTCCTTTCCGTGACCCGCTTGATGACCGTCCCGTCGTATGCCTTCTCATAGCAGAAGCCCATCCCGACCCGTTCCATGATCTCCCCGGGGCCGATGAGACGCTCCACGTCGCAGAGCAGGCGGCTGACCTCAAAGGTTTTCAGCATCTGCCCGACGTACGGACGGGGGATCAGTTCCCGCACATGCCGGTCCCGCATCGCCTCGTGATAGGCCATGAAGTCCCCGGCCGGGATGATCACGTCCGCCATCAGATCTTCCGGGAAGACGTTCCCGTCATGGGGCACATGAAAGACCGGATAGCGCGGCAGACATTCGAAGCCGAGTTCCGCCATCCTTTCAAGCTCCGACACCGTATACAGGCGGACGCCGCTGCTCACCATGGCTGCGCAGATGAAAGGCTGCGGGCTGTTCGCCACGCTCTTCCTTATCAGATCAGCGCAGATCAGGCACGTGCGATGCGGATAGAAGCGTGTGACAACGGCAGCCCGGACGGTCCGTGGGATCCGGAAACCAGACCGTTCCAGGATCCGGAGTATGCGCTGACGATCGTCGGAGGTGTCGTAGTGAACGACCAGCATTCCCGTTTTCCTGAGTTCATCCTTCATGTCCATCGCTCCTCTCGCCGCGCCGGTGAAGAGCGATGAAAAACAGTCCCATCGTTCCGACGGGACTGCAAACTGCACGGCCCATCGGTCAAGCTTTGGCACCTTACCGTTCCCGGCAGGTTGTCGTGCGGTCAACGAGCTTGTCTCTCGCGCACTCTTCATGGCGTGGTGATATGAAATTGAGGGGTAACTCTTCAGTCGGTCGACAGACACACATGGATGGACAGGAAACACACGGATCGGGTGACTTCCATGCGGCCCGGCCAACAGCGGGTGCGGGCCGCAGGCCCGCGCTCTGTTCTCCCCCTTCCCTCGGGAAGGGGGCAGGGGGATGGGGCGCGACGGTTTGGAGAGTATCTGCTGACACAGATCACAGAGCGGACTGAACAGTTGCATTGCGGGTGGTGCCGCGGGCTGCCCCGGGATCCCGGACCGCCGCCGCCCGACCACAGATTATCACGGATCGGGCGGCGGCACAAGCAAGCGGCGCTTGAATCTGTCACCGGTCATCCCGGTATACGAACATGATCTCGGTGACACACACGTCCGTCTTGAATTTGGTCCCCGTGTAAACGCTGTCGACGCGAATCCGGATCTCCGTCACGCGCCCGGAGAGGTGCAGGGGGATCACGGTCCAGTCGCGGAGAGACGCGTTGTCGGAAAGGGTGATGCTCTGCACATCCTCAAAGGCCGTGCCGTTCTCATACAGGCAGGAGACGGTCATCGTCCGGATCCGGCAGTTGCGGGTGTATTGCTCCGTGCCGCCGGAGACGCGCCAGGAACCGTTCTTGATCCACAGCTCGCTCACCTCGTACGGGTCCTCGAAAAGGAAATACATATATGCCTGCCCCAGCGGCGTGGTTTTTGTGCTGAACTGATAGCTGGTGCTGTCGTCCCCGTCGATCATGCTGCCGGGGATGTAGGCGTAGGGATCCTTGCTGCCCACGATCCAGCTGGTGGCGTCCACCCGCACCAGCGGCACTTCATAGCATCCGGCGTATCCGGGGACGGGATCCATCTCCATCTCCGCCTCGGGATCCGGGACATCCAGGTCCACGCCGAATTCCTCCGCGTCCCCGAACCGCTTGTACTCCGGCGTGAAATGGAAAGCGTCCAGGCACGCATTCACGCCTTCCTGCTCCGAGCCGCAGTCCGTGATCAGGATGGTCCGGTGCTTGCGGTTCAGGGTCAGCAGGCCGCTGAAGCCGTCGCAGACGAAGACCATGGTCGAGGCGTCGGTCTCCTCCAGGACCCCGCTGTAAACATACTGCCCGTCAAAGCTGATCCGCATCAGATAGTAGTCTCCGCCCGCATCCAGGTCGATGACGGAGGTGTGCCCGTCGGCTTTTGCCACCCAGTGTCCGAACCAGTCCGTCATCCCGGCGTCCTCGCCGACAGGCTCTTCATACCACAGATCCTCATAGGCGGCCGGGTAGAAGATGAGTTCCGTGTCGTCGAACAGCGGGAAGAATTCGTGTTCTTCATCCATGGACAGGCCGCCCAGCACCCGGAAGCGCAGCGTTCCGTCTCCCGGCTGGTTGATCAGGCCGAAGAACGCGCCGTCGTCCGCGTTGAAGGCCAGATGCTCGGCGCTGACGGGCACCAGGGCCGATCCCATGCTGACGGTGCGCAGGAAGAAAGCCTGCATCCGCGGCGATCCGTCAGGGCCGGGGCTGAGGATCAGCTCGCCCTGACTGCCGTCCCGGGTCATCCAGTATCCGGTCCAGGCGTCCGGGTCTTCCGACGATACGGGCGTGAGCGATTCGGCGGGATCATACGGTGGGACGGCGGTCGGCGCGGGCTCCGGTTTGGGCGCCGGCGTCTCGACGGGCCGGGGAGCGGCCGGCGCTTCGGCGGACGGAGGGGCGGGCATGGTGAAGGTCTCGTCGGTTTCGGCAAAGAAGCCCCATCCGCTGTCCGCCAGCGTCAGGGTCGCGAATTCGGAGCAGTCCTCGTCCCAGTTCCAGAAGGTCCCGTGGATCAGGCTCTGCACCGTCCCGGGGATCTCCGCGTCCGGCGTGCCGGGCAGGGTGACCAGGATCCCGGCGCCCAGGGGCAGCAGGGTGGGCTCATAGCGGACATCCCGGCCCTCTTCGTCCTTGCCGTAGGTGCCCGGTTCTTCCGCGGTCTCCGCGCTGATGACCTTCATGCGGTAGACCGTTTTGCTGACCTGCTCCACCTCGCCGAACCGGCCGCTGAACGTCACCTCATAGGTCAGGTCGTCATCCGTATCATAGTATTCCCCGCTGAATCCGCCGTTCCGGTCCACCTCCAGCGTGCCCTCCCAGGCTCCGACCCCGGAGGAAGACATGAAATACAGCGGTTCCAGGGACAGGAAGAGGGGATGCGCCTCCTCCTCCGCCGGGATCTCCGGCTCTCCGGTACGGGTGTAGACCAGGCTCTCCCGGCCGCCGAGGAATGCCTGCAGCTGGGCGGAGGATGCGGCAGGTTCTGACAGCGTGACGGTATGCGCGTCGCGGTCGTGATCCAGCAGACCGGACAGCCGCGGGTCCCGGAAGGACAGGGAGAAGAAGTCCCACTGCTCGGCCGTGCATTCCACGGGCTCCTCGCCGGGGAAGACGAGGCGGACGGAGTAAAGGCCATCGTCCCTGCCGCGGATGTCCAGGGTGCAGTCTTCCTGTCCGGTCATCACCCAGTGGCCTTCCCAGTCCTCCGCGGTGGGGAAGCCGTACACGTTCCATTCATAAGCGTCCAGATCGATGGGATCGCTCGTCTCGTACACCAGCGGATCGCCCGTGAAATAGGGCGCCAGCCACGCGAAGTCGCCGGTGACGCTGTCCGCGTAGACATACATCTCCAGGCAGCCGCCCGTGGCGGGATCGATGAAGAGACCGCCCGCCAGGGACCTGTCCGCGTTGGCGAATTCCACGGTCTGATAGTCCTCCGGGCTCATGTCCGCCTCGAAGGAATGCCCGTCCTCAAAGGTGACGGTCATATGCAGGGTCCTGTCCCCGTTGTCCGAGAAGGCCAGGGTGGAAGCCGGCGCCTCGCGATGCCAGGGCCGAAGCCACGTCTCGGGATAATAGCGCAGATCGTCGTCCGCTTCGGCAGGTGCCGGCGCGGGGGAGGGCGGAGGCGTGGATGCGGCGGCGGGCGTGGGGGAGGGCGGAGGCGTGGATGCGGCCCCCAGATAAGGGGAGTCGATGTACGCGGCCTGGATATAGCCTTCCGCGCCGTGATACCGCACCCGGGCCCAGCGGGTCTCGCCGTTCTCGCCCTGGCGGCCTTCGGAGATGATGAAGACCGTCTCGCCCGCGGGAAGCTGCTCCAACACCTCGGAGGTGGTGTCCGGGCGCTTTCTCATGTTGACTTTCCGGTTGGTCACGCCGTCCTGCCGGATCTCCTCCCCGATGATGACGTAGGGGAAGACCCGGTACGGAAGGCGGTTCCGGGCGAAGTACGCAGCGGCGTACGACCCGTGATATACCTCGGCGGTCAGGTCCTCGCAGCCCTCAAAGGCTCCGTCCCCGATGTACTTCACGCCCGCGGGGATCGTCAGGTTCGCGAGGCGGCCGCAGTAGGCGAAAGCATCGGCCTCGATGACGGTGACGCTGTCGGGGATCACCACGGTGCTTAGACGGGAACAGGCGTAGAAGGCCGCCTCCCCGATGATCGCCGTTCCGTCCGGGATCTCGTAGGATGTCCTGGGGGAGGAGCAGAGGCAGGCGATCAGCCGGTTGTCCGTCCTCCCGAACAGCGCGCCGTCCACGAGCTTCAGCAGCGGATGATCCGGTGAAAGCGTGACGGTCTCCAGCGATTCGCAGTACACAAAGGGATTGCAGCCGATCACCGTCACGCTGTCGGGGATGTTGACCGACGTGAGGGAGACGCAGCCGAAAAAGGCAAGACCGCCGATCTCCGTCACGCTGTCCGGGATCGTGACGGATCCCATGTCGAACGCTCCGTAAAAGGCGAGCTCGCCGATGGCCGTGACCCGGTGGCCGTCCAGCTGATCCGGAATGACCACATGGGTCTCATCGCCCTCGTAGGACCAGATGAGGGCGGAGCCGTCCCCCGGGAGCGCGTAGGCATAACCGCCGCTCCGGTACAGGACCGGCTCCTCGTCGGCCAGGGCAGAAGAAAACGCGGCGCAGAAAAACGCCGCGCAGAGAAGAAGCGAAAGCCACCTTTTCATGTCTGACCCTCCTCTTGCCGCACATCACGGAAAACGCGGACTCACGGTGTGCGTCCGTCAGTGCGCGTCCAGCAGGCCCGATCCCTCCAGCCAGTCCATCAGCGCGGTGACCGACGCGGTGGGGGCGGCCGCGATCAGCGGGACCAGCCCCTTCGCCATCGGCACGGCGATCGACCGGACCAGATCGGCCAGCGTGCTGTCATCCAGTGAATAGAAGTTGATCCCCGTCACGGTCGCGGCTGTCCAGTCGGGCCAGCGGGCAGGCTCGGTCTCCGCGGTCTCCAGGAACAGGGTGCCGATCTCGCAGCCGCTGACCGGATCCCGCAGGATATAGCACGTGTCCTCATGCAGGATCTCCAGCGAGAACACGCGGTCCTCAAGCGGCTCCATCTCCATGACCGTGCGCCCGTCCGACCCGGTGCCGAACACGGGGAACGACGCGCTCCCGAAGGCCGTGCCCGACAGCGAGACCGTCAGGCGGTCCTCCGTTTCGGTGACCTCCAGGCGAAGCTCCTCGCCGTCCGGGCCGAGAGTCACCAGCGTGTGCCCGCCGCCTGCGCTCCGGTCGCTCTCGTACCGCAGGCTTCCGTCCGGCAGGGCAAAGACGACACGGCCGCCCTCCCGCTCCAGGATGGGCACGCGGACCTCCCCGTTGAGCAGGTAAAGACGCAGGCCGCTCTCCGTCCTCTGGACGAGAAGCCCGTCCGGCGCCCAGGTCTCCAGCATCCAGGGGAGCTCCCACAAATAGCCCGTGACGACGTCCGCGGCGCTCCATCCCTCATCGCCGAAGGTCAGCGCCGTCAGCAGATTGGAAAACGCCCGGTCGTTCTCGGCGAGATCGGCCAGCCTCTCCGCGAGGGCGACGCATTCCTCCAACGGGACGATCCGTTCTCCCGGTCCCGTCCCGATGACCTCGCGCACGGCTTCGAGGGGCGCGGCCAGCCCGTCCTCCCAGGCGTAGGGATAGAGCAGGGCCGCGTATTGCAGCGGAAGACCCAGGTGGTTGTTGATCTTGTTTCCGAATTCGATCATGGCGGGATTGTTGAACATGAGCACCTGATTCCCCAGCAGGGGGGAGCGCAGCTGCCAGTGGCTGGCCACGCCGCCCAGCTGCAGCTCTGCCGCCGCGTCCGTATCGCGGATGCCGACGCGGGCGGTCAGATCGAAGGCGCCATCCCGCTCCGCCCATGTGCCGCTCACGTGCAGCGCGTTGAGCAGATCGATCACGGCCTGCACCACAGGCGTATCCGACGATACGGAGATGCGGACCGATGCCGTCCAGGTGCAGGCGCTCCCGGCAAGGGAGACCGCCGGCAGGGCACAAAGGATCGTCAGTAATGCCAGTATGCGGCGCAGTTTGCTTCTCATTAGCGATTCTCCCCGATCCATTCCGGTGCGCTGTCATCCGTGAGATCGCCCGGATCGCTTTCGTCCAGCAGATCCTCGTCTGCCCAGTCATCCTCGCCGGCATCGTCTTCCGATGCCGCGAGCAGGGCGTCCACGTCGGTCATGTCGTCCAGGGTCAGCTCGTCGTCCACGGTGGAATCCGTGACCACCCAGTGATCGGGATCCTCGATATCCATGATCCGGATCCGGCGGTCGATGGCGTTCTGCGTGGCGATGTTGGCGATGCCCGTCACGGGGATCCCCTCGTCCTGCTGCACCGTGCGGATGACCTGCACCATCGCCTGCCCGTAGATGCCGTCCACCCGGTCCGGGGTCATATAGCCGAGCCGCACCAGCTTTTCCTGCAGTTGCCGAACCTTCATGCCGCTGTTCCCGGAGCGGATCGTCCAGTTGCAGACGTCGTGGACCGTGCCGTATCCGAGGATGCGGCTGTATGTGAGGGGATACTCGGCGCGCTTGACCGATACGGGGGTGTTCCCCTCGATGACGTGCACCGTCACATTCCCGGCGTCGTCCCGCGTGCAGTATTCCACCATGGCCACATGGTCGGTGTCCAGATCGCTGGTCCAGGTGAAGAACACCCAGTCTCCGGGCTGGGGAATGTAATCGCCTGTCCCGAGAAAGGCGTCCGAGCCCTTCAGCCACTGGTAGCCCCAGTTCTCCAGGTTGCCCCAGCGCACCACGTACCGGCCGTTGTTGATATACCAGTTCCGCCCGGAGTTCTGCCCGGAGTAGCGGGGATAGACCTCGTTCAGCAGGTGTGTCCCGTGCCGCTGATCCACCTGATCGACGCACCAGCACAGGAATTCCGCGCACCACTGGCAATAGGGATCCCCAGCCCACTCGCCGTACTTGGAGTAGCCGTGGTCGCCCTCGCGGTAGCCCACCTCTCCCGACGCGACCTCCAGCAGCCACGTGACATAGTCCGGCACAGGCCAGGCCGGATCGATGCGCACTTCATCGGCCAGACCGGCGTGCAGCGGGATGAGCATGCTTACGGCAAGCAAAAGAGCCATGACAGGCTTCTTCATGCGATGCCCTCCTTTCATGGCTCCGGAATATGTCACTCAGATGCGGCGGCGGACCGGTTCACCCGGTAGATGACCATCAGCAGTGCGCCGTCATAGGAAGTGTGCCCCTCGATGCGGATCGGGAAATCATAATCGTTGCGGAACCGCAGGTTGAGGCTCGGGCTGCCCACGGCGGCGTCCACCCCATGGGGCAGATACTTGGCGCCGGAAGGCCCGTGCGGCCTGCGGTAGAGGACGGAGATGCCCGGGCACTGCAGCACGGCGTTGTAGAGCGTGGAGGAGACCTGGCAGGTGCCGCCGCCGTAGCCCGGCGTGCTCACGCCGTTGATCAGCACGATGGCCTTCTTGTAGCCGTTGGACTTGCGATAGGGGCCGACCATCCGGTTGAAGTCAAAGCTCTCGCCGGGCTCCAGCACCCGGGTCAGGCGCTGGCAGGCCACATCGATGTTCACCAGCCGGTTCATGTTGATGTCGGAATCCGACATGGAGTAGAAAGAAGTGTAGGCCGCGATGGGTGTGTCCGCGCGGATGGGCGTGTCGGTGGGGGAGACGGGGATCAGGTCCGTCAGCTCCTCCATGCGGATGTAACCGTACGTGCGCCAGTAGGGCACCACCGCCCAGCCGTCCTTGATGCGCCAGATGGAGAGCATCGTCCCCGGGTTCAGCACCACCCAGCAGGCGTCCTCGTCGCTCATGGACTTGCGCACATGGCAGACGTCCGCGGTCCTGCAGATGTAGGTCGACTTCTGCGTGCCGTAGGGCGGCGTGTTCACGGGATCCACGGGCTCCACCTGCTCGATCTTGTCGCGCTTGATGTAGCCGATTTTCTTGTTGTAGCGGATGATGCACCAGGTGGAGCCGACATAGAGCAGCTCCGCCTTGCGGCTGCCGTAGCTGGAAGCGCGGGTGACCACCTTGCTCTTGGCCTCGGCGGAATAGGGATCCGCGACTTTTTCGGAATAGATGGCGGTGTTGGCTTTGGTGATCTTGCAGGTGTAGATCGCCGGGGTACGTGCGTCCACCTCGCTCAGTTCCATCTCATGCCAGGTCTCGCCGACGACATACCGGGGCTCTTCATCGGCTTCGTCCACGTCGTCAAGGGCCTTCAGCTCTTCCATCTGCTCGGCTGTCGGCTCCACGTCGTCATCGTCGTCGTCCTGCTCGATGAACTCGCCTTCCGACAGGGACAGGCCCCAGGACAGGATCAGCATGAGAGCCAGGAAGAGGCTAACGAGTCGTTTCACGGTACAGGCATCTCCTTTGTCAGGGTTCGTGGGGCACGGGGACCTCCGTCGGGGGTCCCTGCGAGATCAGCTTCTTGCGGCGTTTCAGGAAGGTTTCGCGATCCAGCATGACGACCCGCCCGCAGCCGGAGCAGCGGATCTTGATGTCCGCGCCGATGCGGGTGACCGTCCATTCGCTTGAACCGCACGGGTGCGGCTTTTTGGTGAGCACCACGTCGCCCACGCGCACTTCCGCCTGAAGCATGATCGCGTCCTCCTTAACGTACCTATGATAGCATCATTCAACCGGGATTGCAAGCGGAAACCAAGGTTTTACAGCAGCATGCCCCGGGATGGCGGGGGCGGATCCGGCGCATGGCCGAGGCCTGCGCGTCCCCGTCGGCGAAAACGCCGAAAACGGCGGACCCGCTGCCGGACATCTGGGCGCACACCGCGCCGGCTGCCAGCAGGTCGTCCACAGCCGCGCCGATCTCGGGCCGCATGCTGCGGCTGACGGCTTCCAGCGCGTTGCCGGGGTGCCGGGGCAGCAGCCGGGGATCGTCGGACGCGAAGGCCCGCAGCAGGGTCTCCGTTTCCGGCGCCGCGCCTTCCGAAGAGGCGCGCCACGCGCCGAAGACCGCGCCCGTCGACAGACCGGGGCAGGGCTGCAGCACGATCAGCGGCCATTCCCGGGCGTGGGGCAGCGGTGTCAGACGTTCCCCGATCCCCTCCACGCGGCAGAGCCCCCCGCGCAGGCAGAAGGGGACGTCCGCCCCGAGCCGCAGGCCCAGCGCCTCCAGCCCGCTTTGGTCCAGACCCGCTCCCCACAGCCGGTTCAGCGACAGCAGCACGGCCGCCGCGTCTGCGGACCCGCCGCCCAGCCCCGCCTGGGAGGGGATCCGTTTCTCCAAATGGATGCGGACCCCGCCCGGGTATCCGGTGACTTCACGCATCAGCCGGACGGCCCGCAGCGCGATATTGCGTTCGTCCCCGGGAACGTCGCTTCCGCCTCCCGTCACGGTGAGGGACGTGTCCGGGGCGGGCTCCAGGTCGAGGGTGTCGTGCAGGGAGATGGTCTGCATCACCATGGACAGGTCGTGATACCCGTCGGCCCGGCGGCCCAGGATCTCCAGGGTCCAGTTGATCTTCGCACAGGCGTGGCAGCGCATGTTGACTCCTTTTCCGCGGTTGGCATTTGCGGGCAGATATGGTATACTGGCGATGGGGGTGAAGATGGATGGCGGATGGACGGCCGGTTCTGCTCCGCGTCAGGAGCGTCTCCGGGGATGAAGAGCTGGACGTGCGCGTTTCCGGCGTCATGCGGCCGCGCGGCGATTCCCTCCTGTTCACGTGGCGGGAGCGGCTGGCGGAGGATGACGGACTGTCGGAGGAGACGGAGGTCAGCCTGATGGTTCGCGACGGCCATGCCGTGATGCAGCGGAAGGGCCCCTGGTCGGTGACCATGGTCTTCGATCCGCCTCGGGAGAGGGAGAGCGTCTATCACACCCCGTACGGCGACCTCGATGTGCGGCTCAGGGCGCACGAGGTGCGGCTCGCCGCGAACGCGGAGGACGGCTCCCTGCGCATCGTCTACGGGATCGCCGTGCAGGGCGGCCCGCCGGACCGGAGGACCCTCGACCTGGAATGGAGGCATGTGTGATGCTGCAGGCGGCCCGGGCCGAAGTGAGAGCGCTCCTGGCGGATCTGCCTGCCCGCCGCCCGCCGGCGCTTCGCCGCGCGCTGACGGAGGACGCCATGCTGGCCTGCGATCTTCCCCTGGCTTCCGATCCCGCGACCGCGGCGGTCTTCTGTGCCTGTGCGCGGGGCAGGGGCTGGCGCGTGACCGAGGACCGGGGCTGGCTCCTGCTGGACAAGCCGGACCTGATCCCGCCCCCGGCCGGCGATGAACTTCCGGCGGGCGAAGCGGGCTGCGTGCTTTCCCTGCTGCGGCGGCATCCGGAGCTGTGGCGGGACCTCACGGGCAGGAGGATGCTGGCCAAAGCCTCGGAATGCGCTGCCCCGGAGCGGGAACGCGTCTGTGCGGAGCTTCACGCGAGATGGGCCCTGCGGCTTGCGGGCCCGCTCGGGAACGACTGAAAGGAAGGAACGTTATGCTGATCGAATGCATCGGACACGCGGAGTTTCTCATCGAACTGGACAGCGGCTATCGCATCGTGACGGACCCCTACGACGCGTCGACCGGCTACCCCGTGCACCCTGTGGCCGCGGACGCCGTGCTGGTCAGTCACGGCCACCATGACCACAACGCCGTGGAGAACGTGACGGGCTGGACGGTGAAGGCGGACGCTCCGGGCACGTATACCCTGGCGCCGGATGTCACGGTGGAGGCCATCCCCTGCTTCCACGACGGCGAGGGCGGGAGCCGGCGCGGCGCCAACCTCTTCTTCGTGCTGAGGGCGGAGGGGCTGACGGTGGCGCACGCGGGCGACCTGGGGCACCTGCCCGACGCGGCCATGCTGGAGAAGATCGGTCCGCTGGATGTGCTGATGGTGCCGGTGGGCGGATTCTTCACCATCGACGCCGAGCAGGCGGCGGACACGGCCCGCATGACCAAAGCAAGGGTGATCCTGCCCATGCACTATCGCACGCAATACAACGCGGGCTGGCCCATCGAGCCCGTGGAGCCTTTCCTGCATCTGATGGGCGGGACCCCCGAGACCCTGCGCCTCCTGCGCGTGACGAAGGGCGACCTCTCCATGCAGCCCCACGTGGCCGTGCTGACGCCGCGCGCCGAATGATCCCGCTCTCTTCCGAAATCAGCAGCCGTCATCCCGGCCGGGGATGACGGCTGCTTTGGCGTCAATGGTCATAGCAGTAACGGGCTTCCAGCTGCGGCATGCTGTTGTAGGTGCCGGAAGCGTCCGCGTAGATCCTGTAATAGCTGCCCTGTTTCCAGACCGTCCGGGTGTGGTTCCGCACGACCACAGGCTGGCTCTTTCCGTCGCTGGAGGTGTAGAACACGGCGATCTGCGGCTTGTCTGAAATGATCTCGTGGCAGATGCCCATCACCACATAGACCTGCGACCGGGCGGAACGGACGGCGATATTGCCCGCCAGCTCGGAATACCCGGCGGCATCCAGCCCCCAGGCGGACCGGGTGTAATCGTCCACGTTGGCCACATAATAGATGGTGTACTGGATGGTGGACGTCTTCTTCCCGGGGTAGGAGGACTGGATGGTCACCACGTTGTCCCCGTAGTGGTCGAACGTGGCGTAGAAGCTGAATTCGCCCGTGGTGGCCAGGTTCGTGATGTCCAGATCCGTGAAGGGGGAGAGAACGTCCACCGTCGCGCCGGGAAGCGTGGTGCAGCTGATGAGCAGGTGCTTCACCGTCGTGGAGGTGTAGGTGTCCGCGGCCAGGTCCAGGGGGATCTCCTGGGGCTCGCGGTAGAGCACGATGTTGAGGGTGTTGTCGCGGCAGTACTGGCTCCGGCAGGTCAGGGTGAAGACGTTGTCTCCGATGGGCTGCACGGTGGCGTTGTAGGAGACCACGCCCGTCTCATAGTTGACCGTGTCGGAAATGTCCTTGCCGTTCATCTTCACGACCGAACCCGGCCGCACCACGAACTCCATGGTATACATGGTGGACGCGACGGTGGTGCGAAGGCTGTCCGGGGTGACCATGGTGACCGGGCTCAGGGGGATCTCGATCTCGTATGTGATCGGCTCCATCGGCGTCTGCTGCCCGTTGGACGCCTTGAGGTAGGGCGTCAGCGTGATCAGCATGGTGGGTTCGGTCACGCTCTCCAGGCTGTCATACCACACGTGATCCTGCACCTGGATCGTGGCATAGCCGTCCACCACCACATAATTGGAATACAGTTCCCGGATGAAGATCTCCTGTCCGTCCTCTCCCGGGATCTGGATCGTGTGCGCGGCCAGGTCGTTCATCATGGAGGCCGTGATGATCACGGAGGGCCCGCTGTTCCGATCCTTCCGGTTCAGCGGGTGGATGATGCCCAGGAAGCCGTCGTCGCCCAGAACGCCGGCCAGCCCCAGCCCGCTGCCGATGGCGATGAACAGCACCAGGAGCACCGCGGCGAACACGGACGCTTTGCCGAAGGCGCGCCAGAACCTCTCCCGGGGCAGCATCGGCGGCTCGGCGCGGTTCAGATCCCGCTGCTTCCAGCTGTAAGCGTTCTGATCCAGTTCCACCCACAGGGCGTCCGTCCGCGGCGAATTCCCCCAGTCCGCGGTCTCCCGTTCGCCGCCGACCACCGCGGTCCGGCTCTCCTTTGAGGAGGGTCCCTCGGCCTTCGCGAAGCGGATATTAGGCTTGGCGGGATCGTCCTTGGTCTGCCAGTAGGCGTCCGCGCCGGCGCTTCCGGTGATGTCCAGGCCTTTTTCGCTGGCATCCCGGTACACCGAAGACGTCCGCATGCCGCGCAGGCGATAGGAGCCGTCGCTCTTGCGGGCTTTCAGGTCCGCCATCTCGTCCGCGAGCTGATCCCTGACATCCGCTTCCGCGTCGCTCTGCCCCTGCTCGTCCATGCGGAAATAAGCCGTTCCGTGGTCGGCGTCTTTGATCCGGCTGCGCCAGGCAGGCTGTTCATCTGCAAAGCGGTCTTCCGGGTCCAGGTCCGCGCCGCACTTCAGGCAGCGGGGATTGCTGTCACGGTTCCATTGACCGCAGACGGGGCATTTCATAGGATCCTTGTCCTCCGATGGTGGGATCAGAAATCGTCAAAAGCGTCAAAGTCGTCCCATTCGCCGTCCGTGTCGGTGTCCATGACGAGGAAGCTGTTCTGCAGGTAATGGGCCAGCGAGGCTCTGCACATCTCCCAGTCGATGTCGCGGACGCTCATGCCGGCGTAGGTGATGCCCTTGTGGGAACCCTCCACGGGCAGGCGCAGCTCCTCGATGGTGCAGCCCCGCAGCTGGTAGGCCTGCTCCATGGCGTCGATCATGTCGCTCAGGGACATGTTGGTGAGCGTGGATTCCTGCAGGATCACATCCACCAGCGCCCGGGCGTCGTCATAGCTGATCTCCCTGCACATGTCCGCCAGCGTGGACAGGACGGTCCGCATCCGCTGGCTGCGCATCAGCTCGCCGCCGTTGTCTCCCTTGCGGATGCGCATGTACACCACCGCCGTGCGCCCGCAGAGGTGATAGGTCCCCGCGTGGCTGATCACCGGCTGCCCGGGAGCGGGACGCACCGAGTTGCGCTGCATGTAGGCGGCTTCGTTGGCCGTCAGGGTCACGTCCACGCCGCCGAAGTAATCGATGATGTCCCGGATCTGGCTGAAGTTGAAGATGATATACTTTTCGATGCGGATGCCGAAATGGCAGCTGAGCACGCGGCAGAGCGCCTCCGGCCCGTAATTGGCCGCGATATAGGTGACGCGGCCGATCACGCCGTCCGGGCGCACCACCAGGGAATCGCGGCTGAGGGTGGTCAGCATGACGCGCTTGGCCCGGGTGTCCAGGGTGACCAGCACGATGCCGTCCGTGTTGCCCAGGTTGTCGGGCTTCTCCGACCACTGATCCACGCAGAGCAGCAGGTAGTGATGCTGCCCTTCGATGACGGGAGGCAGTTCGTCGTAGGGGATCGTGGAAATGGGCGTAGGCTCGACGGCCAGCGCGGCACAGCTCAGCAGCATGGGAAGCAGCAGGCAAAGCGCGATGATGCGGATCTTCATGGCAATCCCTCGCAAAGTCAGTGATGGACGGCTATCGGCCGACACGCATCTATTATAACATGAAGTCAACAAAAATGATATACTTTCTTCGCGCTTTTGACATTTTTGAACATTCCCGCGCGGCAAGGAGGGCAGCCGCGGGCGGTAATTTGCGGTCCCGGAGGCGAAAAGGCCGCGAAAAGTCTTCGCCGCGGCAAAAATAGCGCGATATGGGGCTTGCATTTTTCCCGGACTCATGGTAATATGTCATGCGATGTTTCAAGCATCCATTCCGTGAAGGAGGTGAACCGAGTTGCCGAACGTCAAGTCCGCGAAGAAACGCGTGAAGGTCGCCGCGAAGAAGAATCTGCGCAATCGCGTGGTGAAGAGTGGCGTGCGCACCGCCGTCAAGAAGTTTGATGCCGCCGTTGCCGCCGATCCCGCCAACGCCGCCGCCGTTCTGAACGCCACGACTTCCGCCATTGATAAGGCTGCTGCCAAGGGCGTTATGCATAAGAATGCCGCGAACCGCAAAAAGGCTCGTCTGGCCAAGCGCCTGAACAAGGCCACTGCCTGATCGGAATCCGGATCGATAAACTCCTCTCCGCATGGAAGGGGTTTTTCTGTTCAGACAGATGCTGCGGGAACGGAGGCAGGCAGATGGCAAAGACGATACTGATCACCGGCGGCTCCCGGGGCATCGGCGCCGCCTGCGTGAGGCGGTTTGCGGCAGACGGCTGGCGCACGGTCTTTTTCTGGCACAGGGCGGAGGACGCGGCGCACCGGCTTGCCGCCGAGTGCAGGGCGGCCGGCGGAGACGCGACGGCTGTCCGCTGCGAACTGACGGATCCGGAGGACACGGCGCGCGCCGTCCGCGAGGCGCTGGCATCCCTCGGGCACCTGGACGCGCTGGCGGCCTGCGCCGGGACCGCGCACTTCGGCCTCTTCCAGGAACAGAGCGAGGCCGACTGGCACGGCGCCATGGCCGTCAACCTGGACGCGGCGGCCCGCACCGCGAGACTGGTGCTTCCGGGTATGATCGCCCGCAAGAGAGGCAGCATCGTCTTCGTCTCCTCCATGTGGGGGCAGGTCGGCGCCTCCTGCGAGTCGTCCTATTCGGCGGCGAAAGCCGGACTGATCGGCCTGACGAAGGCGCTGGCCAAGGAGACCGGTCCCAGCGGCATCCGCGTGAACTGCGTGTCGCCCGGCATGATCCTCACCGACATGAATGCCCGCCTCTCCGGGGAGGATATCCGGGCCATTGCCGACGAAACGCCCCTGGGACGCGCCGGCCGGCCCGAAGAGGCGGCTGCCGCCGTCGCCTTCCTGTGCGGACCCGACGCGTCCTTCATCACGGGCCAGGTGCTGGCGGTCAACGGCGGCCTGGTCGTCTGAAGCGCCGGCCCGCGGGCTTTGAGAACACAACGACAAAGGAGAAGACCCATGCGTCTGGACAAATATCTGAAGGTTTCCCGCATCATCAAGCGGCGCACCGTGGCGAACGAGGCCTGCGCCGGCGGACGGGTGACGCTGAACGGCAAGGTGGCCAAGCCCGGCGCGGAGGTGAAGCCCGGGGACGTCATGACGATCCGCTTCGGCGACAAACTGGGCCAATACGAGATCCTGTCCGTCAGCGAAACGGTGCGGAAAGGCGACGCGGCGGCCATGTACCGGGTGATCCTGGAGGACGCCGCGGTGGCGGCCGAGCGCGAGTGACGCCGCCCGCGGACGGTGACGGGACATCCCGCACGCCCGCAACAGACATCGATCCCCATTCAGACTGCTGTGAGAGGTCGGCCATGTGGTACGCGATCGTGCTGGGAGGCGGCGCCGGGACCCGGATGGGCGCCGGCGTCAACAAGGTGCTTCTTCCGCTGAGAGGGATCCCGGTGATCCGCCGCTCCGTTGAGATCATGGCGCGTCACGCCGACGGGATCGCGGTGGTGTGTCCGGATGCGGAGCGCCCCCTGTTTGAGGACGCGCTCCGGGGCGTGGACCGGGAGATCCTCTACGCCTCAGCCGGGGAGACCCGACAGACTTCGGTCCGGAATGGCCTGTGCGCGCTGCCGGACGCCTGTGATTACGTGATGATCCACGACGGCGCCCGCTGCCTTGCCGACGACGGGACGATCCTCGCGGTGAAGCGCGGCGCGGAGGCACAGGGCGCCGCCGCGGCCTCCACCCCCTGCGTGGACACCGTGAAGACCGTGGACGCGCAGGGCATCGCCGTCGGGACCCCCGACCGGTCAGCCCTGCGCTGCGTGCAGACGCCCCAGGCCTTCCGCCGGGATCTGATCGTCCGCGCGCACGAGGCGGCGCGGCGGGACGGTTTTGTCGGCACGGACGACGCCTCTCTCGCGGAGCGCATCGGCATCCCGGTCCTGCTCACCGAGGGCAGCCGCCGCAACATCAAACTGACGACACCGGAGGATCTGGCCGTGGCCGGGACGTATCTGGAAAACGAAAACCCGCTCCCCGATCTCCGGATCGGCAGCGGGTATGACGTGCATCGGCTGGTGAGCGGCCGGAAGCTGATCCTCTGCGGGGTCGTGATCCCGCATGAAACGGGCCTGGACGGCCACAGCGACGCGGACGCGGCGGTGCACGCCCTGATGGACGCGATGCTGGGAGCGGCAGCCCTGGGCGACATCGGCCGTCACTTTCCGGACAGCGACGAGCGCTATCGCGGCATCTCCTCCATGAAGCTGCTGGACCGGGTGTGCGCGCTCCTCCGGGAGCATGGGCTGCGCGTCGCCAACGCGGACGTTACGATCGTGGCCCAGCGGCCGAAGCTGGCCTCTTTCATCCCGGCCATGCGGCGGAACCTCGCGGAGGCGATGGACCTCCCGCCGGACCGCGTGAACGTGAAGGCCACCACCACCGAGCGCCTCGGCTTCGAGGGCGAGGAGAAGGGCATCAGCGCCCAGGCTGTGGTGCTGCTCACCCGCGTCTGACCTCAGTCGAAGATCAGGAACTCACACTCGAGCCGCCCGTTGTAAAGCCTGCGCTTCCGGGAGGCTCGTTTTCCGTAGGCGCGCTCGAACCCCGGGTCCGAGGAGATGGCGCACAGCTTCCAGCCGGGGTGCCGCTTCTGCAGGCCGTGAAGGTCGGCGTAGAGCTTCCGGCAGCTGTCCCGGTCGCCCAGCCGCTCGCCGTAGGGAGGATTGCAGAGGAACACGCCTTCCGGTTCCTCTCTTTGCAGCTCCTGCAGAGGCGTGCGCGAAAGGGAGATCCTGCCCTCCAGCCCGGCCTGCCGGACGTGCCGGCCGGCCAGCGTCAGGGCTTCCGGATCGATGTCGGAGCCGCCGATGCCGCGGATGCGGTCAAGCTCCACGTCTCCCCGCACCTGTGCCCGGAGCCCGTCCCGGTCGACCTCGCGGAAGAAAGGAAAGCCGTCGCAGGCAAAGGCCCTTTCCAGCCCCGGCGCCCGGTGGGCGGCGCGGAAGGCGGCCTCGATCAGCAGCGTCCCCGTGCCGCAGCAGGGATCGTGCAGGGGCATGCCCGGCCGCCACGGGCTGAGCTCCACCAGCGCCGCGGCCAGCGTTTCCCGGAGGGGCGCCTCCCCGTTCCAGGTGCGGTATCCCCGGCGGTTCAGGGCGGTCCCCGAGGTGTCCAGCGTGATGCGGGCCAGATCGCCGCGTATGCTGACCTCGATGGGGAACGCGGCCCCCGTCTCCGGGAACACGTTTCGTCCGGTTACACGACGTAACCGCTCGATGATGGCCTTCTTGGTGATGGCCTGGCAGTCCCGCACGCTCATCAGTCGGCTCCGGACGCATTTCCCCGAGACGTTGATCTTTCCGTCCGGGGCCAGGTACCGCTCCCAGGGCAGATCGGCCGTCATCCGGAAAAGCTCGTCAAAGGTGAGGCAGGTCTTTTCCCCCAGCACGATCAGCACGCGATCGGCGAAGCGGAGCCGCAGATCCGCCAGATAGATCCCCGCCGCGTCCGCGTCGAAGAACGCGCCGCCGCTGTCCGCCCCGGCACCCTCGAAGCCCAGCCGCCGGAGCTCGGCCGCCACCAGTCCCTCCGTGCCGAAGGATGCCGTCGCGATGCAGTGAAAGAGCTGTTTTGCCATGATGCCAGCCTCCCGGTCAGTGTCGATTGCATTATAGCCGCCGCGCCCCGGCCCGTCAAGAAAGGGAAAAAGCAAGAAAACCGCCGAAACAGGGTTACGTTTGCGCGGGAATGTGGTATAATGCACCGTGAATTCAGGCAGGGAGGTCGGCCATGGATCAGTTCGACAGAAGCGAGCGCCTGCTGGGCGCCGCGGCGATGGAACGCCTGAGCCGCGCACGGGTCGCGGTCTTCGGCGTCGGCGGGGTCGGCGGCTATGCGGCGGAAGCCCTGGCCCGATCCGGGATCGGGGCGATCGACCTGGTGGATCATGACCGCGTGAGCCTGACCAACCTGAACCGCCAGATCATCGCGCTGCACTCCACCCTCGGCCGGCCGAAGACCGAAGCCATGCGGGACCGCATCCTCGACATCCATCCCGCCTGCTCCGTGACCGTCCGTGACTGCTTCTACCTGCCGGAGAACGCCGAGGACTTCGACCTGAGCGCCTTCGATTACGTGGTGGATGCGGTGGACACGGTGGCCGCCAAGCTGACCCTGGCCGAAAGGACCCGATGTGCGGGCGTCCCCCTGATCAGCGCCATGGGGGCCGGCAACAAGCTCGATCCCTCCCGCCTTCGGATCTCCGACATCTCGCAGACGAGCGTCTGTCCGCTGGCCCGGGTGATGCGCAAGGAACTGCGCAAACGCGGCATCGACCGCCTGAAGGTCGCCTGGTCCGATGAGCCGGCCCTGACGCCCGCGCCTGCGGGAGAAGAAGAGACCGAAGTCCGCCGTGCCGTTCCCGGCAGCACCGTTTTCGTGCCTGCGGCCATGGGGCTGCTGATCGCGGCAGAGGTGGTGCGGGATCTGGCCGGGATCAAGAGAGGAGATGCGTGACATGAGCGAACAGAACGCCTGGGCCGCCTACATGAACAACACCCGCCTGACCGAAGAGATCCAGAGCGCGGTCCTTCGGGCCGCAAAGGAAGGGGAGGATCCGGCGCTGCTGCTGGTGCGGTGTGCCAGGGCCGTCAGCCTGATGACCGGCAATCCCCTGTTCGCGGAGGAGATCGAGCGCAGCATGCGGGCCGTTCACGGGCACGCCTTCGGGGAGCCTGCTCTCCTGAGGGAAGAACTGGAACAGACCAAAGTCCGTCTGGAGCGCATCCGGGCAGCCTTCGATGTTGAAGAGGACCTGGACCTGAAGGAAGAGATGGACCAGGCCATCCGCGCGCACACGGCCCGCATCGCCCGGCTCGAACAGGCGATCGGCGAACAGGAAGCAACGAAGTGACAGGAGGTTTGCAGCATGCAGATTTACAACAGCCTGACCCGCAGGAAAGAGACCTTCAAGCCCGTGCATGAGGGCAAGGTGGGCATTTACGCCTGCGGACCCACGGTCTACGATTATTTTCACATCGGCAACGCCCGCCCCTTCATCACATTTGACGTGCTGCGCCGTCAGCTGGAGCGGGAAGGCTACGACGTGACCTTCGTGCAGAACTTCACCGACATCGACGACAAGATGATCCGCCGGGCCAACGAGGAGGGCATCACCGTCAAGGAGCTGGCGGACCGCTTCATCGGCGAGTATTGGACCGACGCGAAGGCGCTGGGCATCCATCCCGCCACGGTCCACCCCAAGGCCACGGAGCATATCCCGCAGATCATCGCCCTGGTGCAGCGGCTCATCGATAACGGCCATGCCTATGTCGGCAAAAACGGCGACGTGTATTACCGCGTCAGCGCGTTCCCGGGCTACGGCAAGCTCTCCGGCCAGTCCGTGGAGGACCGGGAGATGGGCGCTTCCGAGCGCCTGGACGTGGAGACCGACAAGGAGAGCCCCGCCGACTTTGCCCTCTGGAAGGCGCAGAAGCCCGGCGAGCCCGCCTGGGACAGCCCCTGGGGCCCCGGCCGCCCCGGCTGGCACATCGAGTGCTCCGCCATGTCCATGACCTACCTGGGCGAGACGTTCGACATCCACTGCGGCGGCAAGGACCTGCTCTTCCCCCACCACGAGAATGAGATCGCCCAGTCCGAGGGCGCGACCGGCAAACCCTACGTCAACTACTGGATGCACAACGGCTTCATCAACATCGACAACCAGAAGATGTCCAAATCCCTGGGCAACTTCTTCACCGTGCGGGACATCGCGAAGGAATACGACCTGGAAGCGGTGCGCATGTTCATGCTGTCGGCCCATTACCGCAGCCCCATCAACTTCTCCCGCGAGCAGATCAGCGCCGCCCACGCCAGCCTGCAGCGCCTGTACACGGCCCGCGCCCAGCTGCGCTTCCTGCTCGAAAAGGCGCCCGACCGCCCCATGAACGATGACGAACAGGCATTTGCCGGTCGCCTCGCGCAGTATGAGCAGCGCTTTGACGCGGCCATGGACGACGATCTGAACACCGCGGACGCCATCGGCGCGATCTTTGAGCTGGTGCGCGACGCCAACTCCACCCTGACCGCGGACTCCGGCAAGCCCGCCGTGGAGGCCGCGCTGAAGTCCTTCGGGGCCCTCTGCGGAATCCTTGGACTGGTGCAGAAGGAAGAGGACGCCCTGCCCGACGAGATCCGGCAGATGGTGGACGAGCGCGCCGCCGCCCGCAAGGCGAAGGACTGGAAGCGCTCGGATGAGCTTCGCGACGCCATCAGGGCGGCCGGCTACGTGCTGGAGGACACCCCCCAGGGCCAGAAGGTCCGCAGGAACGTATGAAACCGTGGATGATCGCCGCCGTGTCTGCCCTGCTGACGCTTGCGGCGGTCTTTCTGATGCTGGCCCCGATCCCCGGAGACCGGCCCAGACCGGAGCTGACCTTTGCGGCCCGCACCGATGATCTGGGCGCCATTGCCCTGCCGGAAAGACCGGAGGGCACGGTGGACATCAACAGCGATGATCCGCTTGAATTGGCTGTGCTCCCCGGGATCGGGGAGACCATGGCCCTGCGCATCATCGACGAGCGGCTGCTGAACGGCCCCTACTATTTCCCGGAGGACCTGCTGACGGTCCGCGGGATCGGAGAGGCGACGCTGGACCGGTTCCGGGACATGCTGGACTTCTCCGGCCCGGACGAATAACGACAGGAGGGCGAGACATGGCGGACCATCAGGTGCTTTATCGCCGGTGGCGGCCCCTGACCTTTTCCGAGGTGGTGGGGCAGGAGATGGTCGTGACGGCGCTGCGCAATCAGGTGAAGCAGGGCCGCCTTTCCCATGCCTATCTTTTCTGCGGCAGTCGCGGCACCGGCAAGACCTCCTGCGCCAAGATCCTGGCCAGGGCCGCCAACTGCACCGACCCGCGCGACGGCGACGCCTGCGGCGAGTGCGAGAGCTGCCGGCGCATGGGCGACGAGTCGAGCTTCGACATCCTGGAATATGACGCGGCCTCCAACTCCAAGGTGGAGCAGATGCGCGAGATCCTCGAGTCTGTGCAGTACCCGCCCCAGTTCGGCCGCTACAAGGTCTTCATCATCGACGAAGTCCACATGCTGACCAACAACGCCTTCAACGCGCTCCTCAAGACCCTTGAGGAGCCGCCGGCCTACATGATCTTCATCCTCGCGACCACGGAGCCCCACAAGGTGCCCGCCACCATCCTCAGCCGCTGCCAGCGGTATGATTTCGGCCGCATCCCCGCCGCGCAGATCCGCGACCGCCTCCGTCAGGCGGCCGACCGGGAGGGCATCACATCCACCGACGGCGCGCTGATGCAGATCGCCCGGGCCGCGGAGGGCGGCATGCGCGACGCCCTCTCCATACTCGACATGTGCATCGGATACGGGCAGGATGTCGACGAGACACTGGTGAGCCATGTGCTGGGCACCAGCGACCGCTCCTTTCTCTTCCGGTTCACCGAGGGGCTGGTCAACGAGGACGCCGAAGAGGTCATCCGCTGCGTGGACGAACTGATGAATGCCGGTCACGAGCCCGCCGTCTTCGCCCGGGAACTGGCCGGCCACCTGCGCCTGCTGCTGGTGGCCCGCTGCGCGCCGGATCACCTGGCCGACATGATGGACCTCTCCGACGACGCGGCGCAGCAATACATCGGCCAGGCTCAGACGGCGTCCGAAAGCCGCCTGATGAGCATGCTGGATATCTTCCTGGGGGTGGACGGCGCCCTGCGCTACGCCGCGTCCCCCCGTTTTGCCCTGGAGAGCGCGGCCCTGCACGCCTGCCTGCGGACGGGCGAGACCGACACAGCGGCCCTGCTCGACCGGGTGCGGGAACTGGAATCCGCCCTTCGCGATCTGAAGGGCCGGATCGAAAGCGGCGCGATCCAGACCCGGGTCCCGGCGCCCGCGGAAAAGCCCGCGGACGCGCCTGCGCCGACGGAGACGAAACAGGGAACGTCCCCCGAACAGACCGCGGACAAAACCATGACCCAGATCTGGAAACAAGCCATCGCGGGCCTCGCCAAAACAGACCCCGGTCTCTTTGCCCTGGCGAATCAGATCCGTCTCGTCTCCGCGGAGGATTATACCTTCCGCTGGGCGCCCGCATCGGAGGATTCCGCGGCCGCCGGTTTCTTCACCCGTCCCGAACGGGCGGCGCGCATGGAGGAGGTCCTGACCATGGCGGCCGGGGAACAGTGCCGCTTCGTGCCGGAACACCGGGAACGCGCGGAGCAGCCCCGATCCGCCCAGTCCATGGATGATCTGTTCGAGACCTTCGGCCGGGAGAACGTGATCGTTCAGGACAGCTGATCCGAAACCGACACGGGACCGTTCCGCCCTCCGGGATACCCACATGGACATGATGGACAGGAAATGCGAATCGGCTGTCTTCCATGATCGGCACACATAACGAATGCGGGCCGCAGGCCTTGCGCCTCAAGGGGGTCCGGGGGACGCTTTCCGGCAGGAAAGCGTCCCCCGGTTGCTTACTTGCTTTCCCCCTTCCCCAGGGAAGGGGGCAGGGGGATGGGGCGAAACGGTTTTCAAAACGTCTGCCGACAAATAAACATGGCGTAACTGTTCAGTCGGTCGACAGACCCACACGGATGGACAGGAAACACACGGATCGGGTGACTTCCATGCAGCCCGGCCAACAGCGGGTGCGGGCCGCAGGCCCGCGTTCCATTCTCCCCCTTCCCTCGGGGAGTGGGCAGGGGGATGGGGCGAAACGGTTTGGAGAGCATCTGCTGACACAGATCACAGGGCGGACTGAACAGTTACCATGGCGCACTGAACGGTTCCGACAACACAACGAGGAGTCCTTTCTGATCCGCCCCCGCTGTCCTTTGCGGCGGCGGTTTTTCCGTTGCGAAATGCAGGAAGAGTACAAATCCGGCTGTTTACTTTCATTGTGTAATGTGTTAAACTATGAAGGAACCGGATCCGGATCAAAGGGAGGGATACCATGGCCCGCAATGTGAGAAAAAAGCGCACCGACGCGCTGTATCGCGCCATTCTTTCGCTCTCGGGCGAAGAGGAATGCAGGCGGTTTTTCGATGACCTGTGCACCCCGACCGAGCTGCGGAGCATGGAGCAGCGCTATGATGTCGCCACCTATCTCCTCCGGGATCAGGTCTACGCCGAGATCCTGGAAAAGACCGGCGCCAGCTCCGCCACGATCAGCCGGGTGCGCCGCAACATCCTCGACAACGAGAACGGGGCGATGCGCGCCGTGATCGAGCGCATGGAAAAAGAAAACGGGAACACCGACATGTGATGGAGGCCAAAGGAAAATGAAGAAACTGATGCTCGGGAACGCAGCGGCGGCACGGGGCCTGTATGAGGCCGGCTGCGCGGTGGTATCCAGCTATCCCGGAACGCCCAGCACGGAGATCACCGAAGAAGCGGCCAAATACGACGAGATCTACTGCGAGTGGGCGCCGAACGAGAAGGTGGCCATGGAGACGGCCTTCGGCGCCTCCCTCGCCGGGAAGCGCAGCTTCTGCGGCATGAAGCACGTGGGTCTGAACGTGGCGGCCGACCCGCTGTTCACCGTATCCTATACGGGCGTGAACGCCGGCATGGTCATCGCCGTGGCGGACGATCCCGGCATGCACTCCTCCCAGAACGAGCAGGATTCCCGGCATTACGCCCGGGCGGCGAAGATCCCCATGCTGGAGCCCGCCGATTCCGCCGAGGCCCTGGCCTTCGCAAAGCTGGCCTATGATCTTTCCGAAGCCTTCGACACGCCTGTCCTGCTGAAGATGTGCACCCGCGTGGCCCACTCCCAATCCGTCGTGGAGACCTCCGACCGGATCGTGCCGCCGGAGAAGCCCTATCAGAAGAACATCGCAAAGTACGTCATGATGCCCGGCAACGCGATCCGCCGCCATCCGGCGGTGGAGGAGCGCACCCGCCGTCTGGCGGCCTGGGCCGAGACTGCGGACATCAACCGCGTGGAGGCGGGGGAGGACCACGCCGTCGGCATCATCACCTCCTCCACCTGCTACCAGTACGTGAAGGAAGTGTGCGGCGACCGCTATCCCGTGCTGAAGCTGGGCATGATCTGGCCCCTGCCCGCCGAAAAGATCCGGGCGTTCGCGGCGTCGGTGGAAAAGGTCATCGTCGTGGAGGAACTGGATCCCTTCGTCGAGGATCAGTGCAGAGCCATGGGCATCGCGGTGACCGGCAAGGCGCTCTTCCCCCCGGAGGGCGAGCTGAGCCAGAACATCGTCGCCGAAAAGCTGGGCGTTCCCTATGCGCAGGGCAGGGCGCTGGATGAGACCATCCCCGCGAGGCCGCCGGTCATGTGCGCGGGCTGCCCCCACCGCGGCCTGTTCTACACCCTGAACCGCAACAAGTGCACCGTGCTGGGCGATATCGGCTGCTACACCCTGGGCGCCGTGGCCCCGCTGAGCAGCATCGAGATGACCCTCTGCATGGGCGCCTCCATCAGCGGCCTGCACGGCTTCAACAAGGCGCTGGGCAAGGAGAGCGAGAACAAAACCGTCTGCGTCATCGGCGATTCCACCTTCATGCACTCCGGCATGACGGGCCTGGCCAACGTGGCCTACAACCAGTCCAACTCCACCGTCATCATCCTGGACAATTCCATCACCGGCATGACCGGGCATCAGCAGAATCCCACCACGGGCTACAACATCAAGGGCGACCCCGCGGGCAAGATCGATCTGGAGAGCCTCTGCAGGGCCATGGGCTTCAACCGCGTCCGCGTGGTGGATCCCTACGATCTCAAGGCCTGCGATCGGGCCGTGAAGGAGGAACTGGCAGCGGACGAGCCCTCGGTCATCATCTCCCGGCGTCCCTGCGCGCTGCTGAAGTACGTCAGGCACAAGGCTCCGCTGAAGGTCAGCGCGGACAAATGCATCGGCTGCCGCTCCTGCATGCGCATCGGCTGCCCCGCCATCTCCATCCGGGAAGGCAAGGCGCGCGTCGATTTCACCCTGTGCGTGGGCTGCGGCGTGTGCAGCCAGCTCTGCCCGGTCAGCGCCTTCGAGTCCACCGAGAAGGGAGTGTAAGCCATGAAGACGAAAAACATCATGATCGTCGGCGTAGGCGGCCAGGGAAGCCTTCTGGCCAGCAAGCTCCTGGGTCAGCTCTTCCTGTCGCAGGGCTATGACGTCAAGGTCAGCGAGGTGCACGGCATGAGCCAGCGCGGCGGCAGCGTGGTGACCTATGTGCGCTACGGTGACCGGGTCGCCTCTCCGCTGATCGACAAGGGGGAGGCGGATCTGATCGTCTCCTTCGAGGTGCTGGAAGCCGCCCGCTGGATGTCCTTCCTTCGCGCGGACGGCCAGATCGTCACCTCCACGCAGCAGATCGATCCCATGCCCGTGGTGACCGGCGCGGCCGCCTATCCCGAGGACCTCGTGCGGAAGATGCGGGACGCCGGCGTGAAGGTCGACGCCCTGGACTGCCTTTCCGTGGCCATGGAGGCCGGCAGCGCCAAGGCGGTCAACATCGTGCTGATGGGCCGCCTGTCCCGGTACTTCGACTTCCCGGAGGAAGCCTGGCAGCAGGCGCTCGAAGCCGTCGTTCCGCCGAAGTTCCTGGAGATGAACAAAAAAGCCTTCGCCCTGGGCCGGGAGGCCTGAGCGCGGCGGAATACAGGGGGCAGCGGGATGACGCTGCCCCTTTTGCGCTGCCTTCGATGCACACAGGACGGACAGGCCACTGAGCCAAAAAGTACATTCGGAGAACAACACAAATCATCGCAATCGTGTATGATTTCCCCATCATTCGAATGCGAATGACCGGCATCAGAATCTTCAGGAAAGGATGATGTCCATGGAGCGTTATTATCAGCCGGACATCGAGACCGCGCCGCGCGAACAGATCACCGCGTGGCAGAACGAGCGCCTGACCAGACAGGTGCGTCACGTATGGGAGCATGTGCCCTATTACCGCCGCCTGATGGAAGAGAAGGGCCTGACCCCCGACGACGTGCAGAGCGTGGAGGATCTGCACAAGCTCCCCTTTATCAGCAAGCATGACCTGCGGGAATGCTATCCCTACGGCATGCTGGCCGTGCCGCTGAAGGACTGCGTGCGCATCCACTCCACCTCCGGCACCACCGGCAAGCGGGTCATCGCCTACTACACCCAGCACGACATCGACCTCTGGGACGACTGCTGCGCCAGGGCCATCACGGCGGCCGGCGGCACCGATGAGGACGTGGTGCAGGTGGCCTACGGCTACGGCCTCTTCACCGGCGGCGCGGGCCTGAACGGCGGAAGCCACAAGGTGGGCTGCCTGACGGTCCCGATCTCCTCCGGCAACACGGAGCGGCAGATCATGTTCATGCAGGACCTGAAGGCCACCATCCTCTGCTGCACGCCCTCCTACGCGGCGTACCTGGGAGAGAGCATGAAGGAAATGGGCCTTACGCCCGATCAGATCCCCCTGAAGGCCGGCATCTTCGGCGCGGAGGCCTGGTCGGAGGAGATGCGGCAGTCCATCCAGGAGACCCTGGGCATCAAGGCCTACGATATTTACGGCCTGACGGAGACCAGCGGCCCCGGCGTGGCCTTCGAATGCTCCGCCCAGAACGGCATGCACATCAACGAGGACCATTTCATCGCGGAGATCATCGATCCCGATACCGGCGAGGTCCTGCCCGACGGGCAGGAGGGCGAGCTGGTCTTCACGGCCATCGATAAAGAAGCCTTCCCGCTGCTTCGCTACCGGACCCGCGACATCTGCGTGCTCTCCCACGAGCCCTGCCCCTGCGGACGGACGCATGTGAAGATGTGCAAGCCTCGCGGCCGCACCGACGACATGCTCATCATCCGCGGCGTGAACGTTTTCCCGAGCCAGATCGAGACCGTCCTGCTGAACCAGGGCTATCCCGCCAACTACCAGATCATCGTGGGCCGCGTGAACAACACCGATACCCTCGAGGTCCAGGTGGAGATGACCGCCGAGATGTTCACCGACTCCATGGCCGAGATCACGGACCGCCAGCGCCGGCTGGTGGAGGGCCTGCGCTCCATGCTGGGCCTGACGGCCAAGGTCTCGCTGGTGGCGCCCAAGAGCATCGCCCGCAGCGAGGGCAAGGCCAAGCGCGTGATCGACAACCGCAAGCTGTGAGAAAGGAGCGACCGACGATGACCGTGAAACAGATTTCCGTGTTCCTTGAGAACAAGCCGGGCTACCTCTTTTCCATGACAAAGGTGCTGGCGGAGCACAAGATCGACATGCGCGCCTTCTCCCTGGCCGAGACCAGCGATTTCGGCATCGCCCGCATCATCGTGGACGACGTGCTGACCACCGCCGCCGTGCTGAGGGAGGCCGGCTTCGTCAGCTCGCTGACGCCGGTGCTGGCGGTCTCCGTGCCGGACGTGCCCGGCGGCCTGAACCAGGTGCTGGAGCTCCTGGCCGCTGACGACATCAACGTGGAATACATGTACGCCTTCCTCGGCGCGAAGCACGGCAGCGCCTATATGGTCTTCCGCGTGGCCGACGTGGCGAGGGCCAGGGCGTCCCTCACCGCCAGCGGCATCCGCCTGCTTTGTCAGGATGAACTGAGCGAACTGTGATCAAAGCTTCCCGGGCCTGCCTGCGGGCAGGCCTTTTCGCTGCCCGGATGACCGAAAAAGCAGGCAAAGTACAGCCGCCGCCTTGACAAAACCCCGGCCGGACCCCACAATCAAAAGTGCCGCTTCGGCGGAAAATACGCACCGGACGGAGAGAGATCATGATCCAGCTGTATGACCACGGCATCTATCTTGTGAACGGAAACACCATCGCGGACAGCGCGGAGCAGGCCTCTGCCCTTTGCGGCCGGCCGGTCACGCGCGAGGACGCGGAAAAGAATACGATCGCCTACGGGATCCTGAAGGCGCACAATCTCTCTGACAGCATGGACGCCCTGCGCCTGCGCTTCGACTCCATGACCAGCCACGACATCACCTATGTCGGCATCATCCAGACGGCGCGGGCCTCGGGCATGACGGCCTTTCCCATGCCCTACGTCCTGACCAACTGCCACAATTCCCTCTGTGCCGTGGGCGGCACCATCAACGAGGACGACCACAAGTTCGCCCTCTCCGCGGCCCACAAATACGGCGGCATCTACGTTCCCACCAACCTGGCGAACATCCACAGCGCGAACCGGGAACTGATGGCCGGCTGCGGGAAAATGATCCTCGGCTCCGATTCCCACACCCGCTACGGCGCCCTGGGCACCCTTGCTGTGGGCGAGGGCGGCGGCGAACTGGCGAAGCAGCTGGTGGGCCGCACCTATGACTTTGCCCGTCCGGAGGTCATCGCCGTCTATCTCAAGGGGAAGCCGAAGCCCGGCGTCGGCCCGCACGACGTGGCCCTGAGCATCATCGGCGCGGTCTACAAAAAGGGGTACGTCAAGAACAAGGTCATGGAGTTCGTGGGCCCGGGCATCGCGGATCTGCCCATCGAATACCGCAACGCCGTCGACGTGATGACCACCGAGACCACCTGCTGGTCCTCCGTATGGGTCACCGACGGCCGGACGAAGAACTATCTGGCCATGCACGGGCGCCCGGAGGCCTACCGCGAGCTGAAACCCGGGGACGCGGCATGGTACGGCGGCTGCGTGGAGGTCGACCTGTCTTCGGTCGAGTGCACCATCGCCATGCCCATGCACCCCTCCAACACCTATACGATCCATGAGCTGCAGGAGAACGCCGCGGACATCCTCCGCCTGACCGAAGAGGCCGTCAACGCGCAGATCAAGGGCGCAAAGATCGACCTCATGTCCAAGCTGCGCGACGGCGGCATCTGGGTCGACCAGGGCGAGATCGCCGGCTGCTCCGGCGGCACCTTCGACAACATATGCGCCGCCGCCGATATCCTCCGCGGAAAGAGCTGCGGCAACGGCGTGTTCACGCTCAGCGTGTATCCCGGCTCCATGCCGGCCATGGCGGAGCTGATCCGCAACGGCCGCGCGGCCGACCTGATCGGCGCGGGCGCCCTGATCCGCGAGTGCTTCTGCGGCCCCTGCTTCGGCGCGGGCGACACCCCGGCCAACGGCGAGTTCTCCATCCGCCACACCACCCGCAACTTCCCGAACCGCGAGGGATCCAAGCCCGGCGAAGGCCAGATGAGCGCCGTGGCCCTGATGGACGCCCGCTCCATCGCCGCCACCGCCGCCAACGGCGGCCGGCTGACCGCGGCGACGGACATCGAGGTCGCGTACACCGAGCCCGAATACCGCTACGATGCCGGCATCTACGAAAAGCGCGTCTACAGCGGCTGGGGGCATGCCGAACCCGATACGGAGCTGAAATTCGGCCCCAACATCAAGGACTGGCCCGAAATGCCCGCCCTGACCGACGACCTGCTGGTCAAGCTGTGCGCCTACATCACCGATCCCGTGACCACCACCGACGAGCTGATCCCCTCCGGTGAGACGTCCTCCTACCGCTCCAACCCCGAGCGGCTGTCGGAGTTCGCCCTGTCCCGCCGGGAACCGCAGTACGTGGGCCGCTCCAAGGTGCTTCGGCAGTGGGAGCGTGACCGCAGGGCAGGGAAGGGCCTCCCGGACGAGGTGCGCTCGGTGTACGAAACCCTCCGCAAGGCCGGCGCGGCCGTGAAACCCGAGGAGACGGATCTCGGCTCGGCCATCTATGCCAACATGCCCGGCGACGGCTCCGCCCGCGAGCAGGCGGCCTCCTGCCAGCGCGTGATGGGCGGCAGCGCCAACTTCGCCCGCCAGTATGCCACCAAGCGTTATCGCTCCAACTGCATCAACTGGGGCATGACGCCCTTCCTGATCGAAGACCCGGAAGCGATGGAGCTGGGCGACTACGTGTTCATTCCCGGCATCCGTGAGGCCGTCCTGGCCAACCGCGACGCCATCCCCGCGTGGATCGTGAAGCCGAACGGCGATGCCCTCCCCGTCACGCTGACCACCGGCCCCCTGACGGAGGCCGAGCGGCAGATCATCGCCGACGGCTGCCTCATCAACTACTACCGCGGCAGCAAGGCGTGACCGCTCCGATACCGACCTCATCCCGTCCGGGATGGGGTTTTTCTTCTATCCGTGCAGGGATTTGAACGCGTTTCGCGAAAAGCATCATCAGTCAGATCACACGAAAGGGGAAAATATCATGGACATCCGCATCCCGGCAAACGCCCCGCTGATCCCTCACAAGAAGCACTGGCAGTTCTGCGTGGGCTCGGGGCACGCGCTGCTGGCGCTGCGCACCGACTATACGCGCCAGCTGAAGTTCATCCACGACACGCTGGGGATCGCGCGCGTGCGCTTCCACGGCATCTTCTGCGACGACATGCACACCTTCAACGACCTGTCCATGCAGCTGCCCGTGCCCGGTGCCGAAGCCTTCCCGGAATACAACTTCAACGCCTGCGGCGTCGCCTACGACAACGTGCTGGACGCCGGCATGAAGCCCTTTGTGGAGCTGTCCTTCATGCCGAAGAAGCTGGCCGGGCAGTACGAGGACCGCGACGAGCGGGGCATGTTCTTCTACAGGCCCGTCATTCTCCCGCCGGCGGATTTCCGGGCCTGGCAGGATTACATCCGGGCCTTCGTCCGCTTCCTGATCCACCGCTACGGCCGGGAAGAGGTCCGCACCTGGTACTTCGAGGTCTGGAACGAGCCGGACCTGCCCATCGTCTTCTGGAACGGAACCCGCGACGAGTACTTTGCCCTGTACGAGGCCACGGCCCGCGCCATCAAGGAAGTGGATCCCCTGATCCCCGTGGGCGGCCCCTCCTCCAGCGCCAGCAAGTGGGTGGAGAGCTTCCTCGCGTACTGCCGCGCCCACGACGTTCCCGTCGATTTCGTCACGACCCACCAGTACGCGGGCGACCCCATCGGCGGCGTATCGGAGCAGGGCAGCCCGGATGATGACGGCCCGGCCCCTTCCTTCAACGCGGCCGCCTTCCCCCGGCGCGGTCAGGGCGGAAGGGCCGTCCTCGACGGCATCGCCGACAAGACCTTCCTGAACGGCTTCCGGGCCCTGATGCCCGACAAGTCCGAGACGGAGGATCTCCCCAACGACGTCATGATCCGCAACGCGGCCATCGTGCGGAAGCAGGCCGGCGACCTGCCCCTGTTCTACACGGAGTGGAACGAGAACGCCATCTTCTCCGCCTGGACCAATGACACGCGCAAGGCCGCGGCCTATGACGTGAAGACCGCCCTGGACGTGGCGGACGATCTGGACGGATCCTCCATCTGGTGCTTCTCCGACATCTTCGAGGAACTGCACCCCTTCCCGCAGGAATTCCACGGCGGCTTCGGCATGCTGTCCCAGAGCGGCATCCCCAAGCCGGTTTATCACGCCATGAAGATGCTGGCCGACGCCGGCGACCTGCGCCTGGATCTCGGCCCGGACGCGACCAAGGGCGAGATCGGATACGCGGCCTTCCGGAAGGGCGGGACCCTGCAGATCCTTCTCTTCCGCCAGAAGATGAAGAACCTCGACCTGGCGCCGGAAAAGGTCGCCGTCAGCGTCGAACTGCCCGAGGCCCCGGCGGGCGTCACCCTGCGCCGGGTGGACGAGACCCGCGGCAACCCCCTGCGCGTGTGGCAGGAGATGGGCAGCCCCGTGTCCCTCAACCGGGCGGAGATCCGCCGGATCACGGAGGTCAGCGCGGTGGAGGACGAGCCCTTCGTCGCGGCATACACGGACGGCAGCCTGAAGCTGGAAGCCTCCCTCGGCTGCAACGATATCTGGTTCTTCACGGTCACGCCCCGCGCCTGATCATGCCCGCGAAAAGCAGCTCCGCGTCCGCGCGGGGCTGTTTTTCCTGATTGACATATCCGCGTTACGGACTATAATGGGACTCGCCTTTTGAAAGGAGGCTGTCTGCATGCTGCTGTATGTGCTCGTGCTCAACAAGATCGGGCTGCTGGAGCCGCTGTTCGAGAAAATGATGGAAAAGGGCATCTGCGGGGCCACCGTGCTGGACTCCACCGGCATGATGCGGGTCCTGTCGGACGACGAGAACGCGAACCTGCCAATGTACGGCCTGCTTCGCCACATGTTCTCCCCGGAGCGGAAACAGTCCAAGACCGTGTTCGTGGTGCTGGAGGAGTCCATGCTGCCTGTCATGGACGCGATCGTGGACGAGGTGACCGGCGGACTCGACCGGCCCGATACCGGCATCGCCTTCGCCCTGCCGCTCTCTTATCAGAAGGGACTGATCCAGAACCATGCCGACTGATCTTCCGCTTCTCTCGCTGGCCGTCGCCTTTGCCGCGGCGCTGCTGATGGGCCGGCTGGTGCGCTTTCTCCATCTTCCGAACGTGACGGCCTATCTGGTGGCCGGCCTGCTGCTGGGCCCGGTCTTCGGCGTTCTGTCCCCGGGCGTCACGTCGGGGCTCAGCGTGATCTCGGATCTGGCGCTGGGGTTCATCGCCTATTCCATCGGCGCCGAGTTCAAGATGTCCTACCTGAAGCAGATCGGCGTGAAGCCGCTGGTCATCACCTGCCTGGAAAGCGGCTGCGCGTCGCTCTTCGTGTTCCTGGCGCTGCTCCTGATCGGGCAGCCCATGCCGGTCTGCCTGACCCTGGCCGCCATCGCCGCGGCCACGGCCCCCGCCGCGACCCTGATGGTCATCCGGCAGTACCACGCGGACGGCCCTGTCTGCCGGATGCTGCTGCCCGTGGTGGCCATGGACGACGCCACCGGCCTGATGCTGTACGCGGTCCTCTCCAAACTGGCGATCTCCCTGAACGGCTCCGCGTCCGCCGGCGTCATGGAGCTGGTGATCCTGCCGCTATTGCAGATCGTCGGATCCCTGGCGGTCGGGTTCGTGATCGGCGCCCTGCTGACGTGGGTGCTCCGCTTCTTCCATTCCCGCGGGAACAAGCTGGCGCTGACCCTGTGCGCCGTGATGATCGGCGTGGGGCTGTCGGACGCGCGGGTGCTGAACCTCTCCAGCCTCCTGGTGTGCATGATGATCGGCGCGGCCATGGTCAACCTCTACCCGAAGAGCGACGCCATGCTGGAGGTCAGCGACCGCTTCACGCCGCCGCTGTTCATGCTCTTCTTCGTGCTCTCCGGCGCCGCGCTGGATTTCTCCGTGCTGGCCACCGCGAGCCTGGTGGGCGTGGTGTATGTGCTGATCCGTGTGGCGGGCAAGGTGGCGGGCGCCACCCTCGGCGCGAAGGTCGAAAAGTGTGAGCCCGCCATCGTGAAGTGGCTGGGACTGACCCTGATCCCCCAGGCCGGCGTGGCCATCGGCATGGCGCGCATCGCGCTGAAGGACCTGCCGGGACAGTACGGCGCGATCATCAACGCGGTGGTGCTGGCGGGCACCATGATCTACGAACTGACGGGCCCGCTCATCACCAAGATGGCCCTGACCAGGGCGGGGGAGATCCGCGCCGAGCAGAAGGCGTGACGCTGTTCTGCCTCTGAAGCACGGACGGGTCTGAAAACCGCCCGGATGCCCGGAGGATCGCGCCATTCCCCCGCAGTGCGCAGGCCGGATGCGGTTCGGACGGCATCCGGGATGAACGACGGGTGTGGGCCGCAGCCCACACGATTCTCCCCCTCGGGCAGGGGGATGGGGCGGATCGGTTTGGGGATCGCTTGCCGAAACGGTACACAGGGCGGACGTATCGGTCGCCCATGCGCGAGAAAACGCGGCGGACTAACGTCTGCCGCGCTTTTAATGGTGGATGATGCGGACATGCCACTGACGGATCCGCATCAGCAGGGTTTCCCGCGCCCGCCGGAACCCCGGCGGGGCATGTCAGCGATAGTAGATATTGAGCAGTCTGGAACCGATGTCCAGATACCAGGTGGGCGTCTGCAGGCCCGTGGCGTAGGGGAGGAGCACCAAGAAGAAGAGCACCGACAGCACCAGCACCGGGACCATGATCCCCCAGGCCAGCTCCCGCCAGCGCTTTTCCATCAGATGGAAGGCATAGGCGAAGGCGGCAATCAGGAAGGGGATCGAGGCAAAGTAGTGATAGATATAGGTGCCCCGGGGGACCAGCACCCACGGCAGGAACTGCGCGGCGAAGCCCAGCAGGATGAAGCCCGCGCCGCATTCCGGGCGCGTGTCGCAGGTCAGCTCGCCGCGCCTGCGGTCGGCGTGCAGGCTGAACAGCCACAGGGGCAGCAGCAGGATCAGGGCGATCTGTCCGCTCCACCACACCGCCGGGTTGCCCAGACAGAAGATGGACATGCTGGTGCCAGCGGGCAGGTAGCTGGCGGCGTAATAGTACATGGGCTTGGCCATGACGGGCCACTCATACCACGGCGTGTAGTAATAGTGGTCCATCCCCAGACCGGGCGTGGCGTGGTAATTGAAGATGTTGACCTGTTCCTGCACGAAGCGGCTCAGGAACGCGCCGACGCTTTCGAGGTGCTCCGACGCAAACACCGGGATGAAACAGACCGCGTAGATGACGGCCGGGATCGCCACAAAGAACAGCAGACACCAGAGACAGACCCATACCGCCCGGAACCATCCGTACCGCCAGGCCTCCGTGGGGCCGAAGGCGATCCTGACGTGGACGAAGACCGCGACGGCGTGCAGCAGCAGGGCCGGGAGCGCGCCGAACACCGTGGCGGCAGCCGCGTCAGCGCCCAGCTCCAGGAAGAACTGCCGGCAGAGGAGAGCGACGATGACCGCGACGGGGATCCCGATGGCCGCGGCCTTCAGCACAGGGCCTCGCGTTTCCGGGGCATGGGCGGAGACCTCCCTGTGGATCAGCGCGATCAGGCGCCAGAAGAGGAGGACCGCCAGACCGGCGCCCGCGTACGCGCCAATCCACTTGGAGGAGATCGCCAGCGCGAAGAAGAAGCCGCTGAGGGCGAGGTCGGGCAGCATGGCGGGGAGCTCGGCGCCGCTCTTCCGGGCCAGATCCCGCTGCATGAAGCGGAGCATGAAGAAATAGCTCAGGATGATGAACAGCACCGGGAAAGAGTCGATGGTGGCGATGCGGGTCTGGGCCAGATGCATCAGGTCCAGCGCCATCAGGGCGACGGCTGCGGCCGCGGGCGCCGTCTTTTTCGTCAGCTGCTTGACCAGCAGATAGATCGCCGGGAGCATCGCGATGCCCGCCAGCGTGCCGGCCAGCCTCCACCCGAAGGGGGTCATGCCGAAGATCGCGATGCAGGCGCTCATCAGCAGCTTTCCCAGCGGCGGATGCGTGTATTCGTAGACCCGCTGCCCGTGGAGCAGTTCGTAAGCCGTGCGGGCGTGATAGATCTCGTCGAAGTAGGTGGAGTTGTACCAGCTGGGCTCGCCGCTCAGGGTATCCTGCTCGTCGACGGCCAGGCCCGGGTCGGACCACTTCGGGCTTGCCTCGTTCCCGCCCTCATGGGAGAGCACCGTGACCGGAATGACGCCGCCCGACACGGTGGTGGAGAACTCGAAGGGTTCGCCGTCAGTGCCGGTGGCGGTCTGCTTCACGGGCACCAGATCCCGGAAGACGACCTCTCCCAGGAGCAGGCCGTACTCTTCGCTTCCGGAACGGGTCATGGTGCCGGCGGTGATCCTCACATACCGGCCGCTCAGGTGCTGCACGCTGTCCACGGTCAGGCCCCGGTAGATCTCCGCGGTCTCACCCTCGCCCTCGGAGGGCACCAGATACAGCCACTGATAGCACTGCCCCTCCTTGACCTCCGCCCACACGGGATCGGACCAGTTCACGCCGTCGTCGCTGGTCTCCACCTTGAAATTGCGATAGGACACGCCGGTATAGTACAGCATGGAGAAATCGTCGTGCACCGATCCGAGATCCAGCACAAAACCCTCTCCGTACGTGCTCTGTTGCCAGAAGGTCTGGGGCGCTTTCAGGCTGCCGAGCCCCGCCAGCGCCAGCACCGAGTAGACCAGTGTGACGAGCAGGACGATCACGGTGTCCTGCCGGTCCCAGTGCAGCCGCGGATCATATCGGGAGCCGTTCCGATCGGTCATGGTCATAAGTCACCGCCTTTCGCGGGCAGCAGAGGAGCCGGAACACAGTGATCGCTGCCCGTGCGCATGATCAGGGGCACCGCCAGCAGGTTGACGGCCGCCAGCATCCTGGCGATCCCGTCGGTGTCCGCGTTCAGATGACCGCCGCTGGCGCCGAGAACGAGGCCGTTGTCGAGGATGATCCCTTCCGTCAGGAAGAGCGTGATCGAGAGCATGGTCATGACGATCAGCTGCCTGACATCCCCCAGGACGGCAAAACTCAGCGCCAGCAGCACGATGGCCGGCAGGATGTACCGCTCGTGCATCTTCACGCTGAAGCAGTACAGCGTCATGAAGAGGATGGCGCCGCACAGCGGCAGGGTATCGATCGCGGAGCCCCGCAGCCAGAGGCATGCCGCCATCGCCACGCAGGCGGCCAGGGCCGTGTAGCCGGTCAGGCTCCAGGGGATCCGGAAAGCCCATCCGAAGACCGCGAACACCGTCATCAGAACGGCCCCGGCCAGGAACACATGGTGAGCGAGATCCTGACGGAGCAGGTCCAGCCTTCGGTCCTCCCGGCACAGCCAGAGATACCACCCGAAGAGCACCGCGGCGATCACCAGGGGCGGTCCCGCCGTCGTGGTCCCCGTGAGGGGCTGCCAGTTCAGACCGAAGAGGTAGTAGAGATTGGCGGTGTTGAGGGTCGCGTAGGGATAGGAGGACAGCGCCTCGGCATACTTGGTGAAGATATAGAAGGGATCCAGATACAGCAGCGCGTCTTCGTCCTCTTCGGGAGCGCCCAGCGGGATATACCGGAAGGGCAGCGGCGGCAGACCGGACGCGGCATCGGCCTGTTCCGCCTCCGCACCCGCGACAGGCAGCCCGCTGAACTCGTCCGGCGTGACCTTCACGACGGAGAAGGGGAGGACGATGATGAACGCGGCCAGGATGGATAAGAGCGCGCTGATCAGCATCCCGCGGATGGCGCTCCTGTCCCGGACGGCCTCGCGGATGAGCACGGCCAGACCCAGCGGCCCCGCCATCAGGGCCTGGGGCTTGGTCAGCACGGCGGCCACGAAGAGCCCGATCACGGCGGGCCAGTTTCTGCGCATGGCTTGCAGCACGATCAGCAGCAGCAGCAGGGCCAGCAGGCTGTCCACCTGGCCCCAGCAGGCGCTGTTGAGAATGAGGACCGGGTTGAAGACCACCAGCGCCGTCAGGATGCCGGCCTTGCGTTCGCCCGAGCCCCGGCGCAGCGCCTCCCGGCCGATCAGCAGGCCGATGGCCAGATCGCACAGCATGGGGACCAGCTTGATCAGGAAGTCCTGCAGCCACCCCCACTGCGGAAAGAGGCCGCAGACCGCGCTCTCTAGGCCCAGCACGATCATGTACAGGGGCGGATAGTCGCAGAAATAATCGATATAGAACCGGGCGGGACCGACCTGGGCCATGCGCTGCCCCCACAGGCGGAAACAGTTCATGTCCACGGGATAGCCCTCCACCGTGAAGGCGAACACGGCGCGGAGGGCGAAAGCCGCGGCCGTCACGGCCCAGATCCACGGGGGGATGCGCGTGCCTGTCTGCCGGGCGGCGTCGCTCTTCCGTACCAGCGCCGCTCCGGCGATCACGCTCAGGATGACCGTGAGCACGGCGACCGGATACAGCCACGCACGGAAACTCTGCCGCGCGGGCACGGCGTCCGCGGCGGGGGGCGTGTACGCAAAATCGGCGGTGCCGCCGCCCTCCTCCTCCCACGGATCGAACCACAGGTCCGCCACCACGCCGTCGGGCAGTTCTTCCACCTTTTCAAGGGCGAGGCTGTCGAACCGCGCCGTGCCGGTGGCGTCGCCGCTGTAACCGCCGAGGCGGGCGCAGACGGTGACCTCCGTCTGATCGGGACCGGTCTCGCCGTACATCTCGACATAGACCCAGCTGCCTTCCGTGTCCGTGAGGGCCTCCGTCCGGACATCCGAAAAACTCCATCCGAGGATGGACAGGTTGGCTCCGCAGTCGTAATAGCCGACGGTCTCGATGTCCTCCGCGCAGATCCATCCGCTGAGGCGGTACATGGTCTCGGGTTCGACTTCCGCGGTCTGCCGGAAGCGGGCGTCGTTGGCGGCGTAATTGTCGATGCGCGCGCTGCGGCTGCCGCCGTGCGCCTGCTCGTCGGATGAGAAGTCGCTGGCCCCGTCCATCAGATAGGCGTCGATGTCCCAGCCTTCGGGCAGGCCGTCTTCGCCGAGGATCTCGAAGTCCCCGTTGATCAGCAGGTTGTCTCCCTCCGCGGCCGCTGCCGCGGCGAACAGAAGAAGCAGCGCGAGCAGCAGCGGGAGCGTGTGTCTTCGCATGCTATCCCTCCCAGGGAGCGCAGGTATCGGCCCAGAACGCGTTGGGGATGTGGCGCAGACCGTCCCGTGTGATCTCCACGACATCAAAACGAACAGGAGGCGGCGATCCATCCCACCGGTTGAGAAAAGCCTGTGCCGCGTGCAGGATCCGCCGCTGCTTTGCGGGGGTCACGGCCAGCAGCCCGTCCCCGGATCGGCCGGAGGGACGGTTCTTGACCTCCGCGAAGACCAGCGTGTCTCCGTCCCGCAGGATCAGGTCGATCTCCCCGTCTTCGGCCCGGAAACGCGTGCCGACCGGAGTCATCCCCAGGCTGGTGAGGTAGGCGAGGGCCTGCTGTTCGCCGTCCAGGCCGGCGGCGTATTTGTCATGCTTCATCTTCATCCGTAAAATGCCCGATGAACGTGCGCCGGTGGATCGGGCAGGGGCCGAGACGCCGCAGCGCCTCGATGTGTTCCGCCGTTCCGTATCCCTTGTTGCGCGCGAACCCGTACTCAGGCCAGCGCGCGTCCATCTCCCGCATGATCCGGTCCCTGGTGACCTTCGCGATGATGCTGGCGGCGGCGATGCTGTAGGACGCCGCGTCCCCCTTGATGATGGGGACCTCCCGCCCGGAAAGACCCAGATCCCGGACGGCGTCGATCAGGTACACGTCGGCGGGGACGGCCGCGGCCGCCCGGCGCATGGCAGCCCTGGTGGCCTGCAGGATATTGATCTCGTCGATCTCGTCCGCTTCGGCCAGGCCCACGCCCACATACAGCGCCTCGGCTTTGATCCGGTCGAAGAGGGACTCGCGGCGGGCTTCGCTGAGCTTCTTGGAGTCGTCCACCCACAGGATCGCCGAGTCGGCCGGCATGGCGACGCACGCCGTCACCACAGGCCCGGCGAGCGGTCCGCGCCCCGCCTCGTCCATCCCGGCCACCACCAGGCCGCCTTCCCGGTACCGTGCGTCGAAGGCCGTCAGCTGCAGGGCGCGGGCGGTCCGGTCAATCTTCGGCACGGGGCGCCTCCTTCCGCTTCGGCGGGAGCTCCAGCGTGATGCGGCCGCACTTGCCGGCGCGGAACTCGTCCAGCACCACCGCGCAGCAGCGGTCATAGTCGCACACGCCGCCCTTCATCAGAAAGCCGCGGCCCCGGCAGACCTCCTCCAGCAGCGCCTCGCCCCGGAGATCCGGATCGGCGATCCGGTACCTCGCGCAGGCGGCCTCGGGGCGGACGGCCAGCAGGTCCTCCAGCAGGCAGATGGTCAGCATCGGCAGGTCCACCACATCGTCCTTGACGGAGCCGATATAGCACAGGCGGCGGGCGGCCGTCTGATCGGTCAGCTTCGGCCACATCAGGCCGGGGGAGTCCATCAGCTGCAGATACGGCGAGATGTTCACCCACTGGTTGGCGCGGGTGACGCCGGGCTTGTCGCCGGTGCGGGCGATGCCGCTGCCGTGCAGCTTGTTGATGAGGGTGCTCTTGCCCACGTTGGGCACGCCCACCACCATGGCGCGGACGGTCTTCTTCATGCCCTTGGCGGCGGCCCTCTCCACGGCCTCCCGCGCGGCGCGGTCGATCAGCGACAGGGCTTCCTTCGCTTTGCCGGAGGTCGCGCTGAAGGGCGCCGCCTCGATGCCCTGATCCCTGAAGACCCGCAGCCAGGCGGCGGTGAGGTTGGGGTCGGCCAGGTCCGCCTTGTTCAGCAGCAGGACCCTGCTCTTTCCCGCAATCATCTTTTCCAGCTCGGGATTGCGGCTGGAATCCGGGAGCCGGGCGTCGCAAAGCTCCAGCACCACGTCCACGCGGCGAAGCTGGTCCGAGAGCAGCCGCCGCGCCTTGGCCATGTGACCGGGATACCAGTTGATCTCCACCGGCTCACCTCCTTCCGAATAACCTTCATCATTAAACCATTCTTTGGGTGAAAATGCAAGCCTTTCGCCTTCCGCGGCGATCGGACGGCTTGCAATTTGCCCCCGTTCGTGTTATACTCGCACCGTTGCCGGAATGATGGAATTGGCAGACGTGCTGGACTCAAAATCCAGTGGTGGCGACACCGTGCGGGTTCGACCCCCGCTTCCGGCATTGAAACAGAGACCGCGCGCACGGTCTCTTTTCTCTTTTTGGCGGCTACTTGACAATTCCGCACCGGGTCTCTATGATGGGGGAGAACCGACACAAGGAGGGACCTCCGATGACCAAAGCTCTGATCTCCGTCACCGGCCTGGATGCCACCGGCATCATCGCCCGGGTGGCCACCAAGCTCAGCGAGATGAACATCAACATCCTGGACATCTCCCAGACCATCCTCAGCGGCTACTTCACCATGCTGATGGTGGTGGACCTGGACGGGGCGGACCTGCCCTACGATCAGATCGACGCCGAGCTGCAGCCCGTGCGCGACGAACTGCAGATGGCGATCCACATGCAGCGCATGGATATTTTCGACGCCATGCACCGGGTCTGAGGCGGATCAGTCCTCGCTGATATGCTCCATGCCGTTGGACAGCAGGGTGCTGACGTGGCTGTCGGCCAGGGAATAGAAGACGGTCTTGCCCACCCGCCGGCTCTTGATGAGGCGGGCCTGCTTCAGCACCCGCAGCTGGTGCGAGACGGCGGACTGCGTCATGCCGAGCAGGTTCGCGATGTCGCACACGCACACCTCCTCCTCAAAGAGGACATAGAGGATGCGGATGCGGGTCCCGTCGCCGAAGACCTTGAAGAGATCGGCCAGGCGGGTGAGGGTCTCGTCCCCGGGCAGCATGCCGCGGACCTTTGCCACCGTGTCGTCGTGCACGTGCAGAAAACCGCAGGTCTCGACCTCCGGCTCCAGGATCTCGGATATGCTGCGATGGGACTGCGTCATGGCTGCTTCCTCCCGTCTCGGATGCCTGATTATACCATCTTGCGGGAAAAATGGCAACCGCCGAAAAAAGCCCTTGACAAATCCTTGAATCGGGCTATAATACCCCTTGTGCCGCCGAAAGACGTGCATGAGCACCATTAGCTCAGTTGGTAGAGCACCTGACTCTTAATCAGGGTGTCCAGGGTTCGAGTCCCTGATGGTGTACCACCGGAAACCCTTGTGAACCAAGCGTTTGCAAGGGTTTTCACTTGTTTTTGGCGTTTGGGCTCCGGGAACAGCTGTTCTCTATTATTCCCTTCTGTCCCGAATAATTCCGGTCTACTAATACCGCTACTAATACCATGTTTTTCAATTTTCCCTACCTATCAAATGCGAGCATAAAAAGCATCTTCAAAAAAACAAAATGGTGTACTGATATTGGCATTCATAGAATAATCGACGCCTCTCCATCCGAGTATCAATCAGATGGAACGGAAAAGGCAAAACTACAATTTAGGAGGTATCATTGATGAGGTTCACAGAAAAGATCATTCCTTTCGTTGGAACGGAAAGCGTTGCGTTGTACCAGACGTTGGATGAAGTTCGCCTTATCCTCAGGGGGGCGGAAGTTCGCTTTCATGAAGAAGTATGGAGCAATAAGGAGAACACTATCCCCAATCCGTGGACGATTACGGCAGGCGTGACGGTCGTCGGCGGCGTGAACGGCCCCAGCTATTACTGAAAGTTCCTTGAATACGGCACCAAGCGCATCCGGGAACGCGCATTCATCCGCGAGAGCGCTGAGGCGCGAGGCGACGAAGCGATGGAGACCGTCAAGCGGGAAATCGAAAACAGGCTGGGCATCAAATAGGAGGACCCGATATGGACGCATCGACCCTGGTGGATGAGCTGCTGGCAAGCCCTGAACTGACCACGCTTCTGGCCACCGATCCCTATGGCAATCCTGCCATATACCAGATTCTCTCCCCGGAGGCGGAGGTCTTTCCCCAGCTGGCCGTGTTCGAGTCAGACCGGGAATATACCCGTTTTGCGGACGACCAGCCGCTGGAGGAAGAGATCACCTTCCGCATCGACATCTATGCCCGTGAGAATCTGCTCTATCCGATCAATGCAGCCCTGCACAGCACCATGCGCCGGAACGGCTATCAGCGGTATGGGCAGGTGCAGGACGATTATCTCCAGGACATGGACATCTATGTGAAGTCCGCAACCTACACGATCAAGGACCAGCTCCCGTTTCCGTGGGAGTGAGAAAGGAGAACCGATATGCCTAACAATTCGACTGTCAAGGCGCAGCGGCAGTCGCTGCGCAATATCCATTACGCTATTCTGACCAGCGACACTGCGGAAGGTGCTGTCTATGAAACACCCCAGCCGCTGGTCGGCGCGATCTCTGCCAGCATTTCGCCTACCACAAACCAGGAAAAGCTGTGGACGGATGACGGCGTGTTCGACATCGCCTCCCAGCTGGGCGACATTACCGTAGAGCTGGAACTGGCCGCCCTGCCCATGCGTGCGCAGGCGATCCTGCTGGGTCACCGGTATGAGCACGGTGTCATGGTCCAGAACGCCACCGATGAAGCGCCGTATGTGGCCATCGGCTTCATGAGCCAGCCCCAGCCCAACCAGTTCAGGTGCGTGTGGCTGTACAAGGGCAAGTTCCAGCTGGTCGAGGACGAGTATTCCACCAGCAACGATTCGCCCGCCTGGCGTCAGCCCAAGCTGACCGGTACCTTCGTCCAGCGCGACTATGACGGCAACTGGCAGATCTCCGCTGATACCGGCGATCCCGAATTCACCGGTGTCGATGCCTGGTTCAACGCGGTGTATGAAGCTGCCGCTGCCACCGGGGAAACAGAAGAGGGGGGCAATAACTGATGGCGCTGCATGATATCCGGGAAGTGCGTATGAAGGCATATCCGGTACATCGACCCACAGGCGCGACGGTTTCAATCGCATGGTGGAAGACGCCCTGGCAGGACGTATCGGACTCATTTTGACAAAGTCGGTGAGTCGCTTCGCCCGAAAAAGCTGACTGAGATGGGCATCAAATCCCCGAAGGGAAAAGATCGGTGGAACGAGAGCACCATCAAGTCGATCCTGACGAACGAGAAGTATAAAGGCTGCGCTCTGCTGCAAAAGCATTACACCGCCGATTTCCTGACAAAGAAGATCGTCCGGAACGACGGTGCGGTTCCGCAGTACTACGTCGAGGATTGCCACGAAGCCATCATTGAGCCAGAGACTTTCGACGGGTGCAAGATATGATCGCGCAGCGCAGCCGGGAGCGGCATTTCAGCGGCGCGACCATATTCAGCACGAAGATCCGGTGCGGCGAATGCGGCGGATGGTTCGGCTCAAAGGTCTGGCACTCCACAGACCAGTACCGCAGGGTCATCTGGCGCTGCAATGCCAAATACGACGGAAAGGCCAACAAGTGCAAAACGCCGCACGTCACCGAAGAAGAAGTCAAAGCTGCGTTTGTCCGGGCCATCAACAAGCTGATTGCTGACCGGAGCACATTGCTGGCAGATCTCAGAGAGGTCCAGCAGATGTATGGTGGGACGGATGAACTGGGCCAGCACCTGCGTGAGGTGGATGAGCGGCTGAACACAGAGGCGGACGCGGTGCAGGCGCTGATCGCCCGGAACGCCAGGGTCGCTCAAAACCAGGATGACTACAGCGCCGCTTACGATGCAGCGGTCAGCCGGTATGAAGCCACCAAAGCAGAACGCGATCAGGTGGCGTCAGACATCCGGCGGCGCGGAATCCGCAGGCGTGAATTCGAGCGGTTTATCGATGAACTGAAAAAGCTTCCCGAGGCGGTGTCGGAATTCGACGAAGCGCTCTGGGGCAGCCTGGTGGAATATGTGACGGTCAGAAAGGACAAGACGATGGTGTTCACACTGCTTGGCGGGACGGAGATAAGCGCATAATTCTAAGGCGCGTGCCGGCAATTCTACTGAAACATCACATTTTACTCATTGAAACCCACCTTCTTTTGTGCTATTCTTATTATGGTAATTTGTATCCTGAGTTCTGCACAGGGGGGTTGTCAGGGATGCCGGTCCGCGCTACGCTCAAGCAAGCAAGCAGGACAACTGCGCCCCTTTGCCGTGCACCGAATCGCCGCCGGGCGGGATGGTTTCTGTGCCGTTCCGCGTGGCGGCTTTTGCTTTCTGATCACACCGCGCACTGCGAACAAATCCATCGGGAGGAATCGAACATGACGAACCGGAACATCAAATGGCTCCTGGCCCTGCTGCTCTGCGCCGTGATGGCGCTGGGGCTTGGCATGGCGCACGCGGACAGCGTGTCCCTGACGTACACCGAATACAGCTGGAACGGTTCGGAGCTTGTCGAAAATGACGTCTACGTGCACACGGCGAAACACCTGTTCGGCCAGGAAGAGAATCTCGCCGGGGGCGTTTACTACGTGGATATCCTGCGGCCCGGCAATATTGGCACGTTCACGACAGAGGATCACTTCACCCTGCAGGGGGATGTGACCCTGATCCTGTGCGACGGAGCGACCTTCAACTGCAAGGGCTTCTATGTGCCCGAAGGCATGACGCTGAAAATCGTCGCCGCGGGCAATGGCACCGGCAGGCTGGTCTGCGACAACACGGAGCACGGCGCGGGCATCGGCGGCGATTCCGGGAGCAACAACGGCAATATCGAGATCCACGGCGGCGTCGTGGAGGCGTACGGCCACGGCAACTGCGCCGGCATCGGCACCAACGACGGCAAGACCGGCGGCACCATCACCATCTACGGCGGCACCGTCACGGCCGAGGGCGGCAGCAACGGCGCGGGCATCGGCGGCGGCAGGAACTGCTCCGGCGGCGTCATCAACATCTACGGCGGCACGGTCACGGGCATCGGCGGCGAGGACGGCGCGGGCATCGGCGGCGGCGAAAACGGCGACGGCGGCACCATCAGCATCTACGGCGGCACCGTCACGGCCAACGGCCCGTCGGATTCCGTCACCCCGGAGGACGGCGCGGGCATCGGCGGCGGCCTGAACGGCGACGGCGGCACCATCCATATCTACGGCGGCACCGTCAACGCCTACAGCCGGGACGGCGCGGGCATCGGCGGCGGCGACAACGGCGACGGCGGCAGCATCACCATCTCCGGCGGCCATGTCACCTCCACCAAGGTCAACCAGGGCCAGGGCGCGCGCATCGGCGGCGGCTGTGACGGCGCGCCCGGCACCATCCTCATCGAGGACGGCTATGTGACCACCGTCGGCGGCTCCGGCGCTGGGCTGGGCGGCGGCAAGGGCAACAAGGCCGGCGGCAGCGTCACCATCTCCGGCGGCGTCATCAACGCCAGCGGCAGCTACGGCATCGGCAAAGGCGATGGCGGCAGCAACGTCAATGTCACCCTGACCTACACGGACGCGACGAAAGACAGCATCTGCATCAACGCCTCCTCGTTCAACGGAACGGTCACGATGGAGAAATCCTTCGGCAAGGCGGGCGAGGACGCCTGGGCATATCCGGACCCCATCTTCTCGCCGGGCGTCGTGGTCGACAACAGCCTTCTGACGGGGGGAGACCTGAGAGGCTATGACATTCATCTTGTCTGGTGGCACGTACTGCAGAAGGCCATCAACGGCGCTTCGGCGGGCGCGACCATCACGCTGGAGCGGGATCTCACCGCGGGCGCAGGCGATTCCGCCCTGTATGTGCCCAGCGGCTGGAATCTCACCATCGACCTGAACGGCCATACCCTGGACAGGGGCCTGGCGGACGGCGACGCGCAGGCGGACGGCTACGTCATCAAGAACGAGGGCACGCTGACCATCATCGACAGCGCGGGCGGCGGAACGATCACCGGTGGCAACTGCTCGGACCGGGCAGGCGGCGTCTATAACAGCGGCACGCTGACCCTGAACGGCGGCAGCATCACCGGCAACAAATCCGCCACCTGGGGCGGCGGCATCTATCTGCCGGACGGCACCGGGGCCGTGCTGAACCTGAACGGCGGCACCGTTACCAACAACACCTGCGGCAACAACGGCGGCGGCGTGCATGTGTCCGGGACGGCCACGCTGAACGTCTCCGGCAGCCCCGTGGTTTCCGGCAACAAAAAGGGCAGCGCCGCCAACAACATCTATCTCGCCGGCAATGCGGTGATGCAGGTCACCGGCGCGCTGACGGAAGGCGCGGACCTGCGCGTCCGCCGCGCGGGCAACACCGGCGTCATCACCGGCGGCTATGGCGCGAAGATGGGCTCCGCCTATCCCGACGCATACCTGCACTCGGACAACACGAGCTATACCATCGCGCTGGTGGACGGCGAGGCGCAGATCGCGACGCCCCTCACCGTCTCCGTGGATGCGGAGGCGGAGGGCAGGCTGACGGTGGACAAGACCTCTGCACGCCCGGGCGACACCGTCACGGTCACGGTGCTGGACGGTACGGCGATCAGCATGATCAGCGCGGTCTGGGCGGCTGACGGCACAACCCATTACGATCCCCTGACCGCCGGGACGGGCAATACCGCCACCTTCACCATGCCCGGTGCGGATGTGACGGTGAAGATCAATCCGCCTGTCACCTACTATGAAAACGGATCGAAGACCTACAACGGGAACTATACCGTGGTCACCTCGGACACCACCACCTGGACGAGCGGGTGGTATGTGGTGAATGATAATGTCACCATCAACCAGCGCATTGAAGTAACGGGCAATGTGAAGCTCTTGATCATGGGCGTGGATGAAAACAACTACTGCGACCTGATCGCGAACGGGGGCATTCATGTGCCTTCTGGAAAATCCCTGACCATATACGGAGGAACAAAGGAGGAAGGAGGGCTCCGGGTCAACAACGTATCGATGAATAACGCTGGGATCGGCGGAAACAGCGGTGAAACAAATGGTGCCATCACAATCTACAGCGGCGCTATCGTCTGCTCCGTGAAAGAAGATTCAAACGGCGCCGGAATCGGCGGTGGAAAAAACGGAAACGGAACGAACATCACGATTAACTCCGGCGCTGTCATCTCCATGGGCATCGGGTACGGCGCCGGAATCGGCGGCGGACTGGGGGGCGACGGTTCAAACATTACAATCAACGGTGGCAGCGTCTTGGCACTAAGTTACTATGGCGCCGGAATCGGCGGCGGAGACGGCGGCGAGGGCTATAGGCTTCAGTTTCACGGGGGCGGCGTTTATGCGCAAAGCTACGATGGCGCCGGAATCGGCGGCGGTGCTCATGCTATCGGCTATGGGATCACCGTTACCGGCGGATCCGTAACGGCAACTTCTGATCAGGGCGCGGGCGTTGGCGCAGGCATCAACGTGCCCGGCGGCGACTGGACCATTTTTGATGACTTGATCAAAGTAACGGGCGGCCGACTGATGGCAAGGTGTACCGACCCAACCGGCGGCGAAGCCAGGGCTTTGATCTATGGCAATGCGAATAAAGCCTTTTATGTGGGGCATCTTAGCTTTGCCGTATCCATATATTACGGCGCGAGGGTCTGGGGCGGTTCGTCCGAAAGCTCTATGCGCGTGAAGGGACTGGACGGCGCCATTGACGATAATTACGTCCTGATCGAGCCCTGCACCCACGAGAACGCGACCTATGAAGTGATCTCCGACGAGACGCACCTGGAGCAGTGTGAAGATTGCAATACAGAATTCACCGAGGAACCGCACACCTTCGGCGCGGACGGCGTCTGTGCCGTCTGCGGGTACGACTCCCACAGCAGCTACGTCTTCTTCGACAGCGCGGGCGGCAGCGACGTGGAAGCGCAGCTGATCGCGAACGGCGGCACGGCCACCCGGCCCGAGGATCCCACCTGGGCGGGGCATACCTTCGATGCCTGGTACCTCGTGACCGACCCGGCCACCGGCGCGCACGAGACGACGGCCTTCAACTTCAGCACGCAAATCAACGCGAGCATCACCCTGATCGCGGGCTGGAACCACGCGCACGACGACATCAGCTTCACGGCCTGGAACGCGACGGGCAGCCTGCCCACCGAAGCGGGCAGCTATTACCTGAACAATGACGTAACGCTGACCAGCCCCTGGACCTTCAGCGCCGGCACGATGAACCTCTGCCTCAACGGCCACACGGTCACGGGCAATATCCAGGCTTCCTCCGATGCGGTGCTGAACGTCACCGGCGGCACCCTGAGCCTCTATGACGAGGCGGGCGGCACGATCACGCAGACGAGCGCCAGGGTCAACACGGTTTATGTCGCATCCGGCGGCGCGCTGATCCTGCACGGCGGCACGATCACCGGCGCGGCGAACGCCGCGAATGACCCCCTGACCGGCGTGTACGCGGAGGGCAGCTTCACCATGACCGGCGGAACCGTCACCGGGAACTACCGGGGCGTGTCGGTGCACGGGGCCTTCACGGTCTCCGGCGGCGCGCGCGTGGCGGGGAACACAGACATCGACGTGCAGCTGAACGCGGGGCAGAAGATCCACATCGGCGGCGCGCTGACCGCGAACGCCCTGTTCGACGTGTATGCCGTCGACGGCGCCTGCGTCTTCACCGACGGCCTGAACGGCAACGGTGATCTGTCGGACTTCTCCAGCGAAGGCAACACGCTCCTGCTGGGCCTGAACGCGGACGGCGAGGCCGTGCTGGGCGCGGCGAGGATGATCGTCTTTGCCCCCGGCGACAATGATGCCACCGGTACAATGGAAGCCGTCACCGTGGCCTCCGGCAGCGTGTACGAGCTGCCCGCGTGCGATTTCGCCGTGGCCGGCAAGGACTTCACCGGCTGGCTGGTGGGCAATGCGACCGCACCGACCGCCGCCGGCGAGTCCATCACCGTCAATGCGGACACCACCCTGACTGCGGCGTGGGAAGGCCTGGGACAGATCATCGTGACCCTCGTCCCCGGCGAGGCGGCCGGCGAAACCGTGACCCTCAGCAGCCTGGTCGAGGCAAACTGGACGGACGATCCTTCCCATGCGGAGGGCAAATTCATCTCCGGCATCAACCGGTTCTGCCTCCCTGAGAATCCCTACACGGTCCCCGAGGGCAAGCTCTTCGCCGGCTGGAAGCTCGACGGCGACGACACGGTCTACGCGGCCGGGTACTACATGGATCTGGGCTCCTATACCCTGACGGCGCAGTTTGCCAACGCACACACCGTCACCTTCGCGGACATGCCGTCCTTCGCCTCCTGGATGGGCGGCGGCGCCGCGCAGACCGCCGCGGCGGGCACCACGATCAATCTGTATGTGCTGCTGGGCAGCGAGGAATACGCGGCGGGCACGCGCCTGAGCGCTCTGCGGGTGACCGGCGCGGGTGTCGAGACCCTCACCATCACCGAGGACGTGCAGGGCAACCCCCTGGCCTCGGCTGACTTCAGCGCGATTCCCGGCTCCGCCCTCTACGTGGCGCGCTTCACCCTGCCCGACGCGGACGTCACCGTGACGGCGGTGTGGCAGTATCCCGCCTTCGGCACCCCGGACTTCGAGATCCCTACAGACGTTACTGCCATTGAAGCCAACGCCTTCGAGGGCATCGCGGCGACGGTCGTCCGCATCCCCGAGAACTGCGAGTCCGTCGGCGACTACGCCTTCAGGGACTGCACCGGCCTGACCATGATCCGCATCCCCGCGGAATGCGCGCTGGGCACGGATGTCTTCGACGGCTGCACGAAGGTCTATGTCTTCGGCATTGCGGGCAGCCCGGCTGAAGCCTACTGCCATAGCCACAGCAACTGCGTGTTCGTGCCTGAAGGGCAGAACTGAACGACCGAACCAACGAACCAGGCCGCTCCCGGAGATGGGAGCGGCCTGGTTTTCATTTATTGCGCAGTGGTCGTGACCGCAGTCACCGACATCGTGTTCATGATGATCACAGCCGCCGTCAGGGTCACAGTTCAGTGAGCCTTCCGCGAGAGCCTGGGCTGCCGCAGATCCGTGAACACCGGGTCTTCCCGGCTGAAACAAGTGCGGTCGGCGCCGGCAGGGAGGTTCGTTCATTCCCAACTGATATACAGCACACGCACCTCCCGGATGTAATCCACCGTTACGGGAAAACCCACGCCGGCAAACACGCTCATATCCTCTGAATCGATCATGCGGACCGCCTCCTCAAAGGCTGCGCTGTCGAGCATGCGGAAACCGATGGCGTGCCTGCCCGCATCATGGGCGTCCTGAACACGCCTCACGGCCTCCGCCTGCCAGTCCGCCCCCAGCGTCTGTCCTTTCCGAACATAGTAATTGTTTCTGTCGGACATACTGTACGGATTCCGGAGATCCATTCCGGCCTTGAACGTGTCATCACTGAGGCACCGAAAGACTTCAACGGATGTCAGATTGGTGAACGCGAAGAAGTCTTCGCTGTAAGCTTCATCGTCGGTATCATTGAAGGTAACGTCTTCGTGGGTCCATTCCCCGTCGATTTGAACGATGTTCCATTCGTGTCCGAAAACAGACCCGTCTCCCGAATAATAATACCCGGTCGTGCAGAGGCACGGCACGCCGAAACAGCGCATCGCCAGGGTCATCGCGGACGCATACCCGCCGCAGACGGCCCGGCCCTTGACAAGCGCGCCGTAGGCCGTCCACAGGTCTGTGTCCAGTTCACGGATCTGTTCGGTATCGGTGATGTCGATCCCGGGTTCATACATGCAATGACGCACAAGGAACCGGTCTGCGGCGATCTCCTTCTCAAAATCCGTTTCTCCCCATTCCGGCTGCAGGCGGATCTCATCCAGCATCGCCACGCATTCCGCGAGCCGGCCCGGCAGCAAAGCGGCATGCTGCGCACAGAGCGCTTCATCCGGCGCCTGGATCCGCCCGTAGCGTCGCGAATCCGCCGTCTCGTACAGCGGATAATACAACAGTTCCGGGCAATCCATCATCAATGCGTAGTCGATCCTTTCGCGGTTTGCCAGCGTCAAACGTCCGCAGGGGTAGTCCCATAATTCTGCCCGTCCGAGCGCAATGCAGTCGTACCGCGCAGAGAACAGTCTTTTTTCGGGTTCGGTCAGCTGCTGATACCAGTAATGCAGGTCGGGATCATATAAGTTCCAAAGCGCTGATGTCGGTTCCGTCGAATAAGGCGGATTCATCACCGCTGCTGCGTCGCTGACGAGCATCAGGACGGTCAGGACCATCACCACTGCCAGTATTCGTCTCATTGAGCGTTTGCTCGGGTGGATGCAGTAGACCGGGTTGGCGGTTTCGCCAAAGCTGCCTCCGCCGACCGTCTGGTTCATCTCTTTCAGGTCCAGTTCGCTTTTGTTCTCTTTCATGGTTCTCCTGTTGTTATTCGATGGGTCGCGATACGGTTGATCATCCCAAAACATACCTTCTGGTTTTCTGTTCAAGGATCGATACCGTGATCAGTCAAAACAGCTTTTTGAACAGATCAACGATCAGATCGATGAGACCGCCTTTATCCGAGTCGTCCCTGTGGCCCGGAGCATCTTCCACGCCGCCTGCTGCTTTTTCCATCTCGTCCAGGTCCAGTTCTTCCGATTGTTGTCAGTTTCCTTGTTATCCATGGTCTTTATCTCCTTTCAGCATTTGGTTTCGTATTCGGTTTACACCTGTTGATACAAACGAAAGCATCGGATGGCAGTATGAGGTATTTCGCTCGTTCTCATGGCCTGTCTATCTGCCTGACAGTTCAAGCTCCAGGGCATCCGCATATTTCTGAACTACCGGACCCAGTCCTTTCAGCCATTGCCGTACATCTTCCCGGTTTTTGTAAGCCATCGGTTCTTTTCGGATCTCAACGGTTTTCTTCAATGGATCTTCATCGGGAAAGATATGCTCCTGCAATGCCCAGATCCCTGCCTGTGTTTTCGATATAACATCATTGTTTCGTAAAGTATAGATACATCTGCAGATATCCAGGAGCCATCCACAGGAATAGAGCCGCTCATCTGTCTGCTGAGCATATTTCCGGATCGTTTCATAATGATCGCGGATCGCTTCGATCAGCGTCTCCCTGCCGGGAAATGTAAAGATGCTCCTGTCATTACTGCCGTAAACAGATCTGCCGTTTCCGGCGAGTTCATACCGGGAAAACGGATCCGGTTTAAAATGATCTGTGATCCGCTGCCCGGTAGTGCCCCAGTATACCAGCCGGCTGAATGTTCCGGACAGATACTCATCCAGTTGTGCGATCACACCCTCAAACAGGGGGCAATATGGATCGCCCGGCGCATCCGCTGCCAGGACCTGTCGGAGGTCCACAAGTTTCTGTGCCTGAGCGTCAGTGATCGGTTTTCCGGTCAGGACAAGCATATCGATATCGCTCCAGCCAAGGCGGAAATCATCCTGTACGACACTTCCGTACAGCCAGATACTGTGAACGTTCCCATCCAGAGCAGAAACGATCTCTTTTGTCATTTCGGCAATCGAATCGAACATCTTTCACCGCCGATCCTGGTAAACAGTTTATAAAGATGTTTTGCAATGACCCCTTCCGGTCATCACCTGCAATTCTACCATATACGCACCAAAAACGAAAGCACGATCCTGCGGATTTTTTCCGGGCACATCTCTGAATCTATTCGGCTGAGGAGAAGATCATCATGAAGAAGAACCACTTCAGCGCCGCCGCCGGGATCACCAAGGTTCCGGTCGAGGTCAACCGCGCCGGTTTCCGCAAGGGCGCCAAGCCCACGGGCAGCGTGCTGAATGCCGTGATCGTGGCCCGCCGGCTGTACAACGGGACCTTCCGCAAAGCCGCCGTTGTTGCTGAGCAGGCGTACTTTGCGCTTCAGAGAGAACTTCTTCGGGAGTTCTCTTTATATATGCGAAAAGGACAGCCTTTCAGCCGTCCTTCAAGCTTATCCGAAGTGCGAACCTTCCGCCAATGCTTCGAGTTCGACACTTCGTGATCTGGTGGAGATGAGGGGAGTCGAACCCCTGTCCGAAAGCTCTGATCCAGGACTTTCTCCGAGCGCATTCTGTGTTTTGACATTCCCTCCGCGGCCCGCCCGCAGACAGGCTGGACGCTTCAGTAGCTTCATGTTACGGACATGCGGCAAAGCTTAGGCATGCTCGTTCCCCGCGTAAATGACGTCGGGAACCGGCCACGCGGGCAGACCGGGCCAACGTCGCGCCTAATCAGGCGGCGAAAGCGAAATCGCTGTTGTCAGTTCGTTTTTTTCCCCGTTGTTATGCGGTACAGGGGCCGCAGCTCGCTTATCCTGACCCCGACACTCCCGTCGAAACCGGATCATCCCCGAATGTGTGAACTGACGCGATACGCGTTATCGGTTGTGCTGGCGGACGGCGCGGCGGATCTCCCGGTCCGCTTCGCGCTTGGCCACGGCGTCGCGCTTGTCGTGCTCTGCCTTGCCCTTGCAAAGGCCCAGCTGCAGCTTCATCCGCCCGTCCTTGAGGTAGACCTCCAGGGGGATGAGCGTGTAGCCCTGCCGCGCCACGAGACCGTCCAGCTTGCGGATCTCGCTCTTGTGCAGCAGCAGGCGCTTGGGGCGCATGGGATCGCGGTTGAAGAGGCTCCCCTGCTCGTAGGGGCTGATGTGCATCCCCTCCACGAAGACCTCGCCCCTGCGGATCTGGGCCCAGCTCTCCTTCAGGCTCACCCGGCCCAGGCGCATGGATTTGACCTCGGTGCCGAAGAGCTCGATCCCGCACTCATAGCGTTCCTCCACGAAGTAGTCGTGAAAGGCTTTGCGGTTCTGTGCCACCGGCTTGATCCCCTTCTGATGCGGCACGGTACCACCTGCCTTTCCTCCGCAATACCGTCGGGACGAACTCAGTGAATGAAGAGTGAAGAACGAAGAATGAAGCGTGTCGTCGGTGCCGGGCGTTCCTCGGTTCATCGCAGGCTGATTCTATCACAGATCCGGCGGGCATGCAAGACCCCGACCATTGAACCTGTGGTTCAATCCTGTTCGGCGTCCTCGGCGGCCTTCATCATGATCGCGCACTCGATGCGCTTTTTGAAGAGCTCACATCCGGGACCGTAGACGCCCCGGATGCTGCCCGTGGCGTGCATGGCATTGGCCGCGCAGCCGCCGGAGCACCACAGGCGCGCCCAGCAGTCATTGCACTCGGGCCGCGCATAGGCGTTACAGGCGCGGAATTCCTCCCGCAGCGCGGAATTGGTGACGCCCTGCCAGATGTCGCCCAGCTTCCACTTTTCCTCGCCCACGAACTGGTGGCAGGGATAGAGGTCGCCCCAGGGAGTCACCGCCATGTACTCGGTGCCGGAACCGCAGCCGGAGATTCGCTTGTAGATGCAGGGGCCTTCCTCCAGGTCCAGCATGTAGTGATAGAAGGTGATGGGGCGGCCCTCGCGACGACGCTTCAGCATTTCTACGGCCAGTCGCTCGTACTCCCCTTTCACCACCACGATGTCCTCGGGGGTCAGGGCAGCCGGATCGTCCGGGGCACACACCACGGGTTCCATCGACAGCTCCGTGAAGCCCAGGTCCGCCATGTGCATCACGTCGGCGAAGAAATCCGGGTTGGCGTGGGTGAAGGTGCCGCGCATATAGTAGTTCCTTCCGCCCCGGGCCTCCACCAGCTTTTGAAACTTCGGCACGATGCGGTCGTAGCTGCCGCGTCCGGAAGCGTCCACCCGCAGGCGGTCGTGGATCTCCTTCCGCCCATCCAGCGAGAGCACCACATTGCTCATCTCCCGGTTGCAGAAGCCGATCACGTCGTCATCGATCAGCATTCCGTTGGTGGTGAGGGTGAAGCGGAAGTTCTTGCCCTTCTCCTTCTCGATGCTCCGGGCGTAGGCCACCAGGCGCTTCACCACGTCCCAGTTCATCAGGGGCTCGCCGCCGAAGAAGTCGACCTCCAGGTTGCGGCGTGCGCCGGAATGCTCCACCAGGTAGTCCAGGGCCCGCTTGCCTGTCTCGAAGGACATGAGGGCCCGCTCCCCGTGATACTTGCCCTGGCTGGCGAAGCAGTAGGCGCAGGTGAGATTGCAGGTGTGGGCCACGTGCAGGCACAGGGCCTTCACCACATCCCCGGCGCGCTCCTTCAGGGTCCCGGCCATGGGAGCGAAGGTGTCGGGCATCCACAGTTGGCCCGTCATCTCCAGTTCCCGCACATCGTGCATGCACTCCCGGATCTCCGCCTCGTTCACGTCGGGGCGGCTGCCGTACTTCGCCATGATCGCGGAGACGATCTCGTCCGGCGTGGCGGTCTTGAACATGGCGATGATGTCATAGGCCACGTCGTCCACCACGTGGATGGCGCCGGAGCAGGAGTCCAGCACGATGTTGAAGCCGTTGAGCTTATACTGATGAACCATTGGTCTCCTCCCTCGCATCAAAAAGCTGCCGCTTGTTGGGCGGCAGCGTTGCGCGATCGATCACTTCTTCTCGTTCTCGCACTTCTGGTTGGCCACGCCGCAGCTGGTCTTGCAGGCGGACTGGCAGGAAGTCTGGCACTCGCCGCAGCCGCCCTTCTTGGCGCTGGCGCAGAGATCGCGGGTCTTCAGGGTCTTGATCCTGGTCATGGGGAACATCTCCTGTTCGTGTAGGATTGGGCAGCCTGCGGGTCAGGCCGCCGCTGCATGGGGTGAGTATACCATAGGGGACGCAGTTCGTCAAGCCTCGCGCAGGATCAGATGCCCAGCAGGTCGGCAAACGCCTTCAGGGCGCCGTCGGTCTCATGGGCCAGGACGCGCTTGGCCAGGACCTTGCCCAGCTGCACGCCTTCCTGATCGAAGGAATTCAGGTTCCACAGGAAGCCCTGGAACATGACCTTGTTCTCGAAATGGGCCAGCAGGGCGCCGAGGGCCTCGGGCGTCAGCCGGTCGCCGATGATGATGGAGGAGGGACGTCCGCCGGGGAAGCTCTTGTTGGGGTTGGCGTCGCTCTTGCCGCAGGCGAAGGCCAGGATCTGCGCGGCCACGTTGGCACCCAGCTTCTGCTGGCTGGTGGAGCCCTGAATGTCCACGTCCATGCCCGCTTGGTTCTGCCGGAAGCCGACAAACTGCAGGGGGATGATGTCCGTGCCCTGGTGGAGCAGCTGATAGAAGGAGTGCTGGCCGTTGGTGCCGGGCTCGCCGAAGATGACCGGACCGGTGGGATAGCCGACCGCCTCGCCGAAGCGGTTGACGGACTTGCCGTTGCTCTCCATGTCCAGCTGCTGCAGATGGGCCGGGAAGCGGGACAGGGCCTGGGAATAGGGCAGCACCGCCGTGGAGGGATAGCCCTGCACGTTGCGCTCATACACGCCCATGAGGGCGTCGAGCATGGCGGCGTTCCTGCGGATGTCGGTCTCCTTCGCCAGGGCGTCCTCCTCAGCCGCGCCGTTCAGGAAGCGGGCGAAGATTTCGGGCCCGAAGGCCAGCGACAGCACCGCGCCGCCCACGCAGGAGGTGGAGGAGTAGCGGCCGCCGATGTAGTCGTCCATGAAGAAGGCAGCCAGGTAGTCGCTGGACTTGGCCAGCGGGGAGGTCTCGCTGGTGACGGCCACCATGTGCTTCGCCGGGTCGAGGCCCTGCTTCCGCAGCGCGTCCTTCACGAAGGACTCGTTGGTCAGGGTCTCCAGGGTGGTGCCGGACTTCGAGACCAGCACGAAGAGGGCGTGAGCAACGTCCGTGCTCTTCAGCACCGCGGCGGCGTCGTCCGGGTCCACGTTGCTGATGAACTTCGCTTCCATGCGGAAGAAGCCGTTCTGCCGGGCCCAGTTCTCCAACGCCAGGTACATGGCACGGGGGCCGAGATCGCTGCCGCCGATGCCGATCTGCACCACGGTGGTGAACTTCTCGCCCGCGGCGTTGGCGATCTCGCCGCTGTGCACCTTGCGGGCGAAATCGGCGGCCTTTTCCTGCTCGGCCGCATAGAAGGCGCGCTTGTCCACGCCGTCGGCGGTGACGGCGCCGCCCAGCTGTCCGCGGGTCAGATGATGCAGCACGAGGCGCTTTTCGCCCGTGTTGATGACCTCGCCGTTGTACAGGGCGGCGTACTTTTCGGTGAGCTGGGCTTCGTCGGCCAGCCTCTGCAGGGCGGCGAGCAGCTCATCGTCCACCTGCTTGGCGGCGTAGTAATAGGTCAGGCCGCCGCCCATGGGGGCGTTATAGGCAGCGACGCGGGCGGCGCCTTCATCACCGGCCATGGCTTTGGTCAGGTCCACCTTTCCCTTCAGGGCGGTCAGATCGCGATAAGCGGCGAGCGTATCAAGGTTCTTCCAGGAGATCATGGCAGTCATCCTTTCGATGTTCGTACCGGGCGTGACGGATCAACCGATATTATACTGCAAATCGCGTTTCGCGCAACATAAAAGCGAGAATTTTGTGCCTTGTGCGCGGCGGCAAAGCGTGGTATGGTATTGACAGAGATCCAATGACAGGAGGAAACGACGATGCGCATCGCTCTCATCAACGAAAACAGTCAGGCCGCGAAGAACGGAATGATCGAAGCCACCCTTCGGAAGGTAGTGGAGCCCATGGGCCACACCGTGGATAACTACGGCATGTATGCCGCGGACGACGCCTGCCAGCTGACCTATGTGCAGTGCGGCTTGCTGGCCTCCATCCTGCTCAGCACGGGCGCGGCGGACTATGTGGTCACGGGCTGCGGCACCGGCGAAGGCGCCATGCTGGCCTGCAACAGCTTCCCGGGGGTCATCTGCGGTCATCTGTGCGACCCCTCCGACGGCTACATGTTCGCCCAGATCAACGACGGCAACTGCGTGGCCCTGCCCTTCGCCAAGGATTTCGGCTGGGGCGCGGAGCTGAAGCTGGAGATGATCTTTCAGCAGCTGTTCGGCTTCGGCCACGGCAACGGCTATCCCAAGGAGCGGGTGGTCCCCGAGCAGCGCAACAAGAAGATCCTCGACGGCGTGAAGACCCTGACCTACCGGCCGCTGATCGACATCCTCCATGACCTGGACACCGAATTCGTGCGCGGGACCGTGTCCGGCGAGCGGTTCGCGGAGCTGTTCTATCCGAGGTGCGCGGACGAGGCGGTCGCGGCCTTCCTGAAGGCGCTCTGAGTTTCATCCGGGCGGGAGCGGAACTCTTTCCCGAGCCGGTTTTGTGTTTGCCTCTGCGCCGCGATATGCCTGCGGCCATCACAGGATACAGCGCTGTCGGAGACGCAAAGCCATTCCTTGATCAGCGCTCCGGCGGAAGCTCCGAAATGCGGGGCAGTGTTCCGGATCGATCGCCGATGCCGACGAATACATTGTTCCTTTTCCCGGGATCATCCTGCAGGACAACAGGGGAGGGGCCGTTTCACGCGATCAAAACGGATCAGTAACGGTTCAGTCGGTCGGCAGACCCACATGGATGGACGGGAAACGCACGGATCGGGTGACTTCCGTGCGGCCCGGCCAACAGCGGGTGCGGGCCGCAGGCCCGCGCTCTATTCCCCCCTTCCCTCGGGAAGAGGGCAGGCGGGATAGGGCGAGACGGCTTGGAGATCGTTTGCTGACACAGTACACAGAGCGGACTGAACATTTACACGAATCAGAACGTTCAAAGGTTGTGCACGCGAATACGCAGAAGGAACGCTTGCTGCCGACGAACGATGAAAACCGCCCGGGATGGGCGGTTTTTCATCGGATCGCTCCTCCGCTCCCGGCATGGAAGCATCGAAACTTATGCCGTTGAACGGCAGCTTTGCGGTTGACGCTGTCCCTGGCCGGCCATGCCCGGCAAATCAGGAGCCGATCAAACGCCGACGTGGGGATGGGATCCGCCGATCTTGGGGGCGAAGTTGCTGTCGCAGGACTTGTACCGGATCACGGCGACCGAGCACCAGTCGCTGCTCGTGCAGGTGGAGAAGGTGGTGGGCTCGACCGTGGCCGAACAGCCGTCCTTGGCTCTGTCCCGCAGATACCTCAAGTTGATTCCGTAGCAGGCGTCGGTTCCCCAGCAGGAACTGCCGTTTTCCACGGTAGCCTGGCATTTGGCGTTCCAGTCGATCTTCACGCCGCCGGAGAGAGCCTCCATCTCTTCATCACCGCCTTCTCCGCGCCGGGAACGCCGCGCATCCAGTCGTGGCGTCCCACGCCGTCAAAACTGAACTGGATGGTGGTGCGGATGCCCCGCTTCTCCATCTCGTCAAGAAACGCGTCCGTCACAAGCAGACCGTTGCTGAAGATGGTGGTGATGAAGATGCCCCGCTTCAGGATCTCGTCGACCAGCGGCCAGAAGTCCTTGCAGATCAGCGGCTCGCCGCCCGTCAGGCCGACGCTGCGGATGCCGCAGCGCTCAAAGGCGTCCAGCATGGTCATCAGCTCGTCCCAGCTCGGCTCGCCTGTCGCCGCGTGAGGCGCGGACATGAAGCAGTGGCGGCACCGATAGTTGCATTTGCCGGTGATGGATCACTGCACATTGTCCTTGTAGCGTTGTTGTAATAGCGGTATCTCTGTTCGGGGAGAAGCATCGCTTCCTCACCCTCGCACCGGCGGATGACGGCCTGCTTTTCCCAGTCATCGTACCTGGCGCGGTCTGCCTCCGGTAATTCGTTGTACGCGATGTCTGTCTGCCCGTCGCAGTCGAGCAGAAGCGCGTAGTCATGCTTTGACAGAAACTCGCAGCCGGTTTGATCCAGACGCTGCACGCCGTGGGGCAGCAGCAGCCATCCCCGCAGCGCGTGTGTCGGGTACAGCAGATACCGCCTGAATGCTTTGGTGTTGCTCATAAGACCTCATTATGCGTCACGGGATCCCCGCGAAACGTGTCCCGTTACGGGTCTGACAGGTCGGTCTCGGTCTCCTCCGCCTCCGGAGCGGGATCCGAGGATGTGGCCGTCTCTGCGCGATTGATGGCTTCATCCATGTCGATGCTCAGATCCATGCTGTGAAAATCCGCGTCCGTCTCGGGGAGCGCCAGCGCGAAGCCGGGCGTCGTATCCAGCGAAGCCTCGGCGCTGCCGATGCTGACTTGCAGCACATGGCCGCCCCGCGTCAGATCCTCGGTGATGAAGTGGAAATGCCAGCCGACGCTGTTGAGTCCGCCCATGAAGGAGGGGCAGTACAGGCCGACCATGGTGCCAGCGATGTTCTCGTAGTCGTATTCGTACTGGTCTGCGGCCAGCACCACGTCCAGATTGCCGTAGGGCTTTTCCTGCTTGTCCTCGCTGCGGACCTTGATGAAGGAGAACGTGCCCGTGATCCGGACCACGTAGAACAGGTTGCTGCCGTTTTCGTTCACCGCGGCGTTCAGTCGTTCCCGGAGCTGCGCCATATCGGCGACATCTTCCAGCGTCAGGGTGATATCCGGCTCGAAAAAAGTCACGTTGGAGAAGGGGATGGTCTCGCTGTCCGGCGGGATCTCGATGCTGCCGTCGCCGGCGGCCCGGTAGACCACGCCGTCCAGCACGATCATTTCGCCGTTCAGGCCGTCAAAGGTGCCGATTCCGGTATCTCCGTGTTTCTTCAGCTCGCCCACGGTGACCATGCCGTCAAAATGCCCCTGGGCGAGGGACTGCAGCAGCGCGACCTGATAGACGCATTCCCTGTCCACCCCGATATCCTCAGCATTCTCCGTTTCCGTGTGCAGCGGAGGCAGTTCGTGGATGTCATAGGTCTCATAATAGATCGCGAACGCGGTTTCCACGTCCCCGGACAGTTCGATCAGCGCGCCGGCCTGAAACATGACGGAGAGCGAGCCGCCGGGGGCCTTCCACGCCGCGTTGCCCGTCACGGTGACGTTGCTGTCGCGCAGGATCGCCTCCGCGCCGAAGAGCAGCGTGCCGGTGGCAATATGATAGTCGCTGGAGATGATGGCGATCTGTGTCACCTGCGGGCAGCGCTCCTCCAGGATGTCGAAGGTGAGGATGGCGTTCTGGGCCGTGGTGAGGGATTTGTCCTCCACGTATACACGGGAAGGATCCACTCCGTGATCCGTGATCCATTCCGCCATCCGGCCCGCCTCGGTGGCCGTAGGATCGTTTGCCGCGGTGCCGCCGCCTGTGCAGACAATGATCGCCCGCGGATATTGCTCCGCGGCGGCCAGCAGCACGTTCAGCCGCCCGATCAGCTCATCCCGCATGGTACCGTCGGGGTTCAGCTGGAAGCCGAGGACCACCAGGCAGAGGGTGTCGTCATCCGGAAGATCGTCCGGCAGCGCGGCGTTCACCGCGACGGGCGCTTCCCACAGGTCCATGATGCGGGTCCACTTCTCCGCGAGCAGGGGGTCGGCTGCCGCAAGGGCCTCCCGAGCCTGCGCGTCAACCTCACCGTTGGCCGCGTAGGTGATCACGATGCGCTCGATGAGTGCCTGCGGCGCCGCTTCGTTCTTTTCGGCGCCACAGCCTCCGAGGACCAGCGCCGGCACGGCGCAGAGAACCGTAAAGAGCCTGATGATCCATTTCATCGCAGAACCTGCCTCCGATCCGTTCATCTTGCGGTTGGACGCTTCCGGGGATGAGTGCGCCCACGTAATAGAAGCGCCCTTTCCGCCCGGTGTCTGGTGCGGCCATCCGGCACAGGAACGCCGGGCCGCCGCGGGAGCGCATCCGGCCTGCCCGGGTCTCCCTTCAGGAACGCCCCGTTTTCTTTCCAAAGGCTCGCGCACTCCTGATTGGAATCAGTGGCATCATTATATCACAATCCTGCGGCAATTAGTACTATGAATTCATGAAAACGAGGAAATTCTCTGCGCAGTGTTGCCGTTCCCCGTGCCCGGCCTCCTCTCCGCTGCCGTGGTGCGGGGGAGATGCAAACGGAAGAGGTACGCATTCCGCGGGAAAGCGTTCTCCGGACTCCGTGTACGGTGCTCCTGCGGAGGACGGGCAGGGAAGCGCTGCCCGGACCCCATGAAAGGCATATTCGGGTGCAACTCCTGCCGCCCGGCCATGCGAAGGCTGAACAGCAGCGCACCGTAACCGGCGTCATGCCCCGTCCCGGCCTCATCCCCAAACCGCGGATCCGCCGCGCATGTCCCGATCACAGAATCATTTTTGATGACCGTATGAATGCCGCGCATGACGCCGCGATCCCGGCATGCAGAACATCCCGCGCCCGCGCGATGCGTGGTGTTTGCGCGGAAGGCCGCCGAAACCGGAGCGTCCCAAATCAGTCGTAATCCGCGTAGGCTTTGGGATCGGCGTTGTATTCGCCCACCACGATCGGAACGCCGAAGCGGTCGGACCAGCGCTTGTAGAGGGCGAACTCGCGGCGGAGGACGGAGCCGTGGGCGGCATCGCTCCAGCGGGCGGTCATGCGCGTCCAGGTGGCGGTCGTCCAGGTGAAGGCGGTAGGATCATAGTTGTGGACGGTGATCATCAGATGGCCTTCGCAGGTGTCCGTCGGCAGAACGAAACGGGTGAAGTTCCCCTCCGCGCCGCCGCCGCCGTAGGTCATCACGATCAGGTTGCGCGTTGCGTTGTTGCCGCCCGTGGCGCGCACGGAGTCCACAAAGAGCTGGTTCCAGGCGTTGATCCAGCGGGAGGCATCGGCGGTGGGCTCGCTCCAGCTGTTGTTTCCGTCCAGCACCTCGTTCATGCTCTCGAAGATCAGGCGCTCGTCGTATCCCTCAAAGGACTCCGCGATCTGCGTCCAGACCCGGGAGAAGCGGGCGGAATACGCATCGTAGGAGGCTTCGGTGGCCTCGATCCAGCCGTCGGCGCCGCCGTCGTGGTGAAGGTTGATGATGACATAGACGCCCCGGTCGTAGAAGTAGTCGACGATCTCGTGCACCCGCGCCATCCAGACGGGATCGATGTTGCCCTTGTCGTCGATGTGCTCGGCCCAGGTGACCGGGATGCGGACGGTGTTGAAGCCCAGCCCGATGATGTAGTCCGCGATCTCCGGCGTGGTGAGAGGCTGGCCCCAGGCGGTCTCGAAGGCGCGGGGGAGGACATGGCCGTCTCCGTCCTTCTCGCCCCATTTCACGATCCAGCCCTGCTCGTTCGCGGCGACGTTGTTGATGTTGAAGCTGGTGGCGTCGAGCGTGTTGCCGAGATTGAACCCGGGGCCGAAGTTCGCCGCGGCCTCGAAGGCGGATTCCTCCTCGAACACGGCGTTGTCCCCGCCGTTGCCGGGCACAGTGCGCACCGGATAGCAGCCCATGATCGCCTCCACATACATCGGGTAGTTCACGCGCAGCTCCCCGCGATTGACATGCACGCTGCAGTCCCAGAGGATGACGGGGATGCCGTATTCCACGGCCAGGCCGTTGACGCAGGCGGCATAGGCGGCCATGTCGGGCTCGTTGATCTCCTTCGCCTCCTCCGGCAGGGCGGGAAGAGCGCTCAACAGCAGGGCGGCGCACAGCAGGAAGGGGGCAAGGCGGCGGATCTTCATGGGTGGTCTCTCCTCTCGAATGAAAACGGTCTTCGGACACGCTGCTCAAGGAAAACCGGATGGAGCCGCGAGCGTGGCTCCCTCCGGACGGCGGCGGTAAGGCCGGTCAGCGGATGAAGTTGGTAAACTGCAGGTGTTTCACCTCGGGCTTGCCGAACTGCTCCTTGCCCGCCTGGATGGACCTGATCATGAAAGCCATGTTGGTGGCCATGTTGCGGATGGTCTCCACGCCTTCCACGTCCGCCATCACATCCTCGGCCTTGTAGCCGTGCACGTCGTTCCAGTAGGTGGCGGGCACGGTGGGCATGCCGCTGATGCCGAAGAACTGGTTCAGCGCCTCAAAGGTGGCGCTGTTCCCGCCGCGGCGGCAGGAGACCACCGACGCGCCGACCTTCATGTGCAGATCGCAGCCGCAGCTGTAGAACAGGCGCTGCATGAAGGACAGCACCGTGCCGTTGGGATTGCCGAAGTACACGGGGGAGCCGATGACGATGCCGTCCGCCTCGGCCAGCTTGGTGGAGACCTCGTTCACCAGATCCTTGAAGACGCACTGGCCCGTGGTCTTGCAGCGGCGGCAGCCGATGCATCCGCGGATGTCCTTGTTGCCGATGTGGATCTCCTCGGTCTCGATGCCCTGGGCGTTCAGCACCTCAGCGGCCAGGGTCATGGCGGTGTGGATGCATCCGCGGGGATCCGGGCTTCCGTTGATGAGCAGTACCTTCATGTGTCAGTTTCCTCCTCGCTTTTTGACACCGGAACAGGGGACGGAGATGTATCTGATTATTGATTCGCCGCGCTCATCTGTTTTCCTGCAATGATGAAAGGAATGTGGCGCCGACGCTTTCAAAAACACGCGTCTTGTGGTACAATGTAAAATGGCTTTCTGTAGGAGCGGCGGAACTGACGCCTGCCCGTGCAGAGCCCGCCGGGCCCCGTGTCCGGAGCTTGTCCCATTGACCGTGCGGAAGTGAGGTTTCTGCCCTATGAGAATTCTGATCGTCGGCGCCGGCAAGGTTGGCAAGACGCTGGCCGAGAATCTGACGAACGAAGCGCATGACGTGGTGATCATCGACAACGACGAGGACGTCCTGCACCGCTGCGAGGATCTGTACGACGTGATGGTGGTGGAGGGCAACGGCGCCAACGCGCAGACCCTGATCGACGCGGGAGCGGCCCATGCCGATATCCTCATCGCCGCCACCGCAGGCGACGAGATCAACATGCTCTGCTGCCTGATCGGCAAGCGGCTGGGCGCCAAGTACTGCATCGCGCGCATCCGCGACCCGAAGTACAACGAGAGCCTGACCCTGCTGCAGCACGAGCTGGGCATCGATCTGGCCGTGAACCCGGAGCGGGCGACCGCGCTGGAGATCAACAAGCTGCTGCGCTTCCCCTTCGCCAGCAACATCGAGTCCTTCGCCAAGGGCCTGATCGAGATGGTGGAGTTCCGGGCGCAGCCGAAAGATCCCGTGACCGGCTGCATGCTGCGGGATGTGCCCACGCGGCTCCCCGGGCTGCCCCGGGTGCTGTTCGCGGCTGTGGAGCGCGGCGGACAGGTCAGCATTCCCACCGGCGATTTCACCATTCAGGCCGGTGACCGGGTCTATGTGGCCGGGGACCAGATCGCCATCACCAACTTCTTCCGCTACATGGGCCGCGATACCCATCCCGTGAAAAACGTCATGATTCTGGGCGGCGGCCGCATCAGCTATTACCTGGCGCGAATGATCACGCCCCTGGGCATGCACGTCACCATGATCGAGATCGATCCGGACAAGGCCACCCTGCTGAGCGAGGATCTGCCCCATGTGAACGTGCTTCTGGGCGACGGCACCAACCAGGAGCTGCTCGAGCAGGAAGGCCTGCAGAATATGGACGCCTTCATCACCCTGTGCAACCGGGACGAGGAGAACCTGATGACAGGCCTCTACGCCTCCACCCAGGGCGTGCCGAAGGTGATCGTGAAGAACAACCGGGTCAATTACGCCGACGTCATCAACCGCATGGGACTGGACACCATCATCAGTCCCCGGCAGATCACCGGCGCTTACATCCTGCGCTATGTGCGGGCCCGCATCGGCGGCCACGGCACCAAGGTGGAAAAGCTCTACCGTCTGATCGACGGCAAGGCGGAAGCCCTTGAGTTCATCGCCCGCGAAGGCGAGAAATACATCGGTGTCCCCCTGAAGGACCTCAAGATGCGCGAGAACACCCTGGTGGCCGTCATCGCGCGCCGGGGCAAGGTCATCGTGCCCTTCGGCAACGACCACATCGAGAGCGGCGACAGCGTGATCATCATCACCTGCGAGGCGGGACTGGGCGATCTGAACGAGGTAATCCGCACATGAACAAGAAACTCGTCTTCCGGATGCTCGGCACCATTCTGGTGATCGAAGCCATCTGCATGCTGCCCGCCTTCATCATCGGCTGGGCCCACGGGGATGAGCGCAGGGACGTGCTGGCGCTGCTGCTGTCGGCGCTGATCTGCCTGGTCGTGGGCCTACCCATGCATCTGCTGGAGAAGCCGCAGACCTCCAACCTGCGGGCCAAGGAAGGCTTCATGATCGTGACCCTTTCCTGGATGGTCATGTCGCTGTTCGGCGCGCTGCCCTTCATGCTGAGCGGCTTCATCCCGAATTTCTTCGACGCCTTCTTTGAGTCGGTGTCCGGTTTCACCACCACCGGCGCGACGGTGCTGACGGCGGATCAGTTCGAGGGCGTCATGCCCTTCGGCATCGGCTTCTGGCGGGCGTTCACCCACTGGATCGGCGGCATGGGCGTTCTGGTGCTGAGCCTGGCCCTGCTGCCGAAGCTGACGGGACGCTCCGCCCACCTGGTGCGAGCGGAAAGTCCCGGCCCCTCCCTGTCGAAGATCGCGCCGAAGATGACGGATTCCTCCAAGATCCTCTACATCGTGTATTCGGCGCTTACGCTGATGGAGTTCATCTCGCTGATGCTGTGCGGGCTCTCACCCTATGACGCGGCGCTCCACGCCGTCAGCAACGCCGGCACCGGCGGCTTCAGCAACCACGCGGCCAGCATCGCCTACTACGATTCGCCCGCCGTGGAGATCGTGATCACGGTCTTCATGACCCTGTTCAGCATCAACCTGGCCCTGTATTATTCCATCGTGACAGGCCGCTGGCGGGACTTTACAAAGAGCGAGGAACTGAAGTGGTTCCTGTGCATGTTCGGCGGATCGGCGCTGCTGATCGCCTGCATCATCGCGGCGCCGGCCCATGGCGGCAACTTCGGCGACGCGCTGCGGCACTCGTTCTTCAATGTGGCGACCACGATGTCCACCACCGGCTTCACGATCGACGCGTACACCACGGACCTGTGGCCGATCGCTGCCCGCGCGATCATCCTTTGCCTGATGTTCTGCGGCGCGTGCGTCGGCTCGACCGCCGGCGGCATGAAGACCATGCGCATCGCCCTGCTGCTCAAGCAGAGCAAGCGTGAGATCGGCCGCACCTTCAACCCGCGCCGCGTGCAGCGCGTTCGTTTCGAGGGCCGGGGCATCGATGAGACCATGCTGCACCAGGTGGCGGTGTTCGCCTTCGTCTATGTGCTTCTGGTGCTTCTCGGCGGCCTGCTGATCTCCTTCGAGGGCAAGTTCGACCTGATCGACAACTTCACCGCCTCCCTGACCTGCGTCAGCAACATCGGCCCGTGCTTCGGCGCGGGAGCCAGCGGCTTCTCTGAATTCGGCAGCTTCTCCAAGGCGGTCATGAGCATCCTGATGCTGGCGGGCCGTCTGGAGCTGTTCCCGATCCTGGCTTTCTTCCACCGGGACGCCTGGCGGAAGATCTGAGACAGAACGCGAAGGCGGACCGCGCATATGGCCCGAAAAGGGGGCTGACATATGACCCAAAAAGAGAAAAGCATCGTCGGCGGCGTCTCCATTCTCGGCGTCGCGGGCATCATCTGCAAGGTCGTCGGCGTGCTGTACCGCATCCCGCTGACCAACATCATCACCCAGGACGGCATGGGCGTCTATTCGACCGTGTATCCGACCTACAACCTGCTGCTCTCGATCTCCTCCGCGGGTCTGCCCGTCGCCATCTCGCGCATGATGGCGCATTACGTCACGCGCAATGATCCCCGGAACGCGAAACGGATCTTCAGCGTTGCCCTGCGCATCCTGCTGCTGCTCGGCGTTGTCACATCGGTGCTGATGTTCGCGCTCGCCGGCGTGCTGGCCGAGTCGCACAACGACCCGGATACGCGTCTGGGCTTTATGGCGATCGCCCCGAGCCTGCTGTTCGTGTGCGTGATGAGCGCGTATCGCGGCTTTCTGCAGGGGCAGCGCAACATGGTGCCGACGGCGATCTCGCAGCTGATCGAGCAGATCGGCCGCGTGTTCGTGGCCCTGCCGCTGGCGGCGGTCGGCATGCGGCAGGGGGAGACGCCCAACATCGCGCTTGGCGTCGCGGGAGCCCTGCTCGGATCCACCATCGCGGAGGGCGTATCGCTGCTGTACATGCTGCTGAGGCACCGCAGGTCCTCGAGCGCGCTGGACGAGGCTGTCCAGGACCCCGACGCGCCGACCCTGTCGACCGGCAGGATCCTGAGCCAGCTGATGCTGGTCGCGGTGCCGATCACGCTCGGAGCGTGTATCGTGCCGCTGGCGGGCTTTATCGACAGCCATATGATCCGCCCGCTGATGGTGGGCTCCGGCATCGATAAGGACGTGGCGCGCATCCTCTACGGCGCGTATACCGGACCGGTCATCACGCTGATCAATGTGCCCACCGCGATCGCGATGGCCATGGGCACGAACCTGGTGCCGGATATCGCCGTGGGACTGGCGCGCGGGGACCGGGACTTCGTGGCCCGGGAGACCGGCATCGGCCTGAAGATGGCGGCGGTCATCGGCTTCCCCTGCTCGATCGGCATGAGCATCCTGGCCAAGCCCATCCTGTACATGTGCTACCGCAGCGGCTACGAGGTCCAGTACCTGAACATCGCCGCCGAGCTGCTGCAGGTGTCTGCGCTGACGATCGTGCTGTTCACGATGGTGCAGGCGACCAGCGGCATCCTGCAGGGCGCGGGCAAGCAGTATATCCCCATGATCACGCTGTTCGTCGGCGTGGCGATGAAGATCGGCCTGAACTACACCCTGGTCCGCGATCCGCAGATCAACATCCACGGCGCGCCCTGGGCGTCGCTGCTCTGCTATACCGTCAGCATGGTCCCGAACCTGTACTATGTCTGCAAATACACGGGCTACCGCTTCAGCGCGGTCGATATCGTGCTGAAACCGCTGGGCTGCGCTGCGGTGATGGGCGGCGTCGTCTGGGCGCTGTGGCATTTCTGTTTCGGCAGCCCGGATCAGCTCAGCGGCGTCGTGCTGATGGCCGGGATCATCCTGTGCGTGGGTGTGGGCGTGGTGCTGTACGCGTTTGTCGCACTGGCATCCCGCACCATCAACGTGGAGAATCTGCCCGGAAAGGTGCAGCGCATCGTCAGGAGGTTTATGAAATGAGCAGCATCACCGTCGTCACGCTCGGACCGGGCAGCCCGAACTACCTCACCCGCCAGGCCGAAAAGGCCCTGCGCGACGCCAGGCACCTGATCCTGCGCACGGCCCGCCACCGCACGGCCGAGTGGCTTGCGGAGCAGGGCATCGCGTTCCGAGATCTCGACGGGTACTATGAACGCTTTGATTCCTTCGACGACATGCACCGCGCCATGGCGGAAGCGCTGTGGCTCGAGGCGGGGAATCATCCCGTCACTTTTGCCGTGCAGGACGCGGTGCTCGACGGCGCGGTGCGCTGCCTGCGCGAACTGAAGCCGGACGGCGCTGCGCTGCGCGTGATCCCCGGCATCTCCGCCGCGGATGTGGCCCTGTCGGAGGCAGATGTCGCCTGCGACGGCTGGCTGACCGTCAGCGCCTCCGACATCGCGAAGGTGACGCCCGATCCCGCCTGGCCGCTGCTGATCACCGAGATCGACGACCGGATCCTGGCGGGGGAGGTCAAGCTGCGGCTCTCCTCCCTCTACGGGGATGAGGCGTCCGTTGTCTTCTGCCCCAGCACCGCAAAAACAAGCCGGAAGCCCTTGCGGATCGCCCTGTGCGAACTGGACCGGCAGCCATCCTACGACCACACGGTCTGCGCCGTGGTACCGCCGGCGGATCTCATGAGCCGGGACAGGTACGGGTTCGACGATCTCGTGCGGATCATGGCTGCGCTGCGGGGGGAGGGCGGCTGCCCCTGGGATCGCGCCCAGACCCATGAGACCCTGCGGAAATACCTGCTCGAGGAGGCCTACGAGGCGGCCGGCGCCATCGACGACGGGGACATGGACCACCTGGCGGATGAACTGGGCGACGTATTGCTGCAGATCGTCTTCCACGCGGACATCGGCCGGTCCGCGGGCGAATTCGACATCACCGACGTGACCACCGCCGTCTGCCGCAAAATGATTCGGCGCCATACCCACATCTTCGGAAGCGATCACTGCGAGACGGCGGAGGAAGTATCCGGGAATTGGGAGAAGATCAAGCGTGAGGAGAGGCACCAGAAGACCCAGTCCGAGGTGCTCCGGGACGTGTCCGCCGCGCTGCCTGCGCTGACCCGCGCCGCCAAGGTCCAGAAGAAGGCAGCGCAGGTGGGCTTTGACTGGAACACCGCGGCCGAAGCCCTGCCCAAGGTGACCGAGGAAGCGGGGGAGGCGCTGGCGGAGATCGACGCCGGCCGGGACCCCGCCATGGAGCTGGGCGATCTGCTCTTTGCCTGTGTGAATGTGGCCAGGCTGGCCGGTGCGGATCCCGAGGAAGCGCTCTCCGCCGCCACGGCCAAGTTCATCCGCCGCTTCGGGCGCATGGAGGCCGCGATCCTCGCCGAAGGCAAACAGCTGCAGGGCATGACCCTGGCGGAGATGGACGCCTATTGGGACCTGGTCAAGGCGGAAGAGAATCAGGCGTGAACAGTCATATTGATATTTTCTTCACAAACTCTATTGACAGAACGTCTGATCTGTGATATTGTGAAATTGTTAACAAATATATCTTCGAAGGAGGCCGGCTTATGCGCAACTTGCTGATCGTGGTGGATATGCAGAAGGATTTTGTGGACGGCGCGCTGGGGACCGCGGAGGCGCAGGCTATCGTTCCCGCCGTGGCGGAGCGGATCCGCGGCTGGGACGGCGATATCATCGTGACGATGGATACCCACGGCGAGGACTACATGGACACGCAGGAGGGCAAGAACCTGCCGGTCCCGCACTGCATCCGCGGCACGGACGGCTGGAAGCTGAACGCCGTCATCGCGGAAGCGCTGGAGGGGAAGGGTGCCTCCTTCATCGAAAAGGGCACGTTCGGCAGCCGCGACCTGCCGGAGACCGCGGCCGCGCTGACCGGCGGGGAAGCCTTCTCGGCGACCTTCGTGGGGCTGTGCACGGATATCTGCGTGGTGTCCAACGCTCTGCTGCTGAAGGCCTTCTTCCCTGAGATGTCCATGAAGGTCGAGGCTGACCTCTGCGCCGGCGTGACCCCGGCGAAGCACGAGGCGGCGCTGGAGACGCTGCGCTCCTGCCAGTTCGCGGTGGTGTGAGGCGGGGACCATGCCCGATATCGAGGATTACGCCGTCTACAACGATCGGATGCGGCGCTCCATGTGGGACAAGGCCTTCTTCATGGACAAGATCCCCGGCGCGTCCCTTGTGGTGGACTACGGGTGCGCGGACGGTTCCCTGATCCGCTTTCTCTCGGACCTGTTTCCCTCCATGCGCTTTATCGGCTTCGACATCGACGGGGCCATGATCGCTGCGGCCCGCGAGGCGGCCAGGGAAGGTGCCTGGTTCTTCAGCGATCCGGAAGACGTGACGGAGAAGATCCGGGAACTGGGCGTCCCCCCGGAGCAGATCGCCGTGAACTTCTCATCCGTCTTTCACGAGGTCTTCCACTACGGCTTCGATACCGCCGTCATCCGGAAGCTTCTGCATGACACGCGGCCCCGGTACATCGTTGTGCGGGACATGATGTACGTCTCGGAGGACGACGGTGCCGTGACACCGCCTGCCGTTCTCAGGAGGATCCGGAGCCTGCTGCCGGACTGGCAGATCGCGAGCTTCGAGGCTGCCCACGGCCCCATCGGGATCCGCAGGAACCTGACGCACCTGCTGCTGAAGTTTCACTATACCGAGAACTGGGACCGCGAGTGTGCCGAGAACTACTTCTCCTACGGCATGGAGGAGCTGATGGCGGTGATCGATCCGCAGCATGCCTTCCGGCGGCTCTACCTGGCCCGATATACCCTTCCATGGATCCGCTGCGACGCGGAGACCGCGCTGGGCGTGGATCCCGGCGACGGAGCGGCGACGCACTTCGCGCTCATCCTCGGAAGAAGACCCGACGAAAACACGCTGACAATGGACAGCTGACTGCAAGGAGGTCATCCCATGAAGCTCCAACCGATCATTGTTTCGCTGCTGGATACGGACCTGTACAAGTTCAACATGGATCAGGTCATTTTCCACAAGCACACCAATCTGGTGGGGGAGTACGATTTCCGCTGCCGGACCGCCGGCGCCGTGTTCACGCCGGAGATGCTGGAGGAGATCGATGCCCAGATCGATCATCTGTGCACCCTCACCTTCCGGAAGGAGGAGCTGGACTATCTGCGCTCCATCCGCTTCATCAAGCCGGACTATGTGGAATTCCTGCGGCTGTGGCGCCCCATCCGCGACTATGTGGAGACCGGTCTGTCGGAGGACGGGAAGCTGTCCGTCACGGTCCGCGGCCCGCTCTTCTCCGCCATGCAGTTCGAGATCTTCCTGCTGGAGATCGTCAATGAGGTCTATTTCCGCATGACCTATGATTACGACACCCTGCTGGCTTCCGCAAAGGAGCGGCTGGACGCCAAGATCGCGGGATTCCGCGAGGGCCGCTATACCTTCCGGTTCGCGGAATTCGGCTGCCGCCGCCGTCTGAGCCGGGAGTGGGAGGACGAGGTGGTCCGCCGCCTGGCCACGGAGACGAAGAACTGCGTGGGCACCTCCAACGTGTATCTCGCCATGAAGTACGATCTGACGCCCATCGGCACCTATGCCCACGAGTATGTGCAGATGTACCAGGGCATCGACGAGATCCCCCTGGCGTACACCAACCATTACGCCCTGGAGGACTGGTACGACGAGTACCGCGGCGATAACGGCACCGCCCTGACGGACACCATCACCACGGACCTCTTCCTGTATGATTTCAACCGCTCCATGGTCAACAACTTCAGCGGCGTGCGGCACGACAGCGGCGATCCCTACGAGTGGGGCGAAAAGCTGATCCGCCACTATCAGTCCTACGGCGTGGATCCCCGGACGAAGCTGCTCCTCTTCTCCGACAGTCTCGACTTTGACCGGGCCCAGGCGCTGTACGACCATTTCCATGACCGGGTGAAGGTCTCCTTCGGCATCGGCACCTTCTGCTCCAACGACACCTGCGAGCGCGCCCTGAATATCGTCATCAAGCTGCAGAGCGTGAACGGCCGCGCCGTGGCCAAGATCTCGGACAATCCGGAGAAAGCCATGTGCCGGGACCCCCGGTACCTGGAGTACCTGAAGAGCGCGGTCTCCTTCCGCCTGGACCGGGAGAAGGAGAAGACCCTTCGCTGAATCCCTTCTTCCCGCAGAAAAACGCCCCTGAGGGCGTTTTTCTGTGCGCTGCGCGATGGGCGGGTTACTTGATCTCCCCGTCCGCCTTCATCTGCTCGAACTCCTCGCGGGAGATCAGGCAGATGCGGGGTTTCGAGCCGTCCTGCTGGGAGACGATGCCGCGCTTCTCCATCTCGTCCACCAGACGTCCGGCCCGGGAGTATCCCACCCGCAGCCGCCGCTGCAGCATGGAGGTTGACACCTGGCCGTCCTGCACGGCGATCTCGATGCATTGGGCCAGCAGGCTGCTGTCCCCGGGATCCTGCGGCTCCTCGGCGGCAAAATCGTCGGTCGAGGGGGTACCCGCCGGGTCCTCATCGCTGGTGTGCTCCAGCATCTCGATGATATCCGGGTCGTACTGGGCGGGACAGTTCTTCTTGATGAAATCCGTGATGTGGTTGACCTCGTCGTCGGTGAGGAAGCAGCCCTGGATGCGCGTGGGGGTGAAGGAACCCATGGGCTTGTAGAGCATGTCGCCCCAGCCCAGCAGCTGCTCCGCGCCGCCGCCGTCCAGGATCGTGCGGCTGTCCACGAAACTCGTGACCTTGAAGGCGATGCGGCTGGGGATGTTGGCCTTGATCAGGCCCGTGATGACGTCTACCGAGGGACGCTGGGTGGCCACGATCAGGTGGATGCCGGCGGCCCTGGCCAGCTGGGCGATGCGGCAGATGCGCTCTTCCACGTCCCGCTTGCAGACCATCATCAGATCGGCCAGCTCGTCGATGATGATGACCAGGCGGTACATGGGCTTCTCGCCCTCCGGCAGATGGGCGTTGTAGCCGTCGATGCTGCGCACGGAGGCCTTGGTGAACTTGTTGTAGCGGGCCATCATCTCGTCCACCGCCCAGGCCAGGGCCGCGGAAGCCTTGTGGGGATCGCTGACCACCGGCAGCAGCAGATGCGGACACCCGTTGTAGCACTGCAGCTCCACCACCTTGGGGTCCACCAGGATCAGGCGGACCTGCTCCGGCGTCGTGCGGTACAGCAGGGAATTGATGATCGTGTTGATGCAGACCGACTTGCCGGACCCGGTGGCGCCGGCGATCAGCAGGTGCGGCATCCTGGAGAGGTTGCAGGTGACGGGCGTGCCCGCGATGTCCTTGCCGAGGGCCACGGTCAGCGGGTCTTTATCCTCCAGCATGGCAGGGCTTTCCAGCAGCTCCCGCAGGCCCACGGTGGTCACGCTGCGGTTGGGCACCTCCACGCCGATCAGCGACTTGCCGGGGATCGGCGCCTCGATGCGGACGCTCTTGGCCTGCATATCCATGGCGATGTTGTCCGCCAGGGAGGTGATCTTGCTGACCTTGATGCCCTGGGCGATCTCCAGCTCGAATCGGGAGACGGCGGGGCCGTGGGTGATGTGTCGGACAACGGCATCCACCTTGAAGCTGGCCAGCGTTTCCTCGAGCCTGCGGGCCCGGACGGAATCCTCCTCGGGGCTGACGGCGGCCGAGATCATGGCGGGCTGGAGGAAGTCGAGACTGGGAGCGATGTACATCCGAAGCTGTTCCGCCTGCTCATCCGCCTTCCTGCCCTTGCTCCCGCCGAGGGTCTCCGCGCCTCTGCGGGGCGGCTTGATGGTCAGGGCGCTGCCGTCGGAGCGTGTCTGCCCTTTCAGCACCGGCATCACAGGTTTGGCGGGGGCGACGATGTCCTCATCCCACGGCGGCGCGTCATCCTGCCAGGAGTCCACAGGCTGCTGAAGTCCGCCCGGGGCCTGCTCCGGCTGCGCGGGTCCTTCCGCCTCGGACTGCGCCCGTCTGCGTCTGGATCTGCGTTCGGTGTTGACAGCGTCCGGGGGAACAGGGTCCTCGACGACGGTCTCCGGCGAGAACACCCGGGAAGTGCGCTGCCGCCTGGGCTGGAAGAGCTCCGGCACCGTCTCGGTGTCCGCGTCCCGGCCCGTCCGGTCCAGCACCTCCCGCATGGGACGGGACGGGGGTGCCTGCGGTTCGGTCCTTGCCGCGTCCGAATAGTTCCGGACCGGCTCGTTGGCTGCCGGGACCGGGCTGCTGTCGGGGGCAGGGGCCGATTCGCGGCGGTGAGAGCTGCGCAGGGGAGCTTCCTCCTCCGGCTCATTATGCGAGCCGAACAGGCGGGAGAAGAACCGGCCCTGTCTGGTACCGCTTTCCCGGGCCGGGGGCGTGTACGCGTTCTCCTCCGGTACCGGGGCAAAGCCGCGCACGGCGGGCTGCTGAGCCTGCCCGGCCGGTGCGCCGTATCCGGAGGGATAGGGCTGGGCGTAGGCCGGCTGAACGTTCTGCGCGGTGGCGGCCTGCGGATAGGCTGCCGGCGCGGGCTGCGCGGCGGACCGCTGCTGCACCGCCTGACTGTAGCGGGGATCCTGGGCCCATACGGCCTGTTCCCGCTTGCGTTCCTTCTCGTTTTCCTTCTCCGCGGCGCGTTCTCCCCGCTGATGCAGCCGTTCCATGAAGGCCTTCGGCTTGAAATGGAACAGCCACAGGACCGCCAGAACGATCAGCGGCACCATCAGGATCGCGCCGAAGATGGGGCCCGCGAGTTTCCACAAAGGCCACGCCACAACATATCCGAGCATCCCGCCGCCATTGCGACCTACGGCCTGTGCATAATAACCTGCCAAATGAAAGATGTTCTGGTCGTTCGCGTTACGGTTCCATATCGCGTCCATCCACGCCGTGCTGGCACCGATCTCGTCCGACGGAAGATAAGACACGATCGCCAGGAAGCCGCAGACGAGCACATAGATCAGGCAGACGATCAAAAACGGCCTCAGGTGGGTCTTGCGCTGGGCGCTGACGCAGGCGACGACGCCGCCCCAGATCAGCAGCACCGGGATGCCCCAGGCCATGGAGCCGGTCATCCTGAAAACAAAATCTCCGATGGGACCGAAGATGCCGTCTTTCATGCCGATGACACAGGCCAGGGTCACCAGCACGCCCACCGCGATCAGCGTGACGCCCAGAATGACGCGCACCGCGATGCCGTCGGCGGAGTAGCTCTTGGCCTGTTTGCGCTTTTTGGATCTCTCTGCGGTCATGTTTCCTCCGGAATGATGATGAGTTTAGGGAAGAAGAAAGACGCTGACGAGGGTGCCGTCCGTGTCGAAATGCAGCCTCAGCCGGTATTCCCCGGCCTGCCGGTATTCGCTGACGCCCTCCGGCAGACGCATGGCGTCCGCGGCGTCCCGGTCCAGTTCCACAACGGAGAGCGGGTCACCCAGCAGTTCGCGGACCTCCTCCCGCTCGCTCTGGCCCGTGGTGAGCCCGTAAAGGCTGAAGCGGTCTGCCCGGATGCCGTGGACCTTGCTGCCCGTGAAGTCCTTGATGCCGGCCCCGAGATCGTCCGTCATGATCCAGCATCCCCGGAAACGGCTGTCCTCCAGCTGCACGTACCGTCCGCCCTCATAGAGATCCGGCTCGGCGGGCAGATGCCAGCGTTCCGTCAGCGCGGTCACTTCGTCGCCGATGGCGGCGGGGATGCCGGGGATGCTGCCCTCCGCGAAGCAGGCCATGAGGGCGTCTCCGTCGTTCTGCCGCACGGCTGTCAGCCCGAAACGGGCAGGGATCCCGTCCTCGGATCCGTCCAGCGCCGGGAGCTCATGCCAGGACAGGGTCACGGCTCCGGCCCGGTCGGACAGGGTGGACAGCTGAGACGCGGGGTAGAGCAGCGTCAGACCCGCGGGCGTGATGACAAAGTCCTCGGGCAGGGGGAGAAGGTCGCTGTTCGCCAGGTGGGCGCTGAGCTCCGGGGCTACCGTTTCCGACAGGGTGTCTTCCAGCGCGGCAAGGGCTTCCTCCGGGTCGGCAAACAGATCCGCCAGCGCGACGGGCTCGCCCGTCCGCAGATCGATGGTCACGCCGCGGCGCACGCTGCGGAAACGGTCCGTCTCCAGCGGCCCTTCCGCGTACAGGGAGCAGGAGAGGACATCTCCGCGGATCTCGCCCTCCCACCCGGCGGTCAGCGCCGGTTCCGCGTTCATCACCAGCCCCATGCGGCCGGTCAGCGCTGGAGCCCCGGCGGCCTCGCTCAGGATCCCGTTGATCGCAGCCTGCAGGGTCTCGTCGGCCATGCCTTCGACCTGCGGCCAGTGGACGGACGCGGTCCCCAGATCCAGTCCCTTGTCGACGAGCACGGGCTCCCGCGGAGTCGCCGGCTCCTCGGCACGGGCAACGGGACAAAGCAGGACCAGGCACGCGGTAAGCAGGATCAAGAGGCGTTTCATCATGGGATACCTCCTTGTCGGACATCGGGTATTTTACAACATTCAACGGATTTGGGCAAGGATATGTTCCCGATTTATGACGGAAATATGACAAAACCCCGCCGCAGCGGGGCAAAAGCGGTGTCAGATGTATTTGGCGACCTCGGCGCCCAGGGCTACGTTGTTGTAGACCAGCTGGATGTTGGCTTCCAGGGACGCGCCGCCGGTGAGCTTCTGGATCTTGTCCAGCAGGAAGGGCGTGACCTTCTTGCCGGTGATGCCCAGTTCCTCGCATTCCTTCAGGGCGGCGTCGATGTTGGCGTTGATGTAGTCCAGATCCATGGCGAACTGCGGCGGGATCGGGTTGGTCAGCAGCATGCCGCCCCGCAGTCCGCAGTCCAGTTTGGCCCGGAAGACCCTGGCGGCCTCCTCCGCTGAATCGATGCGGTAATCCACCTTGAAGCCGGAGTGCGTGGTGTAGAAGGCCGGCATCTCCTCGGTCTGATACCCCAGGACCGGGACGCCCTTGGTCTCCAGATACTCCAGGGTCAGCCCGATGTCGAGGATGGATTTGCAGCCCGCGCAGATCACCAGCACGGGGGTCTGGGCCAGCTCCTCCAGGTCCGCCGAGATGTCCATGGTGGTCTCCGCCCCCCGGTGGACGCCGCCGATGCCGCCTGTCGCAAAGACCCGGATCCCCGCCAGGGCCGCGGCGATCATGGTGGTGGTGACGGTGGTGGCGCCATCCTCGCCCCGGGCCAGCAGTACCGGCAAATCCCGCCGGCTGGCCTTGGGAACGTCCAGGCCGCGCTTGCCCAGATACTCGATCTGGTCTGCCGTGCATCCCACGGTCATCCGTCCCTTGATGATGGCGATGGTGGCGGGAACGGCGCCGTGCTCCCGGATGATGCGTTCCACGTTCAGGGCCGTCTCAACATTCTTCGGGTAGGGCATGCCGTGGGAGATGATGGTGGACTCCAGCGCCACGACGGGTTTGCCGGCGTCCAGCGCCGCCTGCACTTCGGGCGATACGGAGAGGTACTGCTTCATGGTCTCGGGATTCATGCTGATTCCTCCTTATGATCCGGCACATAAACCGAATTCAGTCTGTTTTTCTTGATCTCGCGACTGCCTCCACAGAGGCCCAGGTCATGGCGGGGTTGACGGCGGCAGCCGTTCCGGCGCAGATCGAGGCGGCAGCCAGTCCGCAGCGCGCCGCCTCCCGCAGGGGCAGGTCTTTCATCATCGCCATAAGAGCGCCGGCGAAGAGCGCGTCGCCGCAGCCGTTGGTGCTGACGACATTCCCCGGGAAACAGGGTTCCCGGTCCGCGTTCAGTCCGTCCGCGTACCAGACGCCTCTTTCTCCGAGGGACAACAGGACGTTCCGCACGCCCTTGCGGACCAGCAGAGCCGCCGTCTCCTGCGGCGATGCTTCCTCCGGCGTCAGTCCGGCCAGCACGGAACCCTCCGCGAAATTGGGCTTCAGCAGGAACAGCGAGCGCAGGCAGGGGGCAAGCCGTCTGCATTTCCGCAGGGAGACGGTGTCCGCCGCCATGGGAACGCTCACATGCGAAGCCAGCCAGACCAAAGTCTCTTCCGGGAGATTGGCGTCAAGCACCACTGCGTCCGCCCTGTTCAGCGCGGGGAGGCGGGATCCGAGAAAGGCTGGGGTGATGGCGTCGCATGCCCGCATGTCGGAGACCGCGCCGTACAGATCGCCTGCCTCGTCGTTGACGCACAGGTAGAGCCCCGATGCGCAGTCGGGCACGATCTTGCTCAGCGACATGTCGATGCCGGCTTCCGTGCATCCCTTGCGGATCCAGTCGGTGAACGCGTCGTCCCCGAGTGCCGTGACCAGCTGCACGTGAGCGCCGAGCCGGGCCAGGTTTTCGGCGATGTTGCGCCCGACGCCGCCGAGGGAGAGCGTTGCGGTGCCCGGATTCGAATCACCCGGCAGGAAGCGCTGAAAAGGCGTTCCCGCGATGTCGACATTGACGCCGCCCACCACACAGATCCGGATATCCGATGCCATGGTATCCCTCCCTTCCAGGCGATTATAGTCCCATCGCCGGGAAGCGTCAAGAATTTTGCGCTTCGATCGGATTTCGGGGAACTTTCGGGAATCCCGCGCGTCTCAGGTTCGTCCTGTCAAAGGGAATACAAACGAAGGAGGCTGCATCCATGAATATGCACCGACTGACACTTCTTGTCCTGGCCCTCTCTCTTGTGCTGCTGCCCATGGCTGCTTTGGCGGATGACGACGACATAACCGTCACCGTGACGGGCACGGCGACCTTTACGGTGGAGGCCGACACGGCCGTACTCAGCATCGGCGTGGAGTCCCAGGCCGCCGACGCCTCGGAGGCTTCCCGTCAGAACGCCAATGCCGTGGCGGCCGTCAGGAAGGCGCTGACAGAAGCCGGCATCCCGGAGGATGACATCCGCACCAACTATTTCTATGTGAACACCCTGTACCGCTACGATGAAGCGACAGGCACATCCGTCGTGTCGGGCTACGCGGTCAGCAACAGTCTGTCCGTGACCGTCCGGGATATCACCCGCGTGGGGGAGATCATCGACATCGCCCTGAAGAGCGGCGCCAACAGCTGTGACGGCATCAGCTACTCCAGCAGCAGCGAGGATCTCAACGACGAGGCGCTCATGGCGGCGGTGCGGGAAGCCCGGAGAAAGGCCGCGCTGGTCGCGGAAGCCGCCGGTCTGCAGCTGGGGGACGTGATCTCCATCACCGAGAACACTTCCACCTACGTGGGCGTGAACTACGCCAGAGCCAAGGGAGCCGCGATGGATACCGAGGAGGCCGAGGCGGATTACGGAACCTCCATCACCCCCGGCAGGCTGACCTTCTCCGCCACGGTAACTGTTACATTTTCACTGAAGAAATGAGTGCCCCGGCGGGAAGAATCGCGGCGGATCTTTCGTTCTATCGGCGAAAGGAGTTGATCAACCGATGAAACGGATCGCGATCCTTGCGATGATCCTGGCGCTGCTGACCGCCATGGCTTTTGCCGACGGAGGACCTGCCTACAGCGCCCGTTACATGGCGGTGAACGCCGCCCAGCACGCGCTGGCCGAGAAGTATGGCGTCACCGAGGGCATGAACGAGTATTTTGTCCGCACGGTGGTGGAACAGGAGGACGGCAGCTATGTCATCTACTGGCAGCCCGCCATTTCCGAAGGCGCACTGCCGTGGCTGCTGGGAACCTACAAGGCGGTCGTCCGCGATGGGGAAGTCGAGATCCTCTGGACCCATGACGGCAAGAGCACCGAGGGCGGCTACAAGGCCGAGGCCTGGGGCGCTCCGCAGCTGGGCATGATGGCGGACGAAGTGCGCAGCACATTCGAGATGACGGAGAGCTGGTCCGCCGCCGAGAGTTCCGCCTATGCCGATGCGGGGCCCTATCACTACGAAACGGTCGACACGGGCTTCGACACGAGCGATGAAGCCGCGCACCGGGCCATGGCGGGCTCGGTCATCAGCCGGGATGACGCCGACGCGGCTGCCCGCGCCGCCCTGCGTGAAACCTACGGCGCCCTCGAGTGGGAACGCCTTGAGCTGGACGAGAATGAAGAGCTGGGCGTCCTGTACGACCGCCGCGTGGTCGTTCTCCGGTATGACCTGTGGGGACAGGGCCGCGAGGACTGGGAGTGGCAGGAAGGCGACGGTCACTATGAGGTCACCGTCGATCTGACAGACGGAAGCATCGAGGAGATCCTGTATCAGAACTGTCTCTCCGGCAACGGCTGAGCTGCTCCAACACAAAAGCCCTGACATCGCGCAGGGCTTTTCGCTTGCTCTTACAAGCCGAGGAGATAGCCGGCTGCGATCCCGATCGCGGCCGACAGCAGGATCAGCAGGATCGGGTGCACCTTCCGGAACGCGAGAAGGGCTATGAGGATGAAGACGCCTGCGCTGACGAAGAAGCGCGCGTCAAAGAGGAAGCCTGCCGGGAAGAGCACGCTCCGGCCCAGGCTGACGAGGGCCGCGGCGATGAGTCCCGCAACGCAGGGCCGCAGTCCGGACATGGCCCCGCTCACCAGCTCGCTTTTGCGGAACCGCTCATAGAACTTCGCCACGATCAGGATGACCAGAAAAGACGGCAGCACCACGCCCAGGGTGGCGCAGGCCGCGCCGCCGAACCCGGCCGTGACCATGCCCACATAGGTGGCCATGTTGACGGCGAAGGGACCGGGCGTGCTTTCGCTGACCGCGATGAAATCGACGATGTCCTCCGCTGCCATCCAGCCGTGTCCCAGCACCTCCTCCTGTACGAGGGGCAGCATGGCATAACCGCCGCCGAAGGTGAAGGCCCCGATCCTGAAGAACGTCAGGAAAAGTTCAAAGAAGATCATGTCTTCACCTTCCTTGTCTGGGCCCGGACAATGCCGAGAACGGCGCAGATCACGATCACAAGGATGCTGCTGAGCTTCAGCACGCAGACCAGGATAAAGGCCGCCGCCATCAGTGCAAAGGTGAATGCGTTCCGGTCACAGGCTCTGAAAAGTGTCCACAGCGCCCTGAGGATCAGCGCCATCACACCGGCCCGGATGCCGAAGAAGGCGTACTGCACCGGCTTCAAACCGGAGAAGGCCTGCAGCGCGAAGGAAAGGGCCGTGATGATCGCAAAGGAGGGAAGCACCACGCCGAGAGTGGCGCAGACCGCGCCGGGGACCCCGGCAGTCTTCCTGCCGATGAAAGTGGCGGCGTTGATGGCGATGGGCCCGGGGGTGGACTCGGCGATGGCCACCACATCCAGCAGATCCTCCTGGGTCACCCATCCCTTTTTCTCCGCCGCCTCCCGCTGAATGAGCGGGATCATGGCGTACCCGCCGCCGAAGGTGAACAGGCCGATCTTCGCAAAGGTGAGGAACAGAGAAAGCGGAGAAACAGACATGGGAACATCAACTCCTCATGGAAGGAATCGCTCCGAAACAGAACCCTCCCCGGGCCTGACGCAGCCGGGGGAGGGTCCGTGAATGGCGGGACTGTCATTCGGTTTTGCCGATCTTTTCCTCGTGATACTCGACGCCCTTGTCAAAATGCACGGTTTCCGGCGGCACTTCCAGCAGCTCGGGATGATCGAGATACCGCACCATGTCCGCGAAGAAGCGGGCATAGATCGCACCGCCGCACACGCGCTCGTCCGCCGTGATGCCCACGGGGAGGAAACGCTTCATCCGGGTCTCGCCCTTCTCCACCACCGCGATCTTCTCCACCAGGCCCATGCCGAAGAACAGGCTGACATTGCCGAAGTTGTAGATATGGTGGTTGACGTGATGGAGTCCGATGGACGCGTTGTTGGTGATGAACATGCCCACGTAGAAGGGGAGCCCCTCGATCAGCACGCCCGGGGCGATGCCGTAGCGGTCCAGCAGGCGGACCAGCGCCACGATGAGGGTGGCCAGGCCGGGCACGCCCAGCACGAAGGAAGCCAGCTTATCCACGAAGTTGCTGGTGGTTTCGTCCCGCGCCGCTTCAACACCGGCGTTGAAACGGTCCCGCACATCGTAGAGGGTATCGGTGAGGTCGAACTTCAGCTTGACCGTGGTCTCGCCGCTGTCCGCATCCTGCCCGTGCTTCAGGATCGTGAAGGCCACAGAGCAGTTGTTCCGCGCGAAAACCTGCTTGTTCATGATGAAGCGGTTGATCTCCGGGTGCTGGCTTACCGCCCGCACATAGGCCGCGATGATGATCTGCATATGGGTGAGGCGCTGGTCCTTCTTCTGCTGCTCGGCGATGTAGCGCGTCATGGCTTCCCAGTCGATCTTGTGCTGGAGGAAGACCTGTGCGTCACAGCGCATGGGCATCAGATAGGGCGTGATCCTGACGATGGGGTCCATGCCCTTCACGCGCCTGCCGTCGTGCCGTCTGCCAAACATGGGATCCTTCCTTTCGTGCCGCGCCGTATGAAAATGAATGAATCGGGATCAGCGCGCGGCCCGTAACAATTGTATCATGTCGACTGTTTCCGGTCAAGCAAAGGCGCGCAAACCTGTGTTCTTTTGCTGTCTGAACTGTCCTTTTCCTGCATTTTTGCTTGCGCCGTGCCCCATCTGCCGTTATACTTCTCCGTGTTTTCCGAAGGAGGTGCGGCTGTGCGGTTCACCAAGATGCAGGGCACGGGCAACGATTATGTATACGTGAACCTGTTTGAAGAGAGGATCCCGCATCCCGAGCGGCTCGCTGTTCAGATGTCGAAGCGGCATTTCGGGATCTGCTCCGACGGGCTGGTGCTGATTGGACCGTCGGACAGCGCGGATTTTTCCATGCGCATTTTCAACAGCGACGGCAGCGAGGGAGAGATGTGCGGAAACGCATGCCGCTGCGTGGCGAAATATCTGTATGAACGCGGACTGACGGATCAGACCGAGCTGTCTCTCTCCACCGGTGCGGGCATCCGCCGGCTGTGGCTGACGGTGGAGGACGGCCGGGTGGAACAGGTGCGCGTGGACATGGGTGCGCCGGTCCTGGACCCGGAACGCATCCCCGTCACGGTCCCGCCCGGAGAAAGCGCTTCCGCGCTGCACCTTCGCTTCGGCGGCGTCAGCCGCACGGTGACCTGCGTATCCATGGGCAATCCCCACGCGGTGCTCTTTGTGGATGATCCCGACGCGGCGGATATCGAAGAGATCGGCCCCATGATCGAGTGTCATCCCGCGTTTCCGCACCACACCAACGTGGAGTTTGCGCGCGTATCCGATGACGGAAAGCATATCCGCATGCGCGTGTGGGAACGCGGTTCCGGGCAGACCCTGGCCTGCGGGACGGGAGCTTGTGCCGCGCTGGTGGCCGCGGTGCTGACCGGCAGGGCGCAGCGCGACGCCGATATCACCCTGCCCGGCGGCACCATCCACGTATGGTGGGACGCCGACGGTCATATCTACCAGAGCGGTACGGCTGAATTCGTGTTTGACGGAGACTGGTTTGAAGAGGAGGAAAAGGCCTGTGCCGCGCATCAATGAGAATTTTCAAAAGCTTCCCGGCTCCTATCTGTTCGCGGAGACGGCCCGGCGGACAAAAGCGTATCAGCAGGCCCATTCCGACCGGGAGATCATCCGCCTCGGCATCGGGGACGTGACCCAGCCTCTGGTGCCCGCGGTCATCCGGGCAATGCACGAGGCCGTCGAGGAGATGGGACACCGGGAGACGTTCCGCGGCTACGGGCCCGACTTCGGCTATGATTTCCTGGTCAACGCCATACGCGAAGGGGATTATGCAGGCCGGGGCATCGACATCGCCTTTGACGAAGTGTTCGTCTCCGACGGCGCAAAGTCCGACGTCGGCAATATCCAGGAGCTGTTTGCCCCGGATGCCGTGATCGCCGTGACGGATCCGGTCTATCCCGTGTATGTCGACTCAAACGCCATGGCCGGCCGCGCGGGCGACTGGCTCGGCGACCGCTGGGACCGCCTCGTGTATCTGCCCTGCAACGAAGAGAACGGTTTCGTGCCGCCGGTCCCGGATCGCCCGGTGGATGTGATCTATCTCTGCTACCCCAACAATCCGACAGGCACCGTGCTCACGAAGGACCAGCTGAAGGTCTTTGTGGACTGGGCGAAGGAAAACGGCGCCCTGATCATCTACGACGCCGCCTATCGCGCCTACATCACCTCGGGTGACATCCCGGCCTCCATCTATGAGATCGAAGGCGCGAAGGACGTGGCCATCGAGTGCAACTCCTTCAGCAAGACCGCCGGCTTTACCGGCACCCGCTGCGCCTATACGGTGATCCCGCACACCGTGAAGGGGACGACCTCCGACGGGCAGACCGTGGAGCTGAACGCCATGTGGAAGCGCCGCATGGCCACCAAGTTCAACGGCGTCAGCTACCCGGTGCAGCGCGCCGCGGCGGCCGTGTATACCGACGAAGGGCAGGCGCAGGTCCGGCGAGTGATCGCCGGCTACATGGAGAACGCCCGCATCATCCGGGAAGGCCTGATCGGCCTCGGCTACAAGGTTTTCGGCGGAGAACACGCCCCCTATATCTGGATGAAGACCCCCGACGGTACGGACAGCTGGGCTTTCTTCGACAAACTGCTGAACGAGTGCCAGGTGGTGGGCACCCCGGGCGTGGGCTTCGGGCCCAGCGGCGAGGGATACTTCCGCCTGACGGCCTTCAATTCCACGGAAAAGACCCGCGAGGCCATCGACAGGATCGCGGGATTCGGCGCGCGCGGCTGACCCGGGCGGATCTCCCCGCGCAAAGCAAACGGCCGGCCTTTCTGACCGGTCGTTTTCGTATGCCGTTATTCGGTGAACAATTGCCGGAAGAGGCGCTGACGGTCGTTGATGATCATGGACGTGATCCGGCAGCTCTCGGTATCCTCGAAGGCGACGGGGGTGACGCCGTCCTCTCCAAAGTGCAGGATCTCCGCGCCGGGCATGGCCAGCAGGATCGGCGAGTGCGTGGCGATGATGAACTGCGCGCCGTCGCGGACGCAGCGGTCTATCTCGATCAGAAGGGTCAGCTGGCGCTGGGGCGAGAGCGCGGCCTCCGGCTCGTCGAGGAGATAGAGCCCGCCCTCCCGCATCTGTTCCTGCACCACCGTGAGGAAGCTTTCCCCGTGCGACCGCTCGTGCAGATGCAGGGGATTCGGGCTTCCGAAGGGCCCCTTAGCGTATTCCTCCTCCATCGTGGCCACGTTGTAGAAGCTCTCCGCCCGAAGGAAGTAGCCCCATTTCGGCTTCCGGTCCCGCACGATCCGGATCGCCTCGTGGAGCTCGGAGTGGCTGTCGCGGGTGGAGAAGGCATAGTTGAAGGTCCCGCCCTCCGGGTTGAAGCCGCAGGCGATGGCCACGGCCTCCAGCAGGGTGGATTTCCCGCTCCCGTTTTCCCCGGCCCAGAAGGTGACGGGCTTTGTCAGCCGCAGGGTTCCGAGCCCGGCCAGCGCGGGGATCCCACGCAGCCAGCTGTCCGGGCCGATCTCGTCCCAGCGGATCGCAACAGAACGGATATACATGTTCTTTTCTTTTGCTCCGGGCTGGATCACGCGGTGATCTGGTTGCCGGTGTAGAGTTCGTAATACTTGCCCTTCTGCTCGATCAGCTGATCATGGGTGCCTCGCTCGATGATGCGGCCTTGATCAAGCACCATGATACAGTCGGAGTTCCTGACCGTGGAGAGCCGGTGGGCAATGACAAAGGTGGTGCGGCCCTGCATCAGCGCGTCCATGCCCTGCTGCACAAGGGATTCGGTGCGGGTATCGATGGAGGAGGTGGCCTCGTCCAGGATCAGGCAGGGCGGATCCGCCACGGCGGCGCGGGCGATGGCCAGAAGCTGGCGCTGTCCCTGGGAGAGATTGGAGCCGTCGCCCCGCAGCATGGTGTCATATCCGTCAGGCAGGCGACGGATGAAGCCGTCGGCGTTGGCCTTGCGGGCGGCCTCCACGCACTCCTCGTCGGTGGCCTCCAGGCGCCCGTAGCGGATGTTTTCCATCACGGTGCCGGTGAAGAGGTGGGTGTCCTGCAGCACCATGGCCAGGGAGCGCCGCAGATCGTCCTTCCGGATCTTGTTGACGTTGATCTCGTCGTACCGGATCTTGCCGTCCTGGATGTCGTAGAAGCGGTTGATCAGATTGGTGATGGTGGTCTTGCCCGCGCCGGTCCCGCCGACGAAGGCGATCTTCTGCCCCGGCTCGGCATACAGCGTGATGTTGTGCAGGACCGTCTTCTCGGGGGTATAGCCGAAGTCCACATCGTTGAAGGTCACGCCGCCCTCCAGGCGGGTATAGGTGATCCCGCTTCCGTCCTGATGGGGATGTTTCCACGCCCAGACGCCCGTGCGCTCGTCCGTCTCGGTGAGGGTCCCGTCGGGCAGTTCCTTCGCGTTGACCAGCTGCACATAGCCGTCGTCGGTCTCGGGCTCCTCGTCCATCAGTTCAAACACGCGCCGCGCACCGGCCATGGCCATCACGATGGAATTCATCTGCTGGCTGACCTGGGAGATGGGGCGGGAGAAATTCCGGTTCAGCTCTAGGAAGGAGACGATCTGGCCGATCTGCAGCGGGATGAAGCCCGTGATGGCCGCCAGCGCGCCGGACATGGCGCAGATCACGTAGCTGATGTGCCCCAGGTTGTTGTTGATGGGACCCATGATGTTGGTGGTCGAGTTGGCGGTGGTGGCCGCGTCACGCAGCTCCTCGTTCAGCTGGTCGAAGCCCGCCTGCGCCTCCTCCTCGTGGTTGAAGACCTTGATGACCCGCTGGCCGCCGGTCATCTCCTCGATGTAGCCGTTCAGCTCGCCGAGGGTCTTCTGCTGCCGGGCAAAGCCCTTGCCGGCCCGGCTGGCCAGTTTCGCGGACACGAACATGGTGACGCCCAGCATCACGAGAGAGACGATGGTCAGGTGCCAGCTCATGGTCACCATCGAATAGAAGGTCATGGCTACGGTGATGATGGAATCCACAAAGGTGGGCAGGCTTTGTCCCACGAGCTGCCGCAGCGTATCCACATCATTGGTGTAGATGGACATGATGTCGCCGTGGGAATGCGTGTCGAAATACCGGATGGGCAGGCGTTCCATCTTGCCGAAGAGCTCCTTGCGCAGAGCCAGCATGGTCCCCTGCGACACGGACGACAGGATGCGGTTGGAGGTGTAGGATGTCAGGACGCCCACAGCCAGGATCACGGCCAGCCTGAAGATCTCCTGAAGAAGCTCCGGAAACCCGACAGCCGGATCCTTGACGGCCTGATTCTTCGTCTTCTCCTCGGATGCATCGGCTGAAGCGCTGTCATCCGCGGCGCTCTCCGTGTGCTGCGCGGCGGTCTCGGCCAGTTCCACGCCCTGCTGCTGCTGATAACGCACCATCGGGCTGATGTATCCGTCGATCAGCGTGCGGGTGAACAGGGTGCTCTGCAGGGTGCACCAGGTCGTGATCCCGATCAGGATCACCACGATCACCACGTGGACGGCATAGCGCTGCATCACAAACCCGAGGATGCGCTTGAGAATGGCCCACTGTCCCTTCATGGACTGTTTCGGCACGAATTGTCCTCTCCGCGTCATACCTGATCACCTCCGATCATCTCGGGCTTGTCGAAGTCGCCGCCGCCCCGGGTCTGCGTCTCGTAGATCTCCTGATAGATCCGGTTGGTCTTCAGCAGTTCCTCGTGGGTGCCGTATCCGTTGATCCGGCCGTCGTCCAGCACGAGGATATGGTCCGCGTCCTGCACAGAAGAGATCCTCTGAGCGATGATCAGCTTGGTGGTGCCGGGGATGGACTCCCGGAAGGCCTTGCGGATCCTGGCTTCGGTGGCGGTGTCCACGGCGGAGGTGGAATCGTCGAGGATCAGGACCTTCGGTGATTTCAACAGGGCCCGGGCAATGCACAGGCGCTGCTTCTGTCCGCCGGACACGTTGCTGCCGCCCTGCTCGATGCGGGTCTCATACCCGTCGGGCATGCGGTCGATGAATTCGTCCGCGCAGGCTGCGCGGCAGGCCGCCTGGCATTCCTCAAGGGTGGCGTCCTTCTTGCCCCAGCGGAGGTTATCCAGCACGGTACCGGAGAAGAGCACGTTCTTCTGCAGCACCACGGACACGCTGTCCCGCAGCACCGTCAGATCGTACCGGCGAACGTCCTCGCCGCCGACCCGGACGCTTCCGTCCGTCACGTCATAGAGGCGGGAGATCAGGTTCACCAGCGAGCTCTTGCCGGAGCCGGTGCCGCCGATGATGCCGACGGTCTCCCCGGAGGCGATGTGCAGATCGATGTCCTTCAGGGTGGCCTCGCCGCTGCCCTGCTTATAGGCAAAGGTGACATTGTCGAAATCGATGCTGCCGTTGCGCACTTCCGTCAGCGGATCATCCGGCGCCTTGATGCCGGGCTCCTCATCCAGCACTTCCACGATGCGCTTCGCGCTGGCGGAGGACATGGTCAGCATGACAAAGATCATGGAGAGCATCATCAGCGATCCCAGCACGCTCATCACATACGAGAACAGGGACGTGAGCTGTCCCGTGGTCAGGTCCCCGCCCGGCATCGCGATCGCGTTGGCGCCCAGCCAGGAGAGCAGCAGGATGCAGGCATAGACGGTGAACATCATCACCGGGCTGTTGAGGATCACGACATGTTCCGCACGAAGAAACAGCGTATACAGCTTGTCTGCCGCCGCGTTGAACTTGCTCTTCTCGTGTTCCTCCCGCACGAACGCCTTGACCACCCGGATGGCGGTGACGTTCTCCTGCACCGAGGCGTTGAGATCGTCATAGCGCTCGAACACAGCGGAAAACCGCTTCGTCGCCGCCATCACGATCAGCGAGAGACAGATTGAAAGGAAGAATACCGCCGCCAGGAAGACCAGCGAGAGGCGCTGGTTGGTGACAAAGCACATGATCAGCGCCGTGACCAGGGTCAGCGGAGCCCGCACCGCGATGCGCAGGATCATCTGGAACGCGTTCTGCACATTGGTCACGTCGGTGGTCAGGCGCGTGATGAGGCCTGCCGTGGAAAACTTGTCGATGTTGGCGAACGAAAAACGCTGGATGTTTTCATACAGCCCCCGGCGCACGTTGGCGGCAAAGCCCGCCGACGCTCGTGCGCCGAAACGCCCGCCGCCGATGCCGAACATCAGGGAGGCCATGGCGCACAGGAGCATGAGCCCGCCGTACATGGCGGCCGTGCCGAGATCCGACTGCTTGATGCCCTTGTCGATCAGCGCCGCCATGATATAGGGGATCAGCATCTCCATAAAGACTTCCCCGATCATGCACACAGGCGTCAGGATGGCCGCACGTTTGTACTGCTGAACGTACGCAGCCAGTTTTTTCAGCATATCACATCGACCTCGCTTTGCTGTTGACGGAACCGCGCCGCGATCCGCCTTGCAGATCCATTATAGGCAAACCCCGCGCAAGTGTCAATGAAGCCGGCAGGATCTGCGCTTGCGGGCGCCGCACCCTTGCCGATCCGCGGCCTCCGGGCAAATCATGCGTCGAGCCGCTTCAGCAGCTCGTCGGCGATCGCGTCCGCCATGTACAGCTTGTAGGCATAGCGGGAGGGCTGGGTCGGAACGGAGCGGTGAAACGCCGTCGTCCCGGCGGATGCGATTGCAAAGAACACCTCCCCGGGGACGCTGTCGGCGTTGTTGGGATCCGTATTCCCGAAGCTGCCGGTGACCCCGATCGCCAGGTCCGCGTGAAAGGTCTCCTTTGCCGCCTCCGCCATGGCCCGCGCGGTTTCGGGGGAATAGACCCCGAACCGGTCGATCACCTCCGCCGGGACGCCCGCCAGGATCTTGGCCTCGTTGCTGTAGGTCACGGCCGCGCCCCGGAAAACGGCGGACGCGCCTTCCGTGTCCGTGATCAGCGAAGCGATCTGGCCGGAAGTGCAGCTCTCCATGGTGGTGATGGTGCGATTCAGAAGGATGAGCCGCTCCGTGATCCGCCGGTATTTTTCTCTCACGGCCTGTTCGTCCGCCGTGCGCGCCGTCCCGTCGGCCGCTGCCTGTGCATATCCGTATTCCGTCATGGCTACTTTTACCTCAAACAGAAGGCAGGCAGCGGCCGCTGATGGACCGCTGCCCGCCGGTGATGGTTCGAACGGATGACTCATCGGTTACGCGGCTTCGGCCGGCGCTTCCTCAGTCTTCACGGGTTCCAGGATATGAGTCTCTTCCGTTTCGCTCTTATAGATCAGGACAGCCGGATCGACCTCGATCGAAAGCCTGACGATCTGGCCTTCTTCGGAAGTCAGCACAACAAAGGCGTCATCCACAGTCCAGGTACCCTTCACGACAATATCGCCGTAGGTGCAGACGAAGGTCTTGTCTTCATTGAGGGTGAGCGTTTGCTCGTTATCCTGGCACTTCCATGTGCCCAACAGCCCGGAGACATCCTCCTCGTGGTCATCGCCCTCGGTGATGCCTTCGATGGCCTCTTCCACGGTCTCGGCGGCTTCTTCCTTGATTTCCTCGACAGCCTCGGTCAGCGCTTCTTCGGCCGCCTCGGCAGTCTCCTCGGTGACGGTTTCGGCCGCCTCTTCGACGGCCTCCTCGACGATCTCTTCGACGTTCTCGGTCACAGCCTCTTCGGCCTGCTCCACGGTCTCGGTCACGGTCTCTTCCGCGGTCTCGGCAGCCTCGGTCACAGCCTCTTCGGCCTGCTCGACGATCTCGGTCACGGCCTCTTCCGCGGTCTCGACAGTCTCGGTCACAGCCTCTTCGGCCTGCTCGACGATCTCGGTCACGGCCTCTTCCGCGGTCTCGACAGTCTCGGTCACAGCCTCTTCGGCCTGCTCGACGGTCTCGGTCACGGTCTCTCCCGCGGTCTCGGCAGCCTCGGTCACAGCTTCTTCGGTACCCTCGGCCGCTTCGGTCACGGCTTCTTCAACGGTCTGGGCAGCCTCTTCGACAGCCTCCTCGGCGTTCTCTTCGGCCGCTTCCGCACGCCGGAGAACCAGGGTCTGCTCCGCGCCGGCGTAGGTCAGCGTATCGGCCTCGGCGTCAAAGGTCAGTTCCAGGGGATCGCGATCCGCGAAGGTCAGCACGACCTTGCCGTTCTCCTCAGCCCAGGTGCCTTCCATGGCTTTCTCGGCGAAGGTCAGCACGAAATTGCCGCCGTCCTGCAGATCCAGGGAGTAAGCAGCGTTATCCGTCTTCCAGATACCGGCCAGTTTGTTTTCCTCAGCGGCTTCCTCAGCGGGAGTCTCGGCGGGGACCTCCTCGGCAGGAGTCTCCTCAGCGGGGGTCTCTTCAGCGGGAGCCTCGTCGGCGGTCTCAGCGGGGGTCTCTTCAGCGGGAGCCTCAGCGGGGGTCTCCTCAGCAGGAGTCTCTTCAGCGGGAGTCTCGGCAGGGGTCTCCTCAGCGGGGGTCTCCTCGGCAGGGGTCTCTTCAGCAGGGGTCTCTTCAGCAGGAGTCTCGGCAGGAGTCTCCTCGGCAGGGGTCTCCTCGGCGGGAGTCTCCTCAGCGGGAGCCTCTTCCTCGGCGGGGGCGGTGATGATGGTCAGACGGCCCTGGGGCGCGCTGTAGGCAGCCTCGGTGATGGTGCCGCCCAGGACGTTGGTGATGTATTCCATCAGCGCCTCGTCCATCGGGATGGAGGTGTCATAGCCGGAGCCCTCGGCGTAGGCGCGGTTGAACACGGCGTAGGTGTCGCCGCCCGCGGCGCAGAAGTTGTTGGTGATGACCGCATAAGTGGCGGCGGGATCGAAGGGCTCGCCGTTCACGGTCTTGATGGTGACGCGCTGGATGCTGGCGGGCGCGTAGTAGCTGGTCTCCTTGCCGCCCACGATGTACAGGTCACCCTGATCGAAGGGCTTGGTGGTGTCGATCTCCCACTCCATGC
>CACXHY010000008.1 GCA_902767565.1 uncultured Eubacteriales bacterium | reverse complement strand
CTATGACGCGTCGGGCGAACCGATGAACTGCAAGGCGGGATACGCGTCCTTCCGCAAGACCTATGAAGGCGGTCAGCTGGTGCGGACGGACTATTACGGACCGGACGGGGCGGCGATCGTGCTGGCGAACGGATATGCCAGCATCGCGTACGAACGGGACGAATACGGCAACGCCGCGGTGACGCGCTACTACGGCGCGGCCGGGGAGCCGGTGCTCTACAAGGGCCAGTACGCGGCAGCGATGCGCACCTACGACGAAAAGAAGAACTTGCTGTGGGCCGCCAACTATGGCGTTGACGGCGAGGCGCTGCCCTACAGCGCGGACGACACGTACTGCCAGGTGGCATACGCATACGACGAAGCGGGGAACCTGTCCGAGGAACGGTACCTGGACGCGGAAGGCCGGCCTGTGCCATGCGCGGACGGGTATGAGATGATCGTCAGATCCTGGAACGCCGAGGGCCTTCCTGAGCGCGAAGAGTACCGCCTCGCCGACGGAAGCCCGACGCTCTGCAAGGGCGGATACGCCGCGCTGCGCTATCGGTATGACGCGGACGGTCACCTCATCTCGCGCTGCTGTCTGGGAACGGACGGCGAGCCCGTGATGAACAGTGAGGGCTACGCGGAATGCCGCAGCACCTGGGAGGATGGCCGGGTCACGGAAGACCGGTTCTATGACACGGCCGGAAACCCCGTGGAACGCACGGACGGCGCACACTGCCTTGTGTACACATACAACAGCAAGGGCAAGAGGACCAGGACGACGAAATACGGGCTGGACGGTGAAAAGCGGTAACACCGGCCCGGACGCGTGCCGTCAGGCATGACGGACCGCAGGGCGCTGCCGCCTCGCGGCCCCTCGTGGCGCGGCCGCGCTTCGGACATAATCGCTTTCATGCGGGAGCATGCGGGTGTTTCTCCCTTGCAAGACGAATACTGGAGGATGCTGATCAGATGGCTCAGATTCAGATCGAGCGGGACGCCGGCGGCATTGAAGGCCTGTGCGTGATCACGCCGGCGGTCCACGGGGACGACAGGGGAACCTTCGTGGAGACCTACAACCGGCGGGATATGGAGGAAGCGGGCCTGCACTATACCTTTGTACAGGACAACCAGTCCTCGTCCGTCAAGGGGGTCCTGCGGGGCTTGCATTTTCAGAAGCGGTATCCGCAGGCAAAACTGGTCCGCGTGATCCGGGGAGCCGTCTATGATGCCGCCGTCGACCTCAGAAAGGGATCGGCCACCTTCGGCCGCTATTTCGGCATTCTGCTGACGGAGGAAAACCGGAAGCAGATCCTGATCCCCAAAGGGTTCGCCCACGGCTTTCTGGTCCTCTCGGACCGCGCGGAGTTCTGCTACAAATGTGACGATTTCTATCATGCCGACGACGAAGGCGGCGTGGCCTGGAACGATCCCGATATCGGCATCGACTGGCCGGAGATGACGGGAGCCTATCCGGGGGACGCGTCTCCGGAGGGCTACAGGGTGGACGGTGCGCCGCTGATCCTGTCGGATAAAGACCGCGGACTGCCTGTGTTCCGCGACGCGTTCATCCCCTGAACAGAGCCGGAGACGGCGCACGGACGGATCCCGGGCACGAAAGGGATCGCTCCCGCCGGGGATGGCGAAGGCCGACCTTCCGTCGGGGCGGCTCCGCGCGCAAACAATGATGGGATCAGCTTGAAATATGTGCGGTTCTCTGATATAATGCCGCCAGAGGTCCGGCAATTCATCCTATTCGGGTGCCGCTCATCGGGGCGCGAAAAGGTGCGGGGAGGAAATGCCATATGGTGAAGCAGACAGCGGAGAAACAGGACCCGGAGGCCGGATACAGCGAGCCGCGGTACATCCTCGGCAAGCTGCTGATCGGGTTTGACCTGATCATGCTGACCGGGCTGGTGGCCTACGGGCTGCTGATGCTCATCATGTGGCTGATCTGACAATACGGCTGCGGCCGATCCACAAGGAGGCATTCCCGTGAAGAAGAAGAACATGGTACTGGTCGTGACGATGCTGCTGGTGGCCTGTTACGCGGCGCTGGGCGTGTTCGCCCTGGCACAGGAGGGCGAGGAGGCTCCCGCGCCCGAGAGGAGCCTGATCGGCGCGTGGCGCGTGGCCTCGTACTACTCCGGCGGCACGGTGACGCTGATCCCCTCTGAGTTCATGGTCTTCACCGAGGAGAAGGCGGCCGATTACCGCGACAGCTTCGAGACCCCGTTTGCGGAGTCGGACTATTCCGTGGAGGGCACCAAGCTCCAGCTGCCCGGCCTCAAGAGAAGCTTCGAGATGAACTGGTGCTCCGACCATGTGCTGCAGCTGTATGCCAGCCCGGATGAGTACACGGAACTGATCTGGTACAGCGGGCTGGATGCCGTTCCCGCCGAGGTCGACAGGGACCGGTTCAACGGCACGTGGAACATCGTCTATCGCCGGGGGCTGGATCAGATCGGCACCGAGGTGCTGGTCATCGACGGCGCCACCCTGACGGACTATCGCAACGGCAGCACGGAGCCGACCGTGACGGTGGATCTGTCATGGAACGAGGAAGGACAGCTGGTGGCCCCGCGCCTGGCGAAGATCTATGCGGTCTATCCCAACGGGGCGGACGAGTGGTATCTGGTAGAGACCGACACCGGCTTCATCTGGCAGCTGGTGCGCGTGGAGCCCTGATGATCTCCGCGCGCCTGCGGGAGGGTGAAGAGATTTGAAACGCATCCTGTTGAAGAGCGGGTGGTATATCGTCCTCCTCCTCGGACTGATGATCGCCGAGCCTGCGCTGGGTTCCTACCTGAACTTCTGGCTGAAGGGGCTCTTCAATGCTGCCGTGCCGGGAGCGGCCCGGATCGTCCTGATCCGCTCCCTGACCTTCGGCTTCATCATCTGGGTCGGGAAAAGGATGATCTCCTTCTCCTTCGGCGCACTGAAGACCCGTTTCATCTGCAACGCCAAGCGTGACGTGAAGCACGGTCTGTTCAAGAACCTCTTCGAGATGGACATATCCAGCCTGTCGGAGTATTCCGACAGCGGCGAGTACATCTCCCTGTTCACCAACGACATCAATCTGCTGGAGCAGCGCTACCTGACCCAGGTGGTGGGGCTGATGTCCTCCATCTTCTCCATCGTGATCATGGGCGGCTCCTTCATGCTGCTGAATTCGAAGATCGCCGGCGCGATCCTCATCTTCGGCGTGGTGACCATGTTCATCCCCCTGCTGTTCGCCCGGCGCCTGAACCAGCAGAACGTCCGCTATTCCGACGCCATCTCGCGGTTCACACAGCGGCTGAAGGAGTACATCGTCGCCTATCCCACCATCAAGAATTACGCCATCAGCAAGCAGATCATCCAGCGCTTTGATGTGACCAACACCGGCGCCGAGGATGCCCGCTTTGAGGCGGACTACGAGCTGAACCTGGCCAACAGCGTCAGCCAGCTGCTGGCGTGGTTCATGCAGGTGCTCTGCATCGGCATGGGTCTGATGATGGTGGCGGAGGGCGAGATCATGATCGGCACGGTGGTCGCCGCACAGGGTTTCGCCAGCGATCTGGGTTCGCCGCTGCAGAATCTGCTCATCAACATCAACAACATCCGCTCTGTCCGCCAGCTGGTCAAGCGCATGCAGGAGCTGTGCGAGCCCTCTGCCGCGGCCCGCAGGACAGAGGCGCGGGAGGATGCCGCGCCGCTCCCGGAGAGCTGCGACATCGAGTTTCAGCATGTGAGCCTGAAGATCGGCGAGAAGAGCATCATCCGGGACTTCAGCTACCGCTTTGAGGAGGGGAAGAAGTACCTGATCGTCGGGCGGAACGGCTCCGGAAAGAGTTCGCTGTTCAAGGTGCTGAAGCACTGGTTCCGGAACGTGGAGGGCAGGATCACCGTCGGGTCGGTGGATCTGAACCGGTTCAGCAGCGCGCAGCTGGGACGGATGATCTCCTACCTGAACGAAAAGGTCAACCTTTTCACCGGAACGGTGGAGGAGAACATCGGGCTTTTCCGCCCGTACTCGCAGGCGGAATTTGCCGGTGCCCTGACGGATGCCCGGGTGGAGCTGAACCTGGATCGCTCCATTGAGGACGAGGGCCGCAACATCTCCAGCGGCGAGCAGCGCAGGATCGAGATCGCCCGCAGTCTGCTGGCTTCCGCCCGGGTCCTGATCTTCGACGAAGTGATCTCCACCCTGGACATCATGACGGCCTACGAGATCGAGCAGCTGGCGCTGAGCTATGAGGACAAAACGGTCATCTTCGTGTCCCACAACTTCTCCGGCAAGCTGGTGAGCAAATATGATGAGATCCTCATTCTGGAGGACGGACAGCTGATCGACCATGGCGCCTACCGGGAACTGCTGGATCGCTGCGACTATTTCCGCGAGATCTGCGAGGTCAAGTTCGGAAACCTGCTCAGCCGCTCCTGACGCAAAAATGCACGCCCCTGACGGACGTGCATTTTTGCATTCGGAGAGTTGATGCCATGTGCATCCGGCAGGCCGCTACGCGTGGTTCACTCGGCGGTGCTGTCCTCCGCGGGCTGGGGCTCGACGCCGGTGATGGCGATCTTCCGGGCCTCCTTCGGCGCGGCGGGAGCCAGCTTGGGGAGGGTGACCTTCAGCACGCCGTTCTCGTAGGCGGCGGTGATGGCGTCCTGATCCACGCCGTCCAGCGGGAAGGAGCGGCTCATACGGCCGGTGCGGCGCTCGGTGTAGACATAGTTCTGGCGCTGCTCGTTGCGTTCGGTGTTGACGTCCGCGGATACGGTCAGCCGGTCGTTCTCGGTCTGCAGGCTGATGTCCCCGGGCTTGACGCCGGGGAGTTCCACGGACAGCTCCCACTGCTCAGGGGTCTCCTTCACATCGGTGCGGAAGGTCTGCGGAGCGGGACGGCCCATCTCGAAGAAGGGACGCATGAGGGATTCGGCAAAGTCAAACATAGGATCGGGACGGCAGGCACGGCGGTTGAACGGAACGATGGTATACATAATGCAGCTTCCTTTCTGAACGCCCGTAGGGGCGAGTTGATCTGATCCGGTCGCCCGGCCAGTCCTTTCCGGACTGTGACTGTATTATAGCCAATAGGTCAAAGATAGTCAAACACCATAGTAGGTCAAAGTAGGTCAGAATATACAAGGACGGATGTAATTCCGGCGAAATCATGCATCAATTTGAAGATTTCGCATAAAATCGCTTTAAATCGCGCAAAACGGATGTGCTCAAGTACACGGCTGCGCGCTCCGATGGGTCGGCCTGCCAAACAGCGCCCGAACCGCTGCCGCATGCACCGCTGCCGCGTCCCCCGGGGAGAGAAGGGAAAGCATCAGCGCGATCATGCGGCCCGAATCTCTGTACGCTCGCCCTAAAGCACTCGGTTCGGGTGTTCCGGCACCATCCATACGCGCCGATGCGAACCGGCCGCGTCTCCGAAAACTGCCGCGAGCGGGGACCGACCCATAAACTGCTTGACTTTGCCCTGCTCTTCCCCTATAATGGAAACGGTTGAGAAGAGACAGCGAAAACGGAACACGGTCATGCAGCTGAGATGCAGCGCTTTTCGCCCTTGCCGCGGGCAAGCCTCGGCTCCGGTCCGCGTCCGTTGACGCAATCGTATCGTGATGGGAGGCTTCTACCATGTTCAAACGCATCCTGTGCGCTCTGCTGAGCCTGTGCCTTGTGCTGACGGCATCATTGGCCCTTGCCCAGCAGGAGAAGGAGAAAGCACCGACCTGGCTGCCGGCGCGTCTGTCAGACGTCCTGATGACCAAGCTGGATGAAAAACCGGACGCCGAAAAAGAGGAGAACCAGAGCGAGAACGGCGATACCGTCAGCATCACGGCGGACGGCAGCGTGACCGTGACCGCGGGGGATATGACGCTCCATTCCCGGCAGCCCGTGGGCTGGACCATCCTGACCCGGAGCGCCTCGGCCCAGCCTGAGATCCATGCCGACGGCACCGGCCAAATCATCCTGGAAATGATGGAAAAAATGGACGCGCATCTGGCGTTCTTCAACGGATACTATCTGGTTGTGTCCATGGTGATACTGGATGAATCCGATGAGCTTCCGGCCGGCATGAACGAGGAGGACGCCGACGTCAAACTGGCCGCATACTACGAAGAGGACGCCGAAGGCATCGAGACCCGGACCATCGGCGCATACCGCTACGTGGTGATGCCCGAGCATACGCTGGAAGGCATGTCCTATCAGATGTACGTTACCATGGTGGACGGGACCGCGGTCTGCGTGCTCAACCTGTATCTCGATAAGCATGGCGAGGAGGAGACCGCGATCACGGAGGACGCCCTGGCCCAGCTGCGTGTCAGCAGGAGCGGGGCCGCCCCGCAGATCAACGCGGTGGCTGCCCCGAAGCGCGAGCTGACGGTCATGGTCTATATGACCGGCACCGATCTCGAGTCGGGACTGGTGGGCGGCGCCTATGCCTCCAACTCCCTGAACGCCATGAAGATCAGCGGGTACGACCGGGAGAAGATCAACGTGGTGGTCTTCACCGGAGGTACGCGGCGCTGGCATTCGCCCATTCCCTCCGACCACAATACCATCCAGCTCATCGGTGAGAACAATGAGATGACTGAGGTCTACCGCACCGAGAAGCTGATGAGCATGGGCCAGTCGGAGACGCTGAGCTTCTTCCTGAATTACTGCGTGGCGGCCTATCCCGCGGAACGCTACGCCCTGATCTTCTTCGACCATGGCGGCGGCCCGGTGGACGGTCTCTGCTTTGATGAGCTTTACGGAGACGACAGCATCGATCTGGCCGAACTGCAGACGGCCTTTGAAGCCAGCCCCTTCGGCGGAGACACGCGGCTGGAGTTCATCTACTTCGTCACGTGCCTGACCGCCTCGGTGGAGTATGCGTCGGTCTGCGCTCCCTATGCCGACTGGATGATCGCATCCGAGGAGCCGGCGCTGGGGCGCGCGATGCCCTACAGCTTCCTGAAGGGAGCGGAGACAAAGACCGGGCTGGCCGTCGGCATCGAGATCGCGGATACGTTCTACGAGACGGCCATGAACATGCTGCCGGAAGACCGCCACACCATGGCTGTCTTCGATCTGCGCAGGATGGACGCGCTGAATGACGCCATGACGGTGCTGTTCACCGCGATGGAGTCGAAACTGACGCCCGAAACCTATCCGGTCTTTGCAAAGTCGGCGCTGAACGCCAAGCGTGTCGATCCGTCGGACGTGAGCCGGTACGACCGGGACCTGGTGGATCTGCGCAGCCTGATCGAGAGCTACCGCACCCTGTTCCCGGAGGAGGCCGCGGCGGTGCTGGCGGCCATGGATGAGGTCGTGGTGTACAGCGTCAGCAGCGAGCCGGAGGAGACGGGCATGTCTGTATATCACCCGAATTACAACAACAGCGCTTATGATATGCGTGTCTACAGCCGGATGCCGATCCCGGAGGCTTACGGCCGCTACGTGGGCCGCTACGGCGAGATCCGGAACACCAGGGCCTCCGCGGGGACGGCGCCCGCTTCCGAGCCGGCCCGGACCGAGGCGCAGGCCGAGACCCAGAACGTCACCCTCTCGATGGATCCGCAGCGCACAGAAGTCGTCTACACGGCGGAGCTCCTGATCCTGGAGGATACGGGCACCGCCGGGACCTTCCGCCTGATCGGCCGCATCGATGTGCCCGTGGGGGAGGAAGGCACCATCGACGCCATGACCTCCAATGAGGCCCTGTACGTGCTGGACGAGAACGGACAGCCCATCACCGACGCGCTGGAGTACAGCGTGGTGGACGGAGAGATCATCCTCCGGGGCGTTCTGGAGGTGGACCTCAGCTACCGTGCGCTGGATCTGGAGGACGTGAACGCGCTGGATCTGGACGAGGACACCGATTCCACGGTCAACGTGCGGATCCGCTGCAAGCGCCGGGACGACGGCTCACTGACGATCGTCCGCGTGGAGCCCCTGACCGGCAGCCGCGCGCCGAACGGCAGCAACGTCGAGTTCTCGGATTATGACACCCTGTATCTGGTCAGCATGCCGCGGCAGATCGCTTACGCGGAAGACGGGACCACGCTCCTGCCCTGGAGCGAGTGGCAGGACGGCGGGATCCACAGCTACCGCTATGCCGTGAACCTCGGCCGCGAGTGGTCTCTGGGCTTTGTGGACGATCACCTGAACTGGGTGGGCCGCTGGGGCATGCTGGTCACCACGGACGTCTACGGCGACAGCGCCGTCGAGGCATGGTTCCCGCTGGAGAACAGCGCCGTGGAGGAGATCGCTGTGGAGCCGGCGGTGCTCTATGAAGATGAGAGCAGCCGGATCGAGCTCGCGGGCTGCTGGCGCGTATCCGGCAGCGGAACGCCCGCCCTCTTCCTGCGCTGGAAGCTGACCAACCTCACCGGGGAGCCGGTCGTCTTCACCGGCAGCGAATACATGCTCAACGGGGAGACCCTGGACAAGCCGGACGAACTGCTGGGCACCCTGCAGCCCGGACAGAGCGCTTATGCCACCACGCGGATCATCGCGCCCGCTGCGGAGGAGACCTTCCCCGCAGGGACGGAGATCTCGCTGACCTTCGGTTCCCTGGTGGAGACCGGTTTCGGGCTTTGGGCTCCGGTCACCGTCGCGCTGCCCTGAACAGAGCCTGACGCGATGCCGCACACGTCTGCCGTGGCGTGCGCGGCATCGCTTTTCGACCCCGCCTTGCGCGGTCATGGATCGGGAGGATGTCTTCCATGCGAAAACTTATTGCGGCCCTGGCACTGATCCTTCTGCTGGTTCTGGTCGCGGCCCTGGTCCGGGCGGAGGAGCCGAAAGCGGTCACGGTCATGATCTACCTGATCGGCAGCGACCTGGAGACGGACGGCAAGCGGCCGGAGGCGTCCGATGACGTGACCCAGATGCTGCGCTCGGGGTTTGAACGGGAGCAGGTGAATGTGGTGCTGATGACCGGCGGCACGGCCCGGTGGAAGGCCGGGTTCCCGGCGGACGCCACGGTGATCTACGCCCTCGACAAGAGCAGCGCCCCCACGGAGGTCTGCCGCTTTCCGCTGATGAACATGGGTGACCCGGAGACCCTGACCCTGTTCCTGCGGACGTGCAAGGAACGCTACCCCGCCGACGATTATATCCTGATCTTCTGGAATCACGGCATGGGCCCGCTGATGGGCCTGTGCGTGGACCGCCTGTTCGACGGCGACCTGCTGACCCTGGCCGAGATGGATCAGGCGCTGAACGACAGCGGCATCGCGTCGGAGAAAAAGCTGATGCTCATCGGCTTTGATGCCTGCCTGATGGGATCCCTGGAGGTGGCGGTGACCTGCGCGCCTTACGCGGACTACATGGTGGCGTCATCGGAGCTGGAACCCGGCAGCGGCTGGAATTACGGCTTTCTGAAGCAGCTCGGGCCGGGTCTGGACGGGGCCCGGGTGGGAACATGGATCATCGACAGCTATTTCGATGAACAGGCGTCGGCCATCGGCCGGGGCGTGCCCGTGACGCTGGCCTGCGTGGACCTGTCGCGGATCGGCACGCTGACGGAAACCCTGGAACCGGTTTTCGCCGTGCTGCATGAGGGCCTCACGGAAGAATCCTTCTCGAAGTATTCCATCAACCGGCAGAACAGCGCCTCCGTCGCACGATCCACGGGATCGGAGTACGATCTGATCGACCTGCGGGATTTCGTGCTGAGACTGTGCGCGTCGGAAGGCATTGACTCCGCGCCGTCGATCGCGGCGCTGGACGAGGCGGTCGTATACAGCCGCTCCACCGACGAGCGTCTGCACGGATTGACCGTCTATTTCCCGCTGTACAACAAAACCTGGTATCAGAGCAGCTGGAGGGGGATCTACGGCGGCATGGCTGCGCCGGACTCCTATGCCGGTCTTGTGTCCGCCTTCGGCGTCATCCTGACCGGCGAGTCCCTGACCGACTGGACCCTCGCGGTCGTCGAACAGGAGGAGGACGATCCCGACCATTTCATCTGCTACCTGACGCCCGACCAGCAGCAGAGCTTTGCCTCGGCCAGGCTGGTGACGCTTCGCTATGATTCTCACCGCGACACCTACAGCTTCATCAACACGGACCCGGATGTCACCCTGACAAGCGGCGGCTATTTGCTTGCGGACAGCCATGTGCAGGGCCTGTTCGGGGTAGGCGCGGACGGCCGGCAGCTGACGCAGCCGCTGCTGCATTACACCTCGGACGGCTTCATCACGGTGCCCGTCCTGCTGGTGCGGCTGATCGATTCCCAGCGGCTGGATGAATTCGATCTGGAGGACGCCTACAGGAGCGCGAACCTGCGGCTTCGCGAAAACCCGGATACGGGCCTGTGGGAGGTCGTGGACGCGTACGAAAGCAACGACAGCATGGTCTTTGTCGAGATCGACTGGCGGGACTATGACTATATCGAGTTCTGGGATCTCAGCCGCATGATCGCGCGCGGCGACGACGGCATGCCGCTGCCCTTCTCCGACTGGCTGTCGACCGGCATCTATACAGGCACGGGAGCTTACGTGGGGGATCTGGCCGGATTCAGCTTCAAGCCCGCGGGGGAGAGCGGTTACACGTACTATGCGTTCTTCCAGATCACCGACACGCAGGGCAATGTCTATTGCAGCGAGCTGATGCCGGTCCGCAATGAATCGATCGAAGTCCTGCCGATGGACATCCTGCTGGGGAAGACCGACACCTTCAAGGCGGCGCTGACGCGTGTGGAGATCAACAGGTCTCCGTGGCAGTGCGGCCTCACGTTCTGCTACCGCATGGCCAACCTCGGGCACACGGACCAGAGCATCGTCGTCCGGCATCTGGTCATCAACGGGATCTCCATGGGCGGATCGGACGACAACGGAGAAGTCTCCGAAGGCGATTACAGGGACGGCGCCTTCTCGGTCAGCAGGGCGACTCTGGAGCGCAACGGGATCACCCGCGTGGAAACGGTCGAATTCGAGTTCGTCATCGATGACGATGCCGTGATCTCCGCCGTGGCGCAGGTGGATCTGGATATCAGCGATATCGTCGAGCCTCCGGAGCGGCACGTGATCGCGGCGGGCTCGACCGATGAACTGGCGCTGGAGGTGGAGGACGCCCGGGTGGAGGCGGACGGCAGTCTGGTGATGAGCGTCGCCATCCACAACACGAGCGGCCAGGCTCTGGAACCCTATCAGCACTTGAGCGACGAGATCCATGGCGCCATCAACGGTTTCGCCTTCACCAGCCGCGCGTCCCTTGAACTGCCGAACGTCAGAGGTGTGTGGATCGCAGACGGCACGGTGTGGCGCGGAGATCTGCGCATTGCGCCAAGTGATCCGAATGCCCTGGATCCCGCGGACCGGGAGGACGCTTTCGCCGTATTCGGCATCCGCGAGATCGAGTCTGTCACGCTTGACCTGGATGGCAGGATCGTCCGCGCGACCTTCGATGAGCCGCTGGATTACGTCGGTTTCCGCGGAGAGGCTGATCCCGGCAGCGCCATTGCCGCGACGCCCGCGCTTCAGAGCGATGAGATGGACGTGGCTGTGGAGTCTGTGCGGGATGATCCGGAGGATGGGATCCTGATCGTTCTGCGCTGCACGAACAGATCCGACCGCGTTCTGACATACAGCCAGTGGGATTCCCGCACGACCTGGCTCAACGGGGATATCACCGGCTACCAGAGCCAAACCGGCGTCCGCAGCGGCATCGTCCGTCCGGGCGAGACCGTCCGCATGACGCTTTCCCTGATGACGACCGCGGAGGAGGGCGTTTTCCCGCTCTCGAGCATCCTCTTGCCGCTGATGTTCACCGAGGGCGGGAACAATGTCTATCTGCCGCGGCTCACCCTGGAACTCACCGAACCGCTGCAGCAGGGCGGGACCGTCACGGAGGGCATCACCGCGCGGCAGGAGGAGACCGAGCAGGAGGATGCGGAGCCCACGCCCGTGCGGGCGGAAGTCCTGCTCCCCGAGGAGGGAAGCTTTGCGCCGCGCACGCTCAGCGTGCAGCTGACCGAGGAACAGGCGGCGAATTACGATTGGGCGTTCCTTGTGGTCGGCGTGCGCTTTGGCGACGATCTGGTGGTGACGCATCTGCAGGATGCCGTGCTGACTGACGACGGTCGGGTGGAGGCCCGGTATCCGGGCGTCGTGCTGGGTGTGTACGCCCCGGGTGAAGGTCTTCACGACGTGATGACATACTGTGGGGAGAGCAACGGCGTTTACACCTACGACTTCAGCAGCGTATCGTTTATCCGGTTCTCGGACACCGCATTCAGCAGCCCCACTGTCTATGTGACCTATGATCCCGAAAACATGACCGCGTCGGTCACGGAGATCCTGTATGAGGATGCGGAGCCCTTCGGCGATCAGAACGACTACATGTCCGCCATGTTCATGTATCCGGTGCGAACGATCCCGGCTTCCGATCCGCTGCCGTATCTCGGAAACATGCCGGTGTCGGACAATATCTGTATGGATGAGACGACGCTGGACGGCAAGCCGATGCAGCTCTGCCTGACGGCGCCGGATCCCGATACGGATTATGTCATATTCATGACGGTCGTTTTCCAGGACGGCACGGGCTTCTCCACGCCCATTATGCCGTACAGTGAGTGAAAAGCCCGGGATGCCGCGTTCGGCGGCCGGGGCAGGTGAACGGGGTGACAGGAGCATGGCACGGCAAGCGGAACGCCCGACCCGCCATGTGCCCGCAGGCGGCACGGCCGGTCTGCGGGGCATCGGCTTTGATGAAGCCCTGAAGCAGGCGCTGCTTCCCTGCGGGGATTACGATGTGACCCGCTGGCTCTTTGTGCCGAACACCTACTGCGACTGGCGGTACATCCTCGGTACAAGAGGGCGGCACCCGCTGATCTGCGTGGGCATCAATCCATCCACCGCGAGACCGGACGCCCTGGATCCCACACTGCAGAGCGTGCAGCGCATTGCGCTGAACAACGGCTTCGACTCGTTCCTGATGTTCAATGTGTATGCCCAGCGGGCCACCTCCCCTGGGGATATGGAGCCGGAGTGCAACGCCGCCCTGCACCGGGAAAACGTGAAGGCCTTCGACTGGCTCCTTTCCCTGTCGGAACGGCCTGTGGTCTGGGCGGCCTGGGGGAACATCATCGACACGCGTCCGTACCTGAAAGCGTGCGCGGCGGACCTGGTGCGGGCGGCCGCGGCCCGCGGGGCGGACTGGGTGCGCTGCGGTCCCGTTTCCAAACGGGGCCACCCGCATCACCCCCTGTATCTGCGGGCGGACAGCCCGCTGGAGCCGTGGGATCCGGCACCGTCCCTCGGCATGGAACCCTGAAAAACGGTGACTGTTCAGTCCGTCCGGATACTCCTGTGGATCGATGGACGGGGGACACACGAAGCGGTTGTCTTCCATGCGAGACGTACATGGCGGGTGCAGGCCGCAGGCCCGCTCTCTCCTCTCCCCCTTCCCTTGGGAAGGGGGCAGGGGGGGATGGGGCGCAGCGGTTTGGAAATCGTTTACCGACATAATACACAGGGCGGACTGAACAGTTACGAAAAACGATCATACAGAAAACACCCCGGGGCAGTGAGCGGTTTCACAGCCTCGGGGTGTTTTGCGCCGGATCGGGTCACTCCTGTCCTTCGACGCCCATGCCGATGATCTCACGCATGGTGTCCGGGTCCATCATGCCCACGGTGTTGAAGAGCACCACGCCGTCACCGTTGATGATGTAGGTGGTGGGAAGGGCGGAGACCCCGAAGAAGAACAGCAGGCTCGCGTCCGCGTCGATCAGGGTCGGGTAGGTATACCCGTTTTCCTCCAGAAAGCCGATGATGCCGGCTTCATCCACGTTATCCACGATGGAGGGCGTGTCGATGCCGAGGATCAGGATGTCTCCCCGGTTCTCGCCGGTATCATGGTAAAGCTGCTCGATATCGGGCATCTCCTGCACGCAGTACGGGCACCAGGTGGTCCAGAAGTTCAGGAAGACCGTTTTGCCCTCGAGATCGGCCAGGGTCCACTCACGGCCGTACTGGTCGTGCATGGTGAAGTCGGGCAGCATGACGGCGGTATCCGCGACCGCCCACAGAGGCAGCAGGACGAGGACCGTCAGAATGGCAGCGAGGCGCTTGAACATGGGCATTCCTCCTTGTCGGATGGGTCCTGGGGGATCATTTGCGGGCGAACTCGAACACCAGGTCTTCCAGGAGTTCGATGAAGGCAGCGCTTTCGCTGCCGCCCGCGCGCTGGGAAAGGGATGTCAGGAGCGGGTCCGCGGCGGGGGAGAGGGAGCCGTCGACGGAGAACAATCCCGGAAAGAGAAGCTCGGCCGCCTGAGGAAAAGCCTGCCGGAAGGCGAGGAGGAAACCTGCCGCGATCCGCATCGGGGGGAGGACGCCGTTCAGATGGGCCAATGACGGCGGGTCCGGCAAACTGACGATGGGGGCCGCGCCGAAGACCGCTTCCATGCCGGGCCGCTCGCTGAAGACGATGGGCAGGCTGCGGACAGGGTGTCCGTCGGTCATGCACAGGCGCGCGAAGCCGCTGAGCTGCCACTGCTGGGCGCTGTCGAACGCCATGATCAGCGAGGAGGCCCGGCCGCAGAGGACCAGGGGCAGCTCGGGAGGCAGGCGCAGGGAGAGCGCCCCATCCCAGCGGATCTTCTCCAGGGCGAGACCGGCCGTGGTCAGATCGCAGGCGAAAGCGAAAAGCAGCAGCGCGTGGATCCGGGAGAGCTGGCCCCGTCTGGCGCATGAGGCGGCGATGGCTGCGGAGGTCTCGGCAAAATGCGGCCCCAGCAGGCTGTCCAGGGTGCGCCGCAGGACCTCGCCGGCCCCGACGGTGTCCGCCGTATGCTCCGCCGCGTCCGCGGCCCGGAGAAAGCGCTTTCCCATAGCGTCCGGCTCACGGCCCGGCGCCACATAGAGCTCGTTTCGCAGCCAGTCGGGGCGTCTGGCAAAGACGGCGGCCAGAAAACCGGTGATGCCGCTGCCCACGCTCAGAGCCATGACAGGGCGGTCCTGCCCTCTCAGCCACAGCGCCAGCCCCGCGGCGCCGGCACCCAGGTCCAGGGCGGCGAAGGGGCGGTCCGGCGTGCTGATCCGCTGGAAAGCATACAGTGCCGCCGCGGCTGTGACGGCCGGATCCGAGGCTTCGACGCGGATGCCGGTCGCGCGGCCGATCTCCGCGGCCAAAGCCGCGAACTCGCCGCTGAGGTTCTGCTGCTGAATGTCCGTCATCCTGTCCGGCAGCACGGCCCGGCAGCGGAAGACATCCGATCCGGTCATGGCCACGCGTGCGGAGAGCAGGAGCAGCGCCTCGCGGATCATCAGGCGCCGGGCTTTTGCGCCGCGGCCGCTGTTCTGCCAGATCAGGTCCCCGATGGCGGCCGCGTCATCCGGGGCATCGCTGATGCTGCCGTCTGTGAAGGGCTGCGGGTCCTGCGCGTCGCCGCGGAGGCGTACGCAGGGAGACAGGAACTCCCCAAAGCCGTCCTGGGGCAGAATGTCCGCACCGGGATCCGTGCCGCGGCGCAGGAGGATACGCCAGAGGGAGGGCAGGGAGAAGGCCTCCGTGCGCCCGTCGATTGTCAGCGCCATGCGCAGGCCGGACGCGCCGAAGTCCACCGCGGAGGAGATCTCCTGCGGCGCTGTGACCGGGGGCGCTTCATCCAGGCTGATCAGCGTTCCCAGGGACAGCCCGTCCTGCAGAAGGCTCATTGCCGCGGGATAGGTGTCTGTGAGCTCCATATGAGGCGCATCGCCGCCGCATTCCACGGTATGCCAAGTGTCCTTCTCCAGCAGCCGCAGGGTACACGCGCCGAGCACGGATACTCGATAGTGCTTCCAGGCAGGGGAAGGCATGGGCACCGAAGGCCACAGGGAGACACAGGGGGGCCTTTCCAGGATCACCTGCTCTTCCGGCGCATACCGCCGGGTCAACGTCAGGGTGCCGGCGCCCCGGAGGCGCACGGTAGCCTCGATGCTGCCATCCTCGTGCCGGCACATCGCCAGGGACGACGGGTCCACCGGCGAGGCGGCCCAGCCATTGCGGGCGGCCTGCTCCGCGACCCTCTCCGAGAAGGGCGGCAGGCTCATCATCTCCTGGGTGCCGCTGCCCGTCAGGCAGCAGTCCTCCAGGACCACGTCCCCCAGGATTCCGTCGGGCACTCTGGCCAGGCGGTCGGAGAAGACGTGCAGGGCCAGCGCTTCGGCCTGTTCTCCCAGCGCGTCGCGAAGGATCAGGCGCAAAGCGGGGGAAGAGGGGTCCAGGGGAAGGGTGAAGGCGGGTTCCTCGCGGGGCTGGGCCGCCAGCTGCGCGAAACCGGAGCATACCTGCCGGAGGGCGTTCTGCGCCTCCGGGACCAGCCATTCCGCGTGCGCGTTCACCCAGCTGTCCAGACGCTCCGACGCCTCCCGCATGAAGCGCGGGGACCAGCGCCCGAGCAGGGCCAGTTCGTCGTCGAAGGACGCCAGAATGGCGCCGGTCTCGTCGGGATCGCTTCGGTCGAGTTCCACACCGGTCCGCGTGCTGCTGCGGGCAAAAGGCTTGCCCTGCCAGCGCCACTCGGTTTCGGGCGGAAGTCCGGGCAGGGGATCGGCCAGCCCCAGGGCAGATAGCAGCGGGTTGACCCGCGGCTTCGGGCTGTGACTCTCAGACGTGAGGGCCGAAAAGGCGGGTTCAGCCGTAAGACAGGCACAGGCTGCCGCGGCCGTCTGCCAGTCGCCGCCTTCCTCAAGGGACAGGCAGCGGGCGGTCAGCTCCGCGTCCCGGCGTTCCAGGTCCTCGGCGAAGGCTTTCACCTCCGGCGCGTCAAAGGCGTCCAGGCGGGCCTGCAGCAGGGTGCGCTGCCGGCTTGTGAGGCGGTTGACGGGATCCGCGAATCCCGCGTTGCCGTCCAGCCACCGGACCGCCTCGGGCACAAGCCCCAGCAGGGCCGGCGCCTGCGCGGCCGGGAGAATGCCCCAGCTCCGGTCGGCCGTTCCCAGGACGGCGCGTTCCCCTTCTGTCTGCCAGACACAGATCAGCGCCTGTCTTTCAGCTGTTCCGGCGAGCAGCGCCCGGGCGATGGGGCCGGCGTCCGCGGCGACCGTTTCCACCGTGAGCGTGCCCTCCGGGAATTGATCCGACAGCAGCGCAAACGCCAAAAGCCCCCGCCAGGAGGACAGCCGGGTGGGGGCGCGGCCCGCTTCCGGCGGTGCCGGCTTCATGGCTTCCGCGGCCATCCGCAGCAGACTCTGATGCGCCGCGCTAAGGCCGGCGCCTTCAGCCAGCGGGACCGTGTCGACCTCATCGGGCAGCATCACAAAAGTGGGATCGGGCATGGGGTGTTCCTTTCCTCTGTCAGGCACCGCAGACGTGAAGCACAACATCGATCAGCCGCAGAGCCGGTGCGGCATCGGGAGCCGCCAATCCGGGGACCCGCTCCGCCAGGCCCTTTGCGGGCATCGAGCTCCAGGGCCAGTAGCCGAGGACCGTCTGGGTCTGACGGGTCCTGGCGCGGGCCTCCGTGATGCGGGGCAGGCCGCAGAGCATGTCCAGCCAGGCGGCAGGCCAGAAGACCTCCGAAGGGGCGTCCAGCGGTGCGTCCAGGACAGGCGGTCTCGTGCGGGCATCCTGCTCCCCGGCGCTGCGGGCGTCTCTTTCGGCCTGCCGGGCCCGGCCCTCCAGGCTTGCCAGGCGCCGCTCCATCCGCCGCAGACGTGCACGCGCCTGATCGATCTTGGCCAGGTTCTCCGGCGAAGCGTTCGCAGCCGCCCTGTCGATGATCCCGTGGGCTTCCGCTGCCTGACGGCGCAGAGTGTCGGCTTCCTCGCGTTCGCGGGCCGCGATCTCCCGCAGGGTGTTCAGACGGACGCGTCCGCCCTCCTTCAGGTCGTAGTCCCGCTGGGCGGCAATGTCCATCTGAAGGGCTTCCCGCAGCGCCTCCCGCTGGATCAGGGCGGTCTCGTCCTCGGTGTCCTCCATATCATGGCGATGGATGGTGGTGTGAGGCGTCATGCCGGTCAGGCGGATGTCGTGTTCCAGCAGCGCCAGCTGACCGGCACGGCGCAGCAGCTGCTCATAGTGGGCAGCGGCCTGGTCCCGGGCCTCGTTCAGCAGCACGGAGGTGCGCAGAACGAAGGGCAGACTGCGCTGCATGGACCGCAGCCAGCACGCGCCGCGGTGAGCCAGGTCACCGGCCCGGAGCAGCTGGCGTTCCGTTGCCGCGGAGAGGTCCGCTCTGCCGAAGCATACGCCCAGATAGGGGGTCAGCCAGGGGCTGCGGCGCCCCCGTGGCGCTGTGCCGTCCCGGAGCGCGCGTCGGCTGTCCGGAAGAAAGATCCCGTGCCACAGGGCGTCAAAGCGCAGCAGGCAGTCGAAGGCCGCCCCCCATCGGGCGCCGCCGGGATCCAGCACGCTCCAGTCCAGCGCGGTTGGCGCGCGGAAGCCGAACTCGCCCCGGGCGCCTGTGAGGAAGGCGTCCAAGGCCCGCACCAGCAGCAGATGGGCCAGGTGCGGACCTTCCTCCCGGGAAGCGCAGTCGTCCGGCAGTCCCACCAGGGCCGTCATGTCGGGGCGGATCCGGGTCTCGTCCAAAAAACGGCGTACGGGGGCGGGATCTTCCCCGTGCAGGGTGGACATCATCAGCGCGGCAAAGGGCTGCGCGTTCAGGAGCGGGGCCAGATGCTCCAGCGCGGCTGTGCCGCAGGGATCGGCCAGGGAAGCGCAGACGACGGTGGGCAGTTCCTTCGCGTCGGCGAGGATCTCTGCCGGCACGCCTTCGGGCCGGTCCAAAAGGCAGGCCCAGTAGACCGAGGCTGCCCGGGGCGACGCGTGGACCGCCGGCTGGTGCATCTCCTGGGAGGAGAACATGCAGCGGAGCAGGGACGTATCCCCGGAGGAAGCCAGATCTGCCAGACTGCCGGAGAGGGGATCGATCCGCAGGCTGAGGATGGGCGCCAGGGCGGTGTGCCGGTTCAGTCCCCATCCGCTGCGCAGTTCTCCGTAGGCTGCATAGAGGCTCTTGAGGCGGGCTGCCGATTCATCGGGAGCGGCAAGCAGGCTGACCCGGATCACATCCTCCCGGGGGAGGGCACCGCAAAAGGCGCAGTGCAGAAGGATCTCCGCAACCTGCGCACCGGTGCTCCCGATACAGACGAGGGACAGTTTCATCCGGGAACAGCCTCCTCAGGGTTCAGCCGCGATAGCCGCGGGGATTGGCGGACTGCCAGCGCCAGGCGTCGCGGCACATGTCGTCCAGGGTCTTCTCGGCCTCCCAGTGCAGGAGAGCCCTGGCTTTGGCAGGATCCGCGTAGCATGCGTCCACGTCGCCGGGGCGGCGGGGCCCGATGACATAAGGGATCTTCACGCCGTTGACGCGCTCGAAGGCGTTGACGATGTCCAGCACGCTGTAGCCGACGCCGGTGCCGAGGTTGATGATCTCGCAGCCGGCGTGGCCTGCGGCGTAATCGCAGGCAGCCACATGGCCCCGGGCCAGGTCCACCACATGGATGTAGTCGCGCACGCCGGTGCCGTCGGGGGTGTCGTAGTCATTGCCGAAGACCGAAAGGTGGTCCAGACGGCCCGCGGCCACCTGCGTGATGAAGGGCATCAGGTTGTTGGGGATGCCCTGGGGATCCTCGCCGATGCGGCCGCTTTCATGGGCGCCGATGGGATTGAAATAGCGCAGCAGGACCACGCTCCACTCCGGGTCCGCGTCGCATACGCCCCCGAGGATCTTCTCGATCATGTACTTGGTCCAGCCGTAGGGGTTGGTGCAGCCCTTGCAGAACATGTCCTCCCGCAGCGGCACCTCGTCCGGCACGCCGTACACCGTGGCGGAGGAGGAGAAGACCAGCCGCCTGACCCCATGGGCCTGCATGGTCTCGCAGAGGGTCAGGGTGGTGTCCAGATTGTTGCGGTAGTAGCGCAGGGGCTGGTGGACGCTCTCGCCCACGGCCTTGAGGCCCGCGAAATGGATCACCGCGTCAAAGGCGTTCTCCGAGAAGATCCGGTCCATGGCCTCCCGGTCGGCGACGTCGGCCACATAGTGCGGCACGGGCTGTCCGGCCAGCTCTTCCAGGCGGCTGACAGCTTCAGGCTGGCTATTGACATAATTGTCCACGATGACCGCGCGGTGTCCCGCTTTCAGGAGCTCCAGACAGGTGTGGGTCGCGATGTAGCCGGCGCCGCCGGTGAGGAGAATGTTCATGGTACAAACCTCCTTGATGTGAGATCCCGGGTCGGGAAGCGCTACGGAAGGCATTCAGCCACCCGCCTCATCCTCCCGGCCGCTCGGGGCTTCCTCCGCCTTCGCGAAGGGAGCGGCGGAGTCCTTCTTGAAGAACACGGTGAGGGTGCGGAACAGAAGCCGGATGTCGTTCCAGAGGGAGAACCGCTCGATGTACATCAGGTCCAGCATCAGCTTGTCCTCCGGGGATGTGTTGTAGCGGCCTTCGATCTGGGCATAGCCGGTGAGGCCCGCCTTCATCTTTTCACGGTATACGAAGGAAGGCAGGGCGCTCTTGTACTTCTCCACGTTGGCCAGCATCTCGGGCCTGGGACCGACGAGGGTCATGTCGCCGATCAGGATGTTCCAGAACTGGGGAAGCTCATCCAGCCGGGCGCGGCGCAGGATACGGCCCACCCGGGTCACGCGTGTGTCGTCCTCCTCGCAGGAGACATCGCCGCTGCCGCGCCTCATGGTGCGGAACTTGCGGATCTTGAAGGTGTGACCGCCGCCCGTCATGCGCTCCTGGCGGAAGATCACCGGGGCGCCGTCGTCCAGCAGGATGCTCAGAGCGATCAGCCCCATCAGCGGCCACAGAAGCAGCAGCACCAGCGCGCTTACCGCGATGTCCGTCACCCGCTTGACGATGCGCTGGAACAGCGTCATCTTGTGATAATCCATCTCCAGGAAGAGCGCGTCGTCGACGATCAGGGGCTGGGCCGCGGACAGCATGATGTCCTGCAGCTCGGCCTGACAGACCACGTCCCGCCGCTGGTCGTAGCAGATCTTCAGCAGGCGCAGCCGCGCGGAGTCCGGAACGCCGGCGATGAACACCACGTCCGCCTGCTCGATGCGGCGTTCCAGGTCGGGCTCGGTCCACAGGGCGGTCTCCGCGAGATGCCACTGCAGACGGTAGCGGCCGATCTTCTCCTCAACCGTTTCCACCCGGGTGGCTTCATCATGGATCAGCAGGCAGGCCCTCGGCAGATGCAGGCGGAAGTAAAGCCAGTTCCCGGCCCGTACCATTCCGTAGATGAAGGCGGTCTGGAGGATGACGCAGAGCAGCAGCCACAGGATATCCCGCCCGAAGAGCGTCAGATGCTGGTTGTTGGCGGGATTGACGTTCATGATCTCCAGCTGCAGATAGGTGACCAGGCAGGTGATCAGGTTGCCCAGCGACATGGAGGAGGTGATGGGACGGCTCTTTTTCCGGCCCACGTCGTATCCGCCGTAGACGGCCACCATGGCCACGGACATGGCGATCCAGGTCAGCAGGGTGGTGGCGAGGGTGCGGCTCAGGTGTCGGAGCTGCCAGTTCCGGATCCCCATCAGCCCGAAAAACAGGGCCGCCAGCCCCAGATAGGTCAGCACACGCAGACCGCTCACCAGGATCTCGGAGCGGTGCCGGTTCAGCCTAGACAGCAGCGTGCGCACGGTTTTCCCACCTTTCGGATTCCTCGCCTGCATGATACCACGAAGGGGGGAGCAAGTCAACAAATGCGCTTTCCGGCCCTTTGCCGCGAAAAGCCCGCCCGCGGTCATGAAAACGGCGCTCCGCAGCCGCGAAGCGCCGTCATGACTGTAAAACCTTCCGCGAGATCACTGGTAGCTGGCCGTATACCTCGATATGCCCACATCCGTCTGCGGGGTCTGATAGCTGCCGGAGAGGCTGCGGTTTTTGGTGACATTCAGCACCAGGCCGATGCCGGCCATGTTGGTGATCATGTTGGAGCCGCCGTAGGAGAGGAAGGGCAGCGGGATGCCCGTGATCGGCAGCAGGCCTGTGGTCATGCCGATGTTCTCGATGATGTGGAAGGTGAACATCCCCGTGACGCCGATGATCACCAGCATGCCGAAGCGGTCGCGGGTGTAGCGGGCCAGGTACAGCATGCGCAGGATCATGAGCAGGTACAGCAGCAGCACGCCGGCGCAGCCCACGAAGCCCCAGGCCTCGCCGATGGTGGCAAAGATGAAGTCCGTCCAGTCGGCGGGCACGAAGTTCAGCTGATACCAGCTGTCGTCCCGGAACCGGCCCACGCCCGTGAGCCCGCCGGAACCGATGGCGATCTTCGAGTGGGTCTGCTGGTAGGCGCCGGTGGAGTAGGTTTGGGGATCGATGAAGGAGAGGATGCGGACCAGCCTGTAGTCATTGGAACCTGTGGCCGTGGCGTAGGCATAGATGGCCAGCACCAGCGCCGCCACGATGCCGAACATGAGGGCCAGCACCCGGAAGTCCACCTTGGCGAACCACAGCATGAACACGAACAGGAAGGCGATCACGAAGAAGGATCCCGTTTCGCCGGAGAGCACGATGACCACCGACGGGATGCCGAGGATCAGCAGCATCCGGAACGCATCCTTCCTCGTCGCCATGGGCTTTTCTTTTGCGGACATCAGCTTGGCCAGCATCAGGATGATGGCCAGCTTGGCAAATTCCGTCGGCTGGACCGTGAAGTCCAGGAACAGGTCCAGCCACTGCTTCACGCCGGCGGCGCGGTTGAAGATCCACACCACGGTGATGAAGCCGGTGGCGGCCCAGAAGAGCAGGCCGGCCCGCTGGCGGTAAAACCGCAGGGGAATGGCGATCATGACCGCCAGCACGACGGGGGACAGGGCCACATAGATCGCCTGTCTGCGGGCGGAGGTGGATTCCACGATGTGGTTGAGCAGGGGGAGATCCGGAGTGGAGGAGGTGGAATAGGTTGCGACCGCCACCGCGAGGACGCCGAAAAGGCTGAGCGCGTAGACGATCGCGATCAGCGGGATGTCGAGATGGGCGCGGGCCCGTCTGTTTTCGGCGATCAAAGGTCATACCTCCGTGAGCTTCCTCAGTTTTCTCCGCTCCCGCCAGGAGAGACGGCGGCTGCCGTACTCCGGCAGGAGGACCTCGTTCCCCCGGATCCGCGCGGCGATGCGGGTGATGGCGTTGGCTGCCTCACACTCCAGATCCATGAAGCGGCGCCCGGTCAGGAGGGCGCGGTAGACATGCACGTCCTCGGGGATCTCTCCCAGCAGGGGAAGCTTCAGCTCGTCCGAGATCTCCTGGGCGGAGCGCATCTCCCCGGCGCTGATCAGCAGGGGATCCAGCCGGTTGACGATCAGCTTCGGCGTGTTGACCCTCCGCTCCCGCAGCACCATGCACAGCCGCCGCACATCCCGTACGGACACGTCGTCTGGGGTGGCCACGGCGATAGCCTCGTCGGGTTCGCACTGGGTGAGGATGCGCATGTTCCGCTCCAGCCCCGCCGGACAGTCGATCAGCACATAGCCGAAGGTCTGGCGCAGCTCCTGCACGATCTTGGTGAAATCCTTGGCGTCCAGATCCTTGGCCCGGGCGAACTGGGAAGAGGCCATCAGGCACACATCCTCCTCGCCGGGCAGGTGGATCAGAGCCTGGCGGATGTTGCAGCCCTTGCGGGCCACGTCCATCAGGTCATACACCACACTGTCGGCGACGCCCAGGATGGCGTCCTGGCTGCGCAGGCCGATATCCGCGTCCACGATGCAGACGCTGGCGTCCCGGCGGCTCAGGGCGATGGCCAGAGCGGAGGATATGGTGGATTTTCCGACGCCGCCCTTTCCGGAGGCGATCAGGAGGACAGTGCCCATGACTGGCAGGCTTCCTTTCTGTAGGGGGTCGCGGGAACGCTTGCCTCAGGGGGCCAACGAGTTGCCGTAGGGCAGATCGTAGTCCACGGTGCGCAAGTTCTCACGGTCTAGATACTGTTCGATGAAACTCTTGGCCGCCAGGGAGGCGTAGCCGCCGGAAGCCCCGTGGGGGATGAAGACCGCGATGGCGATCTCGGGATTCTCACGGGGCGCAAAACAGACGAACCATGCGTTGTTTTCCAGGTCGATGCTCGTGACCTGGGCGGTTCCCGTTTTTGCGCAGATATCGTCGATGTACTTCCAGCCCTTGAAGTAGCTTGACGCCGTACCCTGGTCGTCCACCACGCCCTCCATCCCTTTCCGGAGAAGGCCGAGATACTGCGGACCGTTCTCCAGCTGGTTGATGAGCTGCGGCTCCCGCTGGCTGAGCACCTGGCCGTCGGGAGAGATGATGGAGTCCACCAGCGATACGTTGTACACGTATCCGTCGTTGGCGACGGCGCACACATAGCGGGCGACCGCCACCGGCGTCAGGGTGGTGACGGATTGCCCGATGGCCGTCAATATGGTCTGGCCGCCGCCCCACTTGATGGTGTTCATGTAGTTGTAGGTGTCGCCGATGATCTGCTGGGAGTAGACCATGGACTTGGTCATGGACAGCTCCTCCATCAGGATGGTGCGCATATTGTCCAGCCAGTCCGATTCGTTGTAGTTGACCGCCATGTCCATCAGGCGCTTAGCGCAGACGGAGAGGCGTTCATCGTCGTACTCGATGCCCCGGGAAGCCCCGCAGTTCCGCAGGTGGGTCTTGATGGCATTGAAGACGATGATGGGAAGGGAGGTGTCCTGGTTGGCCTCGTTCATGGGCTTGGTAGGGTCGTACAGGGTGTTCTGGCACCCCACCACCGAGCGCACCTCGCCGGGCAGGTCGATGCCCGTGCGGGAGGTCAGGCCGAACTGGGCCGCGTAGTAGTAGAGCCGCTCCTCGCCCAGCCGATGCCCGCACTCATAAAAGAAGTAGTTGCAGGAGTGGGACAGGCCCTCCACGATGGTCTGGTAGGCGTGCTCGTAGCGGTAGTTGTCCGCCACCCAGCACTTCGGCGCGGTGGAGAGGTCGGCGTTGTAGCGGGTGTAGTAGCCCATGTCGGTGATGTACTCGTCGGGCTGCAGCACGCCTTCGTTCAGCGCGCCGTAGCCCGTCACCATCTTGAAGATGGACCCGGGTGTCCCCCTGGCGTGGATGCCGTAGTTCAGCAGCAGGTTGCGCTCATCCGCCAGGATGGCTACCGCGCTCTCGCCGCCGGCCACCAGAGCGTTCAGGTCATAGGTGGGGTAGTTGGCCAGGGCCAGCACCCGGTCCTGCATGTCCAGCACCACCATGCAGCCATGGGTGGCCAACTCCAGGGGGTACTTGGTCCAGTTGCGGGTGGCGATGTCGTTGCGGTTCGCCTCCTGCCACTTGCCGCTGCCCAGCCTGGATTCCTCGCGGTCGCGGGTGTCGTTGACGTTCATCTCGATGGCTTCTTCCGCGATCTCCTGCAGGGAGGCGTGCAGGGTCAGCTTGACGGTGCAGCCGTCCGTGGGATCCTGATGGTCGATCTCCCGCACGACGGTGGAGCGCTGGTCCCGGATCACCACCCGGTAGCCCTGCCGCTGACTGGAGTTGGGGGTCAGCCAGTCCTCCATGGAGGACTCGATGCCGTCCCTGCCGATGGTGTCGTTGTAGGAGTAGCCTTTGGCCCGCAGGGTCTGCCAGGTGGACTGGGAGGGGATGGCGCCGGTGTAGCCGATGACCTGTGCCGCGAGGGTGGATCGCGGATACACGCGTTTGGTGCCCATGTCGATCTCCATGCCGGGGAGGGTCATGGAGCGGGTCTCCACCTCGATGACGGTCTCATAGCTCACGTCCTTGGCGATGACGATGGGCTGTGAGTTGAAGATGTTCATCTGCATTTCGCAGAAGATGGCCATCACCTTCAGGACGGTTTCTTCATCCAGGTCCGGCGCCACCTCCGCGAAACGGTAGCGCTTGTACAGTTCCTCATAGCAGTCGGCCGCGGTGGGATACTTGCTTTCGCTGAGATAGTTGTTGCTCCGCCACTGCCGCTGGCGGGTGGCCAGCACCGCGTCCGACACGCCCGAGCCGAAGTTGAACTCCCACTCGCCGGTCTCCGCGTTTCGCTGCAGGTTGCCCTTGATGGCCATCTGGCCGCCGTTCGACTCGACGATCCGGATGGTGTCGATGATGGAGCGGGTGTAGCTCTCATAGGCCGATTTGCCGGTCTGGGTGGCATCCTTGTAGAAGGTGACATTGTAGACCCATTCGTCCTCGGCCAGGATGACGGAGTCCGCGTCGATGATGTTTCCGCGCCGGCCGCGGAGCTTGATGGTCAGGGTCTTCTGATCTTCCGCCTGCTCGACGTATTCCTCGGTGTCGTCGAGCTGGAGACGCACCAGGCCGGAAACCAGATAGGCAAAGATCAGCAGGATCACCGCGATCATGAAGACGTATCGCATTTTCAGCCTGCTGTCGCGGTCGTTCATTCAGGCATCCTCCTTTCCTGTGGGATCGGGGAGGGTCATTCGGGTTTTCTGTAGGGGGCGGGCCGCAGCAGCTTATTCGGATCCGGCGCCATGCGGATGCCGAAGAAGCGCCGCAGAGGGAGCATCAGGAGGACCGCCAGCCCGGTGGTCAGCAGGATCTCGCTCAGGCCCCGCAGAATGTGGGCAAACTCGAGATCCGCGCCGCGCAGATAGACGTAAGTGATGTTCACCACTTCATAGATGAATGAGGCGAACGCGGCGCAGAGGGGCGTCCGGAGCCAGGGGGAACGGTTGCGCCCGGGCTTGCCGAGACCGCGCTCATACTCCAGCTGCCGCATGCTCTTGTCCGCAAAGATGAGCATGCACAGGGATGCGGTGATGGGGTACAGCAGCAGGCTCATCAGCGGGGTGGAGGGCTGCATCACTTCCAGCAGGATGCCCATGATCAGCCCGTACCAGGCGGTCTTGATCTGCTCGAAGCACACGCATACCACGCCCAGAACGGCCAGGATCAGGTTAGGCGTCACGTTCAGGATCCGGATATCGGGAATGACGCAGACATGGAACAGGTAGGTCAGCAGCACCATGCCGAAAAACTTCAGGGCGTTGACCAGGGCATCCACGGCGGGCGGACGGCGCTTTGCTTTCATAACGCTGCCCCCTCAATCGTAGGTCAGGTCGTCATCCTCGAGGAGGATCTCGGGGGTGGGCGTCGGCAGCGGTGTCGCGGACGGCGTGGGGGAAGGAGAATTGGGCACCACGTAGATGTAGGTCTCGTTGGTGCGCGTGGGCCGCGGCGTGGTCGCGCCCGGCGACGGCCGGGGGGACGGCGTGGGGGACGGAGACGGGGACGGCGTGGGCGTCGGGGTCTCCGCCGCGGCGGTGCTGTTCGGATCGGGAGACGGACTGATAAAGTAGTTGGAGGCGCCGTCCCGGAAGGTGGGGACCGGGCGGATCGTGGACAGCGGCACCAGCTCGATGCTGCTGTTCTCGCGGCTGGTGACCGGCTCGGGATCCGGCTGGATCCGCAGCACGATCACGTATTCCAGATGCTGGAAGTCCGCCTTGGGCTCCACCACGATGTACTGTTTGCTGCCCTCCATGCTGCGGGTGGATTCCCGCACGGTCCCGATGGGGATGCCCTTGGGGAAGGACATGCCCACGCCGGAGGTCACCACCGTATCGCCCGGCCGGGGCAGGTGGTTGTCCGGCAGATAGTACATGCGGCACATGGGCTGGCCATCCACGCCCACGCCCAGGGTGCCGCGGACGGTCCCCTGGTCACGGCTGGACTCGATGATGCCGGCGATGGAGGCCTCGCTGTCGATGATGGTGCGGACGGTGGCGGTGGTGGGCGTCACCTTCTCGGTATAGCCGATCAGCGCGCCGCCCAGCACCACTGCCATGTAAGGCTGGACACCGTCGTTGGTGCCCTTGTTGATGGTGAAGGTGGAGAAATAGTTGCCCTCGTCCCGGCCGATCACCGTGCAGGCCAGGGGGTGTCCCTGGCTGTTGAGGGAGACCTCCTCCGCCAGGTCCTCGAAGGTGCTGAGCTGGCGTTCCAGCTCCCTGGCCCGCATCGCCTCGTACTCGAGCTCCTCGTTCCGGGCCCGCAGCACGTTGTATTCCGTCATGATGTTGCTCTTGAGCTTCAGGTCGCGGAAATACCCGGTCACCGCGTTGGTGATGTAGGCAAAGAAGCTCTGGATGGGCGTCACCGCCTGAGAGACGGCCTCTCCGGGGATCTCAAGGTACCGGCTGGCAAAGACCCGCGACAGGATCATCAGCAGGACCACCAGCAGCAGGATCATGGTGATCACAGTGTTGATGAACCGGCGCAGGCGGGGATGGGCCTCCTTGAAGGTGCGGCGCCCGACGGGCTCGTCTCCCATGGTATCGCCGGAGGGTGCGCTCTCGCGTGCGGGCCTGCGTTTGCGCTTGCGATGGCCGGGATTGACATCCGGATCAGGGATATCTTCTCCCTCCCCGGAGGCCAGGAACTCATCCAGATCCCGATCCGGCGTGCCGGATCCGGCGGCTTCCCCCTCTTTCCCGGGCAGGTCCTTCAGCACATCCTCAAGGCTTTCCTCCGGGATATCCGCCTCCGGCGGCAGATCCGTCGACGCGGGAACGGGGAATCGTTCTTTTTTTCTGAACACGCGGTGATCACCTCCTTTCCCGGCAGATGGCGGCGCGATCGGTCTCTGCGATCGCGGGATCAGTTCGCGTTGATGGCGGAATGGGCCACCGAGGCCAGCAGATCGGGGTTCTCGATCAGGTAGCCCATGCCCGTGATGGTGGCGTCGCCCGGCTCACGGGCCTGCAGAACGGGAATGCCCAGTTGGGCGGCGATGAGCTTGTCCAGCCCCAGCAGCTGGGACGCGCCGCCGGTCAGGTGGATGCCGGCCCGCATCACGTCCGCGGCCAGTTCCGGAGGCGTGCGCTCCAGGACCCAGCGGATGCAGGCAACGATGGCCATGCATGGTTCGGTGATGGCGTCGTGGGCCTGGGCGGCGGTGAACTCCACGTCCATGACGCGCGCCGCCAGCAGATCGAAACCGCGCACGTGGGTCACGGTGTTTTCGCCGGTGACGGCGGTGGCGCAGGCCAGGTCCTTCTTCAGATCCTCGGCCGTGGGACCGCCGATGACCACGCTGGAATTCTTCTTCAGGTAGTCGATGATGGCCTGATCCATGCGTTCTCCGCCCACCTTGACGGACTGGGCCACCACGATGCCGCCCAGGGCGATCACCGCGGCGTCGCTGGTGCCGCCGCCGATGTCCACCACCATCGAGCCGGTGGGGTCATAGACGGGCAGGCCCGAGCCGATGGCGGCCGCCAGCGGCTTTTCCACCAGCAGGACTTCTTTGGCTCCGGCCACCGAGACCGCCTCGCGGACCGCCTTGCGGGAAACGCTGTCCATGGAGGTGGGCACACTGACCAGGATGCGGGGCTTGACCAGGTGGCTTGAGCCGATGGCTTTGCGCAGGAAATAGCGGATCATGACCTCCGCTGCGTCAAAGTCCGCGATGGTGCCGTCCTTGATGGGCTTCACGGCGGTCATGGTGTCTTTGGTGCGGCCCATGAGATAGAGGGCCTCATCGCCCACGGCCCTCACCAGATGATGGTCGCGGGTCTCCACTACCACAAGGGTCGGCTCGTTGACGACGATGCCCTTGCGGTGGACGTACAGCATGGTATTGGTGGTGCCAAGGTCAATGGCGACGTCAGGCGCTTTGAACGGCAAACAAATCGCATCCTTCGAATCGGAAATGGGAAAGCGGGATCAGACGGACGGGGGATTCACAGCGCGCCGCACGCGGCCAGCAGCCGCCGGGTAAGGGGCAGGGGGAGACCGATGACGCCGGATGGCGTGCCCCGGACCTCTTCGATCCAGAGGGCGGCGCCGCCCTGCATGGCGTAGGCGCCGGCCTTGTCCATGGGCTCGCCGGTGGCGATGTAGGCGCGGATCTCCTCATCGGTCATGTTCCCGAAAGTGACCAGGGAGGCGTCCAGTCCGCTGCGTACGGTGCCGTCCGCCGCCACGCAGCACACGCCCGTATAGACATGATGGGTATTCCCCGAGAGCCGGCGGAGCATGCGGAAGGCGTCCGCCTCGTCCTCGGGCTTGCCCAGCGGTACGTCGTCCAGGGCCACCAGCGTGTCAGCGGCGAGAATGACGCATCCCGGGTGCGCCTCCGCGCCGGCCAGCGCCTTGCGGCGGGCCAGGAGCTGCACGGCTTCCCGTGCGCCGAGCGGCGTGTGTTCGTCCACCTCGGGGGCGTCCACGATGAAGGGAAGACCCAGCAGACGCAGCAGTTCCTGCCTGCGGGGCGAACCGGACGCGAGAATCAGGGTCACGGTGCCGGCACCTCCCTCCGATACAACACCATTGTGCATTATAGCACAAGAATGCCCGCGTGAAAACCACCCCCGCCGAAAATTCACCCGGGCGTAATGATTGTAAAGCGATCCGGCCCGCGGCGACAGCGGGCTTCTCCCTTCGACCGGGCGGTGCCGCGGGAGGAGGTGTGGCGGATCGGCGGCATCTGCCGTCCATGGATGGAGGACACCCGGCAGGGAGACGCAGTTCCCGGGGAGGTTCATCCCCGCCGGGCCGGGCGCGGAACAGACGCGGAGAGTGCGCGAGCCGGGGGGAAGAGATCCGATTATGAACAATCGTAACAATCATATTGCGATAGTTTTACTTTCTTGTTGACACTTCTCGAAGATTGGCTTACAATGACGATGGACATCCATCGGGATACCCCGTTTTTCCGATACCGACGAGGAGGCCTGTATATGCGAAAGGGAACGAAAAGCCTGCTGCGCGGCGCCGTGTGCCTGCTTTGCGTGCTGGTGATGACCGTGATGCTCACGGCCGCGCTGGCGGCAGAGCGCTATCCGTATACCACCACCACCACCGACAAGGTGAATCTCCGCCGCAGCGCGTCCAGCAGCGCGGTGGTGCTGGTGCGGGTGGAGAAAGGCGCCGAGGTGACCGTGACCGGCAAGAGCGGCAGCTATTACCGGGTGACCTACGGGAGATACACGGGCTACATCCTGGCCGAGTATCTGGTTCCCTACGAGCAGACGGCGGCGGCCCAGGCCACCCCGGAGGTGGTCTCGGGCTACCCGTATGAGACCACCACCAATGACAGCGTGAACCTGCGCAAGTCCAACTCCCAGGTGAGCGAAAAGCTCATGAGCATCCCGGCCGGCGCCACCGTCACCGTGATCGGGGAGACGGGCAAGTATGCCCATCTCGTCTACAAAGGGACGGAGGGCTATGCCCGCAAGGAATACGTCAACATGAAAACGGTGGCGAAGGCCACCCCGACCCCTGCTCCCACCATCACTCCGGCTCCGGCGGCCAGCTACCAGAGCTATGTCACGCTTTCACAGGGAAGCGCGGGCGACGCGGTGATCGCGCTGCAGAGCGCCCTGGCGGAGCTGGGCTACATGAACGAGGGCCAGATCGACGGCCAGTTCGGCGCGGCAACGGCCAACGCGGTGAAGGCTTTCCAGCGGAAGAACGGCTATCCCGAGACCGGCATCGCCGACGCGAACCTGCAGGCCTTCCTGTACAGCGGCGCGCCGCTGAGCAGCAGCGGTGCGAAGACCCGGGTCAAGACCCTGGCGCCCATTGACGGCGTGACCATCTATGCGGGCAGCAAGGGCCGGCTGGTGGGCACCATGCAGAGCCGTCTGCGGGAGCTGGGTTACTACAGCGGCAGCAACACCATGGTCCATGACGCGGCCACCGTCAGCGCCCTGAAACAGTTCCAGCGGGCCAACGGCCTCACCGCGGACGGTGTGGCGGGACCCCAGACCCAGGCTGTGCTCTTCTCTGCCAATGCGATCGCCAATGGCACGACTCCCGTGCCCACCCCCGCGCCGACCGCCACGCCCGCCCCCACCTTCCGGATCCCCTCCGGCACCGTGGAGCGCGGCTCCTCCGGCGAGGACGCCCGGCTGGTGCAGCAGCGGCTGAAGGAGCTGGGGTATTACCGCGGCACCGTGGACGGCAAGTTCGGCTCCGCATCCGTGGCGGCCCTGAAGGCATTCCAGCGCCGCCACGGCCTGACCGACGACGGCAAAGCCGGCCAGGCCACCTATGCCGTGCTTTTCAGCAATCAGGCCTTGCCCGTCAACGTGACCGCCACCCCCGTCGTGCTGGCCACCTTCCCACCGGCGGAGACCGTCGCTCCCACCCCGGCGCCTGCCGCGTCCGCCGAGATCACCCGCGACAACGTGGTCACCATCCGGCTGGGCGTGACGGGCGACGCTGTGACCCGGCTTCAGCAGCGGCTGACGGCCCTGGGCTACTATTCCGCCACCGTGGACGGGACCTGCAAGGCGGACGACGTGGCGGCCATCCGGGCCTTCCAGCGGGCCAACGGCCTGAAGGTGGACGGCGTGGCCGGCTATGATACCCAGGTGAAGCTCTATTCCGAGAGCGCGATCCTCTATAACGGCTCCGTGGCGGCCGGCAATGTGGGCGAGGTCACGACCCTGCGCCTGGGCATGACCGGCAGCGAGGTGCGCCAGCTGCAGGAGCGGCTGATCGCCCTGGGCTACCTCAAGGGGACCGCCGACGGGGTCTACGGCAGCGACACCGCCAACGCGGTCATTGCCTTCCAGCGCAACAACGGCCTGAAGAAAGACGGCGTCGCGGGTCCCCAGACCCTGCAGAAGATCTACTCCGCGGCTGCGGTGAAGGCGGTTTCGGCCACGCCGACCCCGGCGCCGACCCAGGCGGCGGCCCCGGCGGCCGCCACGGCTTCGGCATCCGGCGTCCTGCGCAAGGGCGACAAGTCCGCCGCCGTGAAGAACCTGCAGCAGCGGCTCATCGAACTGGGCTACCTTACCGGCAAGGCGGACGGCGTTTTCGGCACCAAGACCTATGAGGCCGTGAAGGCCTTCCAGCGCAGCAACCGGCTGACGGTGGACGGCATCGCCGGGACCCGCACGATCCAGGCCATGGAGTCCTCCACGGCCATCACCGCCAACGGCACCGTGGCGGCCACGCCGACCCCCACGCCGGTGCCGCGGCCCTCGGCCAACGTGCGGCCCTCCGCTTCCCAGGTGCAGTACGCCAACTGGTACACCAGCGTCAAGAGCAAGGTAAAGAAGTTCCAGTACGCCACGGTGTACGACTTCTCCACCGGCATCAGCTGGCAGGTGCATATGTTCTCCTTCGGCGCCCACGCCGACGCGGAGCCGCTGACCGCCTCCGATACCGCAAAGATGGTGCAGGCCTTCGGCGGGAACACCTGGAACCCCAAGGCAGTCTGGGTCGTGCTGGGGGACGGCACCGTGCTGATGGCCTCCACCCACTCCATGCCGCATGAAGTGCAGCACATCACCAACAACAATTTCGCGGGCCACCTGTGCATCCACTTCCCCCGCACCCAGGCGCAGGTCACCGCCATCGGCCCTTACGCCACCAGCCACCAGGCCGCCATCGACGCGGGCTGGAAGGTGACGCAGAGCATGAAATAACGCGGGCGGTCGATGAGGACCGCGCGCGGAACGGATACAAACAGCACGGACCGGGCATCTGAATTGCCGGTCCGTGCCGTTTTTTGCGGTTGTGAGAAGCCGATCCCTTTATTCCCTGAACAGCCGGGGCAGGAAGCTGTGGATGCAGCGCCGCCACACGCCCCAGTCATGGCCGCCGGGGAAGGTCTCGCGGAAGATGTCCAGTCCCTTGTCCTTCAGCATGGCGTCGTCGTCCAGGAAGGTCTGGAAGAACTGGTCCTCCGTGCCCATGGCCCGGTAGAAGACGCGGAAGCTCTCGTTGAAGCGAGCCGGATCCTCCATGATGGCCAGATGGTCGTTGTTTCCCCCGTGGATGGCGCGGAGGAAGCCGGAGAAGATGCCGGCGTAGCCGAAGAGCTCCGGATGGCTCAGGGTGGTGAGGGCGGTCTGGAAGCTGCCCATGCTGAGCCCGGCCATGGCCCGGTGCCACTTGTCGGTGAGGACGGGATAGCGGCTCTCGATGAAGGGGATCAGATCCTTCAGCAGCACCTGCGGGAAGAGCATCCGGCCCTGCCGCATGGAGTCGCCCTGCACCATGCCGTTGCCCATGACGATGATCATCTCTTCCATCTCTCCGGCGGCCAGCAGGCGGTCGGCGATGCGGGCGGCATGGCCCTGGTGCACCCAGCCGGTCTCGTTCTCGCCGTAGCCGTGCTGCAGGTAGAGAACGGGATACTTCTTCGCCGGGTCATAGGTCGGAGGCGTGTAGACCAGGCAGACCTCGTGCTTGCCGGTGACCGAGGAAGGATACAGATGCCGGGTCACGCCGCCGTGGGGAACACCTTCGATCTCTCCCCACGCCTCTTCCCCGGGAACGGGGATGTCGAGAAAGTTCATGGGGCGGCAGCATCCGTAGCCGATGGGCAGGTAGGGGCAGAGCACATCCGCGCCGTCCACCTTCAGGAAGAAGTACTGGAAGCCGCGGCCCAGGTCCACCGTGCCCTCCCACATCTCCTCCGAGACGCGGGCCAGGGGATGCATGTGTCGGAACTGATCCAGGGCCACTTCCTTCGCGCCGGGGGCCTTGACGCGGACGACCGCTTTGCCGTCCGGCAGGATCTCGAAGCCCTGGTCTCCGTCCCGGTCGGGTTCTCCGAAGGGCGGATCGTAGCTGACGGTGGTGTCAAAGGGCAGACGGTTGCTCATGGTGTATTCCTCCTTGTGTCGTTATTCTCCTGTGATGATCTGCCAGATCTCGTCGTCGATGTCTTCCCGCCTGAACAGCTTGCGCCGGTCGGCTTCGGTGATCTCCCGGATGACCCGGCAGGGGTTGCCGGCGGCCACCGTCATGGGCGGGATGTCTTTCGTCACCACGCTGCCCGCGCCGATCACCGCGCCGTAGCCGATGGTGACGCCGGGCAGCACGACGGAGCTGCCGCCCAGCCACACGTCGTCGCCGATGACGATGGGCTTGCCGTACTCATACCCGGAGGCCCGGGTCTCCGGATGGACCGGATGCCCCGCCGTGTACAGCGCCACCCGGGGCGCCATCTGGCAGTTTTTCCCGATCGTGATGGAGGCCACGTCGATCAGCACGCAGTCGTAGTTGGCGAAGAAGTTGTCTCCCAGATGGATGTGGGTGCCGTACTCACAGTAGAAGGGCGGGATGATGACGGCGGTCCGGGAATCGGGGATCACGGCCTTCAGCAGCTCGCCCGTGCCCGCCGGATCCCAGCGGTCCGCGTCGTTGAAGGCCTTCAGCTTCCGCTGGCAGGCCCGGATCTCCTCGATGACTTCACGGTCCGCCGTGTAGGCCAGGCCGCGGTCCCGGCGTTCGGGGTTGTTCATGAGGATCCCTCCTGTCGATGATAGGCTGCTGACGGATCTGCGCGACTGCGAAGCGGATGACCTGCGCGCATGGCGGGCACGCGGTACCCTGTTCGGCCTGCGGATCGAATGCGCTGCCGTCGGGGAAGCCGGTCTGCGAGATCTCCTCCGTGCCGCGCCACCAGGCATAGTCCTCCACACCCTCCCACAGCAGCACCGTCAGCCATGTGCCGTCGGGGAGGATGAAGTACCGCGTGCGCTGGTTCTGGGCAAACACTTCGTGCGGGATCTCATCCGCCGGCACGCCGAGGATGGACACGCAGACGCCGCCGTCAGTGACCGTGGCGCAGCGGTATTTGGGAAGACCGTTATGGATCAGCCAGTCAAAGCGCCCCGCGACGGATGCGTTTGTCGCGGAATGGATCACCAGCGGATGATCCAGCCAGGGCGCCAGGGCCGGCACCTCTTCCTCCGTGTAGCCGTAATCCCTGAGCGTGCCGATGTACAGGGCAACATGGTTGCCCGGGTGACGCAGGATCAGGATGTCGCCCGGCTGAAGCACGACCGCCAGCGCCTTCCAGTCGGTCACCGCGTCATCGGCATCGGCCACATGGCGGCCCCGGTCGGCCAGAAGCGCGTCGCAGCCCGGCCATTCCGAGGCGGTGCGCTGTTCCCAGACCCATCGGACAAAGCCCACGCAGTCGAAGCCGTAGAGGTACAGGGTGCCCTTGACATAATAGGCCGGGCTGTTCTGCCAGGCGGGCTCGACCACGTAGTCCGGCTCCTTGCAGAAGACATGATTGGCGGCCCGTCCTCCGAAGAGATATGGGATCCCGAAGGGCATCCGGGCAGTCACATTCGCGCCTGTGATGAGATCGTAGCGGGCCGTGAAGGGGTTGCCGTCCTCCAGCAGCGCGAATGCGGCGTCCAGCCAGGGATCGCGCGCCACCGTTCCCTCCGCGGTGATCCGAAGCCGCTCGGCTTCCGGAATGACCGCCGCTCCCGGCATGCGGAAGTCTTCCGCGCCGGCCGCGGACGCGGACAGCGTCAGCAGGAGGAGAAGAAAAGCCAGCCGTCTGCGCATCCGATCACCTCCGCCGACATGCACCGATCCCGGCCTCCGAAACGTCCGTCCGCTTGCGTCTGTCATCAGGATAGCACGATTTGGAGTGAAAAACAACAGCGCGGCCCGTGACGGACAGCGCTGTCGCAAAATTTGATCACTTGGCTACAATATTCAGCAGCCGCCCGGGGACGAAGACCACCTTCACGATGGTCTTGCCGGCGGTGAGGCGCCGCACGTCCGGATCGTCGGGCAGGTCCCGCTCCGCGTCGGCCTTCGACAGATCGGCGGGCACCATCAGCTTGCCGCGCACCTTGCCATTGACCTGCACGGCGATCTCGACCTCGGTCTTCACCAGGGCCTTTTCGTCCCAGGTCGGCCATGGCCGGTGATGGATGGGCTCCGCATGCCCCAGGTTCTGCCAGATCTCCTCGCAGATGTGGGGAGTGAAGGGAGAGAGGATCAGCAGCAGGGCTTCCAGATCCGCCTGCGTGACGGAGGGCTGGGCGCTCATCTCGTTGACGAGGGTCATCATGGCCGCGATGGCCGTGTTGAACTTCATCTTCTCAATGTCCTCGGAGACCTTCTTGATGGTCTCGTTGAGGATGGCGTTCAGCTTCGGGGAAAAGCCGTTCCCCGGCACCACGCTGTCCTGCAGCCGCCAGACGCGGTCCAGGAACTTGCGGCAGCCCTTGGCGCCGTTGGTGGACCACGGGATCGCCTGGTCGAAAGCGCCCATGAACATCTCGTAGCAGCGGAAGGCGTCCGCGCCGATCTCGTCCACCACGTCGTCCGGGTTGATGACGTTGCCGCGGCTCTTGGACATCTTTTCGCCGTCCGCGGCCAGGATCATGCCCTGGGCGGTGCGCTTGGCATAGGGCTCGGGGCAGGAGACCTCGCCGATGTCATAGAGGAACTGATGCCAGAAGCGGCTGTACAGCAGGTGGCGGGTGACGTGCTCCATGCCGCCGTTGTACCAGTCGACGGGCATCCAGTAGTCCAGCTCTTCCTTCGCGGCGAAGGCCTTGTCGTTGTGCGGGTCGCAGTAGCGGAGGAAGTACCAGCTGGAGCCGGCCCACTGGGGCATGGTGTCGGTCTCGCGCTGGGCGGGGCCGCCGCACTTGGGGCAGGCGCAGTTCACGAACTCCGGCACCTTCGCCAGGGGGCTCTTGCCGTCGGTGCCGGGCTCGAAGTTCTCCACCTCGGGCAGGCGCAGGGGCAGCTCCTCATAGGGCACGGCCACGACGCCGCACTTCGGGCAGTGGATCAGCGGGATGGGCTCGCCCCAGTAGCGCTGGCGGTTGAAGGCCCAGTCCTTCATCTTGTACTGGACGCCGGCCTTGCCATAGCCGCGCTTCTCCACCTCCTCCACCGCGCGGGCGATGGAGTCCTTCTTGTTGGTATAGCCGTTCAGGAAGTCCGAGTTGACCATCTCGCCGTCGCCGGTGTAGGCCTCCTTCGAGATGTCGCCGCCCTTGATGACCTCGATGATGTCGATGCCGAACTTGCGGGCGAACTCCCAGTCGCGCTGGTCGTGGGCGGGCACGGCCATGATCGCGCCGGTGCCGTAGCCCATCATGACGTAGTCGGAGAGGTAGATCGGGACTACCTTGCCCGTCAGCGGGTTCACGGCGGCCAGGCCTTCCAGCTTCAGGCCGGTCTTGTCCTTCACCAGCTGGGTGCGCTCGAACTCGGTCTTCTTGGCGCACTCCTCCCGGTAGGCCTTCACCGCGTCCATGTTGGCGATGCGGGCGGCGTACTTGTCGATGAGCGGATGCTCCGGGGCCATGACCATGAAGGTCACGCCGAAGAGGGTGTCCGGGCGGGTGGTGTAGATCTCGATGGTCTCGTCCAGTCCCTCAAAGGGGAAGCGCACGAAGGCGCCGGTGGACTTGCCGATCCAGTTCACCTGCTGCTGGGCGATGTTCTCGGGGTAGTCGACGGTCTTGAGGCCCTCGAGCAGGCGGTCGGCGTACTTCGTGATCCGCAGGTACCACACGTCCTTCGGCAGCTGCACCACGTCGTTGTGGCACACGTCGCATTTGCCGCCCTGGCTGTCCTCGTTGGAGAGGACGACCTTGCAGAAGGGGCAGTAGTTGACGAGCGTTTTGTCCCGGAAGACCAGGCCGTGCTCGAACATCTTCAGGAAGATCCACTGGGTCCACTTGAAGTAGTCCGGGTCGGTGGTGTCCACCTCGCGGCTGTAGTCGAAGGAGAAGCCCAGCATCTGCAGCTGCTTGCGGAAGTGGTCGATGTTGCCCTTGGTCACGTGGGCCGGGTGGACGTGGTTCTTGATGGCGTAGTTCTCCGTCGGCAGACCGAAGGCATCCCAGCCGATGGGGAAGAGGACGTTGTACCCCTGCATCCTCCGCTTGCGGCTGATGATGTCCATGGCGGTGTTGGAGCGGGGATGGCCTACGTGCAGGCCCGCGCCGGAGGGGTACGGGAATTCGATCAGGCCGTAGAACTTGGGCTTGTCGTGGTTCGCCTCCGCCTCGAAGGCGTGGGTCTCCTGCCAGATCTTCTGCCACTTGGGCTCGATGGATTTGGGACTGTAGGGCTGAACGGGCATGGGACGGGTTCCTCCTTTATCTCACATTGGTTCTGTCCGGTGTCGTTACGGGCTTTGCCGGCGGCAGGCCCTCATTTCTCAAACATCCATTTCACGACCTTTACGATCCACGCAGACCAGAAGACCATGTCGTGCTGGCCGGGGCCTTCGCGGTACTCGTGCGGGACTCCCTGCTCCTCAAGGAAGCGGTGCATGTCCCGGTTGGCCTCGATCAGGAAGTCCTCCGTGCCGCAGCAAAGGTAGAGTTCCGGAAGCCCGGTCCCGGCGGCCTTCAGCTTCCGGACGAGGACTTCGGGGTTCGCGTCGCTCTCCAGCACCTTCTCCAGGTCGCCGAAGCAGTTCCGATAGTAGTCGTAGTTCGCCATGCCGTTGTCCTCGCCCGGCTTCATCCCGGCGATGCCGTGCACGATGAAGGCCGAAGACAGGCAGCCGGCTTTGCCGAAGCGGTCGGGGTAAGCCAGCGCCGTGTGCAGGGCGCCGAAGCCGCCCATGGACAGGCCCGCGATGAAGGTGTCTTCGGCGCTTTGCGCCAGGCCGAAGGTCCTGCGGACGTAGTCCACCAGTTCCTCCCCGACCATGGACTGGTAGGCGCTTCCGGTGGCCGCGCCGTTCAGGTAGAAGGAGTTCTCCGCCGTCGGCATCACAACGGCGAAATTGTGCTTGACGCACAGCTCCTCTGGCACCCAGTTTCCGGCCTTGCCCGTATACCCGTGCAGAAGGAAGAGTGTCCGCATGGGCGTTTCCGGCGCCTTCTGCCCGAGATCCGTCCGGTAGTCGTTGGGGATGAGCATCTCGAAGGCGGTCGTGCGGTGGAGGCAATTGGAGAAGTATTCGATGCGGTAATAGGCCACGACGCTTTCCTCCTTATCACAGAAAAACCGTTCCGTCTCTGCTGCTTTCGCAAAGACGAAACGGCGCAAATCACATCGCGCATTCCGCGGTACCACTCTGCTTCTCCCCAGGGGGAGCGCTCAACCTCGCTGTAACGGGCGTGTCCCGCCGGTCTCTCTCCGGGCACTCCGGGGCGAGCGGTCCGCTCCTCCGCGTCCGCCTCGCACCGACCGGCGGCTCTCTTCACGCGGGCTGGAGGGACGTTCCCTTTCACCGTGCAGGGAGGAGTATATCATTCCCGCCGGGAAAAGGCAAGGGGTTTGTCGCGCAAAACTCATACGGTCCACGGAAAACGGCTGCCGCGCTCAGCGCTGCTCCTGCCGGAAACTCTCCTGCATGGCCACGAGGGTGCTCAAGGCGTCGTGGGTGAAGAAGTCCAGGGCGGAAGCGGGTTCGCGGCGGGCTTCCCGTTCCTTCAGGCGAAAAAAGACGTGTGGGGCGGCTTTCTTTATATTGAGCTTATTGTTATTCTTCATGATGCGTTCCTCCGTTCAGGTCTTTGGGGCTCCGGGTCTCCCCTGAGCACGGCCGCATGATAGCGCAAATGTCCGGACAATAATACCGATAATCCGCCAAATATCAGAAAAAGTACAGAAAATTTGTTGTCACGGGACAGAATGCGTGGTAACATCGGCATGGCTGCCGCGCAGACCGGCACGCCGGAAAGGAGAAGACTGCCATGAGCACGTCCGGATCCGCGCCATCCTTCCGGATCCTGAAGAAGACCTATACCGGGGAAGAACGCCCGGAGGTGGAGGGCTTTCATTTCTTCCATGAACTGTTCTACGTGACGGAGGGCACCTGCTCGGTGTTCATCGGGCAGCGGACCTATCACCTGTCCCAGGGGGACTTCGCGGTGATCCCCGCGGGCACGCTGCACAAGACGGACTTCCGGGCGGTGGGACACAGCGTGAAGTTCGTGGTGTCGTTTTCGCGGGAGACCGCCGGGCGCATCGACGCCTTTTTCGGGGAGCCGCTGACCGCCGCCTGCCTGCGGGCCGGCCGGGTGACCGCTCCTGCCCAGCGCCGGGAAGCGGCGGCGATGCTGATGAACCGCATGCTGTACGAGTCCGAGCAGCAGCCGCCCCACGCGGGGAGCGTCTGCCTGGCTTGCCTGGCCCAGCTGCTGATCTCCATCCTGCGCTACCGGCGGCACGAGGAGGAGACCACCGGCGCCGTGGAGGCGCAGACCGGACGGATCCAGGAGATCGCGGACTACATCGCGCGGCACGCGGCAGAGGACATGACCCTGGAGCATCTGTCGGCGCGCTTCGCGCTGAGCCCCTCCCACCTGTCCCGCACCTTCCGGAAGGCCACGGGCTTCGGGATCCGGGAGTACCTCATCAACCTCCGCATCCGGAAAGCCTGCGACCTGCTGCTGACCACGGATCACACGGTGACCCGGATCGCGGACCTGAGCGGCTTCAGCGATCCGAACTACTTCGGGGACGCCTTCCGGAAAGCCACCGGTCTGTCTCCCCGGGACTACCGGAAGATGGGAACGGAGGCATAAAGGCCTGCCCCGGCGCCCGGACAATGACAACTGATAGGCACGAAAAAAAGCTGTCCGCCCGATCCGCTCGGCGGGGACAGCTTTTCAAACTCACAGGGTGTACCGGTACTGCACCAGCTGTACGCTGTCACCCAGGATCTCTTCCTGCTTGCGGGCGCCCGTATCACGAAAGCCGTAGCTCTCGCAGAGGAAGCGCTTGCGGTAATTGCTGCGCAGGAGCCAGATCTCCGCGGCCGTGCAGCCGAGCCGGCGCATCTCTGTCAGAGTCCAGTCCAGCAGCTCGCGGTGATCCATGGCTTCGTCCGGCTTGGTGGTCCGGGCCTCGACGATCTCGCCCACCCCGCTGTCCGTCTGCTGGAAGACCACGTAGCTCTCGATGGCTCCGTCCGCCTCCAGCAGGTCCAGGTGGTGGCGGGAGCAGGCCAGCCAGCCGGCCAGCTCCTTCGTGAACGTCTCCGGGCCCAGCCGGCTGAGGTGATCCGCAGCACAGAACCCGTCGTAGACGGTGCGCATGTAGGCGGCTTTCATTTCCGCCAGGGCGGGCAGATCTGCCTCGGCGGCGTGGCGTATCCTGACGTTTCTCATGGCGTTACACCAGCCGAAGCCCGGCCTCGGCCTGCTCCTGTGTGTATTTGTCCATCAGACGGTGGATGCGGTTGTAGGGGTTGAGAAGCTTGGAGAGCGAGCGGTTGTGGTTCAGGGTGGCGATGATGTAGGCGATATACTTGCTCATGTCGGCCTCGATGAACCAGGGAGCCGTCTTCAGTTCCGGGCGGCGGTAGGTCAGGTTGGTGGAGATGACCCGGTCGATGACGCCCTCCTCGTAGGCCTTGTTGTAGGCCTCGATGCCGTTGGTGAAAAGGGCGAAGGTGGCGGCGGCGAAGATGCGGTTGGCCTTGCGCTTTTTGAGCTCCCGGGCCAGATCGATCACGGATTCGCCGGAAGAGATGATGTCGTCGGCCACGAAGACGTCCTTGCCCTCCACGCTGTTGCCCAGGTATTCGTGGGCGACGATGGGATTCCGGCCGTTGACGATGTGGGTGTAGTCCCGGCGCTTGTAGAACAGGCCCATCTCCAGCCCCAGCACGGAGGCGTAGAAGATGTTGCGGTCCAGGGCGCCCTCGTCGGGGGACACGATCATCAGGTGGTCCTTGTCGATCTGCAGGGTCTTGTCCTTCCGGAGCAGGGCCTTGAAGATCTGGTAGGAGGGCATCACGGACTCGAAGCCGGATTCCGGAATGGCGTTGACCACCCGGGGATCGTGGGCGTCGAAGGTGATGATGTTGTCCACACCCATCCGCACGAGCTCCTGCAGCATCATGGCGCAGTCCAGGGATTCCCGGGAAGCGCGCCGGTGCTGCCGGCCTTCATACAGCATGGGCATGATGACGTTGACCCGCTTGGCTTTGCCGCCCATGGCCGCCAGGATCCGCTTCAGATCCATGAAATGATCGTCGGGGGACATGGGGATCTCACGGCCGTACATTTCATAGGTGCAGTTGTACGCGCCCACATCCACGAGAATGTACATGTCGTATCCGCGCACGGAATCCTTGATCATGCCCTTGCCTTCGCCGTTGCCGAAGCGCGGGCAGGTCGTGCGGACCAGAAAGTCCTGGCGCAGGATGCCGGGGGTGGTATGCATGTCGCCCTCTTCCAGGGTCTCTTCGGTGTTGTCGCGCCATTTGGTCAGCCAGCGGTTCACCTTGTCGCCCAGCTCCTCGGTGCCCCGCATGCTGATGAGCCCCAGGGGACCCACCGGGTAGGTCAGGAAGGTGTCGCTGTTCCAGGTGTGCGTGAAATCAGACATGGACTCAACCTCGTTCCGCCGAAACTTTGGTCTCCGGGGATATTATAATCGAAACGGCACCGAAAAAGAAGGGGAAATTTCGGAATTCCCCGAAATTTCGCCCTTCATGTGGAATGTGGTCGAAAACCGGCCGATGCGTCCCGGCGCAACGGAAAGGATGACCGGAAACAGGAAGCCGGTCCTGTTCCGGTCCACCCGGAGGCGCTTCATTCGTCATCCGTGAGCCATTGGCTGTCCAGCCACTCCATTCGGCCCCGGACAAAGGCCGCGATGTCCATCGCGCAATAGATGCGCCAGTTCTGGTCGGGCCCGAGATCGTTGGCCAGGGATCCGCACTCATCCACCACTTCGCTGACGGCCCGCTCCAGCACGCCGCTTTCCCGCAGCTCCCGCCAGCGCTTCCGCACCAGATCCCGGAACCAGGGCGCCTTCATGGCGAGGATCATCCAGCCGTTGGAGCGGTCGGAATCGGCTGCCTCCGGCTGGAAAGTGACGGCATAGTACCCGCCGTCCGCGGCTCCGTCATAGGCCCAGTTGAAGTCCCACGGCGCCAGGAAGGTCAGGCGGGGATAGGCGCTTCCCTCCGAGAAATCGATGGCCATGTAGAAGCTGCCCTCGCCCACGTCGTAATTGTGGACCAGCTCCTCCAGGATCACCATATCCACCAGGGAAGCCACGTCGATGACCCGGTTCACCGCCTCATAGGGCGTGAGGTGCATGCCCTCCGCATAGACGGCCTGGCCGTTCAGCCCGTGGCGCATGGGGCGCTCGTTGACCGCAGCTTCGTACAGGATGGTGAAGGTGCCGTTCATCCAGCGCTGGATCCACTGTTTCTGTCGGGGAGCGGTGATATCGCTCTTGATGGAATAGCACCGCCCCCGGATGGCGCGCTTTTCCCCGGCGATGTCCTCCACCTCCGGAAATTCCCCGATCCAGATATAGGGATGCTCATCCGAGGGGTAGTTGTCCAGTTCCAGCAGATAGCCGATCTCCCGCCCGGTTTCCCCTTTCTTCGGTTCGTGAACGCTGACCCGGCCGTCGGCGGCCTGATTCTGCTCGCAGAGGAGATAGACGCCCATGGACTGCCCGTTGATGTACACGTTGACGTAGGTGCAGTCGGAGACATAGCGCTCCGTCCCGAACATGGCCCGGGCCAGGGTGAAGGCCATGAAGTCCGGCGCCAGGTTCCAGTAGGACCGCAGCAGCACCCAGCTTTTGTACTTCTCGCCGTCGTGCAGGCCCAGCATGCCCTGCTTCTTGTCGAACTTGATGCGATAGGGCTTTTCCTCCGACTGGGTCGCCGTGGAATTGCCCCGGACCTTCACGCCGCCGGTGGCGGTGAGCCGGAATTCTTCCGGGCAGTTGAATACGTCGATGACCGACGGCACGTACTCGTCCCGGGAGAGGATCGCCCGGCCGTCCAGGGTGGTGATATATACGCACGGGTGGGTCTTCGCGCGGCTGATGGCCTCCATTTCGGCTTCCCGCGCTTCCTCTCCGGCGGCGTACCATGTCATCAGCGGGCTGTCCCCGGCATCTTCCGCCCGGACAGGCAGCGGCAGGAGAAGCAGCGCCAGCAGAAGAGAGAGCACGCGGATCGCTTTCACGGCGGATCCTCCTTTCGTCACGCCCGGGGCCGCAGCACGCCTCCGATATCGAAATGGCGCGCGTCGCCCACAAAACCGGAGTAGGAGAAATCGCGGTCCAGGCGGCGCAGCTCCGTGCGGACGGTGTCGCCCGGCCGGATCTCCATCTCGTAATTCACGGTGAAGCGGGCCAGCTCGTACTCATCCATCGCCGGGATGCCCAGGGCATCGCAGGCCCAGTCAACGTAGCGGGTGTTGTTCACGTGGCGGTTGGCGTCCAGATCGGTATAGCGGGCCTTGAAGGATTCGGCCTGCAGGGTGCCGGAGACCTCGCTGACGCTCCGGGGAAGCCCCAGCGGCGCCGGCAGGTCGCTGTTGTCCGGCATCAGGGCTGCGATCTCGTCCGGCTTCACCATATGGCGGCTGGTGAGATCCAGCAGCACCCACAGGCTGGCGGCGCGGCCGATCTCCGCATCGCGGCTGTCACGGATCATGAAATACCGGGGGAAGAACCAGCGTCGAACGGGGGCGGGGAAGGTCTCGACGGACACGGTCTCGCCGATCTTCGGATACCGGTCCATTTCCACCTCGATCCGGGTGAGCACCCAGGCGATGTTGCGAAGCGCCAGGTCGGTGCGGCCGGCGCCGATCACGTTGGAATGGGCTGCGCCCGCTTCCTGCATGGCCTGCAGGATGCTGCCGGGCCGCCAGGCAGACTGCTGGTCACAGTCCCGGGTGAGAAGGGGAAAGGTCATGGTATAGGTTTTCATGGGGAGGCCTCCTTGATTGGTCGTGCCCATTGTATCACTTCACGGAAGGGAAGGCAAGCAAAAACGCCCGGGGTGCGGGCGCATGAGGAATCAGATCAGCGTACGGATGGCCTCGGCGCAGACCTTGCAGAGCAGCTTCTCGCGGAAGGGGATGAGATCGTCCGTCCCGCCGCAGAAGATGCAGCTGGCCTGGTACTTGCGCAGAACAATGGCATCTCCGTCCACATAGACCTCCAGAGGATCCTTGACGGAGATATCCATGGTGCGCCGGAGTTCGATGGGGAGCACCACGCGGCCAAGATTGTCCAGCTGGCGGACCACGCCTGTCGATTTCATAGCGAAGGGCCTCCTTAATTCCCAATACACCGCAGGCCGGGCGACGTCCGGCAGGTGCGATGAAATCGTTATTATTTTATCGCCTTCAACCATGACTGTCAAGACCTCTTCTTCTCAAATGTTACAAATCGCGGGGAGGAGCGGCGGCGGGAAGCGCCCGCCCGGTCCGGCTTCTTCCGGCAAACATGCCCGGAGACCGGATGACGGATCCGGGGAAAACCGCTCCCGAAAAGCGGGCCCGGCGCCCCCGCGGGGGCGCCGGGGGATGATCCTGCCCTCCGGCGGGTGGATGAGGGAGCGCGCCGCGTCCCCCGGGCGGAAAAAGAACAGAAGGAGAACGTGACACAGCCGGGGGACTGTGCTATGATGATACGAGAACAGGAAAGAAGGTCTTTGCCATGAATACTGTCTTCGCGCCTGCCGCCCTTTCCGGCACCACCGCCGCCCCCGCTTCCAAGTCCGAGGCCCATCGCCGCCTGATCTGTGCGGGCATGGCGGACGGCACCAGCGAGATCGCCGGCTTTACCGCATCGGAGGACATCGAAGCCACCATGCGCTGCCTCGGCGCGCTCGGCGCGAGGGTCGAAGTGGAGGGGAGCACGGCGCGGGTCACCGGCTTTGCCGAAAAGCCCGCCCTGATGCCGCTGTTCGACTGCGGCGAAAGCGGCTCCACTCTGCGCTTCTTTGTGCCCATTGCCCTCACCATGACCCACGGCGGCATCTTCCGCATGCGCGGAAGACTGGGGCAGCGGCCCATGGACGTGTACCGCGACCTCTTGGTGCCCAAGGGCGTGGCCTGGTCCATGCGTGAAGGTGCGGACGGCACGGCCGAGCTGCGGGTCTCCGGCGGAATGACGCCCGGCCACTACACCCTGCCGGGCAATGTGTCCAGCCAGTTCGTCTCCGGCCTGCTTTTTGTGCTCCCCCTGCAGGAGATGGAGTCCACCCTGACGGTGACGCCGCCGGTGGAGTCGACTGCCTATATCGACATGACCCTGCGAGCCATCCGGCTGAGCGATGTCAGGGTGGAGGAAATGGGGGAGGGCAAATGGCGCATCCCCGGGCGCCAGCGCTACCAGACGAGGAAGGTGGCTCTCCACGGCGACTGGAGCCAGGCGGCGGTCCTGCTGACGGCAGGTGCCATCAGCGGCGATGTCACCGTCACCGGCATGAGCGACGACGACGGACAGGGAGACCGGGCCATCATCGACTGCCTGCGGAAGCTGGGCGCCGACATCGAGACCGGCGACGGATGGGTGCGCTGCAGGAAGAGCGAGCTGCACGGGGCTGAACTGGATATGCGCAACTGCCCGGACATCGCGCCCATGGTGGCGCTGGCCTGCGCCGTGGCGGAGGGTGAGAGCCGGCTGACGGGCTGCAGGCGTCTGCGGCTGAAGGAAAGCGACCGCTTGGAGACGACCGGCGCCATGCTCCGCACCATGGGAGCCGGCGTCCGCGCGGAGTGGGACACCCTGCGCGTCCGCGGCGGCCGGCAGCTGCGCGGGAACCTGACCGTGGATGCCCGGCACGATCACCGCATGGTGATGCTGGCCTCCATTGCGGCGCTGGCCGCGGACGGCCCGGTGACCGTGGCGGACACCGATGCCCTGGCCAAGTCCTGGCCGGACTATCTGGATACCTATCGCGCCCTGGGGGGACAGGCGGAATGAGCGCCGTCTTCGGGGAGCACCTGCGGCTGACGGTTTTCGGCCAAAGCCACGGGGAGGCCGTCGGCGCGGTGCTGGACGGATTCCCGGCTGGCATGGCCATCGACATGGATGCCGTCGAAAAGCAGCTGCGCCGCCGTGCGCCGGGACGCAGCGCACTGAGCACCGCCCGCCGCGAGGAGGATCGGCCTGAGATCGTCTCGGGTGTGCTGAACGGCGTCACCACCGGACAGCCCCTGTGCGTGCTGATCCGCAACGAGGATGCCCGCCCGGGGGATTACGGCGATGCCGTGGACCTGCTGCGGCCGGGACACGCGGACTACACGGGCCATGTGCGTTATCACGGATTTGAGGATGCCCGCGGAGGCGGCAGCTTTTCCGGCAGACTGACGGCTCCCCTGGTCTTTGCCGGGGCGCTGTGCCGTCAGTTCCTGGCATCGCGGGGCGTGGCGGTCCGCAGCCACATCAGCCGGCTGGGCGATCTGACCGACGATCCCATCGGCGGGGCGGAGGGCGGCCTGTCCTTTCTGGAAGACATGCCCCTGCCCGTCCTGCGCGGCGGACTGGCCGAAGAGATGGAGACGGCCATCCGGGAAGCGGCCGAGGCGGGAGATTCGCTGGGCGGCGCGGTCACCTGTCGGGTGGACGGCCTTCCCGCCGGTCTCGGCGCTCCTTTTTTCGACAGCGCGGAGTCGGTCCTGAGCCGGCTGCTGTTCTCGATCCCGGGCGTCAAGGGGGTCGCGTTCGGCGACGGCTTTGCCTTTGCGTCCGGACGGGGCAGCGGCATGAACGACGCCTTCTGCCTGCGGGACGGCGGGATCGGGACCGTGACCAACCATTCCGGCGGCATCAACGGCGGCGTCACCAACGGCATGCCCCTGCTGTTCACCTGCGCCGTGAGGCCCACGCCCTCCATCGCGAAGGAGCAGCGGACCGTATCCCTGCAGCGGATGGAAGAGACCGTGCTGTCCGTTCGGGGGCGGCATGATCCGTGCATTCTGCCGCGGGTCTGTCCGGTGATCGAGGCCATGGCCGCCATCGGGCTCACGGAGCTCTGGCTGGAGCGCGCCGAGCGGCTGGACGGGTCGAAAAAGTAAACGCACAACCGAAAACGAACCGGCACGCGACCGGTTCGTTTTTCCGTGGTCCATGCCGCACCCCGTCCGGACCGGACCCATCGGGCAGGGCCGGAAGCGAAGGGGGCGGCGGTGATCAGACACCCTTGCGGGCCTGTCAGTCGGAGATCCCCCGCATGACGGACAGGATCCGAACGGGGATCGGTATCAACTGAAGCTGGAGATGCCGTGGCTGTTGACCATGGCGTCCAGCTTGACCCCGGCTTTGCACAGCGGGCAGTCCCGGGAGGGGGTGCTCACATAGTCGCTGAGGTCGTTCCTGGTGTTGTAGATGCTCATGACCGGAAAGCCCTCGCACTCCTCCACGCAGGAGAAGATGGCGCACAGGCCCACCGGTATGCCGCAGTAGTAGCGGATGGCTTCCAGCGCCGCCTGAGCGGTGTAGCCCGTGGTGACGGAAGCGGCCAGGATCAGCACATGCTTGCCCACGATCATGGGAGCGATGTTCTCCCGGAAGAGCAGCTGGGAGCCGGAGGTGTGCTCGGGGGTGCAGACGTAGATGGTCCGGTGTGCATTCATGTTCACGTGGCCGGTGCGGGTCAGCTCGCTGGCCATGCACGCACCGATGACCTCCGTGCCGTCCAGACAGAGGATCGTGTCGATCACGGTGGAGGTGTAGAACTTGCTGCACAGTTCCAGCGCCGCGGCCCGGGCCTCCGACAGGCGGTGTTTGGTCATGGTCAGGTCCACATAGTAGTTGATGTGGCTGTGGCTGGTGGCAAAGTGACCGTGGGCCACCCTCAGGGGCAGGCTGCCATGCCGGTTGGGAAACTCAAAGAGCTGGATCGCCATGGGATATCCCTCCTGTCGATGTGGATGCGGTGTCAATGTAGGGTCATTATACCCCGTTTTGGCGCGTTTGGCAAGCACCGGAGGGAAATCCCGCACGGATCGGGCGTCAGGATCGCTCCATGGCCCTGCGTCTGCGGATCTCTCCCGCCAGCTCCCGCCAGGCTGCGTTCAGGGCTTCGGGGTCATCGCCTTTGCGGGGTGCGGCAAGCCTTGCGGAAAGCTCGGCCAGCCGCATCTCCAGCGCGGTGATCTCCAGTGCGCCGCTCTCCGCCGCCCGGTCCCGGCCGGATTCCGCTTCCAGTTGCGGCAGCGTGCCTTCAAACGCTGTCAGACGCCCGCTTTCCAGCGTCAGGATGCGGGTGGCCACCCCGGAGACGAAGGTCCGGTCATGGCTGACGAACATCAGCGTGCCGCCGTATTCCTTCAGCAGTCCCTCCAGCGCTTCCAGGGCAAAGACATCCAGATGGTTGGTCGGCTCGTCCAGAAGCAGCAGATTGGCGTCGGAAAGCAGCAGCTTTGCCAGGGCGACCTTGGTGCGCTCCCCGCCGGAGAGCACCCGCACGGGCTTGAATACATCGTCCCCCGGAAGGTTCAGCCGTGCCAGGACCGTGCGGGCCAGGGATCCCGGGAAGGGCGAGTCCCGCAGCGCGTTGTCAAGGGCTGTGGCGTCCGGGTCCAGCGTGCGCCCGTGGTCCTGATCGAACCAGCCCACCCGGGCCGCGGGATTGATCCGGACCTGCCCGTCGAAAGCCGTGCCGTCGGAAGGCTCTCCCCGGAGCGCCCGCAGCAGGGTGGTCTTTCCGCTGCCGTTCAGCCCCATCAGGGCGGTCCGGGAGCCCGTGGGCAGCGTGAATCCCGCACCGGAGAGGAGAACGGCGCCGCCCGCCCGGAGACTGTCGCAGCGCACGGACAGCGCGGTCCGTGCCTCGATGGGGTGGGCCACGCCCAGCGTCATGCGGATGTCCGGGAGATCCTTCGGGCGCTCCTTCTTCTCCAGCCGTTCCAGCCGGTTTTCGACGGTGCGCTTTGCCGCGCTCTGCTTCAGCACCGCGTTGGTGTATTCGCGGGTGTGGAGCCGGGCCTCGCTGTTCCCCATGCGGCTCGGGGCCTTGCGCACGGAGGAGGCCCACTCCGCCTTCTGCTGGGCCATGGCTTTCAGGCGGGCCTTCTCGGCGCGGTACTGATCATACTCGAACTGCTGGAATTCCCTGCGGCGGCGGAGTTCCGCCTGGTATTCGTCATAAGTGCCGGGGAACACGGTGATCTGCCCGTCCTCCAGATGCCAGACCCGATCGCACAGGGCGTTCAGCAGGGACCGGTCGTGGGAGACCAGCACCAGCGCGCCCGGATAGGCCTGCAGCTGTCTGCGAAGGCGGGCGATGCCGTCGGCGTCCAGGTCGGTGGTGGGTTCGTCCGCCAGCAGGAGCCGGGCGTCGGCGGAGAGGGCTTCGGTGATGCGTCTGCGGGTCTGCTCGCCGCCGGAGAGCCCCTCCCGCAGCGACGGCGCCCGGAACTCGGAGACCAGCCGCGCGCTGCCGTCGAGCCGCGCTTCCCCGGACTGGCGGATGAAGGCCGGCGTGCAGAAGCGGCGCACGCTGCCGCTGTCGGGCTCCAGTTCCCCGGCCAGAATGGCCAGCAGGGTGGACTTGCCCGCCCCGTTTTCACCGATCAGGGCGATGCGGTCGCCCTCGTTGATCTCCAAATGCGCCAGATCCAACACCTGCCGCTCCCCGTAGGAGAGGATGATGCGGTCGGCTTCCAGATATCGCTTTGCCATGAAAAATCACTCCCTCGCGCCGCCGCGGGGGAGCGTATGCATTGCGCGGCGCGTGAACAGCGCCTGGACCTGTCGGCCCGAATGCATTGAAAAACGCAGCCTCCACGCGGCGGCAAAACATCTCTTCCCATGGGAAGAGGCTCATGTTTTGGCCGGATGTCAGCTGCGGATCTTCATCAGTCGGAAATACCGTCCTTTCTTCGGATGGCGTGAGTATAGCAGAAAAGGGGCGGCTTGTCAATCGCCCAGATACGGCGCGAAGGCATCGTCCAGGACGTCCCGGTTCTCCTCCAGAAAGAGCTGTCCCTCCATGGAGGAGAGATCGCCGGTCACGGCAGACGGATCCCTGCCCAGCAGGTTCACGTCGCAGTAGTCCAGGATCAGCTCCATGTCGGAGGGGAGGATGGCGTGCCCGTCCAGATGGATGAGGATGTGTGTCTGATCGCCGATGCCCAGCAGATCCCAGGTTTGCTTGCCGGCCAGCCAGGCCAGACACTGGCCCTCGGTGTTGTTCCAGCCCTCGGAGGTGATGCCCGTGACCACGATCAGATGGCGGCCCTCCCCGGCGATCAGGGCGCAGAGCATGTGCTGATCCACCGGCAGCCAGTCCGCGCCGCGCATGCGGGTGAAGTTTCCGCAGAACCAGTAGCCCTCGCCGTCCCGCAGGTTGGAGAAGGGCTCGTTCCGGGAGGTGTTGACCCAGGCGGCGGGACCGCCAAGGCTTGTAAGGTCGTAGGTCTTGCCCTCGTTGTCCGTGCGGAACATGGCGATGCCGCCCAGCCCCGAACAGGCGGGGATGGTCACCGCGATGCGCGGATCATAGGCGCCCGCCACCGCCGCGCTCTTGCCCCAGCGGGAGACGCCGCCCACCAGCGACAGGGAGGGGTCGATCCCCAGCTCCGCGCCGGCGCCGGCCTCCAGGGCATCGATCAGCTTGCTGACGCCCCAGGCCCACGCCAGCAGAACGCCCCGCTGGTCGTCCCGCCGCACCGCGTCATAGCGGTACAGCTTGTAGAAGGCCCCGAAGTGCATGCCGTTGTCCGCGGCGGCCTGGGAGGGATCGTAGTTCACGCCCGCGTATCCCCGGGAAGCCGCGTAGAGGCAGTTCTGGGAGGGACCGCTGTAGGTCTGCCCGCCCCAGGAATAGCTCCAGGGCATGTATTCCACAAAGTACGGCCAGCCGCCCTCCGGCGCTTCTCCCTCAGGCAGGGTGACGAGATAGGAAAGCTCGCCCGTGTTTTCCCCCACGGTGACGGTGACGATCAGCAGCTTGCCGCCCAGCTCCGGCGCATCGGCCACGGACCAGGCCAGCGTCTCGCCGCCCGGATCCGGCATATAGCCGTAGACATAATGGGAGTACAGGGCGAGGAGCTCCTCCCGGCGGCGGGGCCAGTCCTTCGCGGAGGCGACGGGGGTGCCGTCGGCGAAAGTCATCAGGTCTGGGATGCCGTCGGTTTCGGTCAGCAGGGCGGGATCAGGCATATCGGCACCTCCGGAGAAGGGCAGACCGGCGCAGGCCAGCGCCAGGATCAGGGCACACGCAAGGACGCGGCGCAGCATTTCGGACCTCCTGTGATCGGAACGGAGAAGACCGGGCATCCGCGCCAAAGGGCGAGAGAAGCCCGGTCCGGTTCATGACTTTTTCGCGGTGTCCACCCGGTCGCGGTAGACGACGAACCGCTGCCAGAGGAACTCCAGGACGAAGTTGGCCAGCATCGTGATGCCCTGAACGATGTACTTGTTCCACCCGAACTGTTGGACCAGCTCGGTGCCGCCGATCACGGACAGGGGCGTGAAGAACAGGTAGAAGAGCAGGGTCAGCAGCATGCTGCGCTTCAGGGGCGCGTCGGAGCGGAAGGTGTACTTCCGGTTGATCGTGAAATTCCAGATCACGCTGACCAGAAGGGCGATCAGGTTGCTGGCGCCAAAGTCTTCGTAGCCGGACATGTTGGGCAGCACGCTCTCCAGGTGCACGACTTCCTGCAGGAAGGTGAAGGTCAGCGCCTGCAGAATGCCCGCCGAAATCGAAAACAGCGTGAACTTGATCGTCCGCAGCCACTCACGGTTCTTGTCTGTCTCTTTGATCAACGGCTTTCTCGAAGGTTCGCTCATCCGACTCGACCTCTTCCTTAAAACGTATGCTTTCTGCCCTGCAAATAGCCGTTCATTGTTCGCTGTCAACTGCCCACCAGCCGGAGGCCGGGGACGGCGTTCAGCGTCAGCGGCGCGGTCTCACCCTTCAGGTACCGCCAGTAGGCGGCCGAGGCGATCATGGCGCCGTTGTCGCCGCAGTAGCGGAGTTCGGGCATGTACAGGGGAAGGCCCGCCTTCGCGCACGCCTCCGTCATCCGCCTGCGAAGCTCGCGGTTGGCGGAGACGCCGCCGGCCAGAGCTATCTTCGCGGCACCGCTCTCCATGGCCGCGGGGATGGCCCGGCTGACCAGCTGATCCACCACCGCGCGGCGGAAGGAGGCGGCCAGATCGGCCTTCGGAAGGGGCTGTCCCTGCATCTCCAGCTTGTTCACGGCGTTCAGGAAGGCGGTTTTCACCCCGGAGAAGGAGTAGTCGAAGCGGCCCTCGGTGTGGGGCTCCGGCAGCTTCAGATACCCGGGGTCGCCCTCCTCGGCCAGCGCGTCGATACGGGGCCCGCCGGGGTAGGGGAGACCCAGCACCCGGGCAGCCTTGTCGAAGGCTTCGCCCGCCGCGTCGTCAAAGGTCTGGCCGATCAGCTCATAGACGGTGTGATCCGGGACGTTGACCAGATGGGAGTGTCCGCCGGATACCACAAGACACAGGAAGGGCGGCTCCAGCTCCGGATGGGTGAGGAAGTTGGCGGCGATGTGCCCTTCGATATGGTTGACCGGGATCAGCGGCTTGCCGAGGGCATAGCTGAGCCCCTTCATGCAGCTGACCCCGGTGAGCAGCGCACCGACCAGTCCGGGGCCGTACGTCACTGCCAGGGCATCGATGTCCCCGAAGGTCAGCCCGGCCTCCCGCAGAGCCTGGTCGATGACCCGGTCGCAGGCCTCCACATGGGCGCGGCTGGCGATCTCCGGCACCACGCCGCCGTACAGCGCGTGCAGGTCGATCTGGCTGAATACCACATCCGAGAGGACCCTTCGCCCGTCCTCCACGATGGCGGCTGCGGTCTCGTCGCAGGAGGACTCCAGGGCCAGGATGCGAACCGGTTTGCCGGTACTGATGGTCATGATCTGATCTTCTTTCCGTTGTATTTCAGCAGCAGGCCCGCCACGGCGGCCGTCGCCAGCAGGCAGGCCAGCCACAGCCCGCCGCCCGCCGCAGCGTACCGCACGAAGAAGGGCAGGGGCATGAGCCGGATCAGCAGGTCGCTCGCGGGGAAGAGCCACAGATCGTTCCGGAAGGCCACCCGGTGGAAGGCCGTGAAGAGCCCGTCAAAATCGATCAGTCCCCACACTCCCAGGATCAGCGCCGCCGCCAGCAGCACGCCCACGCCGACGAGCATCCCCACGGCGGTCCCGCGCGGGGAACGCAGGAAGCAGCTGCCGATCAGCGCGGCGAAGAAGAGGCCGAAGCCGGTCAGCCCCACGGTGCGGGCCAGCGCAAACAGCGGCGCGCAGTCCAGCATGTGGACCCAAGCCTGCTCACTGAACAGGTCCCTGTACTGAAAGACCGTCTGCCGCCCTGCCATGGTATCGGCGATCAGGCGGGCGACAGGGGCGTGATCGGCCTCCGTCAGGCCGGCCGAGGCGGGTGCCGCGTCCCACTGCAGCCATCGCTCCAGCAGGCCGGCGTCGGTGCCGAAGAACCAGAGGGTGCCCGCGAGAACGCCGATGCCGAGCGACAAGGCCAGCAGGACGCCCAGAAACACGCTGAGTCCGGAATGACGGGTCATGTCGGTCCTCCCCGGCTTACTGCATCTTCAGATAGGCCGTGACAAAGCCCTCCAGCTTGCCGTTCATCACGTCGTCGATATTGCCGACCTCGTAGCCGGTGCGGTGATCCTTCACCATGGTGTAGGGCTGGAAGACGTAGGAGCGGATCTGGCTGCCCCACTCGATCTTCTTCATCTCACCCTTGATGTCGGCCATCTGCTGCTCCTTCTCGCGCTCGCGGAGCTCCAGCAGGCGGGATTTCAGCATCTTTAAACAGGTGGCGCGGTTCTGCACCTGGTCGCGCTCCGTCTGGCAGGCCACGACGATGGTCACGTCATCCTTGACATAGGTCATGCGGACGGCGGAGGAGGTCTTGTTGACGTTCTGTCCGCCGGCGCCGGAGGAGTGATAGGTGTCCACGCGGACATACTTCATGTCGATCTCGATATCCCCGTCGTCCTCCTCCAGCATGGGAGAGACGTCCAGAGAGGCAAAGGAGGTATGCCGCCGGGCATTGGCGTCGAAGGGGGAGATGCGCACCAGGCGGTGCACGCCCTTCTCGCCGCGCAGGAAACCGTAGGCGTTGTCGCCGTCCACCTCAAAGGTGGCGGACTTGAGGCCGGCCTCGTCGCCTTCGAGGATGTCCAGCACCTTCACGGAGAAGCCCATCTGCTCGCAGTAGCGGGTATACATGCGGTAGAGCATCTGGCACCAGTCCTGGGCTTCGGTCCCGCCGGCGCCGGCGTGGAGGGAGAGGATGGCGTTGCAGCCGTCGTAGGTGCCCCGCATCAGGGTCTCCAGCTCCAGCTCGTCGGCCTTCTCCTTCAGGGCGGCCAGCTCGGTGCCGACCTCTTCGCCCATTTCCTCGTCGCCCTCGTCCTGGGCCAGCTCCATCATCACCTCGATGTCATCAGCGCTGGCGAGCAGCTTTTCATAGTGGGCGAGGCGGTTCTTCAGGCGGCCCAGCTTCTGGTTGATATGGTTCGCCCGCTCGGCGTCGTTCCAGAATTCCGGCTGGTTCATCTCTTCGGTCAGCTCGTCGATCTGTTCCCGCATGTGGTCGACATGCAGGGCTTCGCCTGCGGACTCCACGCTTTTGCGGATCGCGGCGAGATCGTTGCGGTATTGGTCAAATGCGATCATGAGGTTTCACCTTCGCTTTCGGATCACAGAGGAGGTTTGCCCGGGTCCTCAGTTGAACTGGGTCAGATCCACCCAGATCACCGGGCGGACGCCGTAGCAGAAGCCGTCGTAGGAAGCGTCGTAGTCATAGCTGCCGTCGGCGCACACGATGGCCGCGCCGCACTTGGGCCGGCCGGGGGAGCGCAGCCACCAGTAGCAGCAGCCGTTGCTCTCCACATAGACTTTGCCGGTCACCCGGGCATAGTCGGTGGGGGCGGTCCGGCGCTGGCTGTTGGTCAGCAGGGTGTTCGCTTCCACATAGGACAGGCAGTAGACCTTGTCCTGCGTGTCCGCGCCCGGGTCGGAGGAGTAGTTGGGGTTCTTGTCCGCCGTCACGGTCACGGTGACCAGGGCTTTCTGCTCCTGCTCGCTGAAGGCGGTATTGAGGAAGGTGCCGTTCATCCAGGTGCGCAGGGTGGACTTGTCCCAGGTGGGCGAGCCCCAGTAGGTGTTGTACACATCCAGCACGTAGCGGGATACCAGCATCACCCGGTCATCCTCGGTCTTCAGGACGATCCATTCGATGGGCTCGCGGCCGTTGGCCGGGACATTGTCCTGCTCGTAGCGGCCGAAGGTGACGATATCGCCCGCCTTCAGGGATATCGCCGGCGCCGGTGTGGCCGTGGGTCCGGGCGTCGGTGCGGGGGTTGCCGCAGGGGCTGCCGCCTGCTGCGGGGCCGCGCCGCCGCGGACGGCGGCAATGAACCGGCCGATCAGCAGCCCGGCTTCCTCCGCGTCCAGATCGGGGGAGAGGCGCAGGACCGCGCAGCCGTAGGCGATGACGATCTCCTGCTTGCCGTTGACCTGAAGCTGTACGCCGCTGACATAGGAGGCCCGGCTGATGGCGTCCCCGGTGCTGCCGAAAACCTCGATGGAGCCGCCGCTGGACACAAGAAGGGAAACGTCGGACACGGCCTTGGGATCCACGGAGGTCAGGCCGAAGTTCACTTTGGAGGTATACTCGCCCTCCCTGCCCAGGCGGCCGTTGGGATCGTTCCCGGCGGTGAATGCAAAGGACGCGGACAGATCGGGATCCATGGCCTTGAGGATGCCGGAGGCATCAAGAAGCACCGCCGGCTCCGACAGGGGCTTCAGCAGCGCGAGCGTCAGCTGGTAGGGTCTGGGATCATCCGGCGCCACCCGCAGCACGATCTTGTAATCCCCCTGCACCAGCGTCTGGGAGGACATGGTCAGGGAGTTAAAGGCGTTGAAGTCCAGGCCCACCAGCAGCTGATCCGCATCGTCAAAGCCGCCGTACCCCGCGCAGACCTTTCCGAAGATCACGCCCATGGTCCGGGCGTATTCCGCGTCAAGATAGGCGGAGGAGATGGTGATCCCGCTGGCGTAGCTGCCGCTGTAGTCCACGCGGATGGTGAAGATCCCGCAGTCCGCCGTCAGGGCGGAGTCGGTCATGGCGACGGAACTCTGGTCCAGCGCCTGGCCCTCCATGATCGCATAGGTGGCGACGGCGGCGAGCACCTCCACGGGAACGCAGCCTTCCGCAAGAGGCATCACCGTGATGCCCTCTTCGGCCGGTGCGGTCAGGGCAAAGCAGTTGAGCAGGGCGATCAAGGCCAGCAGGGTGCACAGCTTGCGTTTCATCGGCGCTTTCCTCCTCGCGGGATCAGTTCTCGGACTCGGCGTCCGCTCTGCCGTGGCAGTTCTTGAATTTCTTGCCGCTGCCGCAGGGGCAGGGATCGTTGCGCCCGACCTTGGCCATGGCGCTGACCCTGCGGGGCCCCTGCGGGCCGGTGGGGCTGGCGGTGGCCACGGGGCGGTTCAGGTTCTGCATGACTTTGCGGTTGAGGAGTGCCGGCCCGACCCGGCGCTGGGACTGCTCGCCGGGATTGTTCTCGGCGGTGGCCTTTGCCTGCTGCACGGGTTCGGGGGTGCGCTCCACCTTGGCCTGATAGATGGCCCGGACGGTGTCCTCCCGGATGAGGAAGTTCAGTTCCTCAAACATGTGTCCGGCCTCGATCTGGTACTCGGTGACGGGGTTCGCGCCGGAATAGGCCCGGTAGCCGATGCCGTCCCGCAGCACCTGCATGGCGTCGATGTGATCCATCCAGCGGCGGTCCACGGAGCGCAGGAGCATCACGCGCTCAAACTCGCGCATGTCGATGCCCAGCTCGGTCAGGACCTGCTCCCGCTCGGCGTAGAGCGTGCGCGCGTCCTCCTTCAGCGCTTCCGCCAGGGCTGCCTTGTCCTCGTTGTCGACGAGGTAGCGGTGACTGTCCATAAAGCCGTGGTGGATGCAGAGGTTCTCCACATAGGGGTTGAACTGATGCAAAGCCCACTCGGCGCTCTCGTCGGAGGCGCATTCGCGGTCGATGGCGGCGTCGATGAGTTTGTCCGCCATGCCCAGCACGTTCTCCCGCACGTCCTCGCCCAGCAGCACCCGGCGGCGCTGCCCGTAGATGACCTCGCGCTGGCGGTTCATGACGTTGTCGTATTCCAGCACGTTCTTGCGGGTCTCGAAGTTGCGGCCCTCCACCCGCTTCTGGGCGGACTCGATCTGCCGTGTGAGGATGCCCGCCTGAAGCGGCTCGTCGTCCTTCATGCCGAGACGGTCCACCATGCCGGAGATGCGTTCGGAGCCGAAGAGCCGCAGTAGATCGTCCTCCAGGGAGATGATGAACTGCGTGGAGCCCGGGTCGCCCTGACGGCCGGCACGGCCGCGCAGCTGATTGTCGATACGGCGGGACTCGTGCCGCTCGGTGCCGATGATGTGCAGGCCGCCCGTCTGCAGCACCCGCTCATGCTCGGCGTCGGTCTCCTTCTTGAAATCGTTGTACAGTTCGTTGTAATGGGCCCGGGCGTCGAGGATCTCCTGGGCCACGTTCTCGTTGTGACCGACGGCTGCCTCGATCACCTCGTCCTCGTAGCCTTCCTGCCGCATGGCGCGCCTGGCCAGGTATTCGGGGTTGCCGCCCAGCAGGATGTCGGTGCCGCGGCCCGCCATGTTGGTGGCGATGGTGACCGCGCCCCAGTGGCCTGCCTGGGCCACGATCTCAGCCTCCCGGGCGTGGTTCTTGGCGTTGAGGACTTCGTGTTCGACGCCCCGGCGCTTCAGCATGCCGGAGAGCATCTCGCTGGTTTCCACCGTGATGGTGCCTACCAGCAGGGGCTGGCCGGTGGCGTGGCGGCGGACGATCTCCTCCACGACCGCGTTGAACTTGGCCTGCTTGTTCTTGAACACCACATCGTCCAGATCCTTGCGGATGTTGGGGCGGTTGGTGGGGATCTGCACCACGTCGAGGTTGTAGATGGCGCGGAACTCGTCTTCCTCGGTTTTGGCGGTGCCGGTCATGCCGCAGAGGTTCTCGTACATGCGGAAATAGTTCTGGAACGTGATGGTGGCCAGCGTCTTGCTCTCCCGCTCCACCTTCACATGCTCCTTGGCCTCGATCGCCTGGTGGAGGCCCTCGGAGTAACGGCGGCCGATCATCAGGCGGCCGGTGAACTCATCCACGATGATGACTTGGCCGTCCTTGACCACATAGTCCACGTCCCGCTTCATCAGGGAATGGGCCCGCAGGGCGCAGTGGACGTGGTGGTTCAGCTCGGCGTTGTCCGCGTCGTTGATGTTGTCGATCCGGAAGGCGCGTTCCACCTTCTGGGCGCCTTCGTCGGTGAGCGCCACGGTCTTCTTCTTCTCGTCCACCGTGTAGTCGGTCTCGGCGCGAAGGCCGCAGACCACGGCGTCCACCCGCTGATACAGGTCCGTAGACTTCTCGCCCTGGCCGGAAATGATCAGCGGCGTCCTGGCCTCGTCCACCAGGATGGAGTCCACCTCGTCCACGATGGCGAAGTGATGGCCCCGCTGCACCAGGTTCTTTTTGCGGATGACCATGTTGTCCCGCAGGTAGTCGAAACCAAGCTCGTTGTTGGTGCCGTAGGTGATGTCGCAGGCGTAGGCGGCACGGCGCTCGTCGGCGTCCAGATCGTGGACGATCAGGCCCACGGTGAGCCCCATGAAGCGGTGGACCTTGCCCATCCACTCGCTGTCGCGGCGGGCCAGGTAGTCGTTGACGGTGACTACGTGCACGCCCTTGCCCGAAAGGGCGTTCAGGTAGGAGGGAAGGGTGGCGACCAGGGTCTTGCCCTCGCCGGTCTTCATCTCGGCGATGCGCCCCTGATGCAGGACGATGCCGCCGATCAGCTGCACCTTATAGGGCCGCAGACCCAGGATCCGGTCGTCGGCCTCGCGGATGGCGGCAAAAGCCTCGGGCAGGATGTCGTCCTCGGTCTCGCCGTTCCGGAGACGCTCCCGGAACTCCGCGGTCTTGGCCCGGAGCTCCTCGTCGGTCATGGCTTTGTATTCGTCCTCCAGCGCCAGGATCGCGTTGACGGTTTTGTCCAGCTTTTTCAGCTGTGCATCATTGGATCCGCCCAGGAGTTTCTTGATGAAATCAAGCATGGGATGATTCTCTCCTTGTCATTCAGTGCGCCGGTGCGCATACCAGCACAACCTACATTATACCATAGCGGAGGTAAGATTGCAACAATCGGCAAACGGGCCTTTCCGGATGAGGGCAGGGCGCAAAAAAACATGGATTGCAGCTCCGGTCACCTGACCGGCTGTGCGGGCAGCCGATCAGACAAGGTCACCGCAGTCCACGTTTTCGGGTCCACACCCGGTTGGGTCCCGCGGCCCGAAGGCGCGGCCCGTCCCGATCCCGGGTGAAACGGTTCAGTCCTCGCGCAGGAGGATCTTTCCGTTGTCGATGCCATCCACGATGGCCAGGGAATAGAGGTCGATGCCTGAGGCACGCAGTCTGCTGCCGCCCGCCTGGAAGCCCTTCTCCACACATACGGCGGCGCCGGCCAGCTCACAGCCGGCCTGGGTCAGGATGTCGCGCATGCCCTCGATGGCAGCGCCGTTGGCCAGGAAGTCGTCCACCACCAGCACCCGGCTCCCCGCCGGGAGGTAGGCCTTGCTGACGCGGATGGTGTTCAGCACCTGCCGGGTGAAGGAGTAGACCTGTGCCGTATATACGTCCGGGCCCACATTGAGCGAAGTGCTCTTGCGGGCGAATACCACGGGGATGTTCCCGAGCGCCTGGGCGGTGGTCATGGCCACGGCGATGCCGCTGGATTCCACCGTCAGCACGATGTCGATCTGCTTTCCGGTAAAATGAGCCGCGATGTCCCTGCCCATCAGGGTGGAGAGCTCCACATCGATGCGGTGGTTCAGAAAACTGTCCACCTTCACGATGCTGTCGCCGATCCCGACACCGTACTTCAGAATGGCCTCTTTGAGTTCCTTCATCGGATCCTCCGTTCAAAAACCCGAACATTCGGCAGGTTACAGCTATTATTATACGCCTTTTGCCCGGGCTTTGCAAGGGAAAATGCAAATTTGTGCGGGAACGGGGAAACGGAGCGTTACTATTCACCCTTCGTGCGGTTGGGCGGCGAGAGGCGCACCCGAAGACGCCATTCCAGGAGAGACCGGGTCGCTTCCCATGCCTGCCCTCCGCGGGAGCGTCCCCCGGCCAGCGCGATCTCTCCTCCCCCTCCCGGTGGGGTGAACAGTCACAACGGAGCTTTACTGAGCCGACTCGGCGGTGTTGTAGGGGGTCAGGCTCGGCAGGCCCTCACGCACGATGTTGGCCACGCGCTGGACTGCCTCAAGCGTGATATAGGCCGCCTGCTCCGGTGTGCCGGCCTCGCCGAAGATCAGGTCGCAGCGGGCATCGACGCCGTGGTACTGCGCGTTGGCGTAGAAACTGCAGAAGCGGTAGGTGCTGTTGAGCTCGTTGCAGGCGCTCAGCACCGCCGGCAGGTCGGCGTCGTTATAAACGATCAGGTCAAAGACCAGGACTTCGGCGTAATGACCGTCCGACCGGAAATAGATCCGGACCACGAACCCGGTGTAACTCATGGTGACCAGATCGGCGCCGGACTCGGTGACGCCCTGATAGGTGTAGTACATTCCGTTCTTTTCCACCAGGCTGATGAACCTGCGGGTGGCCTCGAACTGAGGCTCCGGGGTCGCCTGATCGGCCCACGCGGCGCCGACGGACAGGACCAGAGCGAGGACGGACAGGATGCAGACAAGCTTCTTCATGATGCGTTACCTCCTTAAAGGGTCATGTGAACAAAAAGCAGGAGACACGTCATACGGTCTCCTGCATGGATCGGATCAGCGGTTGAGCAGGGTGACTTCGGTGTCCTTGTCGAAGAAGTGGAGATGCTCCACGTCGAAGGCCACGCGGATCTGGTCGCCGCGGCGGCTGGGCGTACGGGGATCCACGCGCGCGATGATGTTGCCGCTCTTGCCGGCGGTGGTCAGGTACAGGTAGGTCTCGGAGCCCATCTGCTCGGTGACTTCAACGTTCACCTTGATGGTGGCGTCCGGGAACTTCTCCAGCGCCTCGGGGCTGTCGTCGATATCCTCGGGACGGATGCCCATGACCACGTCCTTGCCCACGACGGACTCGTCCACAAACTTGGCGACCTTGTAGCCGGGGATGACGATCTTGTTCTCTTCCTGGTCATCGCCGAAGACGGCCACGATGTCCTGGCCCTCGCGCTTGAGGGTCACGTTGAAGAAGTTCATCTGGGGGCTGCCGATGAAGCCGGCCACGAACTCGTTGATCGGATAGTCGTAGAGGTTCTGGGGCGTGTCCACCTGCTGCACGACGCCGTCCTTCATGACCACGATGCGGCTGGCCATGGTCATGGCCTCGGTCTGGTCGTGGGTCACGTAGATGAAGGTGGTCTCCAGGCGGTTGTGCAGCTTGGTGATCTCGGTTCTCATGGCAACGCGCAGCTTGGCGTCCAGGTTGGACAGCGGCTCGTCGAAGAGGAACACCAGGGGCTCACGGACGATGGCGCGGCCCAGAGCGACGCGCTGGCGCTGACCGCCGGAAAGAGCCTTGGGCTTGCGGTTGAGCAGGTGGGAGATGTCCAGGATACGGGCGGCTTCCTCCACGCGGCGCTTGATCTCGTCCTTGGGGGTCTTGCGCAGCTTCAGACCGAACGCCATGTTGTCATACACGGTCATGTGGGGATACAGGGCGTAGTTCTGGAACACCATGGCGATGTCGCGGTCCTTGGGGGCCACGTCGTTGACCAGTTTGTCGCCGATATAGAGCTCGCCGTCGGAGATCTCTTCCAGACCGGCGACCATGCGCAGGGTGGTGGACTTGCCGCAGCCGGAGGGGCCGACCAGCACGATGAATTCCTTGTCTTCGATGTCGAGGCAGAAGTCGGAAACGGCGGTGACGCCGCCCTGGTATACCTTGTAAATGTGCTGCAGGGATACGCTTGCCATGGTGCATTCCTCCTGATCGTTGATGAGGGGGGCTTTTGCCCTTTTTCCCATTGTGGCGAGTATAGCATCTTTCGCCCTTCCGCACTATCCGCAGAATAGCGGAACGTTACGCACGGATTGACGGAACCGCGGCGGTCCGGCGGGTCACTTCCGCTTCCTCGCGCTCAGCACCACCACGGCGGCAGCGGCCACGGCCGCGGGCAGCATGAAGACCGCCAGAGTCCCCGCTCCGTGGGATCGGGCGGAGAGCTGAGGGCGCACCGCGTCCTTGGCCATGATGCCCACATCGGTCGAAGGATGTCCGAAGAGCGTGTCGGTGATCCGGAGGATGAATTCCTGCGTGTCGGTGCGGGCGTAGACCGATGCGTCGGTCAGAGCGGGAGAGGAGCCGATGATGAAGGCCCGGGAGATGGAGGCATAGCCGTCCTCCGTGACGCGCTTGCTGAGAAGGGCCAGGGCAAAGGGACCGCCCTCGTCCGTGTCCGCCCGCGCCGTGCCGTCTCCGCTGGCCCGGGCATAGGGCACCAGGTAGGAGCCGCTGCCGGAGGAGAGCACCGCATCCGTCACCACATAGTTGTCCGTGTCCCCGCTGACGGCGAAGGCGCGGCTGTCCGGGAGCAGAAGCCCCGTGGAACCGCTCTGCACCATGGGGGCGGTGATCTCCGTGTACTGCAGGGCGGGGATCAGGTAGTTCCGGTACGGGGCGTAGTAGGTGGCGGTCTCGTTCTCCTCCGCATACACGATGCCTTCTTTGGGCGAGAAGTTGTAAAGCCGCAGCAGCTGGGTGAAATTCGGCATGGCGGCCACGGGGGTGGAGGGATCGCAGGCGATCAGCAGACAGCCGCCCTGCCGGGTGAATTCGAGGATCTGCGCGTATTCCGCGTCGCTGAAGTCGGCGGTGGGGGAGAGGATGACCAGCAGATCGTCCGGGCGGAGCGTCGTCTGGGTGGTGTTCAGGCTGTAATAGTAGACATCATAGGCGTTGCTGTCCCAGAGATAGGCCAGCAGCTCGGCGTCTTCCTCCTTCATCTCGCCGTGTCCCTGGAGGATGAGGATGCGGGGGACGCTGCCGCTGCTCACATAGCGGATGGCGGAGGTGATGGCGCTCTCGTACCGCAGCCCCGTCACCTCCAGCTCGCCCTCGCTGTCATAGGTCCAGGTGATCAGCTGGTCATAGCGCACCACCCGGTAGCGGTTGGTGGACTCGCACCAGAAGACGATGGTGTTCACGTCGATGGTGTTCTCCGGCAGCGCCGAGCGGAACCGGGCGGCCAGACCGGGATTGAGGGTCAGGTCCGTGCGCTCCCAGGTGAAATGCGGGGTCGCGGCGGCATACCGGTCCATCAGGTCGAAAAGCACCTGGTCCTCCTGATAGAGGACATAGGCATGCACATCGCTGTCCAGCCCGGCCAGCACGGCCTCCGTCGCCTGCCCGTAGCTGGTCTGGGCGTTGAAGGAAAGGTCGGCCTTCCAGGCGTTCTTCTTTTCCAGCCGCTGGACCAGGATACAGAGGCCGGCCAGCACCGCCAGCACCGCGATCAGCAGCAGCGTGGAGACCATGCCGTAGCGAAGGCGGGCGAGCCGCGGCGTGTCTTTCCTGACTTGTCTGCGCATCGGCTCACGCTCCTTTCCGCCAGCGGCGCGCATCGAGGATGTGGATGGCAGCGAACAGGCAGCCTGTGATCACGGCCAGATCGTACACGATGGCGGCGGGGGACAGCTGCCCCATGATGAAGGGCTCGTTGCGGGAGTAGAGGCTCAGGAAGGACAGGATGTCTCCGGCCCATCCCGGCACATAGTAGGCCAGTTCATCCATCACATACAGGACAAAATTCACACCGAAAGAGACCACGGCCGCGATGATGGGGGTCTTTGCCATGGCCGAGATCATCAGATCCACGGCGGCAAAAGCGCAGCCCTGCAGGATGAAGCCCAGGTAGCCCGCCAGCATCTCGCCGGCGAAGATCCGCCCGTATACCGCCACCACGGCGGCGTAGATGCCCGTCAGCAGCACGATGCCCAGCAGGACCGTGACCGCGGCCAGATACTTGCCCAGCGTGATGCGGGTCAGGGAGACCGGGCTGGTGAACAGCAGCTGGTCCGTGCGCTTCTGCCGCTCCTCCGCGAAGAGGCGCATGGTGAGCACCGGGCACAGGAGCATCCAAATATAGCTCATGCGCAGGATGAAGCTGAGATAGTCGGAGGAGTGCTGCTGCAGGATGCGCACGTAGAAGAACATGGAGGCCAGCGCCAGGAAGACCCCGGCGCAGACATAGCCCACCGGCGTGCAGAAATAGCTGCGGAGCTCTTTGCGCCATACCGCGGTCACGGCGTTCCCTCCTCTCCGGACGTCGCTCTCAGGAAGAGAGCCTCCAGGCTGTCCTGCTCGGGCACCAGCATGAGGATGCTGGCCCCGTGGGCCGCCATCAGCCGGTTCAGCCGGTGAACGGGCTGGCTCGGGTCGCTCTCCCGGTCAAAGACCAGGGTGCATTCGGTCTTCCCGCCGTCCCGGCCGGGATGGGCTTTGGCCTCGATGAGCCCCGGCAGTTCCCGCAGCAGAGGCATCAGCCGCTTCTCCTGCATGGCGATGACGGCGCGCAGGCGGGTGAAAGCGCCGTCGGACAGCTTGTCCAGGGTGACATTGGCCGCTACCCGTCCCCCGTGGAGGATGACGGCCCGGGTGCAAAGCTGCTGCACCTCGCTGAGCACATGGGAGGAGAAAACAACGGTGTGGGTCTTTCCCAGGGTGCGGATGAGTTCGCGGATCTCCACCACCTGCCGTGGATCCAGACCCACCGTCGGCTCGTCCATCACCAGCGTCGGCGGATCTCCGCAGAGGGCCTGGGCCACGCCCGAGCGCTGCCGGTAACCCTTGGAGAGCTTTCCCAGCGGGCGCCCCGCCACCTCGGACAGGCCGCACAGCGCGATGATGTCCTTCACGTGCGCGGGGACGGATCCGGCTTTCACTTCCCGAAGCCGGCTCACGAAGGTGAGATACTCCGTCACGGTCATCTCATCGTAAAGCGGCGGCTGCTCCGGGAGATACCCGATGCGCCGCTTGCAGCCGAGGGGATCCGCCAGCATGTCCACGCCGTCCACGGTGACGGTGCCGGACGTGGGCGGGAAATACCCGGTCATCAGATTCAGCGCCGTGCTCTTTCCCGCGCCGTTGACCCCCAGCAGGCCGACGATCTCGCCCTTTCCGGCGGTGAGGGAGACGTCCTTGAGCGCCTGCACTCTGCCGTAAAACTTGTCCACATGTTTCAGTTCGATCATGACTCTCTCCCCGCGAAGCTGACCACGATCCGCGTGCCCTCTCCGGGCTTGCTCTCAAGCTTCACCGATGCGTGGTGGTACTGGGCGCCGTGTTTGACGATGGACAGGCCCAGACCTGTGCCGCCGATGGTCTTGGAGTGGCTCTTGTCCACCCGGTAGAACCGCTCGAATACCCGCTCCTGCTCGCTCTCCGGGATGCCGATGCCCGTGTCCGTGACCGCCACATAGGGGCGGCTGTCCCGGATGCCGGTCTCCACGGTGACGCTGCCGCCGTCCACGTTGTACTTCACGGCGTTGTCCACCAGGTTATAGATCATCTCGTGCAGGACCTGGCGCACGCCTGTGGTGGCGGCCTCGGTGCCTGCGGTGCGGATGGTGATGCCGCGCCTGGCCGCCAGGGGCTCCAGGGTGCGGCAGATCTCCTCCGCCATCCCGTCCAGGCTGACCGCTTCGGGATCCGGGAAGCCCTGCGCCTCATCCAGCCGGCTGAGGCGCATGATATCATCCACCAGCGCGATCAGTCTCTGGCTCTCGCGATAGATATCGGATGAAAACTCCGGGATGCGTTCCGGGGGCACCAGGCCGTCCCGCATGAGCTCCGCGAAGCCGGAGATCGAGGTCAGCGGCGTCTTCAGCTCGTGGGAGACGTTGGCGGTGAACTCCTTGCGCAGGGACTCCCGGCTTTCGGCCTCCTGCCGGATCTGGTCCTGCTGCTCCCGGATGCGGCTGATGAGGGGCAGGAGCTCGGGATACACCCGGGACACGTCCGGGTTTTCCGGGTCCATCTCGTTGATGGGCCGCAGGATCCGCCGGGAGACGGAGAAGGCCAGCGCGGCGGAGACGAGCAGCAGGAGCAGCGCCGTCCAAAGCACCGGCGAGACGGAGGAAAAGGCATAGGCAGCCGGGCTCACGGGCCGGGACAGCCGCAGCACGCTGCCGTCGCCGCTGCGGACGGCCACGTATATGGTACTCACCCCGCCGGGAACGGCGTCGTGGATGGCGCGGCCTTCTCCTTCCGTGAAGGCTGCGCGGATCTCCGGATCCCCGGGACGGGTGCCGGTCAGATCCGCGGATCCGCTGTCATACCGCACGGTGCCGTCCGGACCGATCCAGGTGACCCGGTCGGTCGTCTCCAGCGCTTCCAGATAGGACTGCCCGGAAAGGGCCACGCCGGTGAGCGCATAGGCGGCTTCTTCCGCCAGGGCATCGTAGTTCTCCTCCACGGTCTGGGCGTACCGCAGGCCGAAGAAGATGCCGCCGCAGATCAGAAGCACGCCCAGGCTGAGGAGCAGCACGTCCACAAAGATCCGTCGCGTCATGTGCCGGCCTCCCTCAGACGGTAACCGATGCCCCGCACGGTCTCGATGCGCTCGCCCTCTTCCTCCAGCTTGCTGCGGAGGGAGCGGATGTGCACGTCCAGGGTGCGGTTCTCCGGCTCGGAGCCGAGCCCCCAGACCTCATCCATCAGCCGGGCGCGGTCGATGACGTGCCCCTCATGTTCGGCCAGCACACACAAAAGATCGAATTCCTTGTTCGTCAGGGAGACGGGCTGACCGCCGCACAGCACCTCGTGCCTGCCGCGGGAGAGGATCAGTCCGCCGCTTCTGACGGTGTCCTCCGGCTCGCTCTGTCCCGCGCGCCGCAGCACGGCCCGCACCCGCGCCAGAAGCTCCATCATCCCGAAGGGCTTCACGATATAGTCGTCTGCGCCGCTGTCCAGCCCCTCCACGCGGTCGTATTCCGCGGTGCGGGCGGTCAGCAGGATCACCGGGAGCTTCGCGGTCTGCCGGTCCGCCCGCAGAGACCGCAGGATGCTGATCCCGTCCTCCTCGGGCAGCATGATGTCCAGCAGCAGGAGGTCGGGGCTCCTCTTCTCCATGGCCGCGCGGAACAGGGAGGGGCGCTCGAACCCCTCCGCTTCCCAGCCCTGGCTCTGCAGGGCGTAAATGACCAGCTTGCGGATGCTGGCGTCGTCCTCCAGCAGATAGATCACCGTGGTCACCCCCTCCGCGCCATCATATCACAAAAGTCCCGGTTCGCATATCCCGGGAAGGGATTTTTGCGGTCGTGCCCCGGCACACTTTACAAAGATTTAACCTTCATCCGATGGCGGGCTTTACACGATGTGTGCCATGATACACGCGGGACCGTCGGGTCCCGAACCGCTCTGTTCGTGTTCCCTTCATGAGGTGAATGTATGAGCTTTCCTGAAATCGTGGCGCTTCTCAGCGGCATCGCTCTGTTCCTCTTCGGCATGGGGCTGATGGGCGACAGCCTGAAACGTCTGTCCGGCAACAGCTTTGCGCCGGTGCTCTTCCGGCTCTCCGGCACGCCTCTGCGCGGCATGCTGCTCGGCACGGCGGTGACCGGCGTGATCCAGTCCTCCTGCGCCACGGCCGTCATGGTGGTGGGCTTTGTGAACGCCGGCGTGATGAAGGTCAAGCAGGCGACCGGCGTGATCCTCGGCGCTGTGCTGGGGACATCCATCACCGGCTGGGTGATCTGCCTGAGCTACCTGCCGGGAGGATCCGGCATCGCTTCCGTGCTCTCCTCGGCGACCCTCACCGGCGTCGTGGCGCTGACGGGCATCCTGCTGCGCATGCTCTCGAAGAAACAGCGCATGCACGACGTGTCCGACATGCTGATGGGCTTCGCCGTGCTGATGTTCGGCCTGAGCACCATGAGCGGATCGGTGGAGGGTCTCGGAAAGCAGGACTGGTTCATCGACGCCCTGACCTCCCTGTCCCACCCGGTGATCGGCATCCTGATCGGCCTTGTGGCGACGGCCCTGCTGCAGTCGGCCTCCGCCGCCGTCGGTATCGTGCAGGCCCTGTCCGTGACCGGCGCCATGACCTTCAACGAAGCCTTTCCCCTGCTGATGGGCGTGGCCATCGGCGCTTCCGCCCCCGTGATGATGTCCGCCATCGGCGCCACCGCCAATGGCAAGCGGGCCGCCATGATCTATCCGGTGATCACCGTGGCCGGGGTCATCGTCTGCGCTTCCCTGTTCTACATCTCCGACGCCTTCGTCCACTGGGATTTCCGCGAAATGAAAGTGGACCCCTTCTCCACGGCCATGGTCAACATGGTGCTGCGGGCGGTCATGGCGGTGGTGCTGCTGCCCTTCTGCGGACTGATCTCCGCGGTCGTCACCGCCATGGTGAAAGACCGGAAGAAGGCGGGCGAAGCCGATCCCACCATCCGCCTGGAAGAGCGCTTCCTGGCGCACCCGGCCCTGGCCGTGGAGCAGAGCCGCCAGACCATCAACGAGATGGCGGAGCTCTCCGAACACGCCCTGCTCACCGCCATGAACCTCTTCACCCAGTGGGACGAGGAGCGCTATGACGAAGTCATCCGCCTGGAAGAGACCGGTGACCGCTATGAGGACAGCCTCGGCACCTATCTGGTCAGGCTCACCGGTCAGACCCTGACCGCGGCGGAGAACGAGGAGGTCTCCGAGTACCTCCATACCCTGTCCGACTTTGAACGCCTGTCCGACCATGCCCGCAATCTGGCCCACAGTGCCCGGGAGACCATGGAGAAGCGCATCCACTTCTCCGAGGAAGGCGCCCATGAACTGGACGTGCTCACGGCGGCGGTCTGCCAGATGGCCAGCATGACGGTCACGGCCTTCCGGGAGCGGGATCTGGCCCTGGCCGCCCGGGTGGAGCCGCTGGAGGAGGTCATCGACGATCTCTGCGACCAGATCAAGCTCAACCACATCGAGCGGCTGCAGTCCGGCAAGTGCACCATCAACCTGGGCTTTGTCTTCAACGACATCATCACCAACTGCGAGCGGGCTTCCGACCACTGCTCCAACATCGCCGTGGCCATGATCGAGCTGCGGAGCGACACCTTCCGCACCCACAACTACACCCACAACCTGCGGGAGAAGGAGAGCCCCGCCTTCCGCAGCGCATACACGGAATACGCGAAGCGCTTTGCCATCTGAACCGCACGGCGAAGGGGGGAGACCGGAATGCACACGTACTGGGGACAGGGCACAGCGAATGTTCGGGACATCTGCGGACGCACGCCGGATGAGGTGTTTGCCCTGCTTCTGAAGGTCTGGTGTCCGGAGACCTGCGCGCCGCGGATGCGCGAGAAGTGGACGCCGGAGGATCCCACCCTCGGCCAGTGCTCCGTCACGGCGTTCCTGGCGCAGGATCTCTTCGGCGGGCAGGTGCTGGGCGTGCCGCTGGGGGACGGGCACTACCACTGCTTCAACGCGGTGGACGGCTGCGCCTTCGACCTGACCAGCGAACAGTTTGCCGGCCGGGCCCTCGACTATGCCCACGCCGAGGCGCAGTCCCGGGACGTACACTTCGCCAAATCGGAAAAGCTGGCGCGCTATGAGCTGCTGAAGCGGCTGCTGGCCGACGCCGGATCCCGGGCGCGGCCGGACCGGTGAAGGCCGGTTTTGTCTTCTTTCGTCCGCGCCTCTTGCAATACCCCGGTTTCCGTGCTATAATCGCGCTCGAAAGGCGATGACGGAGACCAATCCGCGCACCGCGGCTGCCCAAGAGAGGAACGGAGAGGTGCGAGCGTTCCGGCAGACGGCGCGGACCTTCCCTCCCGAGCTGTGCGGCTGAACGCCCGAACGGGTCTGTAGGCTGCGCCGGATCGGCCCCGTGAGCGGCATCGAGCGCATCGGATCTCATCCCGTGCGGAAAAAGGGTGGTACCACGCGGCCCCGTGTCGGCGTCCCTTGGCGGACGGCGATTTTCTTTTGTCGGAACGCGGGAACGGTTCCCGCATGTGAACCAGAGAGGAGCAACACATCATGGGCATCAAGGAAACCCTCGGGCACCTGCTGGAAACAGCGCAGCAGGAGCTCGAAACCATCCGGGACAAGCAGGCCCTGGAAGCCCTGCGCGTCCGCATCATCGGCAAGAAGGGCGAGCTCACCGCCCTGCTGCGGGGCATGGGCCAGCTGCTGCCGGAGGAGCGCCCCGCCGCGGGTCAGATGATCAACGAAGCCCGGGAAAAGTTCACCGCCATGCTGGAGGCCCGTCAGGAAGCCCTGCGCATGATCGAACGCCGGGCTGCCCTGCAGAAGGAGACCATCGACGTGACCGAGCCGGTGCCGCCGCTGCCCCTGGGGAGCGCCCACCCGGTGAACCTTGTCATGGCCGAGATGGTGGACTGTTTCACGGGCATGGGCTTCGAGGTGGTGGAGGGCCCCGAGGTGGAGCTGGATCACTACAACTTCGAGCTGATGAATATCCCGAAGAACCATCCCGCCCGGGATGCCCAGGATACCTTTTACGTGGACGACAACATCGTTCTGCGCACCCACACTTCCCCCATGCAGGCCCGCACGATGCTGAGCCGCAAGCCGCCGATCCGCGTGATCTGCCCCGGCCGCGTGTTCCGCTCCGATGAGGCCGACGCCACCCACAGCCCCGTCTTCCACCAGATGGAAGGCCTGGTGGTGGACAGGGACGTCACCATGGCGGACCTGCGCGGCACGCTGAACGCCTTCGCCGAGCGCCTGTACGGCAAGGGCATCACCACCCGCTTCCGCCCCTCCTTCTTCCCCTTCACCGAGCCCTCCACCGAGGTGGACCTGACCTGTGCGGCCTGCCACGGCAAGGGCTGCCGCGTCTGCAAGGGCACCGGCTGGATCGAGGTGCTGGGCGGCGGCATGGTGAACCCCCACGTGCTGGAGATGTGCGGCATCGACCCCACGGTCTACTCCGGCTTTGCCTTCGGCATCGGTTTGGAGCGCATCGCCATGCAGCGCTACGGCATCCCGGACCTGCGCCTGCTCTACGAGGGCGACGTGCGGTTCCTTGGGCAGTTCAGGTGAGAGGAGGAGACGGCGATGAAGGTACCCATGAAATGGATCCGCGAGTACGCCGACATCCCGGCGGACGCGGAGACCTATATGAACAAGATGATCATGATCGGCGACGGCGTGGAGGGCTATGAGGCTCTGGGCGCAGAGGTGGAGAACGTGGTGGTCGGGCGCGTCCTGACCTGCGTGGACCACCCCGATTCCGATCATCTGCACATCACCACCGTGGACGTGGGCGGCGAAGCGCCCCTGCAGATCGTCTGCGGCGCGCCCAACGTGGCGGCGGGACAGCTGGTGCCCGTAGCCCTGGCGGGCGCCCGGCTCCCCGGCGGCGTGAAGATCAAGAAGGGCAAGATGCGGGGCGAGGTCTCCGAGGGCATGATCTGCTCCGGCCAGGAGCTGGGCGTGCCGCCGGAACTCTATCCCAACATCTGGGAAAAAGGCATCCTGGTTTTCAACGAAGACTATCCTCTGGGTGCGGACGTGAAGCCCATCCTGGGCCTGGACGACACCGTCATGGACTTCGAGGTGCTGGCCAACCGCCCGGACTGCCTCTCCGTGTGGGGCATCGCCCGGGAGACCGCCGTGGCGCTGGGCACCGAATTCAAAAAGCCCGCCATCACCGTCACCGAGACAGGCAAGGGCGACATCCGCGACTATGTGAAGGTCGAGGTGGAGGATCCCGATCTCTGCCCCCGGTACGTGGCCCGGGTCATCGACAACGTGCGCGTGGGCCCCTCGCCCAAGTGGCTGCGGGAATACCTTTTCGGTGCGGGCATGCGCTCCATCAACAACGTGGTGGACATCACCAACTTCGTGATGCTGGAGACCGGCCACCCCATGCACGCCTTTGACCTGGACAAGGTGGCGGGGCGTCACGTCATCGTCCGCCGGGCGAAGGCGGGAGAAACCATCACCACCCTGGACGGTAAGCAGCACGAGATGCAGGCCGGTCAGCTGGCCATCTGCGACGCGGAGAAGCCCTCCTGCGTGGCGGGCGTCATGGGCGGCGAGGAGAGCGAGATCACGGAGAGCACCCGCAGCGTCATGTTCGAGTGCGCGGTCTTCGACTACGCCGCCACCCGCCTGACCGCCCGGGCGCTGGGCATCCGCACCGAGTCCTCCGGCCGCTTCGAGAAGGGCGTCAACATCCGCACGCCCCTGGAGGCCATGCAGCGCGCCTGCCAGCTGATCCATGAGCTGGACGCGGGCGACGTCGTACCCGGCGTCATCGACCTCTGGCCGGACCCCGTCCCCGAGCAGGTGGTGACCGGCTCCTGCGCCCGCATCGCCCGCCGGGCTGGCGTGGACATCCCGCCGGAGGACATCGTCCGCATCCTGGAGAGCCTGCACTTCGGCGTGAAGCGGGAAGGCGACCTGCTGACCTGCACCGTGCCCGACTTCCGTCAGGACATCACCGTGGGCGAGGCCGACCTGTGCGAGGAGGCCCTCCGGGTCTACGGCTACGATCACATCCCCGGCACCCCCTTGCGGGGCGAGACCACGCCCGGCGGCCGCTCCGCGCAGATGCGTCTGCGGGACACCGCGTCCGGCCTGCTGACGGGGCTGGGCTTCTGCGAGATCATGAACTACTCCTTCGTCAGCCCGAAGAGCGTGGAGAAGCTGGGCCTGGCCGAGGGCGATCCCCGGCTGAACATGCTGGCCATCCGCAACCCCCTGGGCGAGGATACCTCCGTCATGCGCACCACTCTTGTGCCGGACATGCTGAAGACCCTGGCCCTCAACATCAACCACGGCAACGAGACCGCCCTGCTCTTCGAGGCTTCCACCGTCTTCGACCCGGCGGCCCGCACCGCGGAAAACCTGCCCTCCGAGACCCGGAAGCTGTGCCTGGGCGGCTACGGCAAGGCAGTGGACTTCTTCACCCTGCGGGCCGTGTGCGAGCGCCTGCTGAATGCCCTGGGCGTGCCCTTCACTGCGGAGCGCTTCACCGAGACCTACCTGCACCCCGGACGCGCGGCGCGGCTGGTCAGCGGCAATGAGACCGTGTGCGTCATCGGCGAGGTGAACCCCGATGTGCGGGACCGCTTTGAGCTCACCGCCCGGGCCTGCATCGCGGAGCTGGACCTGGACCAGCTGCTGCGCATGCAGACCCCCATGGGCACCGTGAAGCCCATGCCCCGCTTCCCCGCCGTCAGCCGCGACCTGAGCCTGGTCATGGCGGAGACGGTGGAGGCCGGCCCCATGCTGCGGGATCTCTCCGCCGCGGGCGGCAGTCTGCTGGAGGACGCGAAGATGTTCGATGTCTACCGCAGCCCGGTGCTGGGCCCCGACAGAAAATCCGTCGCCTTCTCCTTCGTCTTCCGTGCGCCCGACCGGACGCTGACGGAAGCCGAGATCGGCAAGGCCATGGACAAGATCCTGAAACTGGCCGAAGAGAAGTACGGCGCGGTCATCAGGGGATGACAAAGAGAGGCACGGACCGTTTCGCGGCGGCCCGTGCCTTTGCTTTGCCCGCCCCGCCGGGCGCGCCGCGGGCGGCAAAAAAGGGCTTGACAACCCAGGGGAAACGTGATACCATCGCAATGTGCCTCAAAGCACATGGTCGCATGGCTCAGTTGGTAGAGCACATCGTTCACATCGATGGGGTCACAGGTTCGAGTCCTGTTGCGACCACTCAAGAGAGAAGCCTTTGCAAGGGCTTCTTTCTTTTTGCGCTTCGGCGCTTTACACAGTAAGTAAGGCGGTGTATACTTTGCAACACAGATGACAGCAGCGAGGAGGGTAACGCTTATGAAGCGCATTATACCTGTTTTGCTGATGATCCTTTGCCTTATACCGTTTCACTTCTCGTCTGCAGATGGCGGAACAGAAGCGGAACTGAAAGATTTGATGTCATGCAATACCGGCTGGCTCTCGGAGGACGATCTGTCAGGGTTTGCTGGCTTCATGCTGCGGGAAGGCGAAAGCTGGGTCAATTTGGGGTTGTTTGAAGACGGAATAATCGGAGTGGCGCTGGACAGCGAAGGCAGTGAAGGACTTCGTATTGCAGGCTGGGATGGCACCGATTTCGGTGAGGTCATTGCTTCACCCATGTGGAAAACAGGCTGGAGCCTGAATGAATACCACAGTGTCAATGACTCCCTGGAACTGATGACGGTTCATGGCAATCTCTATGTGCATCGCTGCGATGACGGACGCTGGCGGCTTACCGGAGTCAACAACGGCTGGGGCATCTATTTCTTCACCGACGGATATATGCTGGACGGCACAAATGGCATGAGCATCTGTTCCAATGACTACTGGCACTATGGGCGAATAACGCTTCCTCTGGAACTTGAGGCACTGGATCTCGACAGTATCCCGTGGCGGGGCCAAGCGTTGGTTGCTCTGCTGGACCCCGACGGCTGGGCCTGTGTCCGGGAAGACAATACCCCGATCTGCAACACTCCGGGCGGCGACGTGATCGCCTATGGGTATGCCCGTCTGGCCGGTACCATCGCGGCCGAGCAAGGCGATTGGGTTTGCCTGCAAATCGGCAGCGAAGCCAGCGGCAGACAGCTCTGGTTCTCCCGGGATGCGTTGGCTTTCGGCGCGGAGACGGAGGAAATCCGCTGCGGTTTCCCGGACTACTGGTGCGGGGAATGGAAGAGCGACTTGACTGCCGTTCTCAACGATCATCTGACCGGACTGGACGCGCCTTTTCAGGAAAGCCCGTCCAGGAGTCCCTATGCCGAAACCGTTTGGCTCATCGCAAAGATGACGGACGGAAGCTACTTGGTGGAGGTCAACGAGGATTTGGTCCAGACCATCCCGGCCGAGGCTTTCACAAAGATTCTCCCGCCGGAGGAATACTGGCCGTCTCGCGATTTGGAACTGAATGATGAAGAATGGGAAACCCTTTGGTCGGATTCGAATGAGCAGGATTATTATCCGGGAGAGGAATGACTGCCCTATTGTGAATGTACATCCCCCACTTTGACAGAGCACATCGTTCACATCGATGGGGTCACAGGTTCGAGTCCTGTTGCGACCACTTCGGGAGCCCTTGTAAATCAAGGGTTCCCGCGTTTTTTTATCCCAAAATACGACAATCGTACGACAATTATACGACAACGTCATTTTCCATGGACTCAAAAAACCGCTGCATACGGTCTGAACTTGCCTTGCGCATGGTCTCCGTCACATGCCCGTAACGGTCCAGCGTGAAGGCTGCGGAAAAGTGCCCCATGTTTTCCTGGAGCGTCTTGATATCATCCCCGGCCATCAGGCTGTTGATCGCAAACGTATGTCTGAGATCATGAACACGGTGATGGCTCAGCCCGGCATCTTTCAGAAGCTTCTGAAACCTTCTCCACACAGCCCATTGAGAGAGATGACTGCCGTCTGGGTTCGTAAAGACAAGCCCCGGGAAACTGCTTTCATTCCACAGGTCCCCCGCAGCCCTCTTCATTTCTTCCTGCTTTTCCTTGTGCTGCTTGAGTACATCCATCAGGAAACCGGCAGGCATCAGGTCCCTTCCCTTACCGTTTTTGGTGGACCCAAATTCGAAGTCTGTGCCGGGACCTCTGGGCTGTACAAGCTGCTTGGCTACGCGGATCGTACCTTTTTCGAAGTTGATATGGTCCCATGTCAATCCGATCAGCTCCCCCGAGCGCATCCCCGTGAAGATCGCGGTGAGTACTTCAGCCTGCAAAAACTCCTTGCTGCAGGCTTGTTTGTCGTGAGTCTTTCTGAACTGCTTATTGTCAATATTTCTTTGCTATTCCCTCTTGAAAGATATTTGCAGGTTTGCCAAGAGTCGGAGCGGCTTGCCGTCTCCATTCAAAGCGCCATCAAAACTCAAACACGCCTTCGAACACCAGGACCGTGTCTCCTGTCAGCGTCAGCAGGCCGTCATGATCCCGAACGGTCAGGTCGCCGCCGGGAAGCTTGACGAGAATGTCTTTTCCGGCATCGCAATGACCGATGCGGATCGCAGCGGCCACCGCGGCGCAGGCGCCGGTTCCGCAGGCCAGCGTCTCCCCGTTGCCGCGCTCCCAGACACGCAGACGGAGCGTGGTTTTGTTGATGAAGCGGACGAATTCCGTGTTGATGCGCTCCGGGAAGCACGGTGCGCATTCGTACTGCGGACCGACCGTGGCCAGGTCGATGCTGTCAATGGCATCCGTGAAAACCACGCAGTGCGGATTGCCAACGGAAACGCAGGTGATCCGGTCATTCCGGTCGGCGATCGAAAGCGGATGATCGATCACTTCCGGCATATCCAGCGCCACCGGGATCCGGGCGGCATCAAAAGACGCGCGGCCCATTTCGACGGAGGCGGAGCGGACCTGGCCGTCGCGGAGATAGACACGCAGGCGATGGATCTGCCCGGCCATCTCGATGGCCATGTATTCGCTGTGCACATAGCCCTTGTCGTAGAGGTACTTGGCGGCGCAGCGGATGTTGTTGCCGGCCATGCGGCCTTCGCTCCCGTCCTTGTTGAAGGAACGGATCTTCACATCGGCCCGCGGCGAGTGTTCGAGCAGGACGATGCCGTCACCGCCGATCCCGTAATGCTGGGCGCACAGCTGGACGCACAGGGATTCCGGACAGGCAATGCTGCCGTCAAAATTCTCAATGAAGATATAATCGTTGCCGCAGGAATGCATCTTCACAAAACGGATCCGCTGGCGCCAGGCGCGCATGTGGTTGATGTCGACCAGTTCCGTATTCTTGGCATTGAAGCGGCCGGCCATCATATCCGCCAGGGCGCCTGCGGTATCCAGGCTGGTGAGACAGGGGATGCCCAGCTGCATGGCCTTGCGGTGCAGCGTCGTGTAATCGCCGATCGTGGCGTCCCGGACCGCGCCGGTGTAGACGATGAAATGGATCCGCCTGTCTTCCATCAGGCTCACAATCTCATCCTTCTCCGAGGCGTTGGCAACCGCGGTGACGGAGATCCCAAGGCTTTCGATGGCGCGTGCCGTGCCGGCTGTCGCGTAAAGCCGGAGCCTCAGGTCATCAAAGCGTTTCGCGAGCGAGATGATTTCCTGGTAGTCATTCTCCTCCACGCTGAGAAGAACGCCGGCATGCTGAGGCGCGGCGGGCACCGTCAGGCCGGAGGCGGTCAGTCCTTTGAAGAGTGCTTCCGGCAGGGTTTTCCCGATGCCCAGTACCTCACCGGTGGACTTCATCTCCGGGCCGAGGATGCTGTTGGCGTCGTTCAGCTTCTCGAAGGAGAAGACCGGCACTTTGATGGCCACATAGGGCGGCGTCCGGTAAAGCCCGGTGCCGTAGCCGAGATCGGCCAGCTTCGCGCCGAGCATCACCTTCGCGGCCAGATCGACCATCGGCACCTTGGTCACCTTGCTGATGTAGGGCACGGTTCGACTGGCGCGAGGGTTGACTTCAATGACATACAGCTCGTCGTGATAGATCAGGTACTGGATATTTACCAGACCCTTTGTGCCCAGCGCCAGGGCCAGTTTCTCGCTGCAGTCGCAGATGATCTTCATGAATCGGTCGTTCAGGTTGTACGGCGGATAGACCGCGATCGAGTCGCCCGAATGGACGCCGGCCCGCTCGATGTGCTCCATGATCCCGGGGATCAGCACGTCCTCTCCGTCGGAGATGACATCGACCTCCAGCTCGATGCCGGGCAAATACTGGTCGATCAGCACCGGGTTCTCGATGCCTCCCGCCAGGATCCGCTCCATATATGCGACGGTCTGCTCACGGCTCCGGGAAATCGTCATGTTCTGTCCGCCGATCACATACGATGGCCGCAGCAGTACCGGATAGCCCAGATCTTCCGCGGCTTCGATGGCTTCCTCCATCGTACGGACAGACATCCCCTTGGGGCGGCGGATTCCGAAGGTCTCCAGCAGCGCGTCAAACCGTTCCCGGTCCTCGGCGATGTCGATGGATTCCGCGCTGGTGCCCAGGATCCGGATGCCGTGTTCATCCAGATACTTGGTCAGCTTGATGGCGGTCTGTCCGCCGAAAGCCACCACCACGCCGACGGGGTTTTCCACCGCGATGATCCCCATCACATCCTCCGGCGTCAGGGGCTCAAAGTAGAGCCGGTCGGCGGTGTCATAGTCCGTGGAGACGGTCTCCGGGTTGTTGTTGACGATGACCGCGTCATACCCCATCTCCCGCAGGGTCCAGACGCAGTGGACGGAGGAATAGTCGAACTCGATGCCCTGGCCGATGCGGATCGGGCCGGAGCCCAGCACCATCACCACGGGCTTGCCGCTGCGGGGAAAGCGCCGGGCGTCGCAGGCCCTGTCCGTGGAGGCGTAGAAATAGGGGGTCCTGGCGGCAAACTCCGCGCCGCAGGTATCCACCATCTTGTAGCTGAAGGTCAGGCCCGGCAGATCCTCCGCACGGAAAAGCCGCCGGATGGCTTCGTCCGGATAGCCAAGGCGCTTGAGCCGCGGGTAATACGCCTCCTGCCAGCCGGTTTGGAGGATGCGGTTCTCCAGCTCCGCCATGCCCTGCAGTTTCGCCAGGAACCAGCGGTCGATCTTCGTGATCCCTTGGAGTTCATCCACGCTCATGCCCAGCTTCAGGGCCTCGAACACCGTGAACAGCCGGTGATCGTCCTGAGCCGCAAGGCGGAGAGACAGAGGCTCGTCCGTCAGGGACGGGGCGTTCAGGCTGTCCAGGCCGATCTCCGCGCCGCGCACGGCCTTCATCAGGGCTTCCTCAAAGCACTGGCCGATGGCCATGACCTCGCCGGTGGCTTTCATCTGGGTGCCCAGGCGGCGGGAGGTGCCCTGGAATTTGTCGAAGGGCCATTTCGGGATTTTGACCACCACATAGTCCAGCGTGGGCTCGAAGAAAGCGCTGGTCTGCCCGGTGATGTCGTTGCGGATCTCGTCCAGGGTGTATCCCAGGGCGATGCGGGCGGTCATCTTGGCGATGGGATAGCCGGTGGCCTTGCTGGCCAGGGCAGAGGACCGGGACACCCGGGGGTTGACCTCGATCACCGCGTATTCAAAAGAATCAGGGTTCAGGGCAAACTGGCAGTTGCAGCCGCCCACGATGCCGATGGCCTCGATCATCTCGAGGGAGGCTGTCCGCAGCATCTGGTATTCCCTGTCCGAGAGCGTCAGGGCCGGAGCCGCCACAATGCTGTCCCCGGTGTGGATGCCCACGGGATCCACGTTCTCCATGGAACAGACCGAGATGCGGTTGCCCTCGCTGTCCCGCAGGGTCTCGAACTCGATCTCCTTCCAGCCGGCGATGCACTTTTCCACCAGGATCTGACGGATCGGCGAGGCGTCCAGGCCTCCCTTCGCGATGACGCGGAAGGTATCCTCGTCCTGCGCGATCCCGCCTCCGCTGCCGCCCAGGGTATAGGCGGGACGGACGATGACCGGATAACCGATCTTTCGGGCGGCTGCCATTGCGCTTTTCAGGTCTTCCGCAATTTCCGAGGGAACGCAGGGCTGGCCGATGGCCTGCATGGTGTCCCGGAATCTTTCGCGGTCTTCGGCCTTCTCGATGGCCTCAATGGGGGATCCCAACAGCCGCACGCCGAACTCCTCCAGCGTCCCGTCCCGGCTCAGCTGCATGGCCAGGGTCAGGGCGGTCTGTCCGCCCAGCCCTGCCAGCAGGCCGTCCGGGCGTTCCTTTGCCATGATGCGCCGCAGGGTGGCCGGGTTCATGGGCTCCAGATAGATTGCATCCGCCAGATGCCGGTCCGTCATGATGGTGGCCGGGTTGGCGTTCACCAGCACGACCTCCACGCCCTCATCCTTCAGCACCTTGCAGGCCTGGGCCCCGGCATAGTCGAATTCCGCCGCCTGCCCGATCACGATGGGGCCGGAGCCGATGACCATCACCTTGCGGATCGACGCGTCTTTAGGCATATGCGTGTCCTCCCATCATGCCGATGAAGCGGTCGAAAAGAAAGCCGGTGTCCTTCGGCCCGGCGCAGGCCTCCGGATGGAACTGCACGGTGAAGCAGTTCAGGTCCGGATACGCCATGCCCTCGCAGCTGCCGTCGTTCAGGTTGACAAAGGATTCCCGGCCGACCCCGCGCAGGCTGTTCGCCACCACGGCGTACCCGTGGTTCTGGCTGGTGATCCAGCTGCGTCCGGTTTCGATGTCCTTCACGGGCTGGTTTCCGCCCCGGTGGCCGTACTTGAGTTTGACGGTGTCGCCGCCCAAAGCCAGGGCGGTCAGCTGATGCCCGAGGCAGATGCCGAAAACCGGCTTCTGCCCCAGCAGCTTCCGGATCTCCGCGATGCAGCCCGTGTTTTCTTTGGGATCTCCCGGGCCGTTGGAGAGCATGACGCCGTCGGGATCGTCGCCCAGCACCGTCTCCGCCGGGGTGTCCGCGGGCCACACGGTGACGGCGCAGCCGCGTTTTTGCAGGGATCGGATGATGTTTCGTTTTGCTCCGTAGTCCATCAGGGCAACCCGGAATCTTTCTGCTCCCTCCGCGGGATAAACGGTTTTCTCATGACAGGTCACAGACGGGACCGCATGTTCGACCCGGAAAGCGCGGAGTGCGGACAGATCGGTGGGGACGGTGTCGCAGATCATGGCGTTCATCACGCCTTCCTCGCGGGTGATCCGCACGATCTCCCTTGTGTCTACCCCGCACAGGCCGGGGATGCCCTGCGTCTTCAGATACGCGTCCAGCACACCCTGAGAGCGGAAGTTGGAAGGCGCGTCGCACAGCTCACGCACGACATACCCGAAGAGCGCGCTCTGCCCCTCGAAGTCCTCCGGGATCAGGCCGTAATTGCCGATCATCGGGAAAGAATGGGTGACGATCTGACCGTAGTAGCTGGGATCCGTCAGCGTTTCGAGATAGCCCACCATGCCGGTGGTGAACACCAGCTCTCCAATACGGTCAACAGGGGCTCCGATGCGGAGCCCCTCGAAGGTCATGCCATTGCTGAGGACCAGATACGCCATTCTCTCACCTGTCTTTACGCAGTCATTACGTCTCCAGGGACGCTTTCACAAACCCCTCGAACAGAGGATGCGGCTTGTTGGGGCGGCTCTTGAACTCGGGGTGGAACTGGACACCCACGAAGAAGCGTTCCCCGGGGATCTCCACCGTTTCCACCAGCCGGCCGTCCGGGGAGAGCCCCGAGAGGCACAGGCCCGCCTGCTCCAACGGTTCCCGGAAGGCGTTGGCGAACTCGTAGCGGTGGCGGTGGCGCTCGCTGATCTCGGCCTTTCCGTAGCAGTGCGCGATGACCGTGTCCTCCCTCAGGATACAGGGGTATTTGCCCAGGCGCAGCGTGCCGCCCTTGTCGATCTCATCGTTCTGTCCGGGCATATAGTGGATCACCTGGTAAGGCGCGTTTTCGTCAAACTCGTGGGAATTGGCGCCGGCCAGTCCCGCCGCGTGACGGGCAAACTCGATGACCGCGATCTGCATGCCCAGGCAGATCCCGAAATAGGGCATGTGATGCTCCCGGGCGTACTTTGCCGTGAGGATCATGCCCTCGATCCCCCGTCCCCCGAAGCCGCCGGGGACGATGATGCCCTGCACCCTGCCCAGCGCGTCTGCAATGCTCTCTTCGTTCAGCGTCTCCGAATCGATCCATTCGATCTCCACCTTCGCATCCAGGGCGTACCCCGCGTGGCGCAGGGCCTCTGCGACGGAGAGATAGGCGTCGTGCAGCTGCACGTATTTTCCCACCAGGCCGATCCGGACGGTCCGGTTCTGATGCCGGATGCGCTCCGCCAGTTCCCGCCATTCGGTGAGATCCGGCGCCGGGGCGTCGATGCCCAGCTCCCGGCACACGATGCCGGAAAGGTTCGCCTCCTCCAGCATCAGCGGCGCCTCGTAAAGGTTGGGCAGGGTCAGGTTTTCGATGACGCAGTCCGGCTTTACGTTGCAGAAATGGGCAATCTTCGAGAAGATCGAATCATCCGTGATCTTTTCATCCACCCGCAGCACGATGATGTCGGGGCTGATGCCCATGCCCTGGAGTTCCTTCACGCTGTGCTGGGTGGGCTTTGACTTGTGTTCGCCGGATGCCTTCAGATAGGGCACCAGGGTCACATGCACATACAGAGCGTTCTCCCGTCCCACCTCCAGTCCAACCTGGCGGATGGCCTCGATGAAGGGCTGGCTCTCGATGTCGCCGATGGTGCCGCCGATCTCCGTGATGACCACGTCCGCGTCGGTCTGCTCGCCCACCCGGTAGATGAAGTGCTTGATCTCGTCCGTGATGTGGGGAATGGTCTGCACGGTGGAGCCGAGATAGCCGCCCTGGCGCTCCCGCTGGATCACCCGGGAGTACACCTTGCCGGTGGTCAGGTTGGAGTACCGGTTCAGGTCCTCGTCGATGAAGCGCTCGTAATGCCCCAGGTCCAGGTCGGTCTCCGCGCCGTCCTCGGTGACGTATACCTCCCCGTGCTGGTAGGGGCTCATGGTGCCCGGATCCACGTTGATGTAGGGGTCGAGCTTCTGGGCGGCCACCCTCAGACCCCGGGCCTTCAGCAGCCGTCCGAGGGAAGCGGCGGTGATGCCCTTGCCCAGGCCGGAGACCACGCCGCCGGTCACAAAGATGTACTTAGTCATGGGTTTTTGCCCCCTCTTACTCAACGGTCACGCTCTTGGCCAGGTTCCGCGGCTTGTCCACGTCCAGGCCCCGGTTGACGCTGGTGTAGTAGGCCAGCAGCTGCAGGGGGATCACGGCCAGGGAGGAGACGAAGTGCTCGTCCGTGCGGGGAACGTAAACCGTGAAGTTCACCGAGTCCTCCACGGCGAAATTTCCGTTGGTTGTGATGCCCATCAGGTAGGCCCCGCGGGATTTGCACTCCACCATGTTGGAGACCGTCTTCTCAAACAGCTGGCTCTGGGTCAGCACGCCGATGACCAGGGTGTTGTTCTCGATCAGGCTGATGGTGCCGTGCTTCAGTTCCCCGGCGGCATAGGCCTCGGAGTGGATGTAGCTGATCTCCTTCATCTTCAGGCTGCCCTCCAGGCTGATGGCGTAGTCCAGCCCGCGCCCGATGAAGAAGATGTCGTGCGCGTTGACGATCTTGGAGGAAAACCACTGAAGGCGCTCCTTGTCCTCCAGCACCCGCCGGATCTTATCCGGGATGGTGGCCAGCTCCTCCAGCAGGTGGGTGTACTGGTCCCCGGAGACGGTCCCGCGCAGGAAGGCCATCTGCACCGCCAGCACATCCAGCGCAGCAAGCTGTGCGCTGTAGGCCTTGGTGGTGGCCACGGCGATCTCCGGGCCCGCGAGGGTGTAGAGCACATGGTCCGCCTCCCTCGCGATGGTGGAGCCCACGACGTTGACGACAGCCAGCGTGGTCGCGCCGCGCTCCTTCGCCACCCGCAGCGCAGCCAGGCTGTCGGCGGTCTCGCCGGACTGCGAGATCACGATGACGAGCGTGTTCCCCGGCATGGGAATGCTGCGGTAGCGGAACTCGGACGCCAGTTCGACCCGCACGGGAAGCTTGACCAGGTCCTCGATCACGTATTGCGCCGCCATGCCCACGTGCCAGGCGGAGCCGCAGGCCACGATGTCCACCTGGGTCAGGGAGCCGATTACGTCGTCCGTGAGGCCGGTGGCGGACAGGTCGATCTGGCCGTCCTTCACGAGGCTGTTCAGGGTATCCCGGACGGCGGTGGGCTGTTCGTGGATCTCCTTGAGCATAAAGTGTTCGTAGCCGCCCTTTTCGGCAGCCGCCGCGTCCCAGGTGATCTCCGTCAGGGGCAGGGACACCTCGTCGCCGTTCAGGTCGTAGAACTTCACGCTGCCGGGAGCGATCCGGGCGGCCTGCAGGTTGTCGATATAGTAGACCTGCCGGGTGTATTTCAGGATGGCGGGCACGTCGGAGGCGAGATAGGCGGCTTCGTCCGCCGTGCCGATGATCAGCGGGGAATCCTTCCGGGCGGCGAATATTTCCCCCGGATAGTCCCGGAACATCAGCGCCAGGGCATAGCTGCCCCGGACGCGCACCATCGTGCGGGTGATGGCGTCGATGGGGCCGATCTTGTACTTCTTGTAGTAATAGTCCACCAGCTTCACGACGACCTCAGTATCGGTGTCGCTGTAGAACTGGTAGCCGTGGTGGAGCAGCTTCTCCTTCAGTTCTGCGAAGTTCTCGATGATGCCGTTGTGGACGCCCACCACATCCGACTCCACCGCGCCGCTCCCGGAGCCTGTGCAGTTGCCGCTGACATGGGGATGGGCGTTGGTGACGCTGGGATCCCCGTGGGTAGCCCAGCGGGTGTGGCCGATGCCGCAGGTGCCGATCAGGGAGCGCCCCTGGTCGGTTTTGTCGGCGAGATGGTAGAGCTTGCCGGTGGCCTTCACCACCTCGGCCAGGGATTCTCCGTTCCGCACGGCCAGTCCGGCGGAGTCATACCCCCTGTATTCCAGCCTGGACAGCCCGTCCAGCAGGATCGGCGCGGCCTGATGCCCGCCCGTGTATCCGACGATTCCGCACATGGTTCCCTTGCCCCTTCCTGACGGTCGGGATCAAGCCCGACACGATATCGCATTATTCTACTTTTTCGGATGGAACCATGTCAATGCCCTTGCTGATCAATCTGTGTTTTTCTCTGAAGAAAGGCATCCGCTTCCCGGGCCGCAGCCCGCCCGTCAGCCAGGGCGCGGACCACCAGTGACTGCCCGGTGCGCATGTCCCCGGCAGAGAAGAGCTTTCCGCCGATATGGTGCGAGCCGTCCTCCGGCAGCAGCCGTCCCCGCGGGTCCGCGGTCAGGCCGAAGGCGCTCAGCGTTTCCTCCTCGCACCCGACGAAGCCCGCCGCGATCAGCAGCAGTTCACAGGGCAGCGTCTGCTCCGTGCCCGGCACAGGCTGATGGGCCGCATCCAGCCGCACGGTTTCCACGCCGCACAGATGACCGTGCGTGTCTGTCAGGATCTGACGCACGGTGGTCTCATAGACCCGGGGATCCTTTCCCTGCACGGCGATGGCCTCCAGCTGGCCGTAATCGGTGCGGAGGGTGCGGGGCCATTCCGGCCAGGGGTTTCCGGAAGTGCGCGACGCCGGGGCCGCGGGCATCATCTCCAATTGCGTGACGGAGGCGCAGCCCTGCCGGAGCGCTGTCCCCACGCAGTCATTACCTGTGTCGCCGCCGCCTACCACCACAACGTGTTTCCCCCTGGCGGAGGGATCGGGATCCCGCCCGGACAGAACGGCTTTTGTCGCCGCCGTCAGATAATCCACGGCGAAGCAGACCCCGGGAGCGTCCATGTGCGCGACAGGCAGGCTGCGCGCCTTCCGGGAGCCGCTGCACAGGATGACGGCGTCATACCCCGCGAGGGCTTCCGGGTCCGCTTCCGTGTTCAGCAGGAAGGCGACGCCTTCCGCCTCCATCAGCCGGATCCGCCGTTCAACGGCGGTCTTGGGAAGCTTCATGTTGGGAATGCCATACATCAGCAGCCCGCCGGGGCGGTCGGCTCTCTCGATGACCGTGACGCTGTGGCCCAGCTGATTCAGCAGATCGGCGCAGGCCAGGCCGGAAGGGCCGCTTCCGACGACCGCGACGGTTTTCCCGGTGCGGGCCTGCGGGATCCTGGGCCGGATCCAGCCATTCGCAAAGCCGGTTTCGATCAGGTACAGCTCGTTGTCACGATTCGTGACGCCGTCATCCGCCAGGTTGCATGCCTTTTCGCACAAAGCGGGACATACATGCCCGGTAAACTCCGGGAAAGGCGCGGTCTGCAGCAGCCTCTCCAGCGCGGCCCGCTCCTGTCCGCGGCAGAGCAGCTCGTTCCATTCCGGGATCAGGTTGTGCAGCGGACAGCCGAAATCCGACTGGCAGAAGGGCGCGCCGCAGTTCATGCAGCGCCCTGCCTGCCGGCAGCGCTGCTCCCGGGGCTGAACCAGGTGCAGATCCTCAAAATCCGACAGCCGCTCCTCCGCGCTGCGGTACGGGTTTTCAGCCCTGGGGATCTCCAGAAAACCACGAATCAGGCCCATGCTCACACCCCCTCCAGCCAGGCTCTGTATTCATCCGAGATGACGGTTTTGAAGCGCGGCAGCCAGGCCGCGAAATCCCGCAGGATCTCCCCGGCTTTGGGGGATCCGGTGGCGTCCCGGTGCGCCGTCAGCAGGCGCTTCAGCTCCGCCGCCTGGGCCGCGCCGACCGGTTCCGCCCGGACATGGCCGGTGTTCAGCCGTTCCTTCAACCGTCCCTCTTCGTCAAGGACCCACGCGATGCCGCCGCTCATGCCCGCGGCGAAATTGTCCCCCACGGGACCCAGCACGGCCACGCGGCCGCCGGTCATATACTCGCAGCCATGGTCTCCGACACCCTCGACCACCGCCCATGCGCCGGAGTTGCGCACGGCGAAGCGCTCGCCTGCCATGCCGGCGATGAAAGCGGACCCGGAGGTCGCGCCGTATAAGGCCACGTTGCCGATCAGGGTGTCCTCCGGATGCCAGGGGCTGTCCACCGGCGGGCAGACGGCGATGGTTCCTCCGGACAGACCTTTCCCGAGATAGTCGTTGGCCACGCCGTACAGGGTGATGGACTGTCCCTCGGGCAGGAAGGCGCCGAAGGACTGGCCGCCGCAGCCCTGCGCCTGGATCTGCCGCGGACCCTTCAGCAGGGCGCCGAAAGCGCGGTCCGTGGTCATCAGCTGTACATGATCCTGATAGAGCCTGGCATCGGCGCGCTCCGCGAGGCGGAAGTCATGCCTGGCCTCAGGCTGGAAATGGGTGTTCCGCGCGAAGCCGATCAGGTCCGACAGATCCATGGCCGCGTCCGGTTTCATCACCAGCAGGTCGCTGCGGCCCACCAGCTCATCCACGGTCCGGGCGCCCAGTTTCGCCATGATCTCCCGCAGCTGCTCCGCGATGAACAGCATGAAGCGCTCCACATACTCCGGCTTGCCGACAAAACGTTTGCGCAGTTCCGGATCCTGGGTGGCGATGCCGAAGGGGCAGGTGCCCAGGTGGCAGACACGCATCATCCGGCAGCCCATGGCGACCAGCGGGGCGGTGGCAAACCCGAACTGCTCCGCGCCCAGCAGCAGGGCGACGGCCACGTCATGGCCGGTCATCAGCTTGCCGTCGGTCTCCAGTGTGACCTTCTCCCGCAGGCGGTTGCGGCACAGCACCTGGTGGGCTTCCGCCAGGCCGATCTCCCAGGGAAGTCCGGCGTGGTGGATGCTGCTCATGGGAGCCGCCCCGGTGCCGCCCTCGCCGCCGGAGATCAGGATCCCGCCCGCCCCGGCTTTGGCAACGCCGCTGGCAATGGTGCCCACCCCGGTGGAGGACACCAGCTTGACGGTGATCTTTGCCTGCTCGCCCACGCACTGCAGGTCATAGATCAGCTCCGCCAGGTCTTCGATGGAATAGATATCGTGGTGCGGCGGCGGGGAGATCAGGGAGATGCCCGGAGTGGAGCAGCGGGTCTTCGCCACGTCCTCCGTCACCTTCGCGCCGGGCAGGTGGCCGCCCTCACCGGGTTTCGCGCCCTGAGCCATCTTGATCTGGATCTCCTTCGCGGACAGCAGGTAGTCCCTCGTGACGCCGAAGCGTCCGGAGGCCACCTGCTTGATGGCGGAGTTCAGCCCGGTGCCGAAGCGCTCCGGCAGCTCGCCGCCCTCACCGCTGTTGGACTTCCCGCCCAGGCGGTTCATGGCCTGCGCCAGGCATTCGTGGGCTTCCCGGGAGATGGAGCCGTAGCTCATGGCGCCGGTGCGGAAGCGCCTCACGATCTCGCTCGCCGGTTCGACTTCCTCCGGCGGGACCGCGCGGCAGGCGTCGAAGGCAAATGTCAGCATGGAACGGATGGTACGCGGTCCTTCGTTCTCCACCCGGGCCGCGTACCGGTCAAAGAGTTCCCGGCTGTCCGTCCACACCGCCTGCTGCAGCAGATGGATGGTTTCGGGGGCATACAGGTGCTCTTCGGCTCCGCCCCCTGTGCGCAGCCGATGAACGCCGACGCTGGGGAGACCCATCTCCGTGCGGCAGGCAAAGGCTTCGGAGTGATGATGCCTGCTGTCGGCCTCCACTTTGTTCAGGTCCGTTCCGCCAAGCACATACGGGGTATTGGTCAAATACCGCTCCACAAACGGTCCGTCCAGGCCGACGGCTTCGAAAAGCTGGGCACTCTGGTAGGCCTGCAGGGTGGAGACGCCCATCTTGGAGGCGATCTTCAGCACGCCGGCGGTCATGGCTTTGTCGTAATCCCGGACGGCGTCTTCTGGCGCTTTCTGTACCTGCCCCTCCGCGCACAGGGCCCGGATGCAGTCGTGGGCCAGCCAGGGGTTCACGGCCCGGGCGCCGAAGGCGATGAGCAGCGCCAGCTGGTGAACGTCCCGGGGCTCGCCGCTCTCCAGCACGACCGATACCGCCGTGCGCTTCCGGATATGGATCAGGTGCTGCTCCAGCGCGGAGACCGCCAGCAGGGACGGGATCGCCAGTTTCTCCCCGTCCACGCCCCGGTCCGACAGGATCAGGATGTTGATCCCGTCCGCGCAGGCCTGATCACACACGGAAAAGAACCGGTCCAGCGCGTCGCGCAGCGCGCCGTCCTTTTCGTAAAGCAGGGAAACCGTCCGCACGGAGAAGGCCGGATGCCGGATCGCGCGGATCCGCGCCAGTTCTTCCTCCGTCAGCACCGGAGAGGGAAGCTCCAGCACCGTGCAGTTGTCCGGCCCGTCCGAGAGCAGGTTGCCGTCGTCTCCGATATAGATGGAGCAGTCGGTCTTGATCTCCTCCCGCAGGGCGTCGATGGGCGGGTTGGTCACCTGGGCGAAGCGCTGCCTGAAATAGTCGAACAGGGACGGATGTGTTTTGGACAGTGCGGCCAGCGGCTCGTCCGCGCCCATGGATACGATGGGCTCCGCGCCGCTGCGCGCCATGGGCAGCAGGATGTCTTGCAGGTCTTCCCAGGTGTAATGGAAAGCCTTTGTCAGCTGCCGCCTCTTGAGATCGTCGAGCCTCTCTCCGGCGGCTTCTGCCTTGGGCAGCCCGTCCAGCGTGATCAGCTTTTCCATCCACGCGGAATAAGGCTGCGCCTGGGCGTAGCGGGTCTTCAGTTCCTTGCTTTCCAGCAGTTCTCCCGTGCCCAGGTCGGCCTGCAGCACATCGCCGCCCGTCAGTTTCCAGCGGCGGATGATGTGGGCGTTCTCTTCCCACAGGACCCCCGCCTCGGAGGAGAGGATCAGCCGGCGGTCGTCGGTCAGGGCGCAGCGCAGGGGACGCAGGCCGTTGCGGTCCAGGGAGGCGCACACCGTATCGCCGTCGGAGTACAGCACGGCGGCCGGGCCGTCCCAGGGCTCCATCATCGTGGCATAGTAGCGGTAGAGGTCCCGCCAGGGCGTTTGCCGCTTCGTCCCCTGCCAGGGCTCCGGCAGGAGCACCATCCCGGCCAGCGGCAGCGGAAAGCCGTTCATGGCCAGGAACTCCATCGTGTTGTCCAGCATCTGGCTGTCGCTGCCGCCCTCCCGGACGACGGGCAGCACGCGCCGCATCTCATCCCCCATGACGGCGGAGCGCATGGTCTCCTCCCGGGCCTTCATCCGGTCGTGGTTGCCGCGGATTGTGTTGATCTCTCCGTTATGCAGCAGCATCCGCTGGGGATGCGCCTTGCTCCAGGACGGGAAGGTGTTGGTGGAAAAACGGGAGTGCACCATGGCCATCCGCGAGGCGTACCGCACGTCCTGCAGGTCGTCGTAGAACGAGCGGAGCTGGCTGACCAGCATCATGCCCTTGTAGACGATGGTCCGGCAGGACAGGGAACAGATATAAGTATCCGTGTCCTGCTTTTCAAAGGCCCTGCGGAGAACGTAGAGCCGCCGGTCAAATCCAGCGCCGGGCTTCACGCTTTCGGGGCGCGCCAGGAAGCACTGGCGGATCCGGGGCATGGTGCGGCGGGCACCGGCGCCCAGCTGGGCCGGATGGCAGGGCACGTCGCGCCAGCCCAGGAAGGCCAGCCCCTCGGAGGCGGCCAGCTGTTCGAAGATCCGGCTGGCGCTGCGGCAGCCGACCTCGTCCTCCGGCAGGAAGAACATGCCCACGCCGTAGTCTCCAGGCTGTCCCAGCACGACGCCCTCCTCCCGGGCCCAGGCCGCAAAAAGGGCGTGGGGGACTTGCGTCATGATGCCCACGCCGTCGCCTGTGGTGCCGGGAGCATCGCTGCCGGCACGGTGCGCAAGGCGTTCCACGATGGAAAGCGCCTGATCCACCGTGCGGTGGGTCGCCTTGCCGGTCAGGTCGGCAATGGCGCCCACGCCGCAGCTCTCATGCTCCAGTTCTTCACGGTAAAGAGGATATCGCGGATCCCGCATGGCTCTCTCCTCCATCTCCCTTGATGATTTGCGCGGCATAGTCGGCCATCCGCAAGCCGTGGTTCATGGCATACTGCTGCAAAGCCCGGTGCGCCTGGGGCTCCGTGAGACCGTCGCGCCGCATCAGCAGCGACTTGGCCTGCTCCACGATCCGCTTCTCATCCCCGGCGCGCTTCGGGAGGCGCATCCTGTGCAGCTGTGTCAGCATCTCCAGCGCGCCCAGCACCGCCTGCTGCGAAGCAGGAAGCGCAAGGCGGAAGATCCCGTCTTCCTCGCAAGCCTCCAGCACCGGCGGTTTCGCGAGCAACAGGATCTGCACCTGCGCCCCGTAGTCCCAGAAGAGTTCGTCCGCGCTGCAGTCCGGCATCTGTCCGGCGAGGATCAGCAGCCCGTCGTCACAGTCGTTCAGTGCGCGGCGCAATTCCCAGGTATTGGTGCAAAGACGGTAGACCGGATAACCGGAGGAGGACAGCAGCTTCGACAACTGCTCACGGCTCTGCTCCGAGCTCCCCGCGATCACGATCCTGGCCACTGTCCTCACCTCCTGTCCGCGGTCTTCGGATCAGTACATTACGATATAGCGGTCGATCTCCCACTTGCTGACATGGGTGCGGTAGGCGTCCCATTCCTTCTTCTTGCCTTCCACATACTGACTCAGCACGTGCTCGCCCAGGGCGGCGCAGATCACGGGATCGGCCTCCAGACAGGCCACCGCCTCGATCAGGGTGCCTGGCAGGGACTGGATGCCTTTGCTTTCGCGGGTCGCGGCATCCATCGCGAAGATGTTCTCGGTGATCTCATCCGGCGGGGTCAGGCCCTTCTCAATGCCGTCCAGGCCCGCCGCCAGGCAGACCGCCATGTTCAGGTAGGGGTTGCAGCTGGGGTCAGGACAGCGGAGCTCGACGCGGGTGCCCATGCCCCGGGCGGCGGGGATGCGGATCAGGGCCGAGCGGTTGCTGGCGCTCCAGGCCAGGTAGCACGGGGCTTCATAGCCCGGCACCAGGCGCTTGTAACTGTTGACCAGCGGGTTGGTGACGGCGGCCATGCCACGCACATGGGTCAGGATACCCGCGATGAAGGCATAAGCCTCCTTGCTGAGCCCCCGCTTGTCATCGGGATCGGCGAAGACGTTCTTTCCGTCCTTGAACAGGCTCATGTTGGTGTGCATGCCGCTGCCGTTGATGCCGAACACCGGCTTGGGCATAAAGGTGGCGTGCAGCCCGTTCTTCTGGGCCAGGGTCTTCACCGCCAGCTTGAAGGTCATGATGTTGTCGGCAGAAGCCAGCGCGTCGGCATACTTGAAGTCGATCTCATGCTGGCCGGCGGCCACCTCGTGGTGGCTGGCCTCGATCTCGAAGCCCATCTGCTCCAGCGCCATGCAGATCTCGCGCCGGGTGCTCTCGCCGTGGTCCAGAGGGCCCAGGTCGAAGTATCCGGCTTCATCGGAGGTGGCGGTGGTGGGCTTCCCCTGCGGATCGGTCTGGAAAAGGAAGAACTCCATCTCCGGGCCGACGTTGAAGGAATACCCCAGCTCGGCCGCGTGAGCCAGCACCCTCTTCAGCACGCCGCGGGGGTCTCCGGCAAAGGGGCTGCCGTCCGGGTTGTGGACATCGCAGATCAGGCGCGCCACTTTCCCATGCTGGGGACGCCAGGGCAGGATGGCGAAGGTGTCCAGATCCGGCCACAGGTATTGGTCGCTCTCGTTGATCCGGACAAAGCCCTCGATGGAACTGCCGTCGATCATGATCTGGTTGTTCACGGCCTTCTCGATCTGGCTGGCGGTGATGGCCACATTCTTCAGCTGGCCGAAGATATCCGTAAACTGCATGCGGATGAATTCTACATCGTCCTCGCGGACCATCCGGATGATGTCTTCCTTCGTGTACTTGCTCATAGCGAAGCCTCCTTACAAAATCAAAAACAGGCAGGAAAGGTCGTCGACACGACCCCCTTGCCTTGTCTGCCGGGATCATAGCACAGGGTTGCGGCCGTGTCAAGCGGCGTTGACGCCCCAAATTGTTTTCCTGCTGTATTTTGCTGTTTCGGATGATGGCTTCCATTAAAAGTGAATTTTCGCGATCCTGATAATGCAAATTTGGCTCTTGACAGCCTGCCTGCGCCGTGCTAACATACCCCCAATTTCATAGACCAAAGCGATGCGGAAGAAGAGTAACCCGGTACGGCGGCATCACAGAGAGCGGGCGGCGGTGGAAGTCCCGTATGAGCCTCCGGGAGAAGAACCCTTCCAAGTCCAAACCCAAAGGCGTCAGCCGAGTAGGGGCGGCGGGCACGGCGGCCCGTTATCCTCGCCAGGGCTTGTCAGAGCCCGGAAGAGAAGCAAATCAGGTGGCACCACGGAGCGGCGGCCTTCGTCCTGAAATATCAGCGCGATTGCCGACCACTGAACGGAGGTGCCATTTATGTGTTCCATCTACGGCGTCACCAGCAAGTCCATCCCGGTGGAGAAACTGAAGGAGGGCTTCGACCGGACCGTCTCCCGCGGGCCCGACATGAGCCGCTTTGAGGAGATCCCCTGCGGATACCTGGGCTTCCACCGGCTGGCCATCATGGGCCTGGACGAGCGCGGCATGCAGCCCTTCCGGCTGAACGACGACTGGGTGGTCTGCAACGGCGAGCTCTACGGCTTCCGCCCCCTGCGGGACCGTCTGCTGAGCAAGTACGAACTGCAGAGCCAGTCCGACTGCGAGATCCTCCTGCCGCTCTATCATGAATACGGCGTGGAGATGTTCAAGACCCTGGACGCGGAGTTCGCCCTGATCCTCTGGGACGGGCAGAAGAAAAAGCTCATCGCGGCCCGGGATCCGATCGGCATCCGGCCGCTGTATTACGGCCGGCTCCCGGACGGGGAATGGGCCTTCGCCAGCGAGCCCAAAAACCTGATGGGCCTCTGTGAGCAGATCCTGCCCTTCCCGCCCGGCCATTACTGGATGGACGGGAACTTCATCCAGTACGCCGATCCGGCTTACGTGGGCTACTTCACCATGAAGACCGAGGAGGAGGTCTGCCCTAAGCTCCGCCGCCTGCTGATGGACGGTGTGCAGAAGCGGCTGGACGCGGACGCGCCGGTGGGTTTCCTCCTCTCCGGCGGCCTGGACTCTTCCCTGGTGTGTGCCATCGCCCAGCAGATGCTGGACAAGCCCATCCGCACCTTCGCCATCGGCATGGACATCGACGCCATCGACCTGAAGTATGCCCGGATGGTCGCCGATTATATCGGCAGCGACCACACGGAGGTCATCATCTCCGAGAAAGACGTGCTGGAAGCTCTGCCCACGGTGGTGGAGCTGCTGGGCACCTGGGACATCACCACGATCCGCGCCTCCGTCGGCATGTACCTCGTGTGCAAGTGGATCCACGAGCACACGGACATCCGCGTCCTGCTGACCGGCGAGATCTCCGACGAGCTCTTCGGCTACAAGTACACCGATTTTGCGCCGGACGCCGCGGCTTTCCAGGAGGAGGCCGAGAAGCGCATCCGCGAGCTGCACGTGTACGATGTGCTGCGGGCCGACCGCTGCATCTCCGTCAACAGCCTTGAAGCCCGGGTGCCCTTCGGCGACCTGAAGTTCGTGCGATACGCCATGAGCATCGACCCGGAACTGAAGATGAACCGGCACAACATGGGCAAGTACCTGATCCGCAAGGCCTTCGCCGACGACCGCATCCTGCCGGACGAGATCCTCTGGCGGCAGAAGGCGGCCTTCTCCGACGCCGTGGGGCACAGCATGGTCAACGACCTGAAGGCGCTTGCGGAAAGAACGTACACCGACAAGGAATTCGCGGAACGCGTGGCGAAATATGATTACCGCAGGCCCTTCACCAAGGAAAGCCTGCTCTACCGGGAACTGTTCGAGCGGTTCTATCCCGGCCAGGCGGCCATGATCCCGGACTACTGGATGCCCAATAAAGCATGGCCCGGCTGCGACGTGGACGATCCCTCGGCGCGGGTGCTGAGCAACTACGGAGCCAGCGGAACATAAGGAGCTGCATCATGCTGGAATCGGAACTCAGGGCGATATTCGCGAAACACCCGGAGATCCTCTGCGGATTCACGGATATCCCGTACAGCGAGTACGCGGCGGAGTACCGCTCCGCGCTGGTGTTTGCCGTTCCCTACGGGGAGCAGCTCACGGCGGATGACTACTCGGAAGAGCGCTTTGAGAACGGGATCAGGTCGGCCCGGATCCGGCTGGAAGCGGTCGTTGAGCAGGTGGAGGCCGTGCTTCGCGGCCATGGCGTGCCCTATTGGGTCCCGCCCGTGGCCCAAAGGAACGAGACGGAGCTGCGGGCGCCCTTCTCCTTCAAGACGGCGGCCGCCCGCGCGGGCCTCGGCTGGTTCGGCAAAAACGACGTGATCATCACGCGCCGGTACGGCCCCAGGGTGAGGCTTTCCGCTATCCTGATCGACGCGGACTTCGAATACGGACAGCCGAAGCTCCGGAGCGAATGTCCGGAGGACTGCTCCCTCTGCGTGGACATCTGCCCCTGCAAGGCGCTGAAAAACCGGCCGTGGACACCGGAGACACCGCGCGAGGAGATCATCGACTACCACCGCTGCAACCGGATGCGGAGCGCGTTCATCCCCAAGCTCGGGAGAAAGAGCGCCTGCGGCCTGTGCCTCGCGGTCTGTCCCTTCGGCCGGCCCGCCGAAGAAGGGGCAGCGGATCCGGAGAATGCCGATTCATGACGCAGGGCCGGAGAACACCGCCGCCGCGGCGCGGATGATCCCCCGGCCCGGGTGCCGGACAACGACGGGGCCGGCAGATTGTGATGGAGGCGGCTGAGCCGGCGTGACAAATCATGATTGAGAGATGAACGAATGAGCAATCCTTTTGTGTATTATCGTATAGAATCCCTAAATAATCTGAAACGCGATCTAAGCTTCCCTGTCAGTGGTCTTGACTGGCATGCGGACCTGACAGCGATCCGGAGGTTTTACGCCCGGTTCAATCATCCGATCGATCCTGACAAATTCGGCAAGGAAGTCGGCAACCCTATGGCTATTGTTCGTGACGGGGATATCGTCTGCTTTGCCATTCCTTTATCGTTTCGGCAAGGTGAAACGGAAATCGGCGGCGTCGCAACGATTCCGGACCAGCGAAACAAAGGCTGCTGCAAAGTGCTGATCGCTGAAATGGCTTTCAGGATCTTGGATCAAGGCAAGGTGGCGACCCTGACGACAGAAAAGAGCAATCTCCCCATGCAGAAAGCCGCCGAAGCCATTGGCATGAAGCATCTTCCAGAATAAACAGTCCCTTGAAGGGGGAATGTGGGTTTTGTTTGTTCTTTCATTCATAATGCGTCGAAGGAGGCGTTCCAATGCCTGACCATCAGAAAATCGTCATCCTCGACTTTGGCGGGCAGTACACCCAGCTCATTGCCCGCCGGGTGCGGGAAAACCACGTCTATTCCGAAGTGTTGCCGTGGAACACCCCGGCGCGGGAAGTCGCCGCGCGGGAGCCCGTCGGCGTCATCCTCTCCGGCGGCCCGGCCAGTGTCTGTGATCCGGATGCGCCGCACTGCGACCCGGACATCTTCAACCGGGGCGTGCCGGTGCTGGGTATCTGCTACGGCATGCAGCTGACCGCGGCCCTGCTCGGCGGACGGGTGGAACGGGCAAAAGAGCGGGAATACGGACGCATTACGGTCCGGATGCAGGAGCGGACGGGCCTGCTGGACGGCATGAAGGAGGCATCCTCCTGCTGGATGAGCCACACCTGGCAGGTGTGCGCATGCCCGCCCGGCTTTCATCCTATCGCGGAAACCGACAACTGCCCCGTCGCCGCCATGGCCGATGAGGAGAAGCGCATCTACGGCGTGCAGTTCCACCCCGAAGTGACCCACACCGAGGAGGGAAAGATCCTCCTCCGCAATTTCCTCTACGGCATCTGCGGCTGCACCGGCGACTGGACCATGGAGGCCTACGCCGATACTGCCGTCCGGCAGATCCGGGAGACGGTCGGCGAGAGCGGAACGGTGCTGCTGGCCCTCTCCGGCGGCGTGGACTCCTCCGTGGCGGCGGCGCTGATCTTCCGGGCCATCGGGAACCGCCTGACCTGCGTCTTCGTCGATCACGGCCTGATGCGCAAGGGCGAGAGCGAACAGGTCTGCCATGTGTTCAGCCATCTTTTCCCGGTGCGCTTCGTCCGGGCCGACGCGGCGGAGCGGTTCTTCGCGGATCTGAAGGGCGTGACCGAGCCGGAGGAAAAGCGCCACATCATCGGCCGGGACTTCATCGAGGTCTTCAGAGATGAGGCGAAAAAGCTCGGAAAGCTGGACTATTTCGCCCAGGGCACCATCTATCCCGACGTGATCGAGAGCGGGCAGGGCACCAACGCCGCCGTCATCAAGAGCCACCACAACGTGGGCGGCCTGCCGAAGGAGCTGGGCTTTACCGAGCTCATCGAACCTCTGCGGATGCTGTTCAAGGACGAGGTGCGCGCGCTCGGCGAAACGCTGGGCCTGCCCCGGGAACTCGTCTGGCGGCAGCCCTTCCCGGGCCCGGGTCTGGCGATCCGGATCATCGGCGAGGTGACGCCCGAGAAGGCGCACATCGTCCGCGAAAGCGACGCCATCTTCCGGGAGGAGGTCTCGAAAGCGGGTCTGGACCGGCAGATCAGTCAGTATTTCACCGTGCTTACCGGTGTGCAGAGCGTGGGCGTCATGGGCGATGAGCGCACCTATGACTACACCGTCGCCCTCCGCGCCGTGACCACCGACGACTTCATGACCGCCGACTGGGCCCGGCTGCCGTACGATCTCATCGCCGCGGTCTCCGCCCGCATCGTCAACGAGGTGCCCCACGTCAACCGGGTCGTGCTGGACGTGACGACGAAGCCCCCGGCCTCGGTGGAGTGGGAATGAATGCAGAAAGCCCGGAAACCCAGTCACATCAAGGCTTCCCGCTTCGTCCGATCCGGCTCTGATAACAAAATGATAACATTCTCCCGAGCCGCCATCATTGTGAGAAATCCGGTGGCTTTGAGGTGAGGATGCCGTCAGTCTCTGTGACAACCTGTTTCAAAAGCCCTTCGCTGTGGAGGAAATCTTCCGCAGACGGAGGGCTTTTCTGTGTCTGTATGGTTGTGTCAGTCAATCCTTCGGCTTGGGCTTCCTGCCGCGTTTCCGGGGAGCAGGTTCCTCCGGCGGGACCGCAGCGTGGATGCGGGTATCGTCGAATTCCGGATAACGGTATGAAGCCCTCCGAAGCATCGAATCCGTAGATATCCATGAGTGTGTCGGAAATCTGCCGGGTCGTCATCCCTTTGGCGTACATGGAAATGATCTTCTGGTCAATGTCCGATATATCTTTCTGACGCTTCCTGACCACCTGCGGCTCAAAGGTTGACTTCCGATCCTGCGGAACTTCAATCTTCATCCCGCCATAGCTGGTTGTGATGTGTTTGCTCTTGTATCCGTTCCGGGCGTCGTCACTGTCTGAGCGCTGGGATTTCTCATATCCCAGATGCTCATTCATCTCAGCTTCCATCATTTCCTTGATCGTTCCGCCCAGCAAATCTTTCAAGGCTTCCTGGATATCTGCCGCTGTTTCAATGTTGTACTCCTGCAGCAATCCCTGAATGATGTTCCGTTTCCCTTCGGTCATTGGACCCGGCTTGTAGTACTCTTTCTTCTTGTTCGCCATTGCAAAAGCCTCCTGTGCTTTATTATTCTATCACAGAAGACCGCTGCTCTTTGGCTTTTTTCAGACTTTTATTCACAGGCTCGAATAGGTCAGGAATGATTGCCTCGTCTGTGATACTGAGAAAAAACTCCGCTCCTTATTGAATGCTCTGCCTCCCACGACCGTCGAAAAGACGGCGGCTGAAATCTTAATGATATCTTTATACGCATGTTCACATTCCTAATGCCATCATTACGGTTCTTCCTGTACAATGCATATGCAGGCGGGAGGGCTGTCTTATGAGTATTTGGGGAAAGTTCAGGGTATCAACTTTTCAGGTCATCGCCTTTGGGTTCTTCACCGTGATCCTGATCGGCACACTGCTGCTGATGCTCCCAGTCTCCAGCGTTCATCAGGGCGGAGCGTGTTTCGCGGATTGTCTGTTTACCGCAACCTCGGCGGTGTGCGTGACGGGTCTCGTGGTGCAGGATACCGCA
>CACXHY010000007.1 GCA_902767565.1 uncultured Eubacteriales bacterium | reverse complement strand
GTGATCGCGGCGGTCAGGGTGGTCTTGCCGTGGTCAACGTGGCCGATGGTGCCGATGTTCACGTGCGGCTTCGTGCGTTGGAATTTTTCCTTTGCCATGAGGTTATTCCCTCCTGTATTATCGATCAGTTGTGGGTGCGCTCGCCCATCACCTTTTCAGCCACGGACTTCGGCACTTCCTCGTAGTGGTCGAACTGCATGGTGAACATGCCGCGGCCCTGCGTACGGGAACGAAGGTCGGTGGTGTAGCCGAACATCTCGGCCAGGGGGACGAAGCAGTGAATGATCTGGTCCTGACCCCGCATCTCGGTGCCGTCCACACGGCCGCGGCGGCTGGACACATTGCCCATCACGTCGCCGAGATACTGGTCGGGCACGATGATCTCCACCTTCATCACGGGCTCCATCAGACAGGGGTCCGCTTTCTTCATGGCCTCCTTGAAGGCCATGGAGCCGGCGATCTTGTAAGCCGCCTCGGAGGAGTCAACATCGTGGTAGGAGCCGTCGTACACGTTGGCTTTGAAGCCGACGACCTCGAAGCCGGCCAGAGGACCGGACTTGGCGGACTCCTGAATGCCCTGGTCGATGGGAGCGATGAACTCCTTCGGGATGGAACCGCCGACGGTCTTGTTCTCGAAGGTATAGGTCTCGCCCGGGGCCAGGGGCTCGATCTCGATCCAGCAGTGGCCGTACTGGCCGTGACCGCCGGTCTGGCGGACGAAGCGGCCTTCCGCCTTGGCTGCCTTGCGGATGGTCTCCTTGTAGGTGACCTGCGGGCGGCCGACGGTGGCTTCCACCTTGAACTCGCGCAGCAGGCGGTCCACGATGATCTCCAGGTGGAGTTCGCCCATGCCGGCGATGATGGTCTGGCCGGAATCGGTGTTGGTATAGGTCTTGAAGGTGGGATCCTCCTCGGCCAGCTTCAGCAGCGCCATGGTCATCTTGTCCTGACCCGCGCGGGTCTTGGGCTCGATGGCCACCTCGATCACGGGATCGGGGAAGACCATGGACTCAAGGATGATCTCGTTCTTCTCATCACACAGGGTGTCGCCGGTGGTGGTGTCCTTCAGGCCCACGATGCCCGCGATCTCGCCCGTGTACAGTTCCTCGATCTCCTCGCGATGGTTCGCGTGCATCAGCAGGATGCGGCTCAGGCGCTCCTTTTTCTGCTTGGTGGAATTGAGGACGTAGGAGCCGGAAGACACATGACCGGAGTAGACCCGGATGAAGGCCAGACGGCCCACGAAGGGATCGGTCATGATCTTGAAGGCCAAGGCCGAGAAGGGCTCGCTGTCGGAAGGATGCCGCTCCATCTCCTTTTCGGGATCGGCCGGATCGGTGCCCTTGATAGCGGGAATGTCCAGGGGCGAGGGCATGTACTCGATGATGTTGTCCAGCAGCATCTGCACGCCCTTGTTGCGGTAGGACGTTCCGCACATGACGGGGTTCATCTCGCAGGCGATGGTGGCCTTGCGGATGGCGTCCTTGATCTCTTCCTCGGTGAAGTCCTCCCCCATCGTCTCGAGATAGCGCTCCATCAGGGCCTCGTCGGCCTCGGCGACCTTCTCCAGCAGGATCTCGCGATACTGCTGCGCCTGCTCCAGCATGCTCTCCGGGATCGGCTCATCGCGCACGTCCGTGCCCTGATCGTCATAGTAGACCTCGGCGCGCATCCGGATCAGGTCCACGATGCCGCGGAAATCCGCTTCCTTGCCGATGGGCAGCTGGATGGCCACGGCGTTGGACCCAAGGCGCTCCTTCATCATGTCGATGCAGAGGAAGAAGTCGGCGCCGGTGATGTCCATCTTGTTGACATAGGCCATGCAGGGAACGTTGTAGGTGCGGGCCTGCTTCCAGACCGTCTCGGACTGGGGCTCCACACCGCCCTTCGCGGCGAAGACGCACACGGCGCCGTCCAGCACGCGCAGGGAGCGCTCCACTTCCACGGTGAAGTCCACGTGGCCGGGAGTGTCGATGATATTGATCCGGTAGGTCTTTTCGTGATTCTCCGGCTCCCGCGGGTCGTGCCACATGCAGGTGGTGGCGGCGGACGTGATGGTGATGCCGCGCTCCTGCTCCTGGACCATCCAGTCCATGGTGGCCGCGCCGTCGTGCACCTCGCCGATGCGGTGGGTCTTGCCGGTATAGAAGAGAATGCGTTCGGTCGTGGTCGTTTTGCCCGCGTCGATGTGGGCCATGATGCCGATGTTACGCACCCGATCAAGCGGATGGCTTCTTGGCATGTAAGTGTTCGCTCCTTTCGGAAAACCGGAAAAAGATCACCAGCGGTAGTGGGCGAACGCCTTGTTGGCCTCGGCCATACGATGCATCTCTTCCTTGCGCTTCACGGCAGCGCCGGTGTTGTTGGAGGCGTCGAGGATCTCGCCGGCCAGGCGCTCGGCCATCGTCTTCTCACCGCGCTTGCGGGCGAAGTCGACGATCCAGCGCAGCGCCAGGGTCTGACGGCGCTCGGGGCGGATCTCCATGGGGACCTGGTAGGTGGCGCCGCCCACACGGCGGGCCTTGACCTCCAGGGAGGGGGCAACATTGGCCAGAGCGGACTGGAAGACTTCGTTGGCGTCCTTCCCGGTCTTCTCCGCCACCTGCTCGAAGGCGCCGTAGCACACGTTCTGTGCGATGCCGCGCTTGCCGTCGAGCATGATCTGGTTGATCAGCTTGGTGACCACCGTGTTCCCGTAAACAGGATCCGGCAGCACCTCACGCTTGGGAATAAATCCGCGACGGGGCATACTATCCCTCCTGAAATGTTCTGTTGAAGCATGCGCGTCCATTCGGGCATGCGCGTCGGTCCGTACCGGATGGGTGGTCCGGCCGGTGCAGGGGCAAGATCGTCTGAGGGACCGCGTCATTCTCTCCCGCAGGCGGGCGTCAGCATCACCCGCCCCGTCCCCGATCCGGAACGGGATGCTCAGGCACCTGCCTGTCCCGTCGACCTCCCCGGTTCCAGGGGGAAGCAACGGAAGCAGGCGATGCGCTGCAAGAGCATCGCAAGGCCGCAGAAGTCCGCGGGTTCAGAATCACTTCTTGGGCCGCTTGGCGCCGTAACGGGACCGGGCCTGCATACGCTTGGCAACGCCGGCGGTGTCCAGAGCGCCGCGGATGATGTGATAGCGGACGCCGGGCAGATCGCGCACACGGCCACCGCGGATCAGCACGACGCTGTGCTCCTGCAGATTGTGGCCTTCACCGGGGATATAGCAGGTACCCTCGATGGCGTTGGTCAGACGGATACGGGCGATTTTGCGAAGAGCGGAGTTCGGCTTCTTGGGCGTCTTGGTTTTGACGCTCAGGCACACGCCGCGCTTCTGCGGGCAACCCTGCAGAATCGGAGCGGTGGACTTGTTGACAGCCTTTTCCCGACCCTTGCGAACCAGTTGATTGATCGTGGGCATGGAAGCACCTCCATCGTAATATCCCAAAGTTTCCGCAACCCTCGGAAACCGTCAGGCAAGTGTAACGGTGAGCGGCGGCGTTTCCGCCTCCGTCACCTGAGGATGCCGGCGGCGGCCGCTTTGGTTTCGACACCGCAGACCCGGCCGAGCTCCTTCATGGTCGGCACGCGCTGCACGGGCACGCGAGCGCCTTCCGCCGCGCGCACGACCTGCTGAAAGAGGAAGGTATCGGCGTCGACCGCCACATAAACCTTCGCGAGGGTCCCGGCTTTGATGCCGCGCAGCACCTGCTTGGTGCCCACCACGCGGTTCGCCGCGTTCTTCAGCGCCTCCATCCGGTCCCCTCCTCGTCAGTCGAATCGTTGCGCGCCTTAAAAAGGTGAAGCTGCTCTGAAACAGCATTCAACCGCTAAACAATAGCAGAACGAAGACCGTTTGTCAACGGCTTTTTGGTTGATTTTGCGGATTTTGCCGAACCGATCCGCTGCCCGGACGTCGCTTGCCGACGGCATGCGATCCGCGGTACCGTTCATCATCGCAAATACTGCAGGATCCATGAGCTCAAACAGGGTATGGTATGCGGGATCGACGGCGGCTTTGCGCTTTCCCGGTCGGCGAACAGCCGCATTCTCGCAAAGCATCTTTTTCTTGACATGTATTGCGATCCATGTATAATGGTACCAAGGAGGTGTCCGAAAAATGAAACGTTTGATGCTTGTGTTTCTTACTGTCCTGATCCTTGCTTCCACGCTGGTGATCCCGGCAAACGCTGCGGACGTGACGACCGAGACCTATGATTGCACCCTGCTCAAAGCCATGGGTTACGACGCAAAAAAGTGGACTTCCAGCGCAGACAACCGCGCCATGTTCACTATTTTGGCCGTGCTGGAATACACGGTCGCGTCCGGAACCGACATATCGTCCCAGTGGTCCATTGCCAACGTATCGTTCGTGCTGCGCATCGGGCTGGAGGTCGGCACGCTGCTTCGCATGAACGACGGATCCTGGATGATGATCTACTACAATCCGACCCAGAATCCCGACCATTTCAAAGTGGGACGCATTCCGAACAATGCGTCGACCTCCGCGGTCCGCAGCTATCTGCAGGAGAGCTGTGACTATTATTGGGAGAACGATGCCGTTGATCTGTACAATGCGGTCAGCCTCCTGCAAAGCCTCATCAACGGAAACTGATCTTCCGGATGCGGAAGCTGCCCGTCGTGGCATGCGATCCGTATTCGCGGCCATTGCCGATCCGGATCGCAAAACGCCCTGCCTCTGCGGCACGGGCGTTTTGCGATCCCTTTCTATATCTCCGCGGGCGGCAGCGGCCTGCGGTCGAAGGCGGACAGGAGCTTCCTGCTTGCCTCCCAGCCGGGGAGGAAGCGGGTCATGGCGGCGTGGAACAGCGGGCCGTGATCGGGGTACAGCAGATGGCACAGTTCATGCACCAGCACATATTCCACGCAGTCCCGGGGCACCAGCCCCAGCACGCTGCTCAGGTGGATCTCCCCCGACGCGGGCTGGCAGGAGCCCCAGCGGGAGTGCATATTGCGGAAACGGACGCGGGAGGCTCTCACGCCCATGCGTGCCTGCCAGACGGGCAGCAGTTCCCGGATCAGGTCTTCAAGCATCCGCTGCCGCTGTGTGAGAAAGGCCCGGCCGGTCGCGATCCCGTTCTCGCCCAGGGTCACGTACTCCCCCCGAAGCCGGTGCCGCTCGCCCCTTGCATAGACGGGGGCCCATTCCGTCAGCTTCATGGCAGCCAGCTTGTCCATCCAGTCGATGTGTTCTTCCAGAAAGCGGCGGATCCGGTCGACGGGCACGCCCCGCGGCGCGCTGCAGGCGAAGGTGTTGCGCTTCTCGTCCAGGCGCAGGTTCAGGCGCGTTGCGTTCCCGCGCACCGTCACCAGCACGCGGTGTCTGCCCACCGTCATCTCCCACGTTTGCGTCCCAGGCATCGCAGCAGACCCTCCCATTCCGCCCAATCGGGCATGATCCCGCCCATCAGGTCCCAGAAACCCCTGTTGTGCTCCGGTTCCCGCAGGTGGCAGAGCTCATGGAGCAGCACTTCGCGGATCACCCCGTCGGGCATGCGGGAGAGATCGGCGTGAAGGCGAACCTGTCCCTTCGCCGGGGCACAGCTTCCCCACAGGCGGGCATTTCCGGTCAGGACGATCTCGGGTACCGGCACCCTCAGCGATCCGCACAGCGACTCTGCCCACTCCCGGGCGTCCCAAAGCAGACGGGCGTCATTCCTGTCCCGCAGCACGGCGGATCCTCCCCTGCGCCATCCCCGCATAAAGGCGGAGGCGCATCCGGACGGCGCGGACGCGGGGATCCAAAGCATGGGCTTTCCGTGTCGATCCGGGCCGAGGCGGATCGCACCGGCGTTTTTGACCGGGCGGACGGGCGGCAGATCTCTCTCTCGCACTGTATCCTCCGAATCGCGAAATGTGCGGCCGGTTTCGGCGGCTGCTCCATTTATTCGCCATCCTGCCCGGCTTTCCTGCCCGATGAGGATCGTTTCGGAACGGACCGCCGTCACCGCGCCTCGGAAAAGAGCGGTTGGGCGCATGGCCCGGCCGCTCCCTGTTGATCCCTCGTCCGCCGGCGGTCCTGTTTACCGGTTCATCTCCCCGATGAGCTCCGGGCAGCTCCAGGTGCCGCATCCGCCGAAGCGCTCGCCGTCCACGGCCAGTTGGACCACAGCCCCGTTGTCCAGCACGATCAGCAGGACCTGCCGGGGATTGACGCTGCCGCTGCCCGCGGACTGAGCGTTGTCCAGGAAGACCCGGTAGAGACGCCGGGCCTCCTCGCCTTCCACCACATCACAGCCGGTGAGGGAGAGCGCGATGACATGATCCGCCGAGGGCATCACGTCCCGGAGGCTCTCGCCGCCGATCCTGCCGTTTCCCGCATAAGAGACCCGCTGGAAACCACGGATCTGACCGTTGACCTCGCAAGCCACCATGGCGCCGGTCCCGACACCGCGCACGCCGTACACCGCGGTTCCGGCCGGGACACCCTGGGCCACCGCGTATCCGTCGCTGAGGGAGATATCGTCCACATTCGCCTCGATGCTGGCCACCGTGCCGTCCAGGGCGCCGCTGTTCAGGGCGATATCCCGGATCATGCGATAGCAGCGGCCGTCGATGCGGATGAGCGTGCTTCCGTCCCACAGGCCGTAGGCGCTGCCGCTGTTCTTCTGTGTGATGGTCAGCTGGCTGCCGTACAGCGACGCGCGCTCGTTGCTTACGGGCTCACCGCCCGCAGCGACCACGTTCATGATGGTGGGCCGCGCTTCCTCCGGCAGGGCGTCCGTTCCGGCGTTCCTGCCCCGCAGCGCGATCGGGAGCACGACCGCAAGCACGACGGCAAAGCTCAGCGCAATGGCAAGTCCCCGCACTGGCAGCCTGCGCTTCTGCGGCTGCGCGGCGCTCAGGATCCGATGGCGAAGCGCAGGCCCGGCTTCCAGCCCGGCCAGGGTCTCATCCGCGACTTCGCGCAAATCCTCCAGGCGCTTCACGTTCATTCCTCCCCCAGTATGGTTTGCAGTTTCGAACGGGCCCGGCTCAGACGAGAGGAGACCGTTCCCTCGGCAATGCCCAGCATCACGGCGATCTCCGCGACGCCATAGCCCTGATAGTAGTGGAGCAGCACCACATCCTTGAAGTCGGCGGGCAGGCGGTTGACGGCTGCCATCAGTGCCTGCTTCTCCTCGGCCTGCCGGAACTCGTCAGGGCCGGGGATCAGCTCGAAGGCCGGATGCCCCAGCACCACGCGCCTGACCCAGCCGCCGCGCCAGAGGTCCCGGCAGCGGTTGAGCGCCACCTTGAGCAGCCAGGCCTTTTCCTTCCCCTCATGCAGCTCCGGCGCGGTGGTGATCAGCTTGACGAACACGTCCTGGCAGACGTCCTCGGCCTTCTGCCGGTCTCCGAGGTAAAAGTAACACACGCGCAGCACATCGGTGGCGAATCGCGCGTAGAGTTCCTCAAAGGTCGCCGTGCTGACAGGGACTTCCGTCTCCTGCGGAAGGGATACCGCGGTCAAGGAGCTTCACCTCCGGTGTTGGATGGTGTTCCGACTATGAAACGATGCAGTTTCCGGGATCCTTCCCGGAAAACGAAATTTCTTTGAACGGATCTTTCAGGCCAGCAGGCGTTCGGCGTTTCCGCCCAGGATCGCCTCGCGCTCCGCTGCCGTCAGATCCAGCGCCCGCAGCTCGGCCAGGGCGGCGGCCTGGTCCGCCCAGGGGGAATCCGTGCCGAAGAGGACGCGGTCCGCGCCGAAGGATCTTATCATGCGCACGAATCGTTCGGGCGTGAGGAGGGTCAGCTCCTCCTCCGAACGCGCCGGACCGTCCGGGTCAGGCGTCAGCCTGCCGAGGGAGAAGGCGGTGTCGATCATCACGTCCGTTCCGGCGAAGAGATCCTCCGCTTCGTCCCAGCAGCGCCAGCCGCCCATGTGGGCCAGGATCAGCCGCACGGGACCGGCCTGGCGCAGGGCGCGGAGGATCTTTCCCGGCAGCGCCTGCGCAGCGCCGGGATAGCCGATGTCCCAGCCGGCATGCAGCACGGCAAACAGACCCAGTTCCCCGCAGCGCGCAAGGATGCGCACAAAGCGCGGATCGTCGATATCCGCGCCCTGATACACGGGATGGAGCTTCACCCCGCGGATCCCGGCGGCGGCGATGCGGCCCAGCTCGGCATGCCATCCCTGAAGATCCGGGTGCATGCAGCCGAGGGACAGCAGGCCGGTGTCGGACGTTCGCCCGTTGATGCGCAGGGCGGAATCGTTGATGGCGACGACCTGTTCCGGCTTGGTCGCGACGGGCAGGATCACGCTGAGATCGATGCCGCTCCGGGTCATGCTCTGCCGCAGCCCGTCCTCCGTGGCGTCGGCAAAGGGGACGGTATGAGATCTTGACGCCAAGGACCGGACCGCCGCGGGGGCGATCCGGTCGGGAAAGGCATGGGTGTGAAAGTCGACGACGCGGCTCACTGCTCTCCATCTCCCAGGGCTTCGGTCATGGGCACGGTGACCTTTTTATTGTAGCAGGAGAAGACGTTTTCCACAAGCGCCTTGTCGGGCTTCGGGGTGAGCAGGCTGACGGCGGGCACGATCACCAGACCGATCAGCATGCAGAAGGCGCCGGCGTAGATGGGGTTGTTCAGCGTGCCCAGGAAATTGGGCAGCACGCCCAGGTTGATGAACATGGCCAGGGTCATGAAGACGCTGGAGAACAGGAAGGACACGATGCAGGAGGCCTTCGTGGTCCGCTTCCAGTAGAGGCCGTAGAGGAAGGGGGCGAGGAAGGCGCCGGCCATGGCGCCCCAGCTGACGCCCATGGCCTGGGCGATGAACGCCACGGGGGAATTGACCTGGACGATCGCGATCACCGCGGAGACGGCGATGAACACCACGATCAGGGCGCGCATGACGAGGAGCTGCTTTTTCTCGCTCATGTTCTTGATGACGCGGTCCTTCAGCAGGTCGAGGGTCACGGTGGAGGAGGAGGTCAGCACCAGGGAGGACAGGGTGGACATGGAGGCCGAGAGCACGAGGATCAGCACCACGGCGATGAGGATGGTCGGCAGGTTCGACAGCATGGCCGGGATCACGGCGTCAAAGCCGCCCACCGGGCTGCCGCCAGCGGCGCCGACGCCCACGTCCGCGGAGAACAGACGCCCGAAGCCGCCCAGGAAGTAGCAGCCGCCCGCCACGATCACGGCGAACACGGTGGAGATGACGGTGCCCTTGTGGATGTCGCCCTCGCTCTTGATGGCGTAGAACTTGCCCACCATCTGGGGCAGGCCCCAGGTGCCGAGGGAGGTCAGGATCACCACGCCCAGCAGGAAGAGGGGATCCGGGCCGAGGAAGGAGGCGAAGATGCCGGGCACCTCGCCCGCGCCGCCGGCCAGGGTGGGATCGTTCACCATGGCAAGGGCGTTCAGGGAGCCCTGCAGGCCGCCGTTCTGGTTCAGCACCGCCGCAATGACCGCGATGATGCCTCCGATCATGATGATGCCCTGGATGAAGTCGTTGATCGCCGTGGCCATGTAGCCGCCCGCGATAACGTAGATGCCGGTGAGGACGCTCATCACGATGACGCACCAGATGTAGGGCAGGCCGAAGGCCATCTCGAACAGGCGGCTCAGGCCGTTGTAAAGGGAAGCTGTGTAGGGGATCAGGAAGATGAAGATGATGACGGAAGCGATGACCTTCAGCGCCGGCGCGCTGAACCGCTTCTCGAAAAAGTCGGGCATGGTCGCGCTCCGCAGGTGCTGGGTCATGATGCGGGTGCGGCGGCCGAGGATCACCCATGCCATCAGCGAGCCGATCACGGCGTTGCCCAGGCCGATCCAGGTGGAGGCAACACCGAAGCGCCAGCCGAACTGCCCGGCGTAGCCGACGAAGATCACGGCGGAGAAGTAGCTCGTACCGTATGCAAAGGCTGTCAGCCAGGGACCGACGGACCGCCCGCCGAGGACAAAGCCTTTGACGTCCGTGGCATTCTTGCGGCAGTAAACGCCGACGCCGATCATGACGCCGAAGAAGACCAGCAGCATGGCGATCTTGAGCCCCATGCCCTCGGAGGGGTCATGCGAGGGCTGCGCGCCTTCCGCAAAGGCGGGGGCAATAAGAGAACAGAGGCACAGCACGGCGGACACCAGCCAGATCAGTCTGGAACGGGTACGCATCGTCAGGTCACACTCCTTCCGCCCCGGATAACCCCGGGTGCTTTAACGCGTTAAACAGTAACGCATAAAAGCGATAAAGTCAAGAGGCAAATCCGCTTTTTTTGTGCCGCGGTCTTCAAAAAACAATGAAGATACAGTATAATGACGGATGAATACGAACGCGGAGGGAATGCATGGATATGGTATGGAAACGCGCGGCCGCGCTGCTGCTGGCCATGATCGCGCTGGCCGCGGGGCTGCCCGCGCACGGAGGCGCGGACGTGCCGGTCGAATGGGCCTGGGACGCGGAGCCCTTCCCGGAGGACGCGGACGTGCTGACGCTGTGGGTCTGCCCGCTGATCGGCGCGGACTGCATGCTGCTTTCCTTTGAAGGCCATTTCATGCTGATCGATGTGGGGGACCGGACCACGGCGAAGCAGGTCACGGCGTTTCTCGCAGAGGCCGGGGTGGAGCGCGTGGACTATGTTTTCAGCACCCACCCCCACGCAGACCACGTGGGCGGCATCTTCAGCCTGGTGAAAAGCGGGTTTGCCATCGGGGCCTTCATCACGGTGTTCGATCACGACTACTATGAGGATCGCCAGGTGGTGATCCAGCGGGAGGCCATTGACGCCGTGGAAGCCGTGGGCATTCCCGTCCTGGATCTGCATACCGGCGACACCATTCCCTTCGGCAGCGCGACCCTTACGGTCTATCGTCTGCCGGATGACCGCATCGACGGCACCATGAACTGCAACAACCAGTCCGCCATGCTGCTTGTGCAGGCGGGCGACGCCAGGCTGCTCCTCACCGCCGATGTGGAGGGACGGGCGCAGGGCATACTCGCGGAGCTCTATAACCTGGACGCGGATATCCTGAAGTTCCCCCACCACGGCCTCAGCAAGGCCAACCCCGCCTTCCTGGCGGAAGTGGATCCCGCGCTGACCTTCGTTACCCACGGCTCCGCCAATTCCAAACGGGCCGCCAACCAGCTGACGCGGGAGGGCTATACCTGGATCACCTACGCCAGCTGGGGCACCCTGGTGCTCCGCACCGACGGCACCCGCTGGACCGTCGAGCAGCGTTTCACCGACAGCATCCTGAAACACGCGGTCAAGACCTATCATCTGGACGGCAACAAGGTCAGGGATTGGCTGACCGGCAACTGACACGCATCCCAAGGCGGGCATGCCGGTCCCCGCGATGAACATTCAACCGCGCACTGACATACATAAGGAGGCTTTTCCATGACTCAGTTTCCCCGCACCATGGTCGGCGGCGTCTCGCTGCCCCGCATGCTCATCGGCACCAACTGGGTGCTCGGCTACAGCCACCGCGGTCCGGCGGCCGACGACCTGATCACCCGCAGCCACGCGGATCCGGGACACACCGCCGCGCTGGTGGACGCCTATCTGCAGTACGGCATCGACGCCATGATGGCCCCCCATTTCCGCCCCGGCTCCCCCATGCGGGAGGGCATCCGCATCGCCGAGGAGAAGAACGATCACAAGATCATCCAGATCGTGACGCCCGGCCTGAACGTGGATGACAATGCCGCCGCCCGGGCCGAAGCCGAGGCCGTCATCAAACGCTGCGCCGAAGACGGCGCCGCCTTCTGCCTGATCCACCACGCCAGCGCCGAACAGCTGGTCAACAAGAACAGGCGCACCATGGACCGGCTGCCGGATTATCTGGACATGATCCGCCAGCACGGCATGATCCCCGGCCTGTCCGCCCACATGCCGGAGCTGGTGCAGTACAGCGACGACAACGGCTACGACGTCGAGACCTACATCCAAATCTACAATTGCATGGGTTTCCTGATGCAGGTGGAGGTCGAGGGCGTCAACAGCGTCATCTGGAACGCGAAGAAGCCCGTCATGACCATCAAATCCATGGCCGCAGGCCGTGTGACGCCCTTCGTGGGGCTGACCTTCAGCTATACCACCATCCGCGACTGCGACATGGTGACCCTGGGTGCCTTCCACGCGGATGAGGTCCACGAGGACGTGGAGATCGCCCTGGCCACCCTGGAGCACCGCCATCCGGAGCTGGGACGCCGCTCCTCCCCCGTGATGACGCCCCTGCTGGCCGCCCGCAAATAACCGCTCAGCCCGAATCGGAGGTCCCCCGTGCAGCCATTGGAAGTCGCCTCCACCCTGCTCAATGCCATGGCAGCCCTGTTCATCATGATGGGGCTGGGTTTCCTGCTGGTCAGGCTGAAGCTGCTGAAGAGCAGTGACAGCCGCGCCCTGTCGCTGGTGCTGATCTACCTGATCGGACCGGCGGTGGTGCTCCGGGCCTTCAGCATCGATTTCACCCCCGAGGTCCGGGACGGCTTCCTGCTGGCGCTGGGAGCCGCCCTGGTCATCCATGTCCTGCTGTTCGGCATCGCATGGCTCTATGGGAAGGCGATCCGCCTCACCCCCGTGGAAAAGGCCAGCGTCATGTACTCCAACGCCGGAAATCTGATCATCCCGCTGGTCTCGGTGGTGCTGGACGACAGCTACGTCATCTATTCCAGCGCCTTCATCTGCGTGCAGCTGTTCTTCATCTGGACCCACGGGCAGATCATGATCAGCGGCGAGAAGCAGATCCCGTGGAAAAAGATCCTGCTGAACCCGAACCTTCTCGCCTGCGTCGTTGGCATGGGCATGCTGCTGCTGCACATAAAGCTGCCGCCCCTGCTGAGCAACGTCTGCGGCCAGCTTTCCGGCACCATGGGCCCGGTGTGCATGATCATGATCGGCATGCTGCTGGCGGAGGTGCCCTGGAAGCAGATACTCACCAGCGGGCGCACCTGGCTGGTCATGGCGCTGAAGATGGTCGGCACCCCGCTGCTGATCCTGTTGTTCCTGAAGCTGACCCACGCCGCGGATCTGGTGCCGGACGGCGGCAAGATCCTGTACATCAGCTTCATGGCGGTAATGACCCCCGCCGCCACCACGGTCACGCAGCTGGCGCAGATGTACCGGCAGGAGGCCGAGTATTCCAGCGCCATCAATGTGCTGACCACGCTGATCTGTATCCTCACCATGCCGGTGATGACCTGGCTGTACTGGCTGCTGTAACGCCCATCGCTTTTTCGGGCACAACAAAACCGGGCGCGCCCGGTTTTGTTGTGGTCCTGTTTATTTCACAGCCATGCCCACCAGCTTTGCGCTGCGGGCCAGGAAGGCGGTGATCTCCTCGCCTTCCAGGGGCTTGGCCGCCATCCGCGCAAGGTCGTAGATCTGCTCGCAGAGGAGCTTCGTGGTCTCGTCCTCCGGATCGCGTTCCGCCAGCGCCTGAACGGTGGCATTGCGGCGGTTCAGGGCCAGAGCCCACTGGTCCGGCATGCTGCCCATGCTGTACACCTCGCGGAAGCGGCGCATCTGCTCATCCTCGGTGACCACCGCGATCAGGCTTTCGTCCGCCATGGGCGCGAGGGTCACGGTCAGCTGCTCCTTCCCGAGGGCCGTGCGGAAGAGGCTCTGCAGCTTTTCGGCATCCAGGGCCGCGCCTGTTTCGTCTTCCGTGGTCAGGCCGGAGACATCCGCGTCCACCCTGACGAAGTGGGCATCCTCGCCGCCGGAGTACTCCATGAAGTTCAGGAAGGCCGCGTCCAGCTTCGGATAGTCCATCACAGCCACGCCGATCTCCCGGCCGGTGTAGAGGGCCACGGAGGCCGCCTGGCGCTTTTCGTCGGAGGTATAGTACACCTTGCCGTCGGTCTTTCCGCCGAATTTGTCGCGGTACTCCTGCAGGGTGACGCAGGTGCCGTCCGTCAGCCGGTACAGCAGGGCGGACTTGACCTGATCGTAGAACTTGGCGTCCGTCATGCAGCCGTAACGCACGAAAGGCGCAATGTCCTTCCAGTATCCCTCATACTCCTCCCGGGCGGTGTTCAGCAGGCTCGTCAGCTTGTCAGCCACTTTCTTGACGATGTGGCCGCTGATCTTCTTCACCGAGCCGTCGTTCTGCAGGAAGGAACGGCTGACGTTCAGCGGGATGTCGGGGCAGTCGATCACGCCCCGCAGCAGCATCAGGAACTCCGGGATGATCTCCTTGATGTTGTCCGCCACGAAGACCTGACCGGAGAAGAGCTTGATCTCGCCTTCCCGGACGCCGAAATCCTCCCGGAGCTTCGGGAAGTAGAGGATGCCCTTCAGGTTGAAGGGGTAATCCACATTCAGGTGGATCCAGAACAGCGGATCGTTGTAGTCGGTAAAGACCTTGTGATAGAAAGCCTTGTACTCCTCGTCGGTGCATTCGGAAGGCTTTTTCAGCCAGAGCGGGGCGGTATCGTTGATCTGCTCCGGCTTGGGTTCCTCGATGACCTTGCGGGTCACGGGCCTGCCCTCGGCATCGGTCTCACCCTCCGCCGGCTCCTCGCGTTCCACGGGCTTGGCGCAGGCGTCGAACAGGGTCACCGGATAAGCCATGTAGCCGCAGTAGTGGCTGAGGATGCTCCGCAGGCGGCCGGCCTCCAGGAACTCGCTCTCCTCACCGGCGATGTGAAGCGTCACGGTGGTGCCGTGCGCCGTGCGGCTCCCCCCGCCCATTTCGAAGGACATGCCGTCCTCGCTGACCCAGTGTACCGGCGCGGCCCCGTCCGTCCAGGAGAGGGTGTCGATCTCTACCTTCTCCGACACCATGAACACGGAGTAGAAGCCCAGGCCGAAATGTCCGATGATGCCGTTCTTCCCGTCCTTGTCCTCCTGTTCGTCCTTCGCCACCTGCTTCATGAATTCGGCGGCGCTGGAGAAAGCCACCTGGTTGATGTAGCGGCGGACCTCGTCCGCCGTCATGCCGATGCCCGTATCCTCGATGGTGACGGTCTTCTCGTCGGCGTTGACGGTGACCGCGACGCTCATGGGCTCGTCGGTCCCGGGGTTCAGCATGCGGTACTTGGTGATGGCGTCGCAGCCGTTGGAAACGGCCTCCCGCAGAAAAATGTCCTTGTCGGAATACAGCCAGCGCTTGATGACGGGCATGATGTTTTCCGCATCGATGGATACGCTGCCGCGCTCGATCTCGTCTGCCATGAATGATTGCCTCCTTTGTGCGCAAGACGCGGATCTCTGTCCGCGCGGACACATTGTATCACTCTTTATCCGGAATTGCAACGGGAATTTAGCACTCGTCGAATCAGAGTGCTAACAGTATTCTGCCCGACCCGCTGTTTTCGGGCTTCGTCTGCCTGTTTTTTCTTTAATTGGCCCTTGTATTTCGTCGAAAGGTATGCTATACTCCACGTGTTTCAGCAACCTGCGGCGATGCTGCCGCTGGCATGGAGACGCCCGCCGGCCGTGAGCGAAGCGCACGGTGCCGGAGTGGAGTGCGATCCGTGCCGATGGATGACGAAAGAAGGGTTTGACGATCAGAGTGGGCACGGCCCGGCAGCGCCGGACAGAGGGAAGACTCCGGGTGGGAGTGTACCCTTTGCGGGCGGCTGTGAGGGGTCGTGTTTGACCACTCTTTTCTCTTGCCCGAACCACGGGAGGTGAGCGAATGGCAAAAACGCCGAAAAAGAGCCTGCTGGCCCAGGCAGAGCCCCTCTGCGAAAAGGTCGCGGAACAGATGGGCTTCGAACTGGTGGATCTGGAGCAGGTCAAAGACGCTTACGGGGTGACCGTGCGGGTCTTCATCGACCGGGAGGAAGGCATGGACCTGGACGGATGCGAGCGTTTTCACCGGGCGCTGATCCCTCTGGTGGAGAACCTGGATTACGACTATCTGGAAGTGTCCTCCCCCGGCATTGACCGACCGCTGAAGCGGGACAAAGACTTCGAGCGCGCCCTGGGCAGCGAGGTGGAGGTCCGCTTCTACCGCGCCATGGACGGCGTCCGCGAGATCCGCGGCATCCTCGCGGACTGGAGCGACACCGGTGTGACCCTGGAACAGAACGGGGAACAGCGCACCATCGATCGCAAGGACTGCGCCATCATCCGCCCGGTGGTCGATATGACCGGCGTGGAAGAGGTCGATCTGGGCGAAGAGACGAACAACGATTGAAAGGCTGAGGATCATGAAAGCAGCACCCAAGAATCCGGAACGCAACGGCGCCGAGATCATCGCGGCGGTGAACGCCCTCGCCGAGGCGAAGGGCATCAGCAAAGAACTTCTGTTCGACGCCATCGAGGCCGCTCTCGTGACGGCCTACCGCAAGAACATGAACCTCCCCAAGGGCACGCCCGAACCGACGAACATCGTGCCCAGCATCAACCGCGAGGACGGCAGTTTCCATATTTACAGCCGCATGCTGGTGGTGGAGGAAGTCGAGAATCCGTCCACGCAGATCTCGCTGGAGGAGGCCCGGTCCATCCGCCCGTCCGCCGAGATCGACGACATCGTCGACAAGGACGTGACGCCCAGTGATTTCCTGCGGGTAGCCGCCCACAACGCCAAGACGGTGCTGCAGCAGCGCATCCGTCATGCGGAGCAGGGCATCGTATCCGACCGCTATGCCGACAAGAAGGACGAGATCGTCACCGGCGTCGTCAAGCGGGTGAACGAGCACTCCGTGATTGTGGATCTGGACCGGGCGGAGGGCATCCTTCTGGAGGATGACATGATCCCCGGCGAGACCTTCAGCGAGGGCGAGCACATCAAGCTGTACGTTCTGAACGTGGCGCGGGATCACATCGGGCCCAACACGCCTCAGGTGCGCGTGAGCCGCCGCCATCCGAGCCTGGTCAAGCGCCTGTTCGAGATGGAGGTCCCGGAGATCGTCACGGGTCAGGTGGTCATCAAGGCCGTGGCCCGGGAACCCGGCATCCGCACCAAGATGGCCGTCTGGTCCACGGATCCCCTGATCGACCCCGTCGGCGCCTGCGTAGGCCAGAGGGGCGGCCGCGTGGAGCGCGTGGTCGCCGAGCTGAAGGGCGAGAAGGTGGACATCATCAAATGGAGCGATGATCCGGTGGAGTTTGTGGCCAACGCCCTGAATCCCGCCCACGTCATCACCGTCTTCACCGCCCCCGACCGGGAGCGGGAGTGCCGCGTGGTGGTGCCGGACAATCAGCTCTCCCTTGCCATCGGCAAGGACGGCCTGAACTCCTCTCTGGCCCACCGCCTGACCAACTGGCGCATCGATATCAAGAGTCAGTCGCAGGCTGCCCAGATGGAAGACATGGTCACCGATTCCAGCCCGATGTCCGCCACCGGCTCCATGCGCATGGAGTACGATGACACCCTGGACCTGGGCGAGGACGACAGCATCTGACATGCAGGAGGCATCATGCCCGCCAAACCCAAGAAGATCCCGATGCGCATGTGCGTCGGCTGCCGCGAGATGAAGCCGAAGGGCGAGCTGATCCGCGTGGTCCGTTCCCCGGAAGGCGCGGTCACCATCGACAGCACCGGCAAAAAGCCGGGACGCGGCGCCTATCTCTGCCGGAACGCGGCCTGCCTGGGACGCGCGATCAAGCAGAAGCAGCTGGAGCGCCAGCTGGAAGCGCCCCTCTCCGAGGAGGCCGCCCTGTCCCTGCGGGAAACGCTGGACTCCCTGAACCGGGAGGCGGCGCAAGGTGGATGAAAAGCGGCTGCGGGGGCTGATCGGCCTGAGCACCAGAGCCGGACTGGGCGTCTTCGGTGAGGACGGCTGCCTGAAAGCCGTCCGGAACGGCAGCTGCGCGGTGCTGCTGCTGGACAGCCGCGCCTCAGACGCCACCCGGCAGAAATACGAGGGCGTATGCCGGAGGACCGGCACGCCCATGGCCATCCTGCCGGAAGGCCTGCCGGGGGATGCCGCGGGAAGGCCGGGCGTGGCCATGGCCGTCAGGGACGGCGGTCTGGCCCGGCAATTGATATCCCTCCTTTCAGGTGAAAGGATTTTGATCACAGCCGCGGAAGCGGACACAATCAGCGGGGGTGCAAGCGTCGAATGACGAAACTGAATCTGAAGGATGCCGCAAGGGAGCTCTCCCAGAAGGCAGGCAATCTTCTCAACGAGACCGTGACCGCACGCCGGGACGCGGAAACTCTGCTCGCTCAGCTCCGGGCAACGGAGCGGGAATACGTGCGCCAGGACGAGGAAGCCGCAGCCATGCGCAAGCGCGAGGAGCAGCAGCGGGTCCGTTCGGCGCAGTCCCGTGCGTACATCGCCGAGAGCGGCTTTGTTTCCCATGAGGATGAGCCGGCGGTCATCGAGGTAACGGCACCCGCAGAACCCGCTCAGCAGGTCAAAGCGGAGGAGCCCGCTGAACAGAAGCCCGTGTCCGCGAATCGGCCCGCCGAGCCGAAGCCCGAGGAAAAGGCGCCCACGGCGCAGGAGAAGCCTGCCGAGGTCAAGCCGGCCGAAAAGGCGCCCGAAGTCCGGGAGCCTGCCGCGCTGAAGCCGCCGCAGGAGAAGCCCGCAGAGAGCAAGCCCGCGCATGAGAAACCGGCGGAGCCCGTCAGGCCGCAGGCAAAGCCGCAGCAGGCCGCAAAACCCGCGCCGAAGCCAGAAGCGCCCCGCAAGCCCCAAATCGGGCAGATCATCGCGCGCGCCGGCGACGCGGTCCAGACCCCGGCCAAGCCCGTAGGTCCCGCGCCGAACGTGCTTCGCATGCCCCGCGCCGTTCCGCCCCGTCCGGCACAGCCGCAGCAGGGTCAGTACGGGCGTCCCGCGGGCCAGCCTGGCCAGTACGGGCGGCCGGCAGGCCAGCCGGGCCAGTATGGGCGGCCCGCGGGCCAGCAGGGCCAGTACGGGCGGCCCGCGGGCCAGCAGGGTCAGTACGGGCGTCCCGCGGGTCAGCCGGGCCAGTACGGACGTCCCGCAGGCCAGCCGGGCCAGTATGGGCGTCCCGCAGGCCAGCCTGGTGCCCGTCCGGCAGGCGGCGCGCCGCGTCCCGGCGGATTCGCCGGCGGCGCACGTCCCGCAGGCGGACGGGGCCGCGGTCCGGAGCTGGCTCCCACCATGGAGAAGGAACGCGTCTCCAATTATGATCCCAACAAGAAGAACTATCAGCGCCAGCACGATCCGGAGCATGTGGCCCGCAACCGCAAGCAGGAGGCCCGCGCCAATAACTACGGCAGCGGCGGCTATGACGACGAGGTGATCCGCGGCGGCAAGCGTTCGCGCCGCAAGGTCAGCGTGCAGCAGACCATGGCGCCCATCAAGATCGAGACGGCCTACATGTCCGGCGACACCATCGTCGTCCGCGATCTGACCGAGCGCATCGGCAAGACCGCCGGCGAGATCATCAAGAAGCTGATGATCCTCGGCAACATGGCCACCATCAACTCCGAGATCGACTTCGACACCGCCTCCCTGGTGGCCGCCGAGTTCGGCGTCACCCTGGAGCGCAAGGTGGAGCGCACCGCCGAGACCATGCTGACGGAGGAGAACGTCGAGGATACCGACGAGAACCTCCTCCCCCGTCCCCCGGTGGTCACCATCATGGGTCACGTCGACCACGGCAAGACCAGCCTGCTGGACTACATCCGCAAGAGCCGGGTCACCGCGGGCGAGGCCGGCGGCATCACCCAGCACATCGGCGCTTACACCGTCAAGGCCAACGGACGGCCCATCACCTTCCTGGACACCCCCGGTCACGAGGCCTTCACCGCCATGCGTATGCGCGGCGCGCAGGCCACCGACATCGCGGTCCTGGTCGTCGCGGCGGACGACTCCGTCATGCCCCAGACCGTGGAGGCCATCAACCACGCGAAGGCTGCCGGCGTCCCGCTGATCGTGGCCATCAACAAGATGGACAAGCCCGCCGCCAACGCCGAGCGGGTGAAGCAGGATCTGACCCAGTATGACCTGGTGTGCGAGGAGTGGGGCGGCGACACCATCATGGTGCCTGTCTCCGCCGTCACGGGCCAGGGCGTGGACGAGCTGCTGGAGATGATCCTGCTGCAGGCCGACACCATGGAGCTCCGGGCCAATCCCGACCGTCTGGGCCGCGGCGTCATCATCGAGGCCAAGCTGGACAAGGCGCGGGGCCCGCTGGCGACCGTCCTGATTCAGAACGGCACCCTGCATGTGGGCGACAACATCATCGCCGGTCTCGCGTCCGGCCGTGTGCGCGCCCTCATCAACGACCGGGGCGACAAGGTCAAGGAGGCCGGTCCCTCGGTGCCCGTGGAGATCATGGGCTTCGACGAAGTGCCCGATGCCGGCGACGAGCTCATCGCCGTGGGCGACGATCATCTGAGCCGTCAGGTGGCCGACGAGCGCCGCGAGAAGATCCGCGCCGCCCGCGAGGGCAATATGGGCAAGGTGAGCATGGAAAGCCTGTTCTCCAACCTGGAGGCCGGCAAGATCACCACCCTCAACCTCATCATCAAGGCCGACGTGCAGGGCTCTGTCCAGGCCGTCAAGCAGGCCATGGAAAAGCTGTCCAACGATGAGGTCAAGGTGCGCGTGCTGCATGCCGCCGCCGGCGCCATCACCAAGGACGACGTCAACCTGGCTTCCGCCTTCAACGCCATCATCATCGGCTTCAACATCCGCCCCGACGCCTCCGCCCGCGCGCAGGCCGAGAAGGAAAAGGTCGATGTGCGGCTCTACACCGTCATCTACAAGGCCATCGAGGACATGGAGCTGGCCATGAAGGGTCTGCTGGCGCCGGAGTACCGCGAGGTGCTGCTGGGCCACGCCGAGGTCCGCAACGTCTTCAAGATCACCGGCGCGGGCATCATCGCCGGCTGCTACGTCACCGACGGCAAGGTGCAGCGCAACGCCCAGGTCCGTCTCCTGCGCGACAACGTGGTCGTGCACGAGGGCAAGCTCTCCAGCCTCCGCCACCTCAAGGACGACGTCCGCGAGATGGCCGCGGGCTACGAGTGCGGCATGAGCCTGGAGGGCCACAACGATATCAAGATCGGCGACATCGTGGAGTGCTTCATCATGGAGGAGATCCCGAGGTAACGCCCCAAAGTCACGGCCGGAGCGATGAAGGTCTCCGGCCGTGACTTTGCACAGACACCGCCGCGGGAATGAACACCAGGGCGTACGGTGCGAGCAGAATGGCATTCCCTCCGAATTTCGTGAGGAAGACTGTTCCGACGACACATCCTGGCTGGATCGACCGTCCGCCGCCTTCATGACAAATACCCTGAAAGGAGGCCGCGCCCATGCCCTTGCCCAACAAGCTCGGCCTTGACGGCCTTGCGTTCCAGCTTTAAGAAGAGCGCATCAGCAAACGGCAGGCGCGCCGTCTGTGGGACGAGCGGGTGCTGGATACCGTGGAGGTCGGCACGTACGCGGGGCTGCAGGCGATTCACCGCTGGCTGTTTGCGGAGATCTGCGACTTCGTGGGGAAGACGCGGACGCTCAACCTGGCCAAGGGCGGTTTCCGTTTTGCATCCGCCCTGTACCTGGACGACGCCCTCCGCCAGATCAGCGCCATGCCGCAATCCACCTTCGACGAGATCGTCGCAAAATACGTGGAGATGAGCATTGCGCACCCCTTCCCTGAGGGCAACGGCCGCGCCGCCCGCATCTGGCTGGACGTTATGCTCCGCGCTGCCCTGGGGCAGGTCGTGGACTGGCAGCGCATCTCCCGTGACGACTATATGGCCGCCATGGAGCGCAGTCCGGTCCGGGACACCGAGCTGCGCCTCCTGCTCGCAGGCGCCCTGACCGACGCCGCCGATGGCCGGGAAGTCTATATGCACGGCATCGACGCCAGTTACCGTTACGAGGGGTATTGCGCATTCCGGACAGAGGACGCATGATCCCCGTTTCCGCCCGTTTCCGGGTCTTGGGGAACAAAGCCCTCCCGGAGCGCCCCAAAGGTTCCATAGATCCCAATCGACCGCATCATAAGGAGACCCACTCATGCCCACCACCCGAAATACCTACAACCGCATCGACCGCATCTCCGAGGAGGTGCGGCGCGAGGTCGACCGCATCATCCGCGACGAGTTGCGGGATCCGCGGATCGACGGGACCTTTTCCATCACCCGCGCGGAGGTCACCCGGGATCTGCGCTATGCGAAGATCTATGTCAGCGTGCTGGAGGAGGACCGCCGCCAGCCGCTGATGGACGCCCTGAAGAGCGCGTCCGGCTTCATCCGGCACAGTCTGGCCAAAGAGATGATCATCCGGCAGAGCCCGGAGCTGATCTTCACCGAGGACCGCAACATCGCCTACGGGGCACACATTGCGCAGGTCTTGCACGAGGTCGGCGCGGATCAGCTTCCGCCGCCGGAGGAGGACGAGACCGATGCTTGAGGACATGCGGGCCGTGGCGGACGCCATCCGCGCCGCCGACAGCGTGGCGATCTTCAGCCATATCAGCCCCGACGGCGACACCATCGGCTCGGCGCTGGCTCTCCGGCTGATGCTGGAGCGCATGGGCAAGCGCGTGGAGAACTTCTGCATAGACCCCGTGCCGGAGCAGGTCGCCTTCCTCCCCGGGGCCAACAGCATCCGGTGCTGCGACACGCTGGGCGATGCGGAGCGCTTTGATCTGCTTCTGCCCGTTGACATCGCCAGCCGTGACCGCATGGGCCGGATCGGCGACGCGGAGGCTTTTGCAGCGATGAAGTCCCGCGCAGTTCGGACCGTCCAGATCGATCACCACGGCACCAACCCCGGCTACTGCGATATCAACTGGGTGGAGGGGGACGCGCCGGCCGTCGGCATGCTGGTGCTGGCGCTGGCGGACGCGCTGGAGATCCCCCTGGACGATCCGCTGTGCGCCTGCCTCTACACCGCCATCGCCACCGACACCGGCAATTTCAGCTTTGACAACACGAGCGCGGCAGCCTTCCGGGCGGCGGCGCGGCTGATGGATGCCGGGCTCTCGCTGAACGACCTGAACCGCCGGCTGTTTGTGCTGGCGCCGGAAGCCCACATCCGGCTGAGGGCACGCGCGGTGGAGCGCATGCGGCTGCTCCGCGGAGGCACGCTGGCGGTCCTCACCCTGTCGCGGCAGGACTTCGCGGACTGCGGCGCCCTGCCGGAGCACGCGGACAACGTGGTGAACCAGGGACTCGCGGTGCGCGGCGTACAGGCCGCGGTGCTGCTCCGCGAGCATGAGGACAAGGTCAAGGCCAGCCTCCGCTCCGTCAAGCCCTATACGGTCGATCGGGTCGCCCACGCCTTTGGCGGCGGGGGACACATGCGCGCGTCCGGCTGCACGCTGACGGGCATGACCCTCGATCAGGCCGCGGAGACGGTCTGCGCCGCGCTGTGCGAGTCGATGGACAGGGAGATGACATGAACGGTTTTCTGAATATCCTGAAGCCGCCCGGCATGTCCTCCGCCGCCGTCGTCGGCGCCGCGAAGCGCCTGACCAATGAGCGGCGCATCGGCCACGCGGGGACGCTCGACCCGGAGGCGGCCGGGGTGCTGCCGGTCATGATCGGTCAGGCCACGCGGCTCTTCGACTACCTGGTGGATAAGGAAAAGACCTATGTGGCGGAGGTCGCCTTCGGGCAGGCCACCGATACGCAGGATGCCCAGGGCTCGGTCACGGCGGAGGGGAATGCGTATCCCTCCATGGAGCAGGTGCGCGCCGCGGCGGACGCTCTGACCGGCGATATCCTGCAGCGGCCCGGCGTCTTCAGCGCGGTCAAGCAGGGCGGCCACCCTCTCTACAAGCTGGCCCGCAAAGGGGTGGAGGCAGAGGCTCCCCTGCGCACGGTGCACATCGAGCGCATCACCCTCCACGGCGAGACGCCCCGCCACGGGGTGCTGATGACGGTGGACTGCGGGCGCGGCACTTACATCCGTTCCCTGTGCGAGGATCTGGGACGGCTCTGCGGATGTCCGGCCCATATGCGGTTCCTGCTCCGCGCCCGGAGCGGCGCCTTTGACCTTGCGCATACCCTGACGCTGGATGAAGCCGCGGCTTATGCGGAAGAGGGCACGCTGGCGCAGCATCTTCTTCCGCCCGACTGGCCGCTGGGGCATCTGCCGTCGCTGCAGATCCCGGATCAGATGGAGAAGATGGCCCGATGCGGCACCGTTCTGCCCGCGGACAGGCTGGACGGCGCGCGGGAGCTTCCGGAGCGCAGTCCCGTCCGCGTGTACTTTGAGAACCGGTTTATCGGCATCGCCGTACGGGAGGAGCAGGTGCTCCGCTGGCGCACGGTGATGACGCAATAATTTATCAGGAGGATCACCCCATGTCTGAAGAATTTGACGGCATCTTTGAACTGATCGACGACGAGGGCGAAGAGGTTTCCTTCCGGCTGGTGGACGTGCTGGAATACCGGGACGATACCTACCTGGCGCTTGAGCCTCTGGACGAGGAAGACGGCGAAGAGGAGGAGGCCGAGATCGTTTTCATGCTGGTCACCCGGGACGAAAACGATGAGGACTGCTATGAGGCCGTCACCGACGACGCGCTGAACGAAGCCCTTTTCGATCTCTTTATCCGGAAGCTGGAAGCCGAGGAAAACGAGATCGACGGCGAAGAAGACTGATTTCCTGCTCGGCGGGGACGGGGATCCCGGATTTGTTACAAATCCCGGAATGTCTGCGGAAGCACAGTTGAAGGCCGGTCCGATACGGTTTTCGCTGTGCTTTTTCATGGCGGATCGCGCAAGAAAACCTCCCCTGCCCCCTTGCTTTTGCATTAAGAAACAGTTACAATACCCCCTGCATTTTGTAACACTTATCCTCGGAGGCTGGAAACGATGAAGCGACTGACAGTGATCCTGCTGCTGACAGCGGCCTTGCTCCTGTGCGCATGGGCGTCGGCGGAGACCTTGACGCTCGGACTGTGGAGCGAGAACGTCCGGACGGCCCAGATCCATCTGGCGCGGCTGGGGTACTATGAAGGCGAAATCAGCGGTCACTACGGCGAGCGCACCGCCGAAGCCATGACGGCATTCAAACAGGACTTCGGTCTCGGCGAGGGCAGCGACGCGGATGAAAACGTGCAGGCAGCCCTGGCCGCCGCGAAGTATCGCCCCATGCAGCTGGGCACCCACGGTAACGACGTGAAGCGGCTGCAGACGCGCCTGCTGTATCTGGGCTATTACGGCGGAAAGGTCTCCGGCAACTATCTGGCTGCCACGCAGGAAGCGGTGAAGGCCTTCCAGACCAAGATGGGCCTCAGCGCGACCGGCAGCGCGGACATCGCCACCCAAGAGCTTCTCTTCTCCGACCAGGCGGTGGGCCGGTCTGAAAAGGCCAGCGCGACTCCGGCTCCGCCCGTGCAGGAGGACATCGTCTCCGTTCCGGACGGCGAGGAAGATCTGCAGGACAACACGATCCCCTACACGAAGAAATACGCCTACAACAGCAAGGGCGAGAAGGTCAAGCTGATCCAGCAGCGGCTGACGGATCTCGGCTATTACACCGGCCCGATCTCCGGCAACTTCCTCGGTCATACCCGCAACGCCGTCAAAGCGTTCCAGAAGCAGAACGCCCTGGATGTGACCGGCGCGGTGGATGAAAGGACGTGGAACGCCCTCTTCAACGACGCTCATGTGGTCGGAGCCAATGAGACGCCCCGCACCACGCCCCGTCCCGAGCAGCCCGCCTACCACCTGGTGGTGGACGTGACCAATCAGATCGTCACCGCCTATGCCCGGGACGAGAACGGGGACTATACCGTTGTCGTCAAGCAGATGATGTGCTCCTCCGGCACAAAGGAAAATCCATCCGATGCCGGCGACTGGATCATCAGCGGCTACAAGACCACCTGGTGCTATTTCCCCAAGTGGGGCGACTACGCCCGGTACTGGACCCGCATCAACGCCGGCATCGCTTTCCACTCCGTCATCTACAACACCGTCAGCACCACCGACCTGTCTGTCCGCAGCTACGACCGGCTGGGACGCCGGGCTTCCCACGGCTGCGTGCGTCTGCAGGTGGCCGACGCCAAGTGGATCTATGACTATGTGGAGGCCGGCACCATCTGCACCATCACCTACAAGCTGCCGGCCGATCCGGAGCTGAAAGCCTCCATCATCAAGCCCGCGCTGAACAAACGCACCATGCTCCCCGTAGCCACGCCGCAGCCCACCCAGGAACCGGTCTACATCTCCGGCGCGAAACCGCCCATGCCCCTGACGGAGCTGAAAAAGAATGACAGCGGCGAGGCTGTCTGGTGGCTGCAGATGAAGCTGAAGGAACTGGGCTACTACAGCGGCAAATGCTCCGGCACTTATCTGGACGGTACCGTGGCCGCGGTCAAAGCCTTCCAGGAGGCCAACGGACTGCGGGCCAGCGGTGTTGCCACCGTGGAGACGCTGCAGAAGCTGTACGCGAAGGAACTGACCCCCGTCGCCTCCCCGACCCCGGTCCCCACGCCCAGTCCCGTACCGACCGCTTCCCCCGTTCCCATGGCCACCCCGGAACCCGTGGAGGATTCCGCCACCCCGACGCCCCACCCCACGCCGCGCATTGTGCGGTAAGCTTGTACTGCCGCTGTTTTTTGGACAGAGGGGCGGGCTGCCGTCTTGACAATCTCCCCCCGATGGGCTAAACTTCAGAGCGTTCCATTCCCGGAACACAAGTTATGATTACAAATGCGATGACGGCACTATGTCCTCGTCTTCCCACTGCAGAGAGCCGGCGGTCGGTGCAAGCCGGTGTGGCGACGAAAGGCAGTCTCCTGCCCGAGCAGATCTCCTGAATGGTATCCCGGTAGGGAGATCCGGCTTGCCCCGTGACCATGGCATGGCGCTTGACAGAGCGCTGATGAGAGCTCCCGCAAGGGGGAATCCGGGTGGTACCGCGATTTGTGAAAGTCGTCCCAGAAGTCGTATGATTTCTGGGGCTTTTCTTACAGCAGGACCAGACACCGCCTATCATGATCGGAACAGGAGCAAAAGCATGAAAACCATCAAGCTGATCGACACGACTCTCCGCATCGCCAACAATATGCGCGAAGACGCCCTGACCTTCAAGGAAAAGCTGGAAATGGCCCGGAGCCTCGACCGCCTGCGTGTTGACGCCATCGAGCTGCCGCCGATGAACGGCAGCAAGGCGGATCAGCTCTCCGGCAAGACCATCGCCTCCCTGGTCTCCACCGCGCTGACGGCACCTGTTTCCGTCACCGAGACGGATCTCTCCGCCGTATGGGAGAGCATCCGTTCCGCAAGGCATCCCCGCCTGTCGCTGGCGGTGCCCTGTTCCCCCGTGGGCATGGAATACGCCGCGCACAAGAAGGCGCCCGCCATGCTGGAAGCCGTCGCAGGCCAGGTGAAGCAGTGCCGCTCCCGCTGCGAGGATGTGGAGCTGTGCTGCCTGGACGCCACACGGGCGGAGCGCGACTTCCTCGTGCAGGTCATCGGCACGGCGTGCGAGAACGGCGCGACCCGCGTGACCCTCTGCGACACGGCGGGCGTGATGCTGCCCGGCGAGTTCGCCGCCTTTGTGAAGGAGACCCGTGAGTCGCTCCCCGACGTGAACGCCGAGTGGTACGCGGAGGTATCCGACGGCATGCACATGGCGGCTGCCTGTGCGGCGGCGGCGATCATGGCCGGCGCGGACGGCGTCAAGTGCTCCGCGGTGCCCGGCGGCGGGGCCACGCTGAGCGATATGGCCGAATTCATTCAGATGCGCGGCCAGGATCTGGACTTGGGGACTTCGCTTCGCACGACCGAGCTTTCCCGCACAGCCGGTCAGCTGGAGCGCATGATGTCGGCGCGCAAGGCCGAGTCCTCCGCGCTCTCGGGCATCATGCCGGACGAGACCCCGGGGCTGTGCCTCGACGCGGACGACACGCAGGCGGATGTCACCAAGGCCGTGCGGCAACTGGGCTACGATCTCAGCGAGGAGGACGGCGCCCGGGTGTATGAAGCCTTCAAGCGTGTGGCTGTGAAGAAGAATGTGGTCAGCGCCAGGGAGCTGGACGCCATTGTGGCCTCCACCGCCCTGCAGGTGCCGTCCACGTATCGCCTCGACAGTTATGTCATCAACAGCGGAAACATCATCACCGCGACCGCCAACATCACCCTGGAAAAAAGCGGCGAGAAGCTGCGCGGCGTCTCTGTGGGCGACGGCCCCATCGACGCGGCCTTCCTGGCCATCGAGCAGATCATCGGCCATCACTACGAGCTGGACGATTTCCAGATCCAGTCCGTCACCGAGGGGCGCGAGGCCATGGGCAGCGCACTGGTGAAGCTGCGGGCCGACGGCCGGCTGTACTCCGGCAACGGCATCTCCACAGACATCATCGGCGCGGCGATCCGGGCCTACATCAACGCGCTGAACAAAATCGTGTATGAGGAGGCGTAAGCCGTGAGACTTGCTTTTTCCATCCAGCACTGGGAGAGCCTCACCTGGGCGGAGCTGTGCGGCGCGGCCTTCCAGATGCGCCTTCAGGGGATCGAGTTGTGCGACGCCCCCGCCCTGCAGGGAAAGCACAGCCCGGCCAACCCGGAGCTCTCCGCGAAGACACGCCGGGACCTGCTGGAGAAAGGGCTCTCCATCCCCTGTGTGGACACGGTGGGCGACTTCACCAACCCCGATTTTCCGGCTGAGCTCACCCGCAGCGCGGAGCTGTGTGTGAATCTCGGCATTCCCTACATCGTGCTCCACACCGACACGGACAACCAGGCGGCCTGTGCCGAGCGTCTCGGGCAGCTGATAGGCATGGTCGCGGACAAGCGCGTGACCATGCTGGTGGACAGCGTCGGTGCCTACGCCGACACCGAGCGGCTGAGGGACCTGCTGAACCGCTTTGCCGACGACCGGCTGGCCGCCTGCTGGAACATGCACGCCACCTGCATGCAAGCCCGGGAGGACGCGGAGAAGAGCATCACCAACCTGGGCGCCTACGTCCGCCATGTCCATCTGCATGACTTCCGCCGCACGGAGCACGGCGCGATGCCGGAGCTGATCGGCGAGGGCGAGCTGCCCCTGCGGGAATTGATGAACGCCCTGCGCTCGGTCAATTACGACGGCTTTATCTCGCTGCAGTGGGATCCCCGGTGGATGGAAGGGCTGACGGACCCGGAGGTCATCCTCACCCATTTTGTCTCCACCCTCTCCGGCTACGAGAGCACGCGCCTCAACCGGAAGCACCTCTTCACCAACAACCGGGGCACCGGCAAATATCTCTGGAAAAAGGAGACCCTGATCGACAAGACCTTCTCCCAGGTGCTGGACGCGGTGTGCGAGGAGTTCCCGGATCAGCAGGCCATCAAGTACACCACCCTGGACTATACCCGCACCTATTCCCAGTTCAGGGACGATGTGGACGAATTCGCCCGGGTGCTGGTCTCACTCGGGGTGAAGGCCGGCAGCAAGGTCACCATCTGGGCCACCAATGTGCCGCAGTGGTTCCTGACCTTCTGGGCGTCCGCCAAGATCGGCGCGGTGCTGGTGACCATGAACACCGCCTACAAGATCGCCGAGGCCGAGTACCTGCTGCGGCAGTCGGACACCCACACCCTCGTCATGATCCAGGGCTACCGGGATTCCCACTATGACAAGATCATCAATGAGCTGTGCCCGGAACTGAAGGACCTGAAGCCGGGGGAACCCATGCACGCCCGGCGGCTGCCCTTCCTTCGCAACGTCATCACGGTGGGCTTCCGGATGCCCGGCGCCCTGACCTGGGAAGACTCCCTGCGGTACGCCTCCCGCACCCCCATGGATGAGATCCGCCGCATGGCTGCGGCCGTGGATGTCAACGATGTCTGCAACATGCAGTACACCTCCGGCACCACCGGCTTCCCCAAGGGCGTGATGCTCACCCACTACAACATCGTCAATGACGGCAAGTGCATCGGCGACGGCATGGACCTGTCCACCGCCGATCGGATGATGATCCAGGTGCCCATGTTCCACTGCTTCGGCATGGTGCTGGCCATGACCGCCACCATGACGCACGCGGGCACGATCCTGCCCCTGCCCTACTTCTCGCCCAAATCCTCGCTGGCCTGCATCCACAACGAGCACGTCACCGCCTTTCACGGCGTCCCCACCATGTTCATCGCCATGCTGGAGCACCCGGACTTTGAGAAGACCGACTTCAGCTGTATGCGCACCGGCATCATGGCGGGCAGCCCCTGCCCCATCGCCGTGATGCGGGATGTGGTGAACAAGATGCACATGCCGGAGATCGTCATCGTTTACGGCCAGACTGAGGCATCCCCGGGCTGCACCATGTCCCGCACCACGGATCCCCTGGAGGTCCGCGTGGCCACCGTGGGCCGGGCCTTCCCGGAGGTGGAGTGCAAGATCGTCGACCCGGAGACCGGCGAGGACTGCCCGGACGAGGTCATCGGCGAATTCGTGGCCCGGGGCTACAACATCATGAAGGGTTACTACAAGATGCCCAAAGCCACGGCCTCCGCCATCGACAAGGACGGCTGGCTGCATACCGGCGACCTGGCCTGCCGCACGCCCGAGGGCAACTACCGCATCACCGGGCGCCTGAAGGACATGATCATCCGCGGCGGCGAGAACATCTATCCCAAGGAGATCGAGGAGTTCATGTACACCCACCCCAAGGTCTCCGACGTGCAGGTCATCGGCGTGCCGGACAAGGCCATGGGCGAGGAGATCATGGCCTGCATTATCCTGAAGGAGGGCGAGACTTCCACCGAGGAAGAGATGAAGGCCTTCGTGCGGGACCACATGGCCAAGCACAAGGTGCCCAAGTATATCGAATTCGTCACCTCCTTCCCCATGAACGACGCCGGCAAGATCCAGAAATACAAGATGCGGGAGCAGGCCGTGGAGCGGCTGGGCCTGCAGGCCGCGGCCAGCGTGGAGACGGCGTGAGCGCGTTTCCTTCCCTTTTGAGGATTCATGATGACCAGAATCATTGACAGCCACTGCCACATCTACCCGGAGAAGATCGCGCTCCGGGCGGTGGACGCGGTGGAGGAGTTTTACGAGGGCCTGCCGCGCGAGCCCTGGGACGGAACTGCGGCCCAGCTGATGACCTCCGGGCGCGAGGCCGGGATCAGCCATTTCGTGGTGTTCACGGTGGCGACGACCCCGCACCAGGTCTCCGGCATCAACCGCTTCATCGCCCAGAGCGTGCGGGAAAGCGGCGGCTGCATGACCGGGCTTGGCGCCATGCACCCCGACAGCGTCGACTTTGCCCGGGACCTGGACGAGGCGGTGGCGCTGGGACTGAAGGGCGTGAAGCTGCACCCGGACATCCAACGGTTCCGCGCCGACGATCCCCGCGCCATGGAGATCTATCGCGAGTGCGAGGCGCGCGGCCTTCCGGTCTGCATCCACGGCGGCGACCACCGCTACGATTATTCCAATCCCGACCGCATTGAGGCCGTCGCGAAGGCCTTCCCGCGTCTGCAGCTGCAGGTGGCGCACCTGGGCGGCTGGAGCGTGTGGGAGGAGGCCTCCCTGAAGCTGTCGAAGTATCCCAACGTGTGGGTGGACTGCTGTTCATCGCTGTACTGGCTGGAGAAGGAGACCGCCCGGGACATCATCCGGCGCTACGGGTCGGAGCGGGTGCTCTTCGGGACGGACTACCCCTTCTGGCCGCAGAAGCGGGAGCTGGAGGATCTCCTCTCCCTGGGACTGACCGGAGAAGAACTGGAGAACATCTGCTGGCGAAGCGCCGCCGCCCTGTATGACCTGCACTTTGACGAAACCGAGGAGGATCCCGGCCATGCCTGAGAAAAAGAGAACCTTTGTGACCGTCGACGGCAACGAGGCGGCGGCCTATGTGGCCTACGCCTTCAGCGAGATCGCGGCCATCTATCCCATCACGCCCTCCTCCCCCATGGCCGGCAAGACGGACGCCTGGTCCGCCAAGGGAAAGCTGAATCTCTTCGGCCAGCGGGTGCAGCTGACGGAGATGCAATCCGAGGCCGGCGCGGTGGCGGCGGTTCACGGCGCGCTGCAGACCGGCGCCCTGGCGACCAGTTTCACCTCATCGCAGGGTCTGATGCTGATGATCCCGGTCATGCACCGCATCGCGGGCGAACGCCTGCCCGGCGTGCTGCACGTGGCGGCGCGCACCGTGGGCACCCACGCCATGTCCATCTTCGGCGACCACTCCGACGTGATGAACTGCCGGCAGACGGGCTTTGCCATGCTGTGCACGGGCAGCGTGCAGGAGGTCATGGATCTGGCAGGCGTGGCGCATCTGGCCGCCATCGAGAGCCGGGTGCCCTTCATGCACTTCTTCGACGGCTTCCGCACGTCGCATGAGATCAACAAGGTGGAGCAGATCGACTATGAGGATCTGCGGAGCATGCTGAACACGGAAGCCCTGGACGCCTTCCGCGCCCACGCCCTGAACCCGGAGCATCCCATGCTGCGGGCCACCGTGCAGAACCCGGACATCTACTTCCAGGTGCGCGAGGCCAGCAACGCGGACTATGCGAAGCTCCCGGACATCGTGGAGAGCTATATGGCGAAGATCACCGCCGTCACCGGGCGTGCGTACCATTGCTTCGACTATTACGGCGCGCCGGACGCGGAGCGGGTCATCGTGGCCATGGGTTCGGTCAGCGGCTGCGTGGAGCAGGTGGTGGACGCCCTGAACGCCGCCGGGGAAAAGGTGGGCTTCATCCAGGTGCGCCTCTTCCGGCCCTTTGACGTGGACCGCTTTGCAGCCGCTTTGCCTGAGACCGTGAAGCGCGTGGCCGTGCTGGACCGCACCAAGGAGAGCGGCAGCGCCGGCGAGCCCCTGTTCCAGGACGTGTGCACGGCCCTGCGCGGCCGGGGCGGCATCACCGTCGTGGGCGGGCGCTACGGCCTGTCCTCCAAGGACGTGACCCCCGGCCAGATGGCGGCTGTGTTCGCCAACCTGAACGCGGATGCCCCGAAGAACAGCTTCACCGTCGGCATCACCGACGACGTGACGAACCTCTCCCTGCCCGACGCGGACGATCTCGCCATGGATGAGGGCGGCATGGTGAGCTGCAAGTTCTGGGGCCTGGGCGGCGACGGCACCGTGGGCGCCAACAAGAACACCGTCGAGATCCTCAACAGCCACACCGCGAAATTCGGCCAGGCCTACTTTGAATACGATGCCAAGAAGTCCTTCGGCGTGACGAAGTCCCACCTGCGTTTCGGGGACACGCCCATCCGTGCTTCCTACAACGTGCGCAGCGCGGACCTGGTCGCCTGCCACAATCCCACCTACATCGAAAAATACGACATCGCCGAGGAGGTCAAGCCCGGCGGCATCCTGCTGCTGAACTGCCCCTGGAGCGCCGAGGAGCTGGAGAAGCATCTGCCCGCCCACTGCAAGCGGGAGATCGCCCGCAAGAGGCTGCGCTTCTACACCATCGACGCGGTGAAGATCGCGGGAGAACTGGGGCTGGGCAGCCATACCAACACCGTGCTGCAGGCAGCCTTCTTCCACCTGATGCCGGTCATCCCCACCGAAGAGGCCGTGGGATACATGAAGGCCGCCGCCTCCAAAACCTACTTCGCCAAAGGTGAGGAGGTCGTGAACCGCAACCTGGCCGCCATCGACGCGGGCGGCGCGCACCTTGTGAAGGTGGAGGTCCCCGCCGCCTGGGCGGACGCGGAGGATGCGCCGGCGCCTGCACGGAACGTGCCGAAGGTGGTCACGGACATCCTCGATCCGATCAACGATCAGAAGGGCGACGATCTGCCGGTCAGCGCCTTCCGGGATTACGCGGACGGCGTGATGGACATGGGCCTGACCGCCTACGAAAAGCGCGGCATCGCCGTGCGGGTGCCCGTGTGGGACGCGGAGAAGTGCCTGCAGTGCAACCGCTGCGCGTTCGTCTGCCCGCACGCCGTCATCCGTCCCTATCTGCTGAACGCGGCCGAAGCCGACGCCGCTCCGGCCTCCATGCAGACCGCGGAGGCCAAGGGAAAGCAGGCGGCCGGACTGCGCTTCACCCTCCAGGTCAGCGCATTGGACTGCACCGGCTGCGGGAGCTGCGTGAACGTCTGCCCCGCCAAAGAAAAAGCCATCGCCATGACGCCCGTGGACGCCGCGCCGGATAACCGCGACGCCTGGGACTACGCCCTGACCCTCTCGGACAAGGGCGACCTCTTCGACCCCTATACGGTGAAGGGCAGCCAGTTCCGCCAGCCGCTGCTGGAGTTCTCCGCGGCCTGCGCGGGCTGCGGCGAGACCCCCTACGCCAAACTGCTGACCCAGCTCTACGGAGACCGGGTCTACTGGGCCAACGCCACCGGCTGCTCCCAGGCCTGGGGCGCGGCGATGCCCGGCATCCCCTATACCGTCAACCGCAGGGGACAGGGGCCGGCCTGGTCCAACTCCCTGTTCGAGAACAACGCGGAATTCAGCCTGGGCATGGTGCTGTCCGTGCGGCAGCAGCGGGAAGCCCAGCGCATGCGCGTGGAGGCCTACCGCAAGGTCTGCGCCGATGAGAAGGCCATCGCCGCCATGGATGCCTGGCTGGCGGCCTTCGACGATTTCGACGCCTCCGCTCCGGCCTCCGACGCCCTGGCGGCGGCCCTGGCCGGCCTGAACGACGAGCAGGCGAAGACCATCCTGCGGTACCGCGACCAGCTCAGCAAGAAGACCTTCTGGATGTACGGCGGCGACGGCTGGGCCTACGACATCGGCTTCGGCGGCTTGGATCACGTCATCGCCAGCGGTGAGGACGTGAACGTGCTGATCGTGGATACCGAGGTCTATTCCAATACCGGCGGCCAGTCCTCCAAGGCTACGCCCATCGGCGCGGTGGCGCAGTTCGCCGCTGCGGGCAAGAAGCGCCCCAAGAAGGACCTGGGCGGCATGCTGATGACCTACGGCAGCGTGTACGTGGCCCAGGTGGCCATGGGCGCGGACAACCAGCAGCTGGTGAAGGCCATGCACGAAGCAGAGGCCTACCGGGGCCCGAGCGTCATCATCGCCTACGCCCCCTGCTCCGCCCACGGCCTGAAGTGCGGCATGGACAAGGTGCAGGACGAGATGAAGCGCGCGGTGGACGCGGGTTACTGGCATCTCTACCGCTACAACCCGGAGGCCACCCCGGCCTTCACGCTGGACAGCAAGGCGCCCACCCTGCCTTACGAGCAATTCCTGGACGGTGAGGTGCGCTACGCCAGTCTTCGGGCCACCTTCCCGGAAAACGCGCGGAGTCTCTTCGCGGAGGGCGCGAAGCTGGCGCAGGAGCGCTATGACAAGCTGAAGAACCTCTGATGCGGCAAATCACGGCGCGGCACTGCCTGTCGGGCGGTCCGCGCCGTTTCATCCGACGAGAAAAGGGAGAGCCACGCAGCGCTCTCCCTTTTTCGGTCGATCCTTTCCGGTTCAAAGGCTTTCCAGAACGTCTCTCCTGATTTTCCTGTACATCAGGAGGCACAGCACGCAGGACACGCCCTCGGCGATCAGGAAGGCCCACCACACCGCACCCACGGTGCCGAAGATGATCTTCAGCAGCAATGCCGACGGCAGCAGCACCGCCAGCTGACGGCAGATGCTCAGGATCATGCTGTACATGCCCTTGCCCAGCGCCTGGAAGACATTGCTCAGCGTGATGCCGATGGCAGCCATGATGAAGCACAGGCTGATGGTCTGCAAGGCCGCAGGGCCCATCTCCCGCATTTGCGCAGCCACCTGGCGCTTCTGGGCGGACTCGTCATCCCCGGCGGCTTCGCCGCCCGCGGTCACAGCAGTGGCGGTCTCATCGCCCGGCAGATCATCGGCCGTCGCGGTCTCCGTCACCGGCGCCGCTTCGCCCGAGTCGAATACGCTCATCAGTGTGTCCGGGAACATCTGGAAGATCAGGGTGCCCACCAGCATGATGATCATCGCGTACCGCAGCGCCACCTTGATGGCCTCATAGACGCGCTCCTTTGCCCGGGCGCCGTAATTGTAGCCCACGATGGCGATCATGCCGGAGCCCAGACCGAAGCAGGGCATGAAGATGAAGGACTGCAGCTTGAAGTACACGTTCAGCACATTGACGGCCGCGTTGCCCACCTCTGCAAAACCGGAGAGGATGGCATTCAGGCCCACGTTCATCACGGAGCCGATGGCCTGCATCACCGCGGAGGGGATGCCCACCGCCACGATCCCGCGGATGGAGGGCCATGAGATCCCGAAGTCCTTCAGGCTCAGCCGCAGTTCCTTGTTGCGGGTCTGATTCAGCACGAAACCGACGCCCGCGGAGGTAAACTGTCCGATGATCGTGGCGATGGCCGCACCCTTGACCCCCATGTTCAGATTGAAGATGAAAATGGGGTCCAGAATGATGTTGGTGACCGCACCGCAGATCTGGGTGATCATCGACAGCATGGTGTTGCCGGTCGCCTGCAGCAGGCGCTCCACCAGCACCGACATGAACAGGCCCAGGGAGAAGGTGGTCACGATGGAGAGGTAGGTCTCGCTCATCTGCCGGATGCCGGCGGCATTGACCAGCGTTTCCTCGTTCACCACGAGCCCGACCAGCACGGGGGCCAGCAGCAGACCCACCAGGGCGAAGAGCAGCCACCCGGCCGCCTCGATCAGAAGGCCGTTCCAGGAAGCCTTGCGGGCCTCATCGCGCCGGCCCTCCCCCAGTTTCCGGGAGACCAGGCTGGCGATGCCCGTGCCCATGCCCACGGACAGGGCGATCATCAGCATCTGGAAGGGATAGGCCAGCGAAACCGCCGTCAGGCCGTCCGGATCGTAGCGGGAGATGTAGATGGAGTCCACCACGTTGTAGGCTGCCTGCACGGTCATGGAGATCATGATGGGCACGGACACTTTCGGGATCAGGCGTGTCATCTTCATGGTGCCCAGCATTCTGGAGCGTTCGTCTTGCTGCATGGTCATTTCCTTTCTGACGCGCGGCACGGGAGCCCCGCGAATCGTCGTGACAGTTTGCCCGCTCAGCCGTTCAGCGCGGCGGACAAGCGCAGGAGAGCCGTCAGTTCCTCCGCGCCTCCGACAACCAGATCGCAGGCCGCGCCGGGAAAGAATCCTTCCCGGTCCAGAAGGCACCCCAGGAGACCCGCGCGGCGTCCGGCCTCCACGTCCAGGGGGCGGTCGCCGATCATGCAGGCCTGCTCCGGCCGCACTCCGTGTGCGCTGAGAAGGTGAAGCACCGATGTGGGATCAGGCTTGCGGGGAAAGCCGTCCTCCTCCGTCACCCAGCCGGTAAACAGGGTCAGCAGGCCCTTTGCCTCCAGCGCGCGAAGCGCGGCGCGGTCCCGGTGCGTCACCAGATAGTGGCGGTGGCCTTTTTCATGCAGGGTCCTCAGCAGTTCCCCGATGCCCGGGATCGGCGGCAGATCGCGCACGGGCGTCTCCGCCTCGATGGCGCGGAAGTCCCGATACAGGCGTTCGGCGTCCAGTGCGTGCGCCGTGCTGACGTTCCGGACAGCCTCCCCCAGGCTGGTTTTCAGCAGCGGCAGGGTCTCTGCGGCCGAAATGCTGAGTCCCTGCAGCGTGCATGCCCTCATAAAGGCCGCCGTCATCACCGGATATGTATCAAACACGGTGCCGTCATAATCCCAGAAGAAATCCGTCAGCGGCGGCTCGCTCAGGGCCAGCGCTCTCGCCACCGGCTCATCCGCCGGGCAGAAGGGCAGCGGCAGCAGATCCCGCGCCGCCGAGAAGCGCACCTCCTCGTGCTCGGCTGCGACCGGCGCCGCATGGGTCGTTCCGCTCAAAAAGGTGAAGCGGATGCCCTCCGCCTCACCGGTATGGCAGATCCGAAGATTCTCCACGGGAAGGGAGAGCTCTTCCATCAACTCTCTCCGCAGGCAGGCCGCGGCGTCTTCGCCGTTTTCCCGCTTGCCGCCAGGGAACTCCCACAGGTGCGCGTTGCGCCGTCCCTCGCCGCGCCTGCAGACGAGGATCCGCCCGTCCGCGCCGCGGATGATCCCCGCGGATACCTCGATCATGATCCATCATCCTTTGCCGCGTCACGGGGCGCGGGTCTGCTGTGCGTCGCTGGGGTACATCTGCACGAAGGTCTCGTAGTGGTCCTCGGTATAGAAGACCAGACCGTCGTTGGAGAAAATGATGCGGTACGCGTTGCGCGGGCCTTCCACGTAGTAGCAGTCGCACTCGTAGTACTGCCGCCCCTTCGCGGTGGGAAGCTTCCGCTCGTAGTTGCCGAACCGGTCGCCTCCGATGGACTTGCCCGGCGCGGCATCGGACACATAGCGGTAACCGTTCTGCCAGCCCAGCGCCTGGGCTTCCTTCTTGGTGATGAAATTGTCCGGCAGGGTGAAGTCGTGGGCAAAGAGCCAGTCCGTGATGGCCTGGGGCTCAATGATCGGGCCCTCCGGCACGGGGCTCAGCGTCGGACCCCCGGGCTCGGGGACGGGCGTTGCGGACGGTGCGGGCGTCGCCTCCCGCGAGGGCTTCGGCGTCTTGTCCGGCTTTGGCGTGGGGGTGGTTTTCCGCCGGCCCGCGCTCATCTCCTGCTCCGCCGCAGCCGATCCGCTGTTCGCCGCGGAACTGGCGAAGGCGCCAAAGGCCAGCGACAGCAGGATCACAGCCAGCGCCGCCAAAGCGATCAGGCGTTTTGTGCTTCTCTTCATGGGCGATCCCCTCCGTGCCAGGTATTCATCAAAAAAGCGAGCGTGACCATAAGCCGAGTTCTGTCGAGGGTGATCATCTATCCAGGCCCAAAGTTGCCAGTGGGCTCAAGCGATTGCGGGGACGCGGCGGGCCGCCGCATATGTCCTCATACCATCTTGCACCGGGTGGGGTTTACAGCGCGGACGAGTCGCCAGGCCGCGGGTGAGCTCTTGCCTCGCCTTTCCATCCTTACCTCCGCTCGCGCGGGGGCGGTATATTTCTGTTGCACTCTCCTTGGAGTCGCCTCCACCGCCCGTTAGGCGGCACCCTGCCCTGCGGTGCTCGGACTTTCCTCATGCGCGAACGCATGCGATCACCTGGTCACCTCGCACTGTTATGATAGCACATGCGGCGGACACGGTCAAGCGCTGACCGCGTCTCATTCTTCCGCTTTCCGCGTGCCCAGCGGACTGCGGGCCGGCGTTCCCGCTTTGCGGGGGTAAGCTTTCGGCGTGGCGCCCGTCTTGCGGATGGGCAACAGGCTGTGGCTCCAATCCCGGCCGGGAATGGCGGCCGGGATCGGCTCACCGGTCTTGCCGCCCAGCAGATGCGCGGCGCGGCGTCCGGCTTCGATCTCTTCCGCCAGGCCGGGCCCCTTCCAGCACAGCGCGATGCCTCCCGTCCGGACATAGGGCAGGAGGTATTCGGCCAGCACCGGCAGCGGAGCCACGGCACGGGCCGCCGCCACGTCAAAACGCTCCCGCAGTTCCTTCTGTCTGGCTCCGTCCTCCGCCCGGGCGTGCACAAGGGTGACATTGGCCGCGCCCGTGGCATCGCAGACCGCTTGCAGGAAGTCCAGCCGCTTCCGCAGGCTGTCCAGAAGGGTGACGCGCAGGCGCGGGCAGGCCAGCGCGAGCGCCATGCCCGGGAATCCCGCGCCGGTGCCCACGTCGATGAGGCTGCCATCGCAGGGGATCAGGTCCGGCACGGTCATGGCGATCAGGCTGTCCGCGAAATGCCGGTCGAGGATCTCCTCCTCATCGGTCACATTGGTCAGATCCATGCGCTGATTCCATTCCAGCAGCAGTGTCAGGTAAATCTCCAGCCTGTCCGCCAGTGCGCGGTCACAGGGGATCCCGCACCGGATCAGCCGGTCGAGGATGATCTGTCCGTTCATTGGCCCTCCACCGTCATGTCGCGGACCGTAAGCTGCGCCGCATCCACCACCAGGCGGAAACCGAACACCTTTTCCGCGAGATATTTCAGCCAGGCCACCGTCTCCCGGGCATAGTTGCGCACAGTGTTCCAGCCGCCCTTGATCGGGGAGCCGACGCCGGTCGCGGTGAACCCCTCATCCTCCGCGAGGGCAAGCGCCCGGGGGAGATGGTAATCGCTGGTCACGATCAGGACGGTATGCACGTCGCGGCCTTCCAGCAGCGCGGATGCGTTCTGCAGGTTCTGCCGGGTGTTGAAGGAAGTGGGATCCACCAGTACCATGTCGGCCGGAATGAAGATCCCGCTTTGATTGTCGGTGCGCAGGCTGTCTCCCGTCAGGTAGTCGAACATGACATCCGCCTCCGGACGGGGCTCGTCGCTGCCCTGAGCGCCGCAGACCACAACCGGGACCGGATGCTCTGCCCAGATCTCCAGGGCTTTGTCCAGCCGCCACTGCAGCTGCACATTGGGCGTGCCGTCCCGTTTCACCTGCGAGCCGAGAATGATGATGGCGTCATAGTCGCCGCTCTGCGGAACATGGTGGACCTTCCAGATCAACACGCCCAGCATCGTCACGTAAATCAGCGCCGCGAGGATCACGGCGCAGAGCAGAACGATCAGAATGATCCGAAGAGGCTTTGACATGGAGGTCTCCTTTGTTCTGAATGAATGATCATGACCTGCCGGCACGCGGCTTGAGCTGTCCCCGCTCCGCAAGGGAGCAGGCATCGGGACCGGCCACGATCACGTGGTCCAGCAGGGTCATGTCGAGGGCAGCCAGCACCCGGTACAGATGGTGGGTGGCGGCCACATCCTCCGGGGAAGGCTCCGCCAGACCGTCGGGATGGTTGTGGCAGATGATCACGCCGTGGGCGTTCAGGTTCAGCGCCGTCTCGACCACGAGGCGTGGATGCGCGTCCACCCGGCTCTCGGTGCCCTCCGCGATGAGGCGCCGCCCCAGCACCGAACGGTTCGCGCCCAGGCAGATCGCATAAAAGCGCTCCTGGCGCTGACCGGCCAGCAGGCCGGAACAGTACTGCCGCGCCTCCTCCGTGGAGGTGATGGCCGTGCGCTCCTCGCTCAGGCACAGCGAGTACCGCCGGAACAGGGGAACGCAGAGGGAGATGAAGGTGGCGACCTCCTCCCCCACGCCGGGCACCGTCATCAGCTGCTGCGGCGTGGCCTCCAGCACGCCTTTCAGCGAACCGAAAGCAGACAGCAGGGCATGCGCCAAAGGGTTCACATCGCCCCTGGCGCGGCCATAGCAAAGCAGCAGCTCCAGCACCTCATGCGGCGCGAACCCGTCCAGGCCTTCCAGGCGATAGCGCTCACGCAGGCGCTTGCGGTGCCCCGCGTGCGCCGCGGCATCATGGGTCTCACTCATCAGAGCCTCTCCTGTCGGGCGCGGCCGTCCTTCCGTTCATGGACGGACGGCCGTGCCGCACGTGTCGTCAGCGGATATCCGAATTGAAGAAGCCGTTCCAGTCGCTGTCGGTCCGCAGGCCGGAGATGCTGAACCACTGCAGCTGCTGCGACGCGTCGCGGCCGCCCACGAATGTGGCATACAGCATGGCAAAGAGGCTGCCGTCGTTGACATACATATCGATCCCGACAATGCCGTCGCCGTCGGCATTCGTTCTGGCAAAGGCCACCTTGGTCTCTGTGAGCACGCCGTTCTGGATCTTGCAGCTGCGGATATCCATGGCCGGCCCGCCCAGGGCCGCAAAGAGTTCCGTGTAGCCGGTGCCTGGATAATAGAAGATGTACTGGAAGAAGTTGTCTCCGCCCATGGTGCCCAGCCTGCGAACACTGCCCCCGCTGTATGTGAAGACGTCCGCCTGCTCGACCCCGTACTCGCTCAGAATGAGCAGTTCCGGAGTGCCGTCCCCGTTCAGGTCATAGAGCGCGATGCTGTCATAGGCCGTATTGCGCTGCGTGAAGGTCTCGTACATCTCGGGCATGGAGCAGGTGATATGCTGCCTGTATGTGCCGGAGGTGACAAACTGCCGGTAGGCGTCGCGCCATGTGCCCGTCTGGACCGGTGCCGCGGTCTGCGGAGCCGCGGTGACCGGAGCCGCGGTCGTGCCGGCCGAGAAGTTTTCGATGGGAATGCTCTCCAGAGGCAGCGTGTTCGGATCGAAACGCTTGTAGCCGGTCCACAGAACGCGGATCTCGCCGTGGTACGGGATCTCGCATTTCACCCACCAGATGCCGTTGCGGGAGTCCCAGGCCCGGCTCAGGACCTTGATGTACTGGCCCTTGACGCTGTAGGTCCCCTTTCCGTTGTACTGCGTGCCGGGGCCGTCGCGGGTGGCCAGCTTGTCGATGGCCAGACCGTACAGATCCACCGAAGACCCGTCCGAGAAGCGGACCTCGGAGATGCAGACATCGTTCTTGTACTTGCTCCCTGTGTATACATCCAGGATCTGGAAGCGCACCGCCGTCACGTTGCTGTGGCTGCCCAGATTGACCTGCGTCCAGTCGGCACGGGTCTTGTCGTCCGGCAGCGTGACCGTGACGGGGTCCGTGAAATACCCGGAACCCGAATAACGGAAATCCACCGTCATCCGCTTTACGCGGCAGTTGCGCAGGTACTGGTCATACCCGTTGGAAAAACGCCAGAAGCCGTTCTTGATCCACAGCGTGCTGACATCGGACGGCCCCGCCAGGTAGAAATACACATACGCCTGGCCCAGCGGCGTCGTCTTCAGTGAGAACTGGTAGGACGTGGTCTCGTCCCCGTCGATCATCTTCGCGGGGATGTAAGCCGTCGGATCGCTGCCAACGATCCAGCTGGTGGCGTCCACCGAGGTGATGCGGGCCTCGTCGGCCGAAGCCAGCGCGGGCAGCGCCATCAGCAGCACAAAGATACCGGCAAGCATACGTTTCAGCATGTCATCCGCCTCCCGTCATGGATGTGTGTCGTCCTTACACTGATTCCAACGAATCAGGTCCTCCAGTTGTTCCCCGATCTGGTCCCCCAATCTGCGGATCTCTCCCAGAATGCGCTTCCGGCCCGCAGCAGTCATATGCCAGTCTTCCGCGTTCACGTCTGCCTCCCGCGAGGGGCACACGCGCCACTTCGTTTCCGGAAAAGCGGTCTGATAGTACAGCAGCGCCCGCCTTGCGTGGAACGGACGGCAGCACAGGATCCCCTCCCGGATCCGCAGACCCGCCCGGTCGCAGACGCCGCGGGACCTCCGGGCATTGTCCCATGTGAAGGACGCCTCCCGCTCGGGCAGGATGGCGCTGTCCGGAACGCCGAGGCAGGCAAGGACGCTCATCATCCAGTCGCACTCGGTATCCCAGCCCGGCAGCCGGAAGCGCTCCTGCCCGACGCCGAACCGCCCGCTGGGGACGATCAACGGCGCGAATCCGTCCCGGTACAGGCGCGCCGCCCTCAGAATGTGTCCGATGTGCCGCGAACACCCCGGCAGGAAGATTGCATCGGCCGGAGCCGGCTCATCGGACACAAAGACCAGTTCGGTCACGGCCCGCAGATATCCATCCAGCTGTCCCGCCATGCTTTCCTCTCTTTCCGATGGGTCCGCGCTCTTTCAGAAAAGGGCATCGACCCGAAAGCCGATGCCCTCGTCGATGTGCTGACGCTGGCTGGGAATCTTACAGTTTCTGACCGCAGGAAGGGCAGAACTTCGCGCCGGCGGGCAGCTGGGTCCCGCAGTTGGGGCAGCCCGTGGGAGCCGCCTGGGCCTGTCCGCAGTTGGGACAGAACTTGGCGCCGGCCACCAGCGCCGCGCCGCAGTTGGCGCAGAAGCCGCCCGCCGCGGGCGCTCCCTGCTGCGCGGGACGCGGCTGGTTATTGGCGAGCGCGCCCGCCATCACCTGACCCAGAGACATCCCGGCTCCGAGCCCGATCCCGGCTCCGGCCGTGCTGCCGGGATTGTTGGCGCTCTCACGGATCGCCTCCGCAGCCTGATACTGGGTGTACTGGGCAATGTCGCCCACCACGCCCATGGAAGTGCGGCGGTCCATCGCCTTTTCCACTTCCTCCGGCAGGGATACGTTCTCGATCACAAAGGCGGTCAGCTGAATGCCCAGACCCGCGATCTTGGTATTGATGGCGGACATGGCGTACACGGCCAGTTCGTCATAGTTGGCGGCAATATCCAGCGCGGGGATCTTGCTCTCGGCGATGGCGTCGGAGAGGGAGGAAACGGCCGTGCGCTTGATCTGGCCCTCGATGTCGGCCACGGAATAGGTCTTGCCGGTGCCCAGGCACTCCTTCAGCAGGGTCTGGGGATCGGTCACCCGGAAGGCGTAGCTTCCGAAGGCGCGCACGCGGATCATGCCGAACTCGGTGTCCCGCATCATCACGGGATTCTGCGTCCCCCACTTGCAGTCGAGGAACTGCCGGGTGTTGATGAAATAGACGTCGGACTTGAAGGGGCTGTTGAAGCCGAACTTCCACGCCTTGATCTTGGTCAGGATCGGAAGATTGGAGGTCTTCAGTTCGTAGCGGCCGGGCTCAAAGACGTCGGCCAGCTGGCCCTCGTCCACGAAGATTGCCACCTGGCTCTCGCGAACGGTCAGCTGTGCGCCGTTCATGATTTCCTTGCCGTTCATGTCGTACTTGTGGACGATGGTGCTGCGGGTGGGGTCCACCCATTCGATGACATCGATGCACTGGCTCCTGAGAAGATCGAGAAGACCCATGGTTCTGCCTCCTTTGGTATTGTGATTGAAGTGTCTTTATCCTGTTCCCGCTCCGCGGGCTGTTCCGTGTCCGCCTGCCGCACTCACGCTCTGCCGGCAGCCTGTGCCGCCCGACGGAGGGCAAATTCCACCAGCGTGGGGTATTCGACCTGATCCCGGACGCTCATATCGATGTCCAGATACTCGCGCACATGCTCCACTGCGGCGGCGATGTGCTTTTGCACGATCTCGCGCAGGGCCGTCATCTCCGGTATCTCCTGTCCCAGCATCGGACAGGCCAGCAGGTAGATCTGCTCCTCCACCACCGACACCAGCATGCGCACCCCGTGCAGTTCCGCGCCGAAGATGTTCCGCATGGCCTGCTCCAGCCCGTCCGCCCCGTAATGCCAGTGAGCGCCCAGATAGCCGTCGTCATCCGGGAGGTCGAAGGACACCAGCAGGCACGGCCGGTCCGGATCCATGCGGCTGCGCAGGAGCCTCAGATAGCGGCGCAGATGCTCCTCGCTGGCCTCCTTGCCGGCGATCACCTTGCGGAAGAACTCATGCCGGGAGATCTGCATCATGGTCTCCTCGCAGTAAGGATCGTTGGAATAATCGGCATGGGTCCGCCCCAGCAGGATCTCCAGTTCCCCCAGATCCCGCGTGATCTCCGGCACCGTGCGTGCAGCCTTCAGGATGGGCCGCAGATGCCAGTGCGGGCAGGCCATCGCCCTTGTCAGTTTTTGTTCTTCCGCCTCGGGAAGCGCCATAATCACCGCGTCGGCATGGTGGTGAGTCAGGCTGTCTGTCGCCTCATCTGCGTTGGATGCAATCCGCGGCTCCCGGAAGCCGAGACGCGCCCAGTCGTTGATTTCCCCGAAAGCCCGCAGGACTTCCGGGTCGTCTGAAGCAAGCAGAAGTTTGAACATGCACAACCTCCGTCCGTAAGCACAGGATGGTTCATAGAAGAACAGTTCACATTATAATGGTTTTTTCGACAAAAAACAAGCCCTTGCGAAAAGGCTTGCAAAAGGATCCGCCGGGCGGCAGAAAGGCGGAAGGTCAATGCCTCCCGCCTCTTCGCGCAAGCGGGACCGGGGTCAGACGCCCGCCGCCTGTCTCAGGGCATCCGCGGCGTCGATCCGTTCCCAGGGAAGGTCGAGGTCCGTGCGGCCGAAATGTCCGTAGGCCGCGGTCTGGCGGTAGATGGGGCGGCGCAGGTCAAAGCGGCGGATGATCGCCGAGGGCCGCATGTCCAGCACCGCCGCGACGGCAGCGGCCAGTTTCTCGTCGGAAACGATGCCGGTGCCGAAGGTGTCCACATTCAGGCTGACGGGGCGCGCCACGCCGATGGCGTACGCCAGCTGGATCTCGCAGCGCCTGCAGAGAGCGGCCGCGACCAGATTCTTGGCCGCATGGCGCGCGGCGTACGCGGCGCTGCGGTCCACCTTGGTGGGATCCTTGCCGGAGAAGCAGCCGCCGCCATGCCTGGCATATCCGCCATAGGTATCCACGATGATCTTGCGGCCGGTGAGTCCGGTATCGCCGGCGGGGCCTCCGATCACGAAGCGCCCCGTCGGGTTGATGAGCACCCGGGTATCCGCGTCGTAAAGCTCCGCGGGGAGCACCGGGCGGATCACCTCGCGGATGATCGCATCCGAGAGAGCGGCCGGCTCCACGTCCGGATCGTGCTGCGCGGAGCAGACCACGGTCTCGATATGCACAGGCTTGCCGTCCTCATAGGCGACCGTCACCTGCGTCTTGCCGTCGGGGCGAAGCCAGGGCAGGATCCCCTGCTTGCGGACTTCCGCCAGGCGGCGGGCCATGCGCTGGGCCAGCGCGATGGGCATGGGCATCAGCTCCGGCGTCTCATCGCAGGCATAGCCGAACATCAGGCCCTGATCGCCGGCGCCCGTGTCGTCCTCGCCCTCGTCACGGCCTTCCAGCGCGCAGTCGACGCCCCGGGCGATATCCGGGCTTTGGGCGTGGATCGCGGTCAGAACGCCGCAGCTGTTGCCGTCGAAGCACTTGTCGGCCGAATCGTAACCCACGTCCAGCACGGTTTTGCGTACGATGTCGGGGATGTCCACCCAGGCATCGGTGGTGATCTCGCCCATCACCTGCACCACGCCGGTGGTGGCAAAGGTCTCGCAGGCCACGCGGGCCTGGGGATCCTGCACCAGGATCGCGTCGAGGATCGCGTCGCTGATCTGGTCGCAGAGCTTGTCGGGATGTCCTTCGGTCACGGACTCAGAGGTGAAGATGGTTCTCATGGTGACTCCTTCCTGTTCCGGAAAACAAAAACCGCCCGGCACACAAACAGGCGGGGACCAATCTTGCGACTGTCCTTATCTGTCAGCGCTCCGCCATGCGGGTGTGCAGCGCTGCGGGATTTGGCACCTTGGGCTTTCGCTCCGGTTGCCGTGGTTTCATCGGGCCCATCCCTCCGCCACTCGTGATAAGGGGATGCAGTTGTCGCCGGTATCTTAACACATAGCGGCCGTTCCGTCAAGAGCCGCGGGAAAACCCTTCATGGCGATCCCCCGCTCCGTGTCCCCGCGCGGTTGACAACCGCAATGTCGTGTGATAGGATGGACCCACTCACATCATCACGCAAAAGGGAGGATCCCGCCATGAAACATCTCGCCGGCATTCTGTGCCTCATGCTCTGCCTGTGTCTGCTGCCCGCCGCCGCACCGGCAGAGGACGCGGCTTACCACGCCTATTTCGGCGTGCAGTGCACTTCATCCTACGTGTTCCGCAACGCCTGGAACGACAACTACGGCCTGAATGACGCCGGCCATCCGGGCTACTTCGACCGGCTGACCGGCTGGAACGGTTTCGACAAGGAAGCCGACGGGTCCGTGGATTACGGCGGCACGTTCGAGGACGCGGTGATCACCGGCAGCGGCGAGTACACCGTCGCCCTGACCACCGGCGCCATGGGCTTCGGCCTCCAGGGTCAGCTTCCCGAAGAGGAGGAAGCCGCCGGCATCACGACCAGCTTCAATCTGCTCTTCGTCTCCACCGATATCCCGGCCAGCCTGGTCGCGGGCGAACATCTGGCCATCACCGACGTGAAGGTGCAAATCGGCGCGGAAGGCGAGTGGATCGACCTGCCCGACGCGGTGGACGTTTCCGGGCAGTATGTGACCCTGTATGCCATCAACACCTATAACACGCAGCCCGGTTTCGAATACACCGTTCCCGGTGCTGACGACACCATCACCTTCACCTTTACCGTGAGCGGTCTGTAAGCCGCGGCACACCCGAAGGCCCGTCCCGTGCGGGTCTTTTTCCGTTCCGCGGATCCATCTGGAAAAAAACGCGGGATCGTGGTACACTTTGTCCCGCAGAGCGATCCGCTCCGGCACCGCGTGAAAGCCGGATCAAGCGGAAGAAAAGAGGCAGCCCATGGCAAACGTGATCGACTATCTCAAGTGGCGGGGAGACCTGACCTTCGCGCAGAGTCCGTTCAACGTCGTGGACAACGCGATCCTCTCCATGCTGGCTTATGTGGAGTATCGGGATCTTGTGCCGGCCGGCGGCGAAGAGACGGTATCCCTGCGCGAAGTCTGCGCCGGATACCAGGCTGCCCATGATCCGCAGGAAGAAGCATCCATGCCCCCGGCCAAAAAGGGCGGCGTGGAAGTCCTCCGCGCGGCCGCCGAGACCGCCCGGTTCGGCGATATCGGCCTCGCCGGTTACGAGAGCATCACCAGCCGTGAGGCCGCGGCGCAGATGGCTGCCGTCACCTTCCGGCTTTCCGACCGGCTGGTCTGCGTGTCCTACCGGGGCACGGACAACACGCTGGTGGGCTGGAAGGAGGACTTCCTGCTGGGCTGCATTCCCGAGACCCAGGGGCAGGCCAGCGCGGTGGAGTACCTGAACAGACACTTTTCCGGCAACGATACGAAGCTGATCGTGTGCGGCCACTCCAAGGGCGGAAACTTCGCTGTCTATGCCTCCGCTTTCTGCCGCCCGGATGTGCGCGGGAGGATCCTGCGCGTGTATTCGAACGACGGACCGGGCTTCCGCGATGAAGTCACCGGGCGGCCGGAATACGCCGAGATCCTGCCCCGTCTGGCTCACATCATCCCCCAGGGTTCCTTCATCGGGACCATCATGGATCTGAAAGTCGAGCCCGTCGTGGTGAGCAGCGGCGCGTCAGGCATGGACCAGCATCGCATCGACAGCTGGGAGGTCATGGGAAAGACATTCGTGCCGAGATCCATCCGCCGGGAGGCGCGCGTGTACCGGGACGGCGTCAGCAGGTTCCTCGCCGGGCTGGACCATGATGAGCTGATGGTCTTCACCGACTGTCTGTTCGATCTGCTGGGATCGACGGGAGCGGAAACGCTGCGCGATCTGCGTTCCGCCCAAGCCGTCCGGGGTTTGCTGAGCAGCGCCGCAACCCTGCCCAGGGAGCAGTTCGAAACGATGATGCGCGTGGTGGGGAAGCTGGCCCGCAGCATGGACGCAGCCGCCGGGGAGAGTCTGGAGGCCCTGCTGCAGAAGGATCAGAAGCCGGATTGAGGCCGCGGATCGTCCTTTCCGCCCGGTCAGGCAGCCGAAAACCCGCCGGTATGCGCATGGAACTCCGCGCATCGACCGGCGGGCTTTTTGTCTGTCGTCAGATGGTCTCATGCTTCTCCGGGACACGTCCGCAAAGCACTTCCAGGTTGCCGTTGCGGGTGCGGATGGCGTCCAGCATGGCGCGCTGCACCACGTCTCCCTTCAGCGTGATCCTGTATTCCAGGCGATAGACGCTCCCCATCTCTGCGGTGCGGACGCTCTCAAGGCTCGCGGACGCCGTATAGCGGGCGAGGACATCGTCGAAGAGGCCCTCATAATCCAGTGCCTCCGGGATCGTGATCCGGAGCGTGCGCTCGGATCTGGCCGTGTTTCCGAAAGGAACGGCGATCAGCAGCAGCACGGCGGGAATGTACAGGAGCAGAACAACGGCCGCGATCCCCACATAGCCCGCGCCGCAGCACAAGCCGATGGCCATGGCCAGGAATACGGACAGGATCTCGTACGCGCTTCCCTGAGCCGAGCGGAACCGGACGAGGCTGAAAGCGCCGGCAACGGCAATCCCCGCACCGAGGTTCCCGTTCACCACCAGAATGATGGCGGCGCTCACCATGGGCAGCAGGGCCAGGGTCACGGCAAGCGAACGGGAGCAGGCGTTCTTCCGGGTGTAGACAAAGCTGGCCAGAACGCCCATGATCAGGGCGCTGCCGAAACAGATCAGCACAGCGCCAAGGGTCATATTGGCCGTATCGATCAATGAATCAAGCACTGTAGGGCACCTCCTGAAGGACACTGTGCTGTCCGGCGCGAAGAAGCAGGCTCTCGCGCCAGGCGGGGAGAATATGGCCGGCATATGCCGTTCCCACCTTGCTGAAGTGGGTCAGGACGGCACCGATCTTCCAGATGAGATCCGTCATCCAGAGGGGGTATGCGCCGGGAACTTTGACCTCCATCAGGATCTCGCCGCGGGGAAGCAGACACGTGCCCTCGGCGGGATGCGTCAGGTCAAGGTCCCGGTCCCGATACCGGACACCGCTGTCGAAGGTGACGCGCAAGCCTTCCTCCGGGTTCTCAAAGGCCCGCCGCTCGCAGGCGATCAGCACCGCCGGCCGCAGACCCGGATAGCTGTGGATGAACCACTCGATCTCCCGGCCGATCTGGCCGTTTCCCGGCAGGAGGCGTTTGCGCGCCACGGCTTGCACGGCCTGGTCCAGCGGCAGGGAGGTGCGCCGCTTGTACACGATGCCGTTCACCTTTTTCTTGATCTCCACATAGGCGGGTGACGTCCCGTCCGGGTGACCGTAGGTGCGCATCCGCAGTTTCTCCTTATAGTTCGGGCGCTCGATGGAGCGGCGGGTCAGCATGAAATCAGGCGTGTCGTAATAGACGCTTTGGATCAGCGGGCTCCCGAAGACGTTTTCCCGAAAGCCGTGATCGTTCAGGGCACGGATGACGCCGTCCGCTTGTCCGGCGGTGAGAACGAATTTCTTTTCCACCCGGGCAAAGGTGCTTTGAAACCGCATGTCTGCGCACATCGCGTACACTTCCTTTCCTCGCGGTGTCCCCGGGTCTCCCCGGAGCACGTTCTCATCCTATCCGCCGAATCCGACGGGGGCCTGACGCGCATGTGAAAACTCTGTGAAAACGGGATCCGTTCTTCGCCGAACAGCGTCCGGACCTGCACATGCAGGCCGCGCCGTCCGCCCATGTTCAGCGAATCGGATTGTTGACAAGGCGGCTGTTTTCAAGTACAATTTTCCCATCGCAAGGAGGGATCCTGATATGAAGAAAAAGACTTTGATCTGGACGATCCTGCTCTCGGTGATCGGCATGGCCGCGGTATGCGGCGCGCTGTGGCTGATCGCCGGTCAATACAGCTGGCTTCCGGCACATCTCATGCCCGCTGCCGAGGTGACTGCAAGCGCCGGCACGGACACGGAAGACGCCGAGAAGACGATCCCCGCCGAGACCGCGACAGACCCCGATCTCACCGATGCCTCCGCGGCCGCCGACGAGGCTGTAACGGGCACCGATCTCGCCGCACCTGATGAAACGGACGCCGAGACCGCGACAGGCTCCGATCTCGCCGAAGATCCCGCAGCCGCCGACGAAGCGATCACGGACGCCGAAAAAGCCACCGGCACAGACCTTGCCGTTGATACCAGGGCCGCGGAGAGCACGGCCGAAGCCACCGACACCGATCTCGCCGCTGTCGTCGAGCCTGCGGAGGGCACGGCCGAAGCCACCGGCACGGACCTTGCCACCGACGCCGAGGCTGCTGACAGCACGATCGAAGCGACCGAAACGGACCTTGCCGGCGAGACCGAAGCTGCGGACAACGCGACCGAAGCCACCGGAACAGACCTTGCCGATGCCGATGAAAGCGTTGACGCCGCCTCCGGCCCCTGGCTTTTCAGCGAAGCGGACGGCGCGGTCGCCATCTCGGGCTATCGGGGCGATGATGTCGATCTCGTCCTCCCCACCGCGGATGACCGGGGCCGTCCCGTCACAGCCGTCGCGGAAGACGCCTTTGCCGGTAATACGGGTCTTGTCAGCGTCACCTTCCCGAGGGAAATCAAGACCATCGGCGCGAGAGCTTTCGCCGGCTGCACTTCGCTCAACGAAGTGAAGCTCACCAGCGTGACCACCGTCGGGGACAGCGCCTTCGAGGGCTGCACCGCCCTTCGCTATGCTACCGTCGCGGACGGATACTGGCTGCGGTCCATCGGCGCCCGGGCTTTCGCCGGATGCACCAACCTGTACGCTCTGCATGTGGGCGTTCCGCTGGTCATGATCGGCGAAGATGCTTTCGCGGATTGCCCGCACTTCATCCTGCACATCCACAACAACTACGAGATCATCGACTACTGCAAGAAAAACCGGATCTACTGGTTCCCGGAACCCTGACGAGACCGAGGAGAGACGCACTTGATCGCTGAAATTCTCTGCGTCGGCACAGAGCTGCTGATGGGGCAGATCCTGAACACCAACGCCCGCTTTCTCTCCCGGCAGCTGGCAGCCCTCGGCATCAGCCAGTATCATCAGACGGTGGTGGGTGACAATGCCGAGCGTCTGGAGGACGCCTACCGGCTGGCCCTGTCCCGCGCCGATGTGGTGATCACCAGCGGGGGACTCGGCCCCACGGCGGACGACATCACAAAGCGCGCCGCCGCCCGCGTGCTGGGACGGGAGCTTGTCCCCTTCCCGGAGGCCGAGGCCATGGTGCGTCAGCGTTTCCGCGAGTATGGGCGCGAAATGCACGCCAACAATCTCTCCCAGACGCTCTTCGTTCCGGGGACCCGGCTGATCCTGAACCCTTACGGCACGGCGCCGGGCGCCATCGTGCCGGCCGGCGAAGGAAAGACCATCATCCATCTTCCCGGGCCGCCCCGCGAGCTTGAACCGCTGTTCCGCGAACAGGTATCGCCCTGGCTGGCCTCCCTCTCCGGCCGGGTGATCCTCAGCCGCTACATCCACATCTTCGGCATGGGTGAATCCGCTGTGGATGAGAAGCTGCGGGATCTGGAGCTGGGCGGCAATCCCTCGCTCAGTCCCTACTGCTCCACCGGCGAGGTCATGCTGCGGCTGACCGCCTCGGGAGAAGATGCGGAAAGCTGCCGCGCGCTGCTGCGTCCCGTGGAGGCCGAAGTCTGCCGGCGCCTGGGCGATACGGTCTACGCGGTGGAAGACGATGACGAAGGTTCCCTGGCAAAGAGCTGCGCGGAAGCCTTCCGGCGCCGCGGACTCACCCTGGTCCTGCTGGATGAAGCCACCGGCGGGCTGATCGCGTCGGAACTAAGCTCCGCTCCCGGCGCCGATGAAATGCTCCGCGCCGCGCTGATCCTGCCCCGGGCTCACGATACCGGATCCGCCTCCGCACAGGAGATCCGCACGCGTTTCGGCGCGGATTGCGGTCTCGCCGCCATCGCCGGAGATGATGAGACCCGGATCCTGTTCTCGGGTGCCGGCCGGGAGAGATCACTGTCTCTTCACCTGACGGGTGACGTATACCGCGTTCGTACGCTGACCGCAAAACATGCCCTTCACCTGGCACTGTCCGTCATTGCTTCTCCGATCCGCTCCGGAAAGCATTGACGCACCGATACGCACAAGGAGTTTTGTGATGATGAAATCCGTCGTTCGGATCCTGAGCCTCCTGCTCATTCTGGTCCTGCCGTTTTCCTGCCTTGCGGATACGATGCTTTTTTTCCCGATCTCTCTCGTATCGATCGAAGATGAGGCCTTTATGGGTGACGCTTCCATCGAATACGTGTATCTGCCCGCGGGCACAGAGTCTGTCGGCGAGCGGGCATTCATGAACTGCGGCAGCCTTGCGATCGTCGATATCGAGGGAGATGCGGTCATCGGGGACTCTGCTTTTGCCGGCTGCGGTCCCTCTCTGCTGATCCGCACGACCCCCGGCTCGCCGGCGCACGCATACGCGCTGGCGAACAGGCTGGATTACCAGGCTGAGACGCGCTACCGGGCCCTGCTGATCGCCAATTACGATTACGCGGGCGATGAATATGACCTGGACGGGCCGCGCTATGATGTTCAGGATATGTCCACCTGCCTCACCGGGCTGAGCGGCACGCCCTGGGAGATCACGGTATGCTCCAACCTGTCGGCCAAAGCCATTCCCACCGCGATCAGCTCCACCTTTGCGGACGCCACCGCAAACGATGTTTCTCTGGTCTATTACTCCGGCCACGGCTACTTCCTGAGCGGATACGGCAGCTGTCTGGTGGGGACCGACAACGGAGCCTGCTTCGCCGACAATCTGAAGAACGCGCTGAACAAGGTTCCCGGCCGGAAGATCGTGATCATCGACGCGTGCAACTCCGGCGGTCTTCTGACCGGCGAGACCGTTCAGACAGCGGACAGCGCGGAGGGCGAGGAACCGGCCGAGGACGCGTCCTCCCCGGCTTCCTTCGTCAGCGGAATGATCGCCCCCTTTGCGACGCACAGCCGCGGCGGCAATCTTACCGGATCCGAATACTATGTGATGGTTGCCGCGGCGGCCAACGAATCCAGCTGGGAGTTCCCGTATGATGACAGGTCCTACGGCGTTTTCACCGGCAACCTTCTGACCGGGATCGGCTACGTGGTGCCCGGCTATTACTGGACCGCTCCGCCGGCCGACACCGACGGCGACATGGCGATCAGTTTTACCGAGGCCTTTGTGTACGCCAGGGACCACGCCCTGGCCGACACATCGGATCCCGCTCTGGCAGACTACGTCGAGCCGCAGAACGCCGCCTGCTATCCCGCGAACTGCACGTGGTTTGCCCCCTTCCGCTACCGCTGACGAGGTCTTCATGAAACAGACCGAAAAAACCGCCATCGTCCTCCGCTATGCCAACTATGGAGAGCGGGACCGGATGCTGACGCTTTTCTCCCCCACCAGAGGGCTGATCGAAGCCGCCGCTCACGGCTGCCGGAGACCCAGATCCCGGCTGCTCCGTGCGTCGGAGCTGTTCACGCTGGGGGATTTTGAGTTGTTTGAAAAGGGCGGACGCTATACCGTCACCGGCTTCTCGCTGATCGAGAACTTCTATCCCCTCCGCAACGACTGGGAGAGGCTGAACGCCGGCATGTACATGCTGAATCTCTGCGAGGCGGCGATACAGCCCGGCGAGAACAGCCAGGAGCTGTTCATGCTGCTGCTCCATACGCTCAGCCGCCTGACCTTCTCCGACCAGCCTTGGGTCCCGCTGCTGTCCGGCTTCCTGGCGCATTTTGCGAACACGCAGGGATACCGCCCGCGGCTGCGGCACTGCGTCGTCTGCGGGGAACGCATCGCCGACGGCGCGCCGGCCGCGCTGGATCTGCGCGAGGGCGGGCTGGTCTGCGGAAGGCACCGGCAGGCCGACGCGCCGCTCATCGCGCCGTCGGAGCGTGCGTTCCTCCGGCATGTCCTCGAGACCGGATGCTCCGCGTGGGTCGAGGACGCGGAGCGCACGGCGCCGCTCGCACTGATGGAACGGTATGTGGGAGCACGTCTGGATAAGCCCCTGCGCGTGCAGCCGCCGGAAGCTCCTCCCGCGGGAAACGGCTCCGCGCGAGTACAGCCTGAATGAATCGAGGCAGAACATGAGCGAGTTTTCGGAAGGCCTGGCCCTTTTTCGGCAGACGCCCGGCGCGCTGCTGATCGACTTGCGCGACCCGGAGGATTATGAAGCCGGCTTCGTCCCCGGCGCGGTCAATCTGAGCCTGAATACACTGCGGGAAGATCTGGCCGAGCTGGCCGACTATGACACCCCGCTTTTTCTCTACTGTTATGCCGGCATGCGCAGCTGGCAGGCGGAAGCCCTGCTGACAGCCATGGGCTACGAAAACGTGCACTCCATCGGCGGCATCGACGGATACCGCGGGGAACTGGAAGAGATATAGGCATCGGGATATGACGCCCGACCGGATGACAAGGAGATCAGCGCTATGCGTATCACACACTGCCAGGTCGATCATCTGAACGATCCGCTCGGTTTTGCACTGGACCGCCCCGTTTTCACATGGCGCGCCGAGTCGGCGGAGGGCACCCGCGTCACACAGGCGCGTCTGCGGGTCTGCGAGGGTGAGGTCTGCCTGCTGGACACCGGCTTCACGTCCGACGTCTCTCCCCTGGGGTACGCCGCGGACCTTCCGCTGAAGCCCCGGACGGAGTACACATGGACCGTCGCCGCCCGCACCGACGCCGGTGACGAGGCGGAAAGCCCGGTCCACGCCTTTGAGACCGGCAAGCGGGACGAGCCCTGGACCGGCCGGTGGATCACCTGCGCGGAGGGGGGCCGGCTCCCCGTGTTCCATCGCACCTTCCGGCCCGAAGCCGGCAGGGAGATCAAACGCGCGCGGCTGTACATCTGCGGTCTCGGTCTGTATGATGCCGCCTGGAACGGAGAGCGCATCGGCGACGAGGTGATGACGCCCTACTGCAACAACTACAACGCTTGGCGGCAGGTGATCACCCACGACGTCACGGAGCAGGCAAAGCAGGGCGGCGAGCTGACGATCATGCTCGGCGCGGGCTGGTATTCCGGCCGCTTCCACCATCGGTCACGCCCGGGGGATCCGGGCTATTACGGCCGGGATCTGCGGCTGATCTGCGAAATGCGGGTGGACTATGCCGACGGGGAAAGCGTGTGCGTTCCCTCGGATGACCGCTGGTTCGTGACCCGTTCCCGCCTGACCTTCAGCGGCATTTACGACGGCGAGCACCGGGACGAGACCCTTCCGGACACCGAGCCGGAAGCCGTGACCGTTCTTCCCGATGCCCCCGGCAAGCTGGAGGACCGCCTGAGCCCGCCCGTACGCGTCCAGCGGGAATTCAGGCCCGTGGCGCTGATCCGTACGCCCAAAGGCGAGACCGTGCTCGACCTGGGGCAGAACCACACGGGCATCTTCCGCCTGCGGGTGCGCGAGCCGAAGGGCACGCGGATCCGTCTTCAATTCGGCGAGGTCCTGCAGGACGGCTGCTTCTACCGCGGCAATCTGCGCTCGGCTCTGGCGGAATACCGTTATGTTGCCGACGGTGAAGAGCGTGAGATCCGGCCCTGCTTCACCTTCTACGGCTACCGCTATGTGAAGGTAGAGGGCATCCCGGATCTGAAGAAGGAGGATTACACGGCCCTTGTGCTTCACAGCGATCTGGCGCCGACCGGCAGTCTGATCACCGGGCACGAGAAGGTCAACCGGCTCATTGCCAATGCCCAGTGGGGGCTGCGCTCCAACTTCCTGGATGTGCCCACCGACTGCCCCCAGCGGGATGAGCGCATGGGGTGGACGGGCGATGCCAACGTATTCAGCGAGACCGCCTGCTTCTTCAGGGACTGCTATGCCTTCTACCGCAAGTATCTCCGGGATATGCGCAGCGAGCAGGACGCCGCCGACGGCGCGGTCCCCTTCGTGGTGCCGGCCTTTGGCGAAGACAGGCACAGCTGCTGCGTGTGGGGCGACGCCACCTGCGTCATTCCCTGGAATGTGTGGCGCATGAGCGGCGACCTCAGCATCCTTCGGGAGCACTACCCGGCCATGAAAGCCTGGATCGACTACATCGCCCGGGTGGACGGCAGCGACCACGGCTGGCGGCGTCAGTTCCACTTCGGTGACTGGCTGGCCCTGGACCACCCCGACCGCGACCCGGACGAGCGCCTCGGCGGCACGGACGAGGGCTTCATCGCCGACGCTTCATGGCTGAAGAGCACCCGCATCACCGCGGAGACGGCGCGGCTCCTCGGTCGGAACGAGGAAGCCGGGCACTACGACTGGCTGGCCTCTTCCATCCTCAAGGGCATCCGGGAGGACTTCATCACCCCGGGCGGGCGCTGTGCCGTCAACACGCAGACCGGCCTGCTGCTGGCCCTGGAGGAGGGACTGTCCCCCAGGCCCGAGGTGATCCTCGCCCAGTGGGACAGGCTGTTTGAGCAGACCCGCCGCAAGCTGACCACCGGCTTTGTCGGCGCACCGATCCTCTGCGAGATCCTCAGCCGCTTCGACCGGCACGGGCAGGCGGTGGATCTCCTGCTGAACGAGGAATACCCGGGCTGGCTGTACGCCGTGAACCTGGGCGCCACCACCGTATGGGAACGCTGGAACAGCCTGGGTCCCGACGGGAAGATCGCCGACAACGGCATGAACAGCCTCAACCACTATGCCTACGGTTCCGTCTGCGCCTGGATGTTCCGGCACCTGGCGGGCTTTCAGCCGATCACGCCGGGATGCGGGCGCGTGCGCCTCGAGCCCAAGCCGGACGTCCGTCTCGGTCATCTGGAGATGCGGCTGGAGACCGCCGCCGGCCCCTGGGCGGCAGCTTGGGAGCCCGCGAAGGAGGGAACCTGGCGGTATCGTGTCAGCGTGCCCTTCGGGTGTGAGGCCGAGCTTTGCCTCCCGGGTTACGAGCCCACGGTCCTGACCGCGGGGGAATACAGCTTCACCGCGTGAATGCCGGGCGCCATCGGCGAGGCGTCAACGGGCGGTTGACATCCGGCGGATTCCTGCTACAATGCCCCCATCCCATCCGTGGGATCAATCCGTCTTTCGAGGTGATCCTCATGACCCGGCACCCTTCCTCCCCCCTTCGCCGCGGCAACCCCTTATGGCTGACCATGACTGCCCTGCTGATGGGCATGAATATTCTCCTCAGCATGAGTGTGCTCAGCGTCCCTGTCCCCGGCGGCCATCTCTATTTCTGCGATCTGGTGATCAATATCGCCGCCGTCTTCCTGGATCCGCTGGCCGCCTTCCTGGTGGGCGGCGTCGGCAGCTTTCTCGGGGATTTCTTCTTCTACCCCGCCCCGATGTTTGTCTCCCTGGCGGCTCACGGCCTGCAGGCCGTCGTCATCTCGCTGATCTCCCATCACGTGCTGCCGGACCGGCGCATGCTGTCCTCCTCCCTCGGGGTGGCGGTCGGCGCGGTGATCATGGTGATCGGCTACACCATCGGCCGCTCTTACGTGTATGCCACGCCTGCCGTGGCCATGACGAAGCTGCCCTGGGAGATAGCCCAGGGCGCCATCAACGGCGTGCTGGCCATCGTGCTGCTCTATCCGATGCAGCTGGAGAAGCGGTTTCGTCAGATGATCCACTCCACCCGGCCCTGAGGCAGATCAAGGAGGTTTGCGCCATGCCCGAATTCATCAGCCAGAAGATGCGGACCCTTGCCCCGGAACTGGATCCCCTGCGCATCGGCACCGGATGGAAGCAGGAGGACCTCTCCAAGCCGCAGATCCTTGTGGAGTCCACCTTCGGCGACTCCCATCCCGGATCCGGCCATCTGGACCGGCTGGTGGCGGCGGCCTGCCGCGGCATCGCGGATGCCGGCGGAAAAGGCGCCCGCTATTTCTGTACCGATATGTGCGACGGCGAGAGCCAGGGCACCGACGGCATCAACTACTCCCTGGCCAGCCGGGAGCTCATCGCCGACATGATCGAGATCCACGGCGGCGCCACCCCCTTCGACGGCGGGGTATACATCGCCAGCTGCGACAAGGGCATGCCCGCCAACCTCATGGGCATGTGCCGCCTGAACATCCCGGCGGTGGCGGTTCCCGGCGGCACCATGAACGCCGGTCCGGAGCTGCTGACCCTGAACCAGCTGGGCATGTACAGCGCGAAGTATGAGCGCGGAGAGATCGACGAGGAGCGCCTGAACTGGGCCAAGTGCAATGCGTGCCCTTCCTGCGGCGCCTGCTCGTTCATCGGCACCGCCTCCACCATGCAGATCATGGCCGAAGCCCTGGGCCTCGCGCTGCCCGGGTCCGCCCTGTTGCCCGCCACCAGCCCCGACCTGGAGGACTACGCCTATCGGGCCGGAAAGCAGGCGGTGGAGCTTGCCAAAGCGGGCCTGAAGCCCTCCGATATCGTGACCATGGACAGCCTGGAGAACGCGATCCTGGTCCACGCGGCCATCTCCGGCTCCACCAACACGCTGTTGCACCTGCCGGCCATCGCGCACGAGCTGGGGCTCGCCATCGACGGCGATACCTTCGACCGCCTGCACCGGGGCGCTCACTTCCTGCTGGATCTGCGCCCCACCGGACGCTGGCCCGCAGAGTTCTTCTACTACGCCGGAGGCGTTCCCGCCATCATGGAGGAGATCAGGCCCTTCCTGCACCTTGACGCCATGACCGTGACGGGGAAAACGCTGGGCGAGAACCTGGACGAGCTGCAGCGGAACGGATTCTACGATCGGTGTCAGCTGTGGCTTGACGACGCCAACGCCCGGTGCGGGCTGTCGCTTACCCGGCAGGATATCATCCGCCCCTACGATCAGCCCCTGGGCGCGGATGGCAGCGTGGCCATCCTCAAAGGAAACCTGGCTCCGGACGGCGCGGTCATCAAACATACCGCCTGTCCGAAGGAGATGTTCCGGGCCGTGCTGCGCGCCCGCCCCTTCGACAGCGAGGAGGCCTGCATCGACGCGGTGCTCCGTCACAGGGTGCAGCCCGGCGACGCGGTCTTCATCCGTTACGAGGGGCCGAAGGGCAGCGGCATGCCGGAGATGTTCTATACCTCCGAGGCCATCTCCTCCGACCCGGAGCTCGGCAGGAGCATCGCGCTGATCACCGACGGGCGCTTCTCCGGGGCGTCGACGGGGCCGGTGATCGGACATTGCAGCCCCGAAGCACAGGCCGGCGGACCCATTGCCCTTGTGGAGGAGGGTGACCTGATCCTGATCGACGTGGAAGCCCGGCGGCTGGAGATCGTGGGCATCGCCGGGAAAAAGCGCACGCCGGAGGAGATCGCGGCTGTACTGGCGGAGCGCGCAGCCGGCTGGCGCCCCAAGCCCCTGAAATACAAAGCCGGTGCGCTGCGCATGTTCAGCGAGCACGCCGCCTCCCCCATGAAGGGCGCTTATCTGGACTTTGACTGAGATACCGCCGTCCGCCTCCCCGGCCGGGGAGGCTTTTTGATGCAGCGGAGCCAGCAAAAGAACAATCCGTCCCTTCCATCTTGCCCCAAAAGGTGCTATGATACGCCTGTCCGAGAGGAGGTCCTTGTTTATGTCGTTTTTCCGCCGCCTGCTGGCGCTGTCATTGGCTTTGATCTGTCTGTGCCCGGCCGCAATGGCCGCGAAGAACAAGGCCACCCCCACCCCCGCCCCTGCGGTCATCCCGACCGAGGTGATCGATGAAGTTCCCGAGACCATTCAGCGGCTGCTGGACCTGGCCTACAGCGAGTGGGAGGAACTGGGCGGCAAAGCGCTCAAGCGCAGCAACAAGTACACCAAGTGGCGCAATAACTACGAGTGGGGCTGGTGCGGCGGCTTCATCACCTGGCTGACGATCCAGCTGGACATCCCGCAGGAAGTCTGGACCAAGATCGAAGACGGTGATGTGGACGGCATCGTGCACGTGCATGAGGCCGGCGTCGGCAAGCTGCTGACGGGCTACATGCGGATGCGCCGGGTCACAGACATCCCCCAGAAGGGCTTTATCGTGGTCTATGGCAAGAAGGGCTCCGGGGGACTGATCCACGTGGGCCTGATCTACGATGTGGAGGATCTGGGCAACGGCAAATACCGCCTGACCACCATCGAGGGCAACATGTCCAACACCGTGAAGATGTATGTCCACGACTACGACAGGAATGCCGAAAAGAAGACGAAGAACCTGTCCGCCATCCCCGAGGCTGAGCGCACGGAAGAGGAGAGCAGAAGCTTCTCCTACAAGCTGCAGGGCAAAGACTGGTATATCAACATGTTCCTGATGCCCTGGGATCCCAACGAATACGGATCCGACGAGGCGTCCGACACGGTCGAGAGCGTGGACCTGGACAGCCCTGTGACGCCGACCCCCGCCCCATAAACCGACGAGGAGGAGTGCCCATGCGTCTCATCATTCCCGAAAAGTACAATCCCGTGCTGGACCTGCGGGACACGGAGATCGCGATCAAGCTGGTCAAGGACTTTTTTGAGACGGAGCTGGCCCGGGCCCTGAACCTGACCCGTGTCTCCGCCCCCATCATGGTCACCCCGGAGAGCGGTCTGAACGACAACCTGAACGGCGTGGAGCGCCCGGTTTCCTTCGACATTCTGGAGACCCGGCAGCAGGCCGAGATCGTCCACTCCCTGGCCAAATGGAAGCGGCAGGCCCTGAAGACCTACGGCTTTCAGCCCGGAGAAGGCCTTTACACCGACATGAACGCCATCCGCCGGGATGAGGAGACGGACAACATCCACTCCATCTTTGTGGACCAGTGGGACTGGGAGCGGATCATCACCCGGGAACAGCGCAATCTTGACTTCCTGAAGGAGATCGTGCGGAAAATCTACCTGACCTTCCGGAAGACCGAGGGCTATGTCTGTGCCCACTATCCCCACATCAAGCCGGAGCTTCCGGACGAGATCACCTTTGTCACCACCCAGGAGCTGGAGGACCGCTGGCCGGAGAAAACCAGCCGTCAGCGCGAATACGCCGCGGCCCGGGAATGGGGCGCCGTCTTCCTGATGGGCATCGGCGGAAAGCTGAAGTCCGGGAAGATCCACGACGGGCGCGCTCCGGACTATGACGACTGGGCTTTGAACGGCGACATCCTGCTGTATTCCCGCCTGCTGGACATCTCGCTGGAGGTCTCCTCCATGGGCATCCGCGTGGACGCGGAGAGCCTGCGCCGCCAGCTGAAGGAGCGCGGCTGCGAGGAGCGGGCGGCGCTGCCCTTCCAGAAGGCCCTGCTGAACGGCGAGCTGCCCCTGACCATCGGCGGCGGCATCGGCCAGAGCCGCATGTGCGTGTACTTCCTGCGCAAGGCGCACGTGGGCGAGGTGCAAGCCTCCCTGTGGCCGGATGACATGGCGGCTGCATGCCGCAAAGCCAATATCAACCTGCTGTAAGTGATCCGGGCCGCGGCGTTTCCCTTCTCCCGGACGGGAAGACGGGATAACGGCGCATCAAGCGGCTGCTTTCGGTTCTCCGGCGCCGTGTGGGGAATAATCAAATGATCACTGCCTGCCGGCGGTACCGCGTCCGCAGGCACAGGGAGAGGATAACCATGGACTCCATCCGTGTCATCATCGCGCATGCCGACGAGGCGGCGCGCCTGAATGAAGCCCGGCTGATCGCCCTGGCCGAAGGTTTTGATTTGGGCGGCGAGGCTGCCGACGGCGAAGCCCTTCTTCGGGGCTTTGCGGAGCACCGGCCGCCCGTGGTGATCCTCGACGCAGCGCTGCCCGGTACGCCCGCCGCCGAGTGCGCCCGACGGATCCGGGAGGAAGCGCCGGACACGGTGCTGATCTTCACCGCCGCGGACGAGAGCGCCATGGCTGACGCCTTTGAGGTGCACGCCTTCGATTATCTGACCGAGCCGCTGGATACCCGACGGGTGCTGGACACCCTGCGCCGGGTGCGGAAGCGCTTTCTGGAGCGGGAACGTCGGGAGACCGCGGCACAGCGGCGCTCTCAGGTGCTGACCGACGGCCGGCTGATGATCCGTCACCGGGACGGCGTGGCCTTTGTGCCGCTGGACGAGATCCTGCTGGTGCAGCGGGAGGACCGGCAGACGGAGGTCATCTGCGAGGGCGGACGCAGCTACATCACCAACGAGGCGCTGGGCGAGATGGAGGCCCGGCTGGATCCGGTGCACTTCTTCCGCTGCCACCGCGGCTATATCGTCAACCTCAACCGCATCACGGCGGTCGAACCCTACGGCCGCTGGACCCAAGTCATCAAGCTGTCCGGCACGAAAGCGACCGCCCTCATCACGAAGGAAAAGCTGGATGAACTGATGGGAGGCGCCTGAATGGCGCACGGTTTCGGAAGACAGCGGAAGCAGTTTTGCCGCCGGCCTTGCGCATATCCCTGATTCAGTCAAGTCTTCGGCAGATATACAAAAGGTGATTGGTATTGCCCAAAAGCTCCCGCTTTTCCGAAAACACGAGATACCAGTCCACGAATGCCCGAAAATCCCGATCCGTGATCCCGAAGTCCGATCGATCTTCGATCGGCTCCAATATCCCGTCTGTGCCGGTGGTGGCGATCCATTGCACCGGTTTTTTCTCAAACAGGCGTTCGAACTCTGCCACATCGTAGCCTGTAAACAGTTGTTCCTTGAAATGCCGTACCCGATAATCCTTAGTAAAGTTCTCTTCCTGTCCGACAGACCAGTTGCCCTGAAGATAATTCGCGTACATGATCCCGAAGACTGAAATGAACGCAAAGAAGATGATCCCGTTTTTCTTCGTCACGCGGATCGCTTCATCGATTGCCTTATGAATGTCATCATTGTCATACAGGTGGTACATCGGCCCCAGTACAAGCGTCATATCAAAGGCCTGATCCGCAAACCCGCTCAGATCCGTCGCATCCCCCTGAACCGCCCGAAGGCTGTCCAAGCCCATGCTGTTTTTCCGCAGGACGGCATAATTGCTTTCCACCAGTTCCATCGCGGTCACAAGGAATCCTTCTTTTGCCAGCGCGACAGAGTACCTGCCGGTTCCCGCGCCGATCTCGAGCACCCTTGATCCGGGGACAACAAAACGGTGGATATAGTGCATGGTCACAGCGTATTCCAGCTGTCCGTGTCTGCTTCTCCGCAGCCTGCTTTCTTCATCAGCCCGATCATAGAATCCGCTGATGATTTCTTTTCTTGTGCTCATAACGTCCTCCCATGGGATAGATAAACGGATCTGCCCGCCATAGATTGCCTGTCACCGGCGCATCCAATACACCCTTGCGCGGGGACTCCCGCAAGAGATGATTCGTTATGCGTCGCCATTGTCCTGCAGATAAAGGCCCGCAAGGCACATTCCGTTCCACGGGAGTCTCCTTGTATCTCATTGTTCGGCGGTCCTCCGCGGATGGCAGACAGTCTGCTCCAGCGCTGTGGGCCACGGCAGGGTCAGCGGTCTGAAATCGTCGGATGAAAGAATGCACGCTGACAAGGGTTTTTCCGGGCGCGCGGCGAAACGGGAATAGTACGGTCTTTTGCCAAAGCTTCCCGCCGCGTCCGGACCGGCCGGACAGCTCCGCCATCGCCGGGCAGCCGCGCGACCGACGGGGAATGAGCGGCGCGGAGGTACGGCACGGAAAACGAAGGAGGGCACGCAGGATGCGGCAGTATGAACCTTTTGAGTTATCTTTCCCCGGCCCTCGCCTGACGGATCAGTGGGCGCTGATCGACCTGCGCGCGGAGTTTTCCTGCGGGGATACCGTCACAAGCGCGAACGGCTTTTATGACGGCGGCGGACGGTATGTCGTACGCTTCCTTCCGGAGCGGGCGGGTATGTGGCGCTGGCGCGTTTCCGGGTGCATCGAAGCAGAAGGAGAGGAAATGTGCGGCAGCCCTGCCGGTCAGCACGGGCCGGTCCGGGCCGCGGGCACGCATTTTGAGCACGCGGACGGCACCGTCTTCATGCCCTTCGGCACCACGGTCTATGCCCTGGCCTCCCAGGAGGACGCGCTGGTGGAGCAGACCCTGGAAACGCTGAAAGCCGCCCCCTTCAACAAGGTGCGCATGTGCGTGTTTCCCAAGGATTACGACTACAACAAAAACGATCCGCCCTGTTATGCCTTCGAGCGGCGGGCAGACGGCACCTGGGACACCGGCAGGCCGAACATCGCTTTCTGGCGGCGGCTGGAGAGCATCTTGGACCGGATCGGAGCCATGGGCATCCAGGTGGATCTGATCCTGTTCCATCCCTATGACCGCTGGGGCTTTGCGAAAATGCCCCGGGAGGACGACCTTCGCTATCTGGACTATCTGCTCTGCCGTCTCGCGGCGAAGCCGTATATCTGGTGGTCGCTGGCCAACGAGTACGATCTGACCCTGGACAGGAAGACGCTGGCGGACTGGGAGGAGATCGAGGGATTCGCGGCGGAGCACGACCCGTATCACCATCTGCTGTCCAATCACAACTGCATGCGCTTCTGGGATTTTTCCAGGCCCAATGTGACCCATGCCTGCATCCAGACCAAAGCGCTGGCGGAGATCCCCCGCTGGATCAAAACCTGGGGCAAGCCGGTGATCATCGACGAATGCTGCTACGAGGGCAACCTGCCGCACTTCTGGGGCAGCATCTCGGGGCCGGAGATGGTGAAGCGCTTCTGGCGCTGCTGCGCCTCGGGCGGCTACTGCACCCACGGGGAGACCTTCCTGTCCGCTGACGACGTCCTCTGGTGGGCCAAGGGCGGCAGGCTGAAGGGAGAAAGCCCGAAGAGGATCGCCTTCCTCCGGGAGATCATGGAAAGCCTGCCGGGACCTCTGGAGCCCATGGCGGTCGGGCTGCAGGCGCTGGGCGACGTGAGCGGCGCCGAGATGGACCGGATGATCGAAGGCGCCCAGGGGTGGATGAAGACCTTCCTGACGAGCCTGAGCATGATGAACGAGCGGGACCGGCGGCCCCATATCGCGGGCGAGCACGTCTGGGCGGCGCATTGCGGCGAGGACGCTTACCTGTGGTTCAACGATCTGCAGTGCTATGGCGAAATGACGCTGGATCTGCCGGAAGACAGGCGATACCGCGTTGAAGTCGCGGATGTCTGGGCCATGACCCGGGAGACGCTGTGCGAAGGCGCCTCCGGCAAAACGGTCATCCGGCTCCCCGGAAGGGAAAACCTGGCGGTGCTGGCGGTGTCCGTGAAGGAATGAGCATGCTCATGGAGAATACGGGTATCTGATTCACACTCTTGTTGAAGCACACACAGGGAGGCATCGCGATGGATCTCCACGATTACAGGGATGTGGCGGAGAACTATGACCGCTATCTGGAAGTCATGTACGCCCACGAGGACCACCACGAGCACTTTCGGGAGTTTTATCTCGATCTGGCCCGTAAGCACGGCGCCGGCGGCGTGGTGGACGTGGCCTGCGGCACCGGCGCGGTGCTGCTCTGTCTGGCGGAGCGGGGCATCGACATCGACGGCACCGACCTGTCGGAGGAGATGTGCCGGGTGGCGTCAGCCAAGGCGGAGGCCATGGGACTGCGCCTGAGGATCATCCCGGCGGACATGACGGCCTTCTCCTCCGGCCGGAAGTACTCCCTGGCCATCATCGCCCGCAGCGGCTTCATGCATCTGCCCACCCAGGAGCTGCAGATCCGCGCGCTGCAAAACCTCCGGGAGCAGCTGCTGCCCGGAGGCATCCTGACCCTCAATACCTTTGACCCCTGGCCGCCCATGCAGGCGCAGCAGATGCAGACCGGGCCGGAGGACTACAGTTTCCGCCTGGAGTACGTGAACAGCAGTGGGAACCGGGAGAAGATCTACAACGCCATCACCTACGACCCGTACACCCAGCAGATGTCCGGCAGCTGGAAGTTCGAGGAGTACGACGCCGACGGGCGGATCATCGGCACCCGGGTCCGGCCGCTGCTCATGCGCCAGACCACCCGCTGGGAGATGTTCCTGCTGGCGCGGCTGTGCGGATTTGAAGTGACGGACATCTACCGGGGATATGACGGGGACAAAGAGGACCTGCACGACCCGGCTTCCGCCGCTAAATTCAGAAGCAACCTGATCTGGATGCTGAAGAGAACGGATTGAACCCTGGGATCACGCCTGGAAAGGAGGCCCCGCATGGACTACAGCCGCAAGATCTCCGAGCGGCAATGGAACCTGCCTGACAAAGGGGAACTGGAGAGCCGCCGGGAGGAGACCTATATCGACGATATCGTCCAGAAGGACCACATCGAGCGGAGGCTGCTGGAAAACCTGAACGGCATCCACACCGTGTTCGACGGCGGGGCCGGCAGCGGAAGGTTTTCCATCCTGCTGGCAAAGCAGGGCTGCCGCGTCACCCATTTCGACATTTCCCGGCCGATGATCGACAAGGCCCGGGAACTGGCGGAGCGCGAGGGGGTCTCGGATCGGATCGCCTTTGTGGAAGGCGCGCTGGAGGACCTGAGCGCATATCCGGATCGCGCCTTCGATCTGGTGATCTCGTTTGACGCACCGGTCTCCTACACCTGGCCGGATCAGGACCGCGTGATCGGCGAGCTGGTGCGCATCGCGCGGAAGCGGATCATGCTGAGCGTCTCCAGCCGGCTCGGTTCTCTTCCCTATCTCGCCAACCCGATCCAGAAGCTTCAGTTCATCCTGGACGAGCAGGCGGACGACCCGTTCGTCCGCCGGTGCGTGAACAGCCGGGAGCAGATGATCGACAGCTTCCGCTTCGACCGCCGGCGTGCAGACAAGCTGATGGCGGACGGCCTGATGGGCGGTGAAGAAGAGATCGCCGAATACGAGCGCGGCGGCGCGCCGTGGTGCATCACGTATACCTTTATGCCGGACGAACTGAAGGCGATCCTGACCGGCTTCGGCGTGAAGAACATCCGCCTGTCCGGCCCCGGCGCGTATGCGCGGACCGTCCCGCGGGAGATCCTGGTCCGGATCATGAACGACCCGCAGCAAAAAGCGGACTTCCTGGACTTCTGTTACCGGTTCGATTCCAATCCGTATGTCTGCGGCATGGGAAAGGACAATCTGTTCGCGATGGGAGAGATCTGAATGGTCGGGAGCGTCAAGCCGACGGATGACTACGTCCTGCAGAACAAGCGCGCGTGGGAATATGACGCGTATGGTTTTTGGGTCCGCACGGCGGGCACGCCGGCAGAGCGGGCCCGGCAGGATCTGGAAGACCCCGTTCGGATGCTGCGGCGTTACGCCTCGTACTTCGACCGTTTCGACGGCATCCGGGTCGCTGTCATCTGCGGTTCCTGCGGAAAGAAAGCGATCCCGCTGGCGATCCTGGGCAGTGACGTGGTGGTCTTCGACATCTCGGAGGACAACAGGCGTTACGCCCTTGAAACGGCCGAGGCCGCGGGCGTCCGCATCGGCTATGAGGTGTGCGACGTCATGGCCGTCGATCTGAGCAGATTCGGGGAGGCCTTCGACGTGGTGTTCATGGAGGGCGGCGTCCTGCACTATTTCCACGACCTGAACGCGTTCATGGGCGTGATGCGCGGTCTTCTCAGGCCAGGCGGAAAGATGATCTGCAGCGACTTCCATCCGTTTACCAAGATCGCCGACGCGCTGGGGATGCAGACGCCGGTCATGGATTACTTCTGCACGGAGGTGTTCGAGGGCAAGATGGCCCACGCCCGTTTCTACGACGAGGAGGTCCGCCGCCGCATGCCCCGCTGCAGCTACCGCAAGTATACGGTCAGCGAGATCATCAACGCCATCATCGGAAGCGGAATGACGCTGACCCGGTTCGACGAGCACCCGTCCTGGGCGAACAAAAAACTGCCGGGAGAATTCACGGCAGTGGCGGTCAGATGATCGGAAGGCTCGCCCATGAGGCGAGCCCCGGCATGAGCGGGACATCGACATCCGGCGCTGTGACGCGCCGGTTTTGAATTGCGGCGCAGACAAAGGACAGCCGACGGCACCATGTGTCACGGCCGCCGCCGACCTGCGGGTTTTTAGTACGATCGGCTTACGGGACAGCCGTTCAGGCAAACAAGCCTTCGAGGGAACAGCATGCGTCGCCCCCGTCGTACCCTCTCCGTCTGCGCCGTGCCTTCCGCCGTTTATTCCGCCGGGTCGTAGTGACTGAGAGGCCAGCGCTCATTCGTGGTTTCAAAATCATCAAGGATAGCATCGCCGTACTTGTTGCGCATTTTCTGCAGAAAGAAACCAAAGTTGACCTTCTGGTAGTAGCCTCTTCTCTTAGCCTCATCAAGCAGCCTGTTATACTCCGCCTTTTCGTCAGCAGTCATCATCTCGGTACGGAGGCCGCCGGTGACATTTTCCATCTCTTCCATGTTCATTTCTCTCATGTTGTCTTCCGTTTTCTTTTCCTCCTCATCCGCGGTGTGGTCGTTTTCTTTTCCGCAGGCGCTGTTTGCGTCTGACAGCCATGTGTGATCGTTTTGCGGAGGTCATGCTGTGCTTCTGACCCGATGTTCGGCACATCGGATCTCAGTTTTTCTTCCGCGCAGGCATTTTGCCACAGAATGCCTGATGATTCAAGCGATTCTTGGTATATCGATGACCGGAGGTTTTCCCTTGAGCGAAGGCGTCGGCAGCCTGATCGTATCCCTCTCCCGGACGCAGGCGAGTTCCGGCGCGATATGCGCGCCATCAACCCCCGCATCAGGGAAGCGGAGAGCGGCTTTGGACCGGCCGGGGCCGGTACGGCAGGCTTGGGGGATCGACGAAACGGACATGCAGGGGCACATCCGGGTCCGGGCATGGAACGCCGGCAGGAAAAGAAAGTCCCCCGCACACGGCGACCGATCGGGTCTCTCCCCGTGCCGTGAAGCGCCGGTATGACGATCGGGACGCGATCGGCCCGATCCAAAAGATCTCACAGGGCCTTTCTTATTCGTCCAGCCGGTAGAGATACGAGATCATGTCATAATCCCGGCTGCCCCATCGGTGCGTTCCGCCTTTGAATACCTTTCCGCCCATCTTTTCGTAGAATCTCCGGGATTCGTGGTTTTCTTTCAGGCACCAGACGATCATCGTCTTCTTCCCGGCTTCTCTGAAGCGGTCCATGGAATGCCGCATCAAAGCCCGGCCGATGCCGTTCCCCCGTCTGGAATACCTGACATAGAGCGCGATGATCTCACAGTCGGCCGGCGCCTCATCCGTCATCTCGTTCCAGGCATAGCCCAGGACCTCGTCCCCATCCGCGGCAACGGTCATTTCGCGGTATCGCCGGATCTCGATCCGATACCGCTGCGCCGCGTCCAGGGAGTCCAGATAGTCATCCTCGATGATGCCCCTGTACGCGGTCTTCCAGTCTTCCGTCAGGATCTCCGCGATCTGCATGACGTCTTCTTCTTTTGCTTGCCTGATGATCACTTGTCCCCCACCTTTTCGCAGCGCCGCGTGCGCGTCACCGTTTTTTCTTCGGTTCCGGCAGCTCGTCGAACATGGATGTCAGCAGTTCCGCCAGGAATCCCCGATCGTCCACATTGTCCACGAGCAGCATTTCCTTTGCCCCTTCATAGGGGATCTCCCGGTCCGCGTCCGGCATCATCGCCAGCGCGGACTTCGTCGGTTTGACCAGGAAGCGGTCATCGTAGATGCCGCCGACGATCCTGCCGCGGTAATAGAGAATGAATTCGCCCATCATGGTCCGGTACGCAATGCCCTCCAGACCGGAGAGCTGATCCAGGATGAAATCCAGGTATCCTCTGTCTGATGCCATGCCGTCTCATTCCTCCCCCACAGCGGTCATCGGGATATTGCTTGCCGGCCGGGCGTCCCCCGGCACCTGAAAAAGATGAATTCCGGGCGATGAACGGTCCCGCCGAACAAGGCGGGATGCTGCTCTCGCATTTCATCCGAAATATGGGCTTCCCTGCATTCCTCGATCATGAGTCCCGCGCCGATCAGCCCGTTGATCAGGGTCGAGACCGTTCTGTGGTAACACTCGTACCCGTTCACGACCCAATCGACTTTGCGAAGCCCCTCCACGCAGTAGTTCCTGAGATTCGCATACAGGCGCTCGCCTGTTTCCGTGCGGGTGTATCTGTCATATGCGCCGTCCCATGCCGTAACGATCGGATGGGACATGCTGAACACCAGCGACGCGTCCTTCTTCATCAGACCGCGGATCTTCACCATCAGCCCGCAGAAGTCCTCCGCGTAATCGAAGGCCAGGGAGCTGGTGATCAGGTCAAACCGCCGGTCGAGCGCTTCGATGTCTTCCATCGCCATCCGCCGGTAGACGATGTTGTCCGCGGCATTGTGTTCTTCTGCATACTTCAGCATTTTCTCCGAGATGTCGATCCCCAGAACGGATCCCGCGCCCATGTCGGAATACAGCTTCGCATGCTGTCCCATCCCGCAGCCGATATCCAGGATCGCTTTTCCGTGAAGATCCGGAAGCATTCCGAGCAGGATCGGAGTCTCGATGCAGTCATTGAAATTGACTTCATTGCCCCTGCTGCTCCGGAAGTGTTCGAAAAAGGCTTCGTTGTCGTAGATGTTCTGCTTTGACATACAGACTCCTCCGCGGCGGGAAGGATCCGCCGCCTGCGTCAATCCGTTATCAGCCTGAGATAATACTCGTCATTGCCCTCGAATATGCCTGTCCGCCGGAATCCGTGGCGTTCGTAGAATCGTCCGGCCCGCATGTTGTCCCTGTGAACGCCCAGGGCGATCGAGCGCCGTCCGAACTCATCGTACACCATCGCGATCGCTTTCTCGAGCATTGTCCCTCCGATGCCCCTCCCCCGGCAGGCCCGGTCCACCACAAAGCCCATGACCCGATAGAAGGGCTTCCCTCTCATCTCGGCCGGGTCGGTATCCCAGGCCAGCGCTTCGCCGATCATGATCAGGCCGACGGGCTTTCCGTCGATGCGGGCCAGATACGTATGCCCGATCAGCCGGTGTTCCGCCCCGTAATCCGTCACTTCCATCAGGGCGGAAGCGGGATCCACCCAGTCTGAGGGGATGTCGTCCCTGTCGATCGCCGCCGCGTCGTCGCAATTCTCATGCGTGAGCTGTTCCAGTGTGATATCCATGTCCTTTTCCCCGCCCCACAGCCGCATACATCATCATCCGCATATCGTCAAACCGCCGAACGTCGGCACATCCCGTCCGCCGTAAAGCGGAGTCTTCCGATACGATGATTCGCCGCGCATCCCGACAATCCTGCAAGGGGCGGCTCCCGCGGTGCAGATCCGCACCGTTCGGCCCGATCCTGTCATCGGGATGAGGGACCGTCGTGCAGTCTGCCGAAAACCATTCCGCGACATTCATTGATTTTGCCGCCCGAAACTGGTATAATCCCCGTATGGAAGACCGGCGCGGCAGACCACAGCCGGTGCCTGACCCGGCCGGCCCGGGCCACGCCCGCCGGAAGATCCGCCCGCGCCGGGCATGCGGGCCTGCCTTTGGATCGGAGGAACAAGGATGAAAAAAGCCATCACCGCTCTGCTGAGCATGCTGATCCTGCTGAACGTCCTTGCGGTGCGGCCCGTCCATGCGGATCGGTCCGGAGAGCATGAACCGCTGTTCGGAACGCTGTCCTATGCCTCAGCCATCTCCGGCGGGGCCGTCGGCGACAGCTTCTGGTATTCCGACGAATGGCTCACCGGAAGCCCGGAGGAACGCATCGACGGCCTGGCCCTTGTCTCGGCTCAGCTCTCCGCCTGCGCGGGCAGCGCGGAAACCGCCGCCATGCTGCGAAAGCTGGGGTTTTCGGATGTGGAAGAAGCGCGGTTTGACAGCGGGGACAGCCGGGACTGCGCCTATGTGACCGGCACGAAAACCATCGCCGCGGATACCGGCATCCGGCCTGTGCGGGTCGTCGTGTTCCAGAGCCACAGCTACGGGGAGAAGGGTTGGCTGCAGAACGTCACGGTGAATTCCGGGGAGAACTGCCCGGAAGAACACGCTTCATATGCGGCTGCAGCCGGGATCTTCCTGGAGGATCACGATCAGATGCCCCGGGCTGAGGGCGAGCTGCTCTGGATCTGCGGTATGAGCCGGGGCGGCGCGATCGCGAACGTCGTGTCGGCATACCTGCTGGAACGGGAGAACGCCCCGGCGCTTGTCTGCTATACCTTTGAAGCGCCGGCAGTCACCCGGCGCGCGAATGCCCACGGCGATCCCTACCGCTGCATCCACAATTATATCAGCGACGACGACCCCGTGACCATGATCCCGATGTGGGGAATGACCCGCTTCGGGGAGGAGATCCTGCTGAACACGGAGACGCCCGACGAGCTGGCGGCCGTATTGTCCCGGACAAATCCGGACGCGGCCCGGGTCCTGGAGGAGACGGACGCGAACGCGTTCGGCGGCGACACCCGGGGCTTCCTGTCCGGCCTGATCGGAAAGCTGACGCTCGTCGTTCCGGCGAGGGAGGACTATTCCGCCGTCCATACCGTCACCCTGCCGGGAGGGGACAGTTTCACATACACCTGCCAGGACGGGCTGGCGGCGCTCTGCCATATCGTCTTCGGCGGCGGGCAGGGGCTCGGCGGCCTGTCCGATCTGCTGGGGTACGTTCCCGATCTGGCCTGGGCATATCTGACGGAAGCCTGGGTGGCGGCAAACAGTCCGGAGAACGGCGCGGAGCTGCTTCAGCAGGCCGCACAGGTGCGCTGGGACGCGGCCGGGGCATGCCTGGAGCTGCTGCCGGAAAGCGTCGCGGACAGCGTCCGCAGGGAAGACGTATACGCGCTGCTCTGCGTATTCTCGCCGCTGCTGGTGGATCACAGCCGGATGACGGAAGGCTGGGAGCTCCCCGCCAGGGAGGAGACCCGGGACGCCGGGTGGGTCGATCTGTCGACGCTGACGGCCGCGGGAGGCAGCGCTTCCCGGCTGGTTTTCTCCCATCAGCCGGACGTGATCCTCGCGCGTCTGAAGCTGATGGCGCCGGCTCCGGTTTTCGCGGGATACGGCCTGAGCCTGACCGCCCCTGCCGCGGGGGATCGGGCGGACAAGGCGCCGGCCGAGATCCTCGGGCAGGGCGATCCGGCTGACGCATCATGGCTGCGGGTGGAACGGGCCGCGTGGCTGTCCGACGATGATGACGTTCTGGCCGATCGGCGCGTCCATTACCTGCAGGTCACCCTCGGCGTGATCGGGCACAGGATCCCGGATGACTTCCGATTTGCCCTCAACGGCGCGGAGCCCGCCGCACTGGCGATCCGGCACGAAAACGGGACCGCTTATGTCGACGGGATCTGGGCCTTCCGCCTGGGAGAGCCGGCGCAGGTCACGGTCCGCTTCGATCCGGCCGGCCACGGGGACGCCCCGGCGCCGTGCAGCGTCGAGTCCGGCACGATCCTGCGCTACAGCGGGATCCGGCCCGCGGATCCCGGGACGGTCCGGGACGCGGCGGGAATCTGGGCCTTCAACGGGTGGTCAGGCGAATGCGGAGAAGACTGGACGGATGTGACCGCAGTCGAAGACACGACCCTGCACGCCTCCTGGATCCGGGTGATCGACGACGTGCGGATGACCTTTGCCGTCCCCCGCGCGGGAGACAGCGCGGAAGAAGGTGCGCTTTCCGTGGTCCTGCCGGATGACCTGCCGCTGGAGGTGAGCGGCGCCAACCTGTATGACGCCGAAACATGGGAAGATGTCAGCGAGATCAGCGGGGACGGCAACTATCGCCTGATGGTCTCCGTGAAAGCGACGGAGGGTTCCCGCTTCCCGTGCGAAGAGACGGAGGACGGCGGCGTGGTCTATACGGGCACCGTGACGATCAACGGCCTGCAGCCGGATGCGGTCAACCTGTACGTCACCGTTAACGACGGAGTGACGGAATGGGAACTGATGTGCGAATACACATTTCGTCCTGAGGAAGGCTGATGTCCGTTCCGCGCCCGCACTGAGAGCACGCCGGAGCGGGACAGACCCGCTCCGGATCTCGAATATCGATCAGAACCGAAAGGAGAAACGACCATGAAATCGATCCGCATCCCCCTGCTCCTGCTGATGATCGCCGCCCTGCTCCTCAGCCTCCCCGCACTGGCCGAGGACGGGACGGAGCCCGCGGACGAAGCCGTAAACGAGGGAGACGGCTTCTACATCACCCCGATCACCGATGAGATCTTTGCGCGCATCTACGGCAAATCCTTCAAGGAGGACTGCACCGTGCCCCGGGAGGATCTGCGCTATCTCCACCTGCTCTATGTGGATCTGGACGGCGTGGAGCACGAGGGCGAGATGATCGTCAACTATCACATCGCCGAGGATGTGCTGGATATTTTCCGCCAGCTGTACGAGGCGAAATACCCCATCGAACGGATCCGCCTGGTGGACGAATACGACGCGGACGACGAGCTGTCCATGGAGGACAACAACAGCTCCAGTTTCAATTTCCGCTTCATCTCCCACACCACGCGGGTCTCCAAGCACGGCCTCGGCCTGGCGGTGGACGTCAACACGCTTTACAATCCCTACACGAAGATCGTGGACGGCGTGCGCATCGTGGAGCCGATCACGGGAGAGCCCTATCTGGACCGGGACGCGGACTTCCCCTACAAGATCGATCACGAGGACCTGTGCTACAAGCTCTTTATTGAGCACGGCTTCGAGTGGGGCGGCGACTGGGAGGACCGCAAGGACTACCAGCACTTCGAGATCCCGACCAGCGTGATCGAGGAATGGTACCCGGAAAACAAATGACCCGGGAAGAAAACGGCCGGGTGCGTCGTTTCCATAACTGAAACCGCATCCAAGGAGGTCAACACACATGAAAAGATCCATTGTAACCGCGATCCTTGCCCTGATGATGATCGTCGCCGGCACGGCGGCCGCCCATGCGGACATCCTTCCGCCCTTCGGCCAGGGCCAGATCGGCCTGTCGGCTGTGGTGATCAGCGAGGAACTGACCCTGTACAGGGAGGCAAGCACGTCCTCCGACGTCCTGCAGACGCTTCACTTCGGGGACCTGCCCATCGTGACGCGGGAAGACGGGGAATGGGCCCGCTGCGTCCTCGGGGATGCCGAAGACTCCCCCGCGGGCTGGGTCAAAGCGGAAGGTCTTCTGATCGACCCTGCCTGGTACATGATCGACGCGGCGACGCCGATCTACGCCTCGCGCGACGCCGCCTCGGAGATCGTGGCCATGGAGGACGAGTTCATGCTCATGCCGATCCTGGCGGAGGAGGACGGGTGGATCCTCGTGGCTCATTTGGGCACGGCCGGGTGGATCTGCCCCGAAGCCCCCGCGGCAGGGACCGCAAGGCAGGACGGGGAACGGTTCGAGGCCGTCATTTCGGTGGAAGGCATGCCGGAAACGGTCCTTTACGAGCACGCCGTGAATACCGCCATCGGCATTGAGATCGACTATGAGTACGAGACCCTTGAGCGCCGCAGCGAACCCGACCGCGAGCTCTTTGTCTCCCTGTACGACGCCCCCGACAAGCCGGAAAACTATCTTGAAGTGACGTTTGCGGTGCAGGACGCCGACAGCGTGACCGCCGGCATCCGCGCCGCCCTCTCGGCGGAGTACGACCTGGTCGAGGAAGCGTTCACCCTCGACGGCGCGGGCGACTGCGTCCGGATCGACGCCTCCTGCGTCAAGGGGACCGACACGACGCCCGACACGCTGCAGACCGTGTATGTCATCCCCGCGCCCGGCGGCTGCGTCGTGGCCGTGGCGCACTGCGTTGCCGAGGCCGCCGAAGGCTTCGGGACCCGCTTCGGCTATATGATGAACAGCCTTGTGATCACCGGGGCCCAGGCGGAATAAAAACTGCATGACAGGTCCGCGGAGACGCGGGATACGGGATGGACCGTTCCCTTCGGCGCGCCGCGGACCTGTTCCTCTTTTCCCAAGCACCGACATCGAAACGGAGGGACGCTGCCATGCCCAATCCCATCCTCCCCCTCTGGGAATACATCCCCGACGGCGAGCCCCGGGTGTTCGGGGACCGCGTATACCTGTACGGATCCCATGACCGCGTGGGCCACCACGAGTTCTGCGACGGCAAGCTGAAGGTCTGGTCCGCTCCGCTGGATGACCTGGACCACTGGGTCTGCCACGGCGACAGCTTCCGCACCCGCGGGGGAAATGACCGCGAAGCCGACGTGCCCTGGACGGATCACGACCTGTACGCCCCGGATGTGGTGGAGAAGGACGGCAAGTACTATCTGTTCGCCTACATCGTCGGCGCGAAAGGCGCGGTGGGCGTATCCGACCATCCGGAAGGGCCGTTCCGCCTGCTCTCGAACTACCGCTATACCGACGAGGTGGGCGACGACGGCATTTTCAACGACGCGGGCGTGCTGGTGGACGGCGACGGGCGGGTCTACGTGTACTACGGCTATGAGGGCTCCTTCATGAGCGAACTGGACGGGCACACCATGTGCGACGTGGTGCCCGGCACCCTCATCCGCCACCTGATGCCCGACGGGGAGGATACCCCCTGGGATCAGCGGTTCTTTGAAGCCAGCTCGCCCCGCAAGGTGGGCGACACCTACTATCTCATCTACTCTCCGCGGCACGGAAGCCGTCTGGCCTACGCCACCGCATCCTCTCCGCGGGGTCCTTTCACCTACCGCGGCTATATCATCGACAACGGCGTCGACTACCCGGCCGGCAATGACCACGGCTCCATCGCGAACATCAACGGGCAGTGGTATGTGTTTTACCACCGGATGACCAACGGCACCATCATGAGCCGCCGGGCCTGCGTGGAGAAGATCACCATCCTGCCGGACGGGACCATTCCTCCGGTGGAGATGACCTCTCTGGGCTTTCAGGAGGCGCTGGATCCGTACGAGATCACGCCCGGGGAGATCGCCTGCGTGCTGAAAGGCGGCTGCTTCGTCACCGAAAAGGACGCCTTCACCCGGGTCGTCACCGACGTGAAGGACGGCTGTGTGATGGGGTACAAGTATTTCGACTTTGGCGACGACTTCACCGGCGACGGTCTGGTCTTCGCCGTTCGGACCCGGGGGACGGGCGTGCGCTGCAGCCTGCATGTCCTGCTGGACGACCCGGAGACCGGCCGGGAGATCGGCGTGTGCCCCATCGGCGCGGGCGATGGCGTCTACCGGGTGAAGACCGCACCGGTCAGCGGCCGCCATGCCCTGTATCTCGTGGCCCGGCATCACATTGAGGGCTGGACGAAGCCGGCATTCGACACCCGTTCGCTGATGGAGCTGGATTCCTTTGTGTTCATGAAATAGGCACCGGAGACATGGAAAAGGACCGCCTCACAGATCCGTGAGGCAGTCCTTTTCATATACCGCTGTCCGGGGCAGGACAGCGTCAGCCGTTCCCGTCCTCGTCGTCCCGGGCCTCGGCGGCCTCCTTCTCCCTGGCGATGGCGCGCTGCTGTTCCTCCAGCGCCTTCTGCAGGCGGCTGCCGAAGGCGCTCAGCTTCTGCTGCAGGCCCTTCAGCAGGGCTTCCACGTCCACGGGCGCGGTGTTCCCGGGCTGATCCTCCGCAGCGGGCTCGTCCTCGGGCGCGGGCTTCTCGGCGGGTGCTTCCGCATCGGCCTTCTCCGCGGGCGCTTCCGCATCGGCCTTCTCCGCGGGCGCTTCCGCATCGGCCTTCTCCGCGCTCTGCGCCGGCTGATTCACGAAATTGTCGATGGCCTCGCTCACCTTCATCGCGATCTCGCCGGTCTCCTCGCTCACGCGGTCGGCAAAGCCGGCGGCATTGCTCAGGAGCGCTTCGAGCAGTTCTTCGCAGTTCGCGGCGGGATCCGCCTGCTGTTCCGCCGGACTCACATCGTCCAGTTCCTGCTCCAGGACCTCCAGCTCCTCCATCTCCTGCTTGAGCTGTTCGGTCGCGGCCTCGGGCTCGGTCTCGCCGCGCTTCAGCGTGCCGCGGATCCTGTCCGTCAGTTCGCTGATCTGCTTGCCGATGGCACTCAGGGTCTGCTTGCCCTTGTCCCGCAGCTCTTCCGTCTTGTCATAGCTGCTTTCCATCACCTCGCCGCCCTTCTTTACCAGGCCGCGGGCGATCTCGGCGGTCTTCTCGGCCACGGTCGCCACCGCGCCGACGCTGCCGTACAGTACGTCCTTCAGGATCTTCTCCAGTTCGCTCATTTTGTTATCTCCTTTCCGGGTCTCACAGCCTTCGGCTGTCATGATCGTGGGTCTCGGGGACTGCTCCGTCCTCATCCGGAGCATACCACAATGGTTTTCAAGTACAAGGGGATCGGATGAGAACAAGATTAGAATGTGTTAAGAATCCAGCCCCTCAGATCGGGACTTCATCCGTCACGATCCTCTCCCCCTCGTGGCGCAGGATGCGGACCGCGCGGTATCCGCAGGCCCGCGCGCACAGGCAGGCATCCGCAAAGCCGCCGTCCAGCAGGGCTTTGCTGTGCGCGTCGCTGGAGATGAACAGCGGCACGTTCCGCAGCGCCAGCTCCCGCAGCAGCGGGCGGATGGGGTAGAAGTCCCGCCGACGCCCGCGGTTGTATGCCCCGCAGTTCAGTTCAAAAGCCGCGCCGGTCTCCGCCAATGCCGTCAAGGCCTCCATGGCCGGCTTCAGGTAGCGGGGATCGGTCTCGTCGAAGGCGGGATGCTGATGGTTGAACCGCGCCACCAGGTCGAAGTGTCCGACGATCCGGCAGCGGGTCTTCGCCACGACCTCCGCTTCCGCGGCATAGTAGGCGGCGCACAGGGCATACCAGTCGCCGCCGAAGCGCTCGCGGCACAGCCTGTCCACCCGGTCAAAGCTGTCGTCCAGAGCCACGAGCGCTCCGCCGCTGTCCGGCAGAAAGTGCGTGGAGCCGATCACGTACTCCGCCCCCGCCGGTTCCTCCCCCGTCCAGAACGCGTCCAGTTCAACCCCGCAGAGGATATCCATGCGGCCCTCATAGGCGGCGCGCAGATCGGCGATCCTGCGCCGGTATGCCGCCCAATCCATGTGGATGTCCGGATCCATGTGGCCGGAAAAGCCCAGCTGCCGGAAGCCGAGCGCCAGGGCGGCCTCCGCCATGGCTTCGGGGGTGTCCGCGCCGTCGCAGAGGGTGGTGTGGGTGTGAAAGTTCGCGTGGATCATGCGGCCTCCCCGGCAAAGCCGGCTCATATCCTGCGGATGAGGATGGCGTTGGTGACGAAGGGGATCCTGCGGATGGCCGGCACCAGTCCCTCCGGCGGCATGCCGTCCACCTCGATGGTCATGATGGCGCTGCCGCCCTTGCGCTCCCTGGTCAGCCGGAAGGCGGCGATGTTCAGGTCCTCATACTCGAAATGCATCAGCTGGGTCACGCCCGCGATGACGCCGGGCTTGTCCTGATGCATGACCAGGATGGTGTTGTTCTGGCCGTCGAAGTCCACCGCCATGCCGTCCACCTCATGCACCTGGATGTTGCCGCCCCCGACGCTGGCCCCCTGCACCACCCCCTCTTCCCCGTCGGCGAGGAAGTAGCGGATGCGCGCGGTATTGGGATGCGCGCCGGGGATGTCTTCGGCGATGAAGGCATAGTCGATCCCGCGGCTCCGCGCGATGTCCAGCGCGTCCCGGATCTCGGGGGAATAGCTGTGGAAGCCCATGATGCCCGCCAGCAGCGCCCGGTCCGTGCCGTGCCCGCGGAAGGTCCGGGCGAAGGAGCCCGACAGCGTGATCCTGACCTTCTCCAAGAGCCTGCCGTCGATCAGCTTGTTGGCCACGCGGCCGAGGCGCACGGCTCCGGCCGTGTGGGAACTGGAGGGCCCGATCATGACCGGGCCGATGACATCGAATATGTTCATGACTGACTCCCGATTTGACGCTGCGGCCGGACCGCGGGGCGATACGGAAAAGGGCTCCTCCGGCGCGCCGGAAAAGCCCTGAGCTGCTCAGTACATCGTGCCGTCGCCGGATGCCCCCGCATAGTAATCGACGGGGTCATCGGAGGGCTGCGCGGGCTCGTAGGCCGCGGGTTTGGCGCTCTTCGGGGCGGGCTGCTCCATCTGGAGGAAGTCCGTGTTGATGATGCCCTGCGCGGCGGCGCCGCGGATGGCGATATCGGTCCGGATATCGCTGTTCTCCATCATGTGGCCCAGCGCGTAGAGCGGCACGCTGAACAGCCAGGAGAGGGCGGGGCCCAGCACCATAGCCGCGATCACGGCCGCGAGGCGGACGGGCTCGGCTTCGTACCGGCCGGCGGCGATGCCGACCAGGATCAACGCGCCGGCGGCCTCGATGAGCGCAAGCAGCACCCAGAACGCGACCCTGGCGATGACCTTCAGCTTATGACCCAGATTCATATACATCTCAGTCACGCTCCTTTCTCAGGCTCTTTCTGTAGAGAGAGAGCACGGAGAACATATCGGGCACCGCGGTGGGAGCCTCGCCGCTCACCTTGCGCATGCCGACGGCGATGCCCGCCAGCACGCCGACGTTCAGGACCAGTTCGCCCACGAGCAGCAGGATCCCGGCCAGGCCGGTGTCCGCCGTCAGGGTGTCGAACTGCCGGATCGCGTCGATCAGCTCCACCACGGTCCAGGTGGTGAGGCAGACCGCGGAGATGACGGCCGTGATCAGCGCGGCGATCCACAGGCCCAGGGACTTCGCCCTGCGGGCGGTGTAGGCATAGGCGTAGAAGATCGCGACCACAGCCGCCTCCGTCAGATAGCCCACAGCGCCGACAAGGTTCAGCCATTCGGAATTCTGCCGCACAAAGCCCGCAAAGTAATACCAGGCCTGGGTGAACATGAGGACCGCGAAGACAGACACGAAGACCACGGCCGGCAGTTTCTTCCCCTGCTCCGTCTTCCGCAGGGCCATGTATCCGGACCAGGCGGTCAGCGCCGCGGCCGCCGCGATCGCCAGCAGCACGGCCGCCTCGTGCAGTCCGAACGCGCCGGTGGCGCCGAGGATCCGGCTGAGCACCGCGCACACCGCGAATACGGCTGCCGCCGCGATCAGCAGGATCAGGCTGATCCGCAGCTTGGAACGTTGAGATTGAGTCAGCAAGTTCGATTCCTCCCCGTTAATCTGATGATGAATCATCGCCGGCTTTCCAGCGAAGGATCTCGTCGAGGCGCTCCTTCACCCGGGCTTCGGCGCCCTGGGCGGTGGGCTGATAATAGCGCTTGCCCTGCAGGCTGTCGGGCAGGCAGGTCATGCGGGTCAGCTTTTCCTCCGTGTCGTGGGCGTACTGGTAGCCCTTTCCGTAGCCCGCCTCCTTCATCAGCGCGGTCGGGGCGTTCCGGATGTGGAGGGGCACAGGCTCCGCGGGGCTTTGGCGCACGTCCTCCGCCGCCCGCATATAGGCCACGTCGACCGCGTTGGACTTCGGCGCCATGGACAGGTACACGGCCGCGTGGGTCAGGTGGACGCTGCACTCCGGCATGCCGATGAAGTGGCAGGCCTGATAGGCCGCGACGGCCAGGGGCAGGGCCTGGGAATCCGCCATTCCCACATCCTCCGATGCGAAGCGCACCAGCCTCCGGGCGATGTACAGCGGTTCCTCGCCGCCGTCCAGCATCCGGGTCAGCCAGTAGACTGCCGCGTCCGGGTCGGAATTGCGCATGGACTTGTGCAGGGCGGAGATCAGGTTGTAGTGCTCCTCGCCGTTCTTGTCGTAGAGCAGGGAGCGGTGGTTCATGCTGTCAGCCAGCACCTGGTCGGTGACCGTCGTGCCGCCGTCCGGGCCGATATCGCCGTTCAGCACCGCCATCTCCAGGGTGTTGAGGGCGGTGCGGGCATCGCCGTTGGCGAAGCGGGCGATAGCCCGGAGCTGGTCTTCCGTCACCGCGATGCGCTGGCCGCCGAACCCCTTGGGGCTTTCAAGCGCCTGCCGCAGCAGCACCAGCAGGTCGTCCTCGGTGAGCTGCCGCAGGATGAAGACCTTGCAGCGGGACAGAAGGGCGGCATTGATCTCGAAGGAGGGGTTCTCCGTCGTGGCGCCGATCAGGATGATGCTGCCGCGCTCCACATAGGGCAGGAACGCGTCCTGCTGGGCCTTGTTGAAGCGGTGGATCTCGTCGGTGAAGAGGATGGTGCGCTGGCCGGACCGCCGGTTTTCCTCGGCCCTGGCCATGACCTCGCGGACTTCCTTGATCCCGCTGGTCACCGCGCTGAACTCCACAAAGGCCGCGCGGGTGGTATGGGCGATGATGCGGGCGAGGGTGGTCTTGCCCACGCCGGGCGGCCCCCAGAAGATCATGGAGGTCACCTGATCCCGCTCGATCAGCAGGCGCAGAGGCTTCCCGGGGCCGATCAGGTGCCCCTGCCCCACGTATTCCGCCAGGGTCTCGGGCCGGAGGCGGCTGGCCAGCGGCGCGGTCTCCCTGCGGTCATCAAACAATGAGAGCTGTTCCATGGGCTTGCCTCCGGGGCGATCAGTCGCTGCCGTACATGAACTCCACGTACTGCGCGGCCTGCTCGGCGTTGGTGATGTTCACCTCGGTGCCGTCGGCCAGGTGGAAGCTGATGAAGAAGCCGTGCTCGCACAGCCCGGCCATGGTCTCGTAGTTGGCGGTCATCGCGTAGGCGATGGCGTGGATCGTCTCGAAATCCCGGCCTACCCAGAATACGCCCATGATCCGTCCGTTGGCGTCCTCGCCGGAGATCACCAGCATGCAGCTTTCTATGTCAAGGAAAAACCACGCGGTGCAGACGTTCAGGTCAAAGCCCTCGGACACCTCGTTCATCTCCACCACACGGTCGGGTTCTCCCAGCTGGTCCTCGCTGACGAGGGTGGCCACGAGCCCCAGATAGCCGTCGTCGGCGCCGGCGAGCACGGGCGTCAGACACATCAGCACCGCCAGGAGAGCCGCAAATGCCTTTCTCATCTTCATCGACCCCTTTCCCGATAGCCTATCATAGCACATACATCGCGGTTTTTCAATGCCCGGACAAAACGCGCCGGGCGCTTTTACACAGGCAAAACGCGCCGGGCGCTGTTTCCCGGCGGTCGCCGCTCGGTCCACCCCCCGGGCTCCCGCGGAGGGCGGGCAGGGAAAGCGTTCACCGGATCCCTCGGAAAGGCGTTTTCGGGTGCCGCGGCCCGGCCATGCGAAGGGATGAACAGGCAATCCCCGGCGCAGACGGGAAGACCGTCAAAAGCCGGCGGGGCATGACGCGCCCGCCGGCGAAGGATGCCGTGTCAGTGAGACGCAAGCCAGGCGTCGTCGACCGGGACGAAGGTGAATCCGTAGACGTTGGCATAGGTCTCGGCGAGGGTGCCGGGAATGCCGTAGATATACCGCACTTCGCTCGGCGCAAAGGCGTTGGGGGCGATGGTCTCCACCGACGGCGGGATCACCGCGGCTTCAGCGGGAATGCTTTCGAAGGCCGCATTCTCCACGTGCCGCAGCGCGTCCGGCAGGCGGATGAAGCCTTCCGGCGCGGGGATGTTCCAGACCGCGTACACGGTGAAGCCCGCGGTGACCGGCGCGGCGAAGTCCACGGGTTCCGTGCCGTCCGCGTCCAGGCACCAGCCGAGGAAGATCTGCCCTGCGACGAAGGGATCCTCCGGCTGCGCGAGGTAGTCCCCGCTCTGCAGCAGGCGTTCCGGTTCATCCGTTCCTTCGAAGGTGACAGGGAGATATGTGCGGCTGTCCTCGAAGACATACTGCCCGAAGGCTACGGTCGCGGTGAAGGTGACGGTCGTGCCGTCGGCGTTCGGCGTCCGGGTCACGCCGGCGGGTACGCTGCGGCCGTCGGGCAGGATGAACGCTGCCTCCTCGACGCCGGTCCATTCCCAGTGGGCGACGGGGATCTGCACGCCCGCATCCGTCTCAAGCGTACCGACGAGGGAATTCTGGTGTCCGTCTGACCAGCGCCAGGAATAGCGGACCAAGCTGCCGCTGACGGTGCGCTCACCCTCCATCACGGCCTTGAGCAGCGCAGGCTGGCCGCTGATGTCGAGAGACTGCAGCGCCGGATCGTCCGCAAGGTAAAGGTAGGTCAGCGGAGCATCCCCGAGGGTCACGGTCTCCAGGCGCACGCTGCCGGTAACGCTCAGGGTCGTCAACTGTGTCAGGCCGGTCACGTCCAGCGCTGTCAGCGCGGTGTTGTACAGGCCGATGCTCGAAACGGCGGGATTGCCGCTCAGGTCCAGCTCCGTCAGGCCGCTGAACAACATTTGGATAACTGTCAGACCGGGGAAGAACTCGCTGCCCTGCAGGTTTTTCATGACCGTCACGGACGAAGCATAGTTGTTGATGCTGTATACCGCGGCGGTCTCGTCCGGGGTCAAGGCGCCGTTGCCGTTGGTGTCGACCTTCTCCAGCACATACGTGCGGAAGCCTTGATCCGGGAAGTTGGCCTCGTTGATGAGGATGCCCTCGGTGATAAAGCCGTCGCTCGGGGCATTGATGTCAACATAGATCGTATGCATCCAGCCATTGTAGCGCGCCGAGCGGGTCTCGTAGCCATCGCTGTTGTATTGGTATGTCGGCGCTTTGACGACTGCCAGCGCGAGACCGGGGCAGCCCGTGAGGTCCATGCCCGTGATGCCCGTCCTGTAGATCTTCAGGATGCGGAGAACAGGGCCGTTGAGTTCAAGCTCCGTCAGATCCGGGTTGTCGTAGAGGTTGAGATTTGTCATTTTCGTACACCGGACCAGATTCACGGAGGTCAGACAGTTGTTCTGAGCGTACACGGATGTGACCTCCGGGTTGTTGCTCAGGTCCAGCGCCGTCAACTGGTTGTTATAGCAGTTCACGGTCACCAGCTTGGGGTTCCCGGACAGGTCCAGCGCCGTCAGCCGGTTGTTGTAGCAGTGCAGGTTCTTCAGCTCGGTGAAGTACCCGATGCCCTGGAGGCTGCTGATCTCCATCCCGCTGCAGGCGATGGCGGTGACCGCGCTGCACTCGGCCGGGGACAGGACGCCATCCTCGTTCGTGTCGATCTTCTTGTCCGATACGAGCGCGCGGAAATTGTCATCCGGGAAGCTGTACTGATCGATCCTGATGCCATCGGGGACCCACACCGCCTCGAAGACGGCGTTCCCTTCGCAGGTGCAGGTCACGTAGCCGCCCGTCGCCCACATGGTGCGGCCGTCCGCGTCCCGCCAGGCGCTGATGACAAAGCCTTCCTTCTCGGGCAGGGTCTCCGGGCGGGTGATGGTGTCGCCGTAGTGCAGGGCGCGGGTCTCCACCTCGGCCGGTTCGCCGTCGCTGACAAAGCGCACGGTGTAGGTGACCTGCTCCCACCCCGCATACAGGTCGACGTCCGCCGTCACGGGCAGCGTTTTGTCGAAGGGCACCGTGCAGTCTTCATCGGTGTACCAGCCGGTGAAGGCCCAGCCCGGCGCGTTGGAGGGCGTGCTCACCGTCTCGAAGCCCCGGAAGAAGGTGTCGCTTTCCGCCGGCACGGTCCCGTACCGCACATTGTAGCTGCTGTGAGTATCGTGCCATTCGTTGGGATAGAGGAAATACATTTGGACCCGGGGATTGCGCGCCCATTTCGCGTACAGGCGCATCGGCGCCTGGTCCCCGGCTTCCTCGGGCTCAAAGGGAGTGGTGTTCGCGCCAAGGTACCAGCCGAGGAAGGTGTATCCTCCGTAGTCCTCATAGGCGGTGGGCACGGGCAGGGGGATCATCTCGCCTGTCCGCACCATGATGACGCTGGTCTCTCCCTCGGTGTCGTATGCCGTGCCGTCGATCTCGTAGCGGGTGACCGTGTGTCCGTCCCAGTCGTAGGTGATCTCCGAGCCGTCGAACCGCCAGTCCGCGTGGAGCATCAGGTGCCTGTTGACCGTATCGGCGAAATCGAAGGATACCTCCGCGCCGTATTCATTGATCTCGACCCATTCGTACACATACCAGCCGTCCTCGCCCGGCTCGGTGAAGTAATCGGGGCATACGGCCTTCTTGCCGATGCGGACGAACTGCCAGGCCAGCTCGCTGCTGTCCGGGCCCCGGTCGCCGTGGTCGAAGGTGACGATGTGGCCCCACCACGCGTACAGGGTGATGTCCCCCATGACCGGGGCGGAGAAGGTGTACTGGTTCACGCAGCCGGGTTCCGTATACCACCCGCCGAAGAGAAGATCGTTGTACGTCAGCTGGAGGTACTCGGCGCGCTGGCCCTCCTGCACGGTCTGCGGCGCGGGATCGCTTCCCCGGCCGTTGGCCCGGAAGGTCACGGTGAAGGTCTTCATGTCCCACTTCGCGTACAGCACCCGCATGTAGGTCACGGACGTCGAGAAGTCATAGGGCGTGGTGCAGTCCTTGTCCGTGAACCAGCCCCCGAAGCGCCAGCCCGTGGCGGCGGGGTCCGTCGGACGGACCGCGCGGCCGCCTGCGGAGATCGGCTGCGCCGCGGGCGCGGTCCCGACGCCCTGGACGTCGAACACCACGCCGCATTCGCCGGTAACGGTGAAGGGATCGCTGATCACATAGTTATTGCTGTTGTAGTAAGCGCGGATCCTGAAGGTGCCGCGATGCCGGTGGTCAAGCGTGACGGTCTGTCCGTCCGCACCGAAGGCGGGAGAGGGGGTGACGACCTTCTGCGTGTTCACGTTATACAGCTCACAGCGCACCGGCCTGAAGTTCGTGCCGAAGCCGACTGTCACGGGGGCCAGCAGGGAGGTGTCCGCAGGCTCCTGCGTGAAGGCGAGGGAAGACGTGCTGACGGTAAAAGCATTCGAGGTGATCCGGTTCGTGTCCCGGTAATAGGCCCGGATCAGGAACGTGCCGCTCCAGTGCTGGTCCGTGGTGCGGAAGACGTAGCTGTCGCTCTTCTTCGGGCTGTTCAGGGTCGCGATCACCGTATACTCGTAGTTCGAGTAGCTGCTGCCCGTGCGCCGGACGATCTCCACCCGCACCGGCTTGAAGGTGGTCTTCCACGGCACCGTGCAGGTCAGCGTGGCCGGATCATAGGTGAAAACCTGCCCGTCGCCCGGCTCCGACGTGTAATCGAGGCTGCTCGTACTGACGGTGAAGGCGTACGAGCTGATCCAGCTCGTATCCCGGTAATAGGCCCGGATCAGGTACGTGCCCTGCCAGTTCTCATCCGCGGTGTGGAAGGTGTAGCTGTCGTCGGCCTTCGGGCTGTCCAGCGTCGCGGCCACCGTGTACTCATAGTTCGCGTAGCTGCTGCCCGTGCGCCGGACGATCTCCACCCGCGTCGGCGTGAAATTGGTCGTCCACGGTACCGTGCAGGTCAGCGTCGCCGGATCGTAGGTGAAAGCCTGCCCGTCTTCCGGCTCTGCCGTGTAATCAAGGCTGTCCGTACTGACGGTGAAAGCGTACGAGCTGATCCAGTTCGTGTCCCGGTAATATGCCCGGATCAGGTACGTGCCGCTCCAGTTCAGGTCCGTGGTGTGGAAGGTGTAGCTGTCGCTCTTCTTCGGGCTGTCCAGCGTCGCGGCCACCATGTACTCATAGTTCGCATAGCTGCTGCCCGTGCGCCGGACGATCTCCACCCGCACCGGTGTGAAGTCCGTCACCCATGAGACCTTGCAGCTCAGGGTGGAAGGATCGTATTCGTACGAATCCTGCGGCTCGGTGGTGAAGTTGTAGTCCGACGCCGCGGCCGTCAGGCACAAAAGCGCCAGCAGGGTCGCCGTCAGCAGTGTGATCCACAGTTTTTGCCTCATATCCATTCTCCTTCCTGGGTCTCGTTGCGGCAGGCGGGGTGCGGATCCGTTTCTATCAGGATGAAAGGGTCTTCTGAATAGGATGATTATACGATAAACCATGCGTTTGGGCAAGACATCAAAGCGAATCCCGCAAAAACCCGCACAAATCCCGCGAAGGACGGGTGCGCCATCCGCTTCCGCCTACGCAAAAACCCTCCGGGATTCCGGAGGGGGGTGCGGGCGGCCCGGTCAGGGCGCGGATCAGGACTGATTGCGCCAGGCGCGGGCGCGGTCGCCGGCGGAGAGGACGCGCTTGCGCATGCGAAGGGTCTTCGGGGTGACCTCCAGCAGCTCATCGTCGTCGATGAACTCGAGGCACTCCTCCAGGCTCAGGGGATGGACGGAGACCAGCCGCAGGGCGTTCTCGGAGGCAGAGGCGTTGCGCATGTTGGTGACGTGCTTCTGCTTGCAGACGTTCACCACCAGGTCGCCGGGGCGGGCGTTCTGGCCCACGATCATGCCCTCGTAGACCTCCACCTGGGAGCCGATGAACAGGGTGCCGCGCTCCTGGGCGTAGAACAGGCCGTAGTTGTTGGACTGGCCGGCCTCGTGGGCCACCAGGGCGCCGAAGTTCCGGTGGGGGATCTCGCCCTTCACCGGCTCGTAGCGCTCAAACACGGCGGACATGATGCCCTCGCCCCGGGTGTCGGTCATGAACTCGGAGCGGTAGCCGAAGAGGCCGCGGGAGGGCACCAGGAACTCCAGGCGCACCCGGTCGGAGCCGGACATGTGCACGAGCTCGCCCCGGCGGCGGCCGATCTTCTCGATGACGGCGCCGGCGCTGGCCTGAGGGGTGTCCACCACCAGGCGCTCGACGGGCTCGCACTTCTTTCCGTCGATCTCCTTGTAGATGACCCGGGGCTTGCTGACGGCAAACTCATAGCCCTGGCGGCGCATGTTCTCGATGAGGATGGACAGATGCAGCTCGCCGCGGCCGCAGACCTCGAAAGCGTCGGTGGAGTCGGTCTCGTTCACCCGCAGCGATACGTCCGTCTGCAGTTCCCGCATGAGGCGGGCCCGCAGGTGGCGGCTGGTGACGTACTCGCCCTCCCGGCCCGCGAAGGGGCTGTCGTTGACGGAGAAGGTCATGGTCACGGTGGGCTCGGAGATCTTCACGAAGGGCAGGCCCTCCACGTGGGCGGGGTCGCAGACCGTGTCGCCGATGGAAAGCCCCTCCATGCCGGAGAGCGCCACGATGTCGCCCATGCTGACCTCGGTGGCCGGGACGCGCTTCAGGGCGTCGAACTGATACAGGCCGCTGAGGCGGAACTGGGGCGAGGTCTTTCCGGTCTCGATGTTGGTGTAGACCACCTGCATGCCCTCGCGGAAGACGCCGCGCTGGATGCGGCCCACGCCGATGCGGCCCACGTAGTCGGAATAGTCGATGGTGGAGATCAGCACCTGGGCCGGGCCGTCGGGATCGCCCTCGGGGGCCGGGATGAACTCCAGGATGCTGTCGAAGAGGGGCTTCAGGTCGGTGCCGGGCTCCTCCAGGTTCAGGGTCGCCGTGCCCTTGCGGGCGGAGACGTAGAGGATGGGGTTGTCCAGGGTGCTCTCGTCGGCCTCCAGGTCGATGAGCAGGTCCAGGATCTCGGAGACCACCTCCTCGCAGCGGGCGTCGGGGCGGTCGATCTTGTTGATGACGATCAGCACCTTCAGCTTCAGGTCCAGGGCCTTCTGCAGCACGAAGCGGGTCTGGGGCATGGGGCCCTCGAAGCTGTCCACCAGCAGGAGGACGCCGTCCACCATCTTCAGCACGCGCTCCACCTCGCCGCCGAAATCGGCGTGGCCGGGGGTGTCGACGATGTTGATCTTGTGGCCCATGTAGTGCACGGCCGTGTTCTTGGCCAGGATGGTGATGCCGCGCTCCCGCTCGATGTCGCCGGAGTCCATGACGCGGTCCACGGTCTGCTGGTTCTCGTGATAAGCGCCGCCCTGCTTGAGCATCTGGTCCACCAGGGTGGTCTTGCCGTGGTCGACGTGGGCGATAATGGCGATGTTGCGGATGTCTTCCCGAATCATAAGGTGCCTCTTCTCTCTTCGTCACAGTTCCCGCCGCGGCCTCCCACGGGCGCGGCCTTCCCATTATAGTGAGGGGATGGGGCGATGTCAAGCGGCGGCAAGTCAAAACCGTGCGCCTGAAGGCGCACGGCTGTGGGAAAAGAGGGGTCTTCCGCCCGGACCGCCATGACGATCCGGACGCGGCGTTCTTCTCAGTCGGGTTCGGAAGGATCCCGCAGGGCGGCTTCCCCGAGCATGCCGCGGTAGAGTTCCACATACTTGGCGGCGCTGCGGTCCCAGGTATAGTCGCCCTTCATGCCGCGCTCCTGCAGCTGCTTCCAGACCTTCGGCTCCCCGCTGTAGTACTTCATGGCGCGCTGGATGACATGCAGCATGTCGTGCGCGTTGTAGTTGAAGAAGGTGAAGCCGTTGCCGTCGCCGGTGAACTCATTGTAGGAGAGCACCGTATCCCGGAGGCCGCCGGTCTCGCGGACGATCGGCACCGTGCCGTAGCGCATGGCGATCATCTGGCTCAGGCCGCAGGGCTCGAACTGGCTGGGCATCAGGAACATATCGCAGCCGGCATAGATCCGGTGCGCCAGGCCGCTGTCCATGGTGAAGCGGGCGGCCACCCGTCCCTTGTACTCGCCCTCGGCCCAGGAGAAGAGGTTGACATAGCGGCTCTCGCCCATGCCGAGCACCACCAGCTGCACCTTTTCCGCCATCAGGTCGGCGATGATGTAATCCACCAGATCCAGGCCCTTCTGGTTGCTCAGGCGGCCCACCATGCCGATGATCGGCACCGCGGGATCCACGTCCAGGCCCAGCTCCTCCTGCAGGGCCTTTTTGCACGCGGCCTTGCCGGAAACGTCGTCCGGACCGTAATTCTGAGCGATGAAGGGATCGGCGGCGGGATCGTAATCCACCACGTCCAGGCCGTTCAGCACGCCGTAGAGCTGGTGCTTGCGGGCCCGGAGCAGGCCGTCGAGGCGCTCGCCGTAATAGGCGGTCTGGATCTCCTCGGCATAGGAGGGACTGACGGTGGTGATCAGGTCGGCGTACACCAGCGCGGCCTTCATGTAATTGGCGCAGCCGAAGCACTCCAGCTTGTCGTTGGTCCACAGGCTGTCGCCCAGGCCCAGCACGTCCTGCACCTCTTTGATGCCGAAGATGCCCTGATACTGCAGATTGTGGATGGTGTAGATATCCTTGATGCCCGAGTAGAAGGGCAGATGCGCATACTGGATCTTGTGCAGTGCGGGAACCATGCCGCTCTGCCAGTCGTGAGCGTGGATGACGTCCGGCTGGAAGTTGATCAGGGGCAGGGCGTTCAGGCAGGCGCGGCAGAAAAAGCCGAAGCGTTCGTACTCGTCGCCGCCCATGCCATAGATATAGGAGCGGCCGAAGTAGAACTTGTTGTCGACAAAATACCAGGTAACGCCGTTGTCCTCCAGTTTTTCGATGCCGCAGTACTGGCGGCGCCATCCCAGCTGGATCTCAAAGTCGGTCACATGCTCAAGGCGCTCCACATAGGTCTGCGGGATGTGGGCGTAGAGCGGGATCATGACGCGGACGTCGTGCCCTTGCTTCGCCAGGACGGGAGCCAGCGCGCCGACCACATCGGCCAGGCCGCCGGTCTTGACAAAGGGGACGCATTCGCTGGCGGTAAAGAGAATCTTCATCGGATCATGCCTCCATGCGCACAGAATCGGTTCCACGATAACAGCCGCGCCGGCCCGGGAGCCGGCGCGGCGGGATCATCAGATCACCACGTTCTTGGCGATCACGATGGGGTACGCGTCAGGACCGATCAGCCGCGCGTTGCGCTTGATGACCGCCTGCTTGTCGAGGATGCAGTTCTCGATGTAGGCGCCGGAATGGACCTGGCCGTCCTGCATGATGATGCAGTTCTTGACATGGGCGTCGGGGGCGATGCGCACGCCGCGGAAGAGGATGGAGTTCTCCACCGTGCCCTCGATGATGCAGCCGTCGGCCACCAGGGAGTTGACGCAGGTCACGCTGTCGCCGTAGCGGGCGGGCATCTCGTCGCGCACCTTGGTGAACACGGGCAGATCCTCGGGGAAGAGGGCCCGGCGGGTCTGGGTGTTCAGCACGTCCATGTTGAAGCGGAAGAAGGCCTGCACGGAGTCGATCAGCCAGACCGGGCCCTTGTGCTCCCAGGCGTTGATCCGTGCCTGACCCGTGGCCGCCATGGGCATCAGCACGTCGCGGATGATGTCGTGCTGGCCGTGGGCCACCGCCTTGTCCACCAGCTGGCGAAGGAGATCGCGGCGGCAGATGAAGACCTCCATAAAGGTCGCGTCGTTGTTGGGCTTGGTGGGATCCTTCTCGATGTCCAGCACCCGGCCGTCCTCACCCACGTTCAGGTAGGTGCCGAATTCCTCGCGCTGCACGGAGGGATCGCGGGTGTACATCAGGGAGATCTCGGCGCCGCTGTCCAGATGGTACTGGATGAACTCGCGCATGTGGGTGTTGTAGATGAAGTTGGTGCCGGAGAAGACCACGTACTCCTGGCGGGAGCGGCTGAGATAGTTGGTGTTGGAGCGCAGGGCGTCCAGAACGCCCGTGTACACGCCCACGTTCTCGCGGGTCAGGAAGGGCGGCAGCAGGTACAGGCCGTCGTTCTTGCCGTGGAGGTCCCATTCCTTGCCGGAGCCCAGATGGTCCATCAGGGAGTGGTAATTTTTCTGCATGATGACGCCGACATTGCGCATGCGGGCGTTGACCATGGAGGATACGAGGAAGTCGATGACGCGATAGCGGCCGGCCACAGGCAGGGCGGCGATTGCTCGGGTCATGGTGAGTTCGCGCAGCCGGGCGTCGTTTTCACCGGTGTAGATCACACCCATTACGTCTTTCATGGATTTCCAACCCTTTCTTGTGAATTCAGGATCGCCTATGCTCTGCTGACTGATCAGAAGGTGACGGACTCGTCCACCTGCTGGCCGGCGGCCACGGACACGCCCGCGGGCAGCGTCACGCCAAAGCCCACGACGGCGATGTTGCCGGTCTCCTCGCCCACCACGGAGCCGGCGCCGATCACGGCGTCCTCGGCGATGATGGAACGGCGGACCACGGCGCCGCGCTTGATGACCGCGCCGGGCATGATGACCGCGTCCTCGACCTTCGCGCCTTCCTCGACGGTGACGCCGGAGAAGATCACGGAGTGCTCCACGTGACCGAAGATCTCGGTGCCCTCGGTGACCAGGGAGTCATGGACCACGGCGCCTTCGGCGATGTAATGGGGAGCGTAGCCGGGATTGCGGGCAAAGATGCGCCACTTCTTGTCGTGCATATCGATGGGCATGGGGGTGGCCAGCAGGTCCATGTTGGCTTCCCACAGGCTCTCGATGGTACCGACGTCCTTCCAGTAGCCGGCGAAGGAATAGGCGACCAGCACCTGCTTTTCGGCCAGCATCTTCGGGATGATATTCTTGCCGAAGTCGTTGGAGGAGGTCTTGTCGGCCTCGTCCTCGGTCAGGTACTTGCGCAGCTTCTCCCACGTGAAGATATAGACGCCCATGGAGGCCTTGTTGCTCTTGGGCTTCTTGGGCTTCTCCTCGAATTCGACGATGTTGTCCTCGCTGTCGGTGTTCATGATGCCGAAGCGGGGCGCTTCCTCCCACGGGACCTCACGGACGGCGATGGTGGCGTCGGCGCCGTGGCGGATGTGGTGCTGGAGCATGGCGTTGTAATCCATCTTGTAGATGTGGTCGCCCGAGAGGATCAGCACGTAGTCGGGGTGATACTGCTCGATGAAGGCCATGTTCTGATAGATGGCGTTGGCGGTGCCGCGATACCACTCGCCGACCTTGCCCTTCTGGTAGGGCGGCAGCACGAACACGCCGCCGTTGGTCAGGTCCAGGTCCCAGGGGGCGCCGCTGCCGATGTAGGCGTTCAGTTCCAGGGGCTGGTACTGGGTCAGCACGCCCACGGTGTCGATGCCGCTGTTGGTGCAGTTGGACAGGGGGAAGTCAATGATGCGGTACTTGCCGCCGTAGGGCACAGCGGGCTTGGCCACCCGCTGGGTCAGGATGCCGAGACGGCTGCCCTGACCGCCCGCCAGAAGCATGGCAACACAGGTCTTCTTTCTCATCATCGGGGAAACACACTCCTTCGTTTGTGATCCGGTAGCCATATTTGCAAAGCGGCCCATGCCGCGGATGCACGGGGAACGGGGTCATTCGCGCGCGGCGGGATCCGGCGCGGTCTCGGGTCCGGGGTCGTCCCGGTCGAAGCGGAACCAGACGGCGGCCATCGGCGGAATCCGCAGCTCCAGGCTGCAGGGGAGATCCTGCCAGGGGGTCTCCTCGGTATGCACCGGGGCGGGATTGTGCTGGTCCGAGCCGCCGTAGATATTGCGGTCGGTGTTCAGGACCTCGGTCAGCGTTCCCGGGGAAGGCAGGCCGAGGCGGTAGACCGGGTGATAAACAGGCGTGAAGTTGGTCAGGCAGAGGAGGCTGTTCCCCTCCCGGTCCGAGCGGAGGTACGCGAAGACGCTGTTGTCCCGGTCGTCCACCTGCACCCAGCGGAAGCCCTTCCACTCCAGCGTATCGTCGTGCAGGGCCGGGGTCTCGCGGTAGAGGCGGTTCATGTCGCGGACACAGGCCTGCAGCTGGGGATGCATGTCGTACAGCAGCAGGAACCAGTCCAGGGGATCGTCGTGCCGCCACTCGATGAACTGGCCGAACTCTCCGCCCATGAAGAGCAGCTTCTTGCCGGGCTGGCTCATCTGGTAGCCGTACAGAGCCCGCAGCCCCGCGAACTTCTTCCAGATGTCGCCCGGCTGCTTGTCGAGCATGGACTTCTTGCCGTGCACCACCTCGTCGTGGGAGAAGGGGAGCAGGAAGCGCTCGGAGAAGGCATAGGTCATGCCGAAGGTGATGCGGTTGTGGTGCCACTTGCGGAAGATGGGATCTTCCTTGATGTAGGCCAGCGTGTCATTCATCCAGCCCATGTTCCACTTCAGCGTGAAGCCGAGGCCGCCTTCTTCGGCGGAGCGGGTCACCAGCGGGAAGGCGGTGGACTCCTCCGCGATCATCATCACGCCGGGGAACTCCGCGGCCACGGCGGTGTTCAGCTCCCGCAGGAAACGGATGGCCGCGTGGTTTTCGCGGCCGCCCCGCTCGTTGGGCAGCCACTGTCCGTGATCCTTGCCGAAGTCCAGATAGAGCATGGCGCTCACCGCGTCCACCCGCAGGCCGTCGGCGTGGAACCGTTCCAGCCAGAAAAAGGCGCTGGATTTGAGGAAGGAGCAGACCTCAGGGCGCTCGAAGTTGAACAGGCAGGTGCCCCACTGGGGCATCTCGCCGCGCCGGGGATCGGGATGCTCGTACAGGCAGGAGCCGTCAAAGCGGCGCAGGCCGTTCTCGTCCTTCGGGAAATGGGCGGGCACCCAGTCCAGGATCACGCCGAGGCCGGCCTGATGGCAGCGGTCGATGAGGGCCATCAGCTCCTGCGGCGCGCCGTAGCGGGAGGTGGCGGCGAAATAGCCCGTCACCTGATAGCCCCAGGATCCGTCGAAGGGATGCTCCATCACCGGCAGCAGTTCCAGGTGCGTGTAGCCCATGTCCAGGGCATAGGGGATCAGCTGATCGGCGATCTCCCCATAGGTCAGGGTCCGGCCGTTCTCGCCCTTTCGCCAGGAGCCCAGATGGACCTCGTAAATGCTGACGGGGCTGCTGCCGGAGCAATAGCTCGCCCGTGCCTTCATCCAGTCCGCGTCCTGCCAGCGGTAGTCCGACAGGTCGCACAGGCAGGAGGCCGTGTTGGGCCGCTGCTCCATGCGGAAGGCGCAGGGATCGCCCCGGAAATGCCATTCCCCGTCCTCGCCGAGGACGGCGAACTTGTAGTTCAGGATCTTCCGGTCCGCGTCGGGATAGGAATAGCGCGCGGGATCGGACGCGATGTCGAAGAGTCCGGCGGGAAGCACGACGGTCCATACGCCGTCCTCCTCCCGGGCCATGGGGGTCGCTTCCCGGTCCCAGCGGTTGAATTCGCCCACCAGGCTGACCTGCCGGGCCTGCGGCGCCCACACGGCGAAGCGCCACATCTTCCGACGGTTCACGCGGACCGGGTGCGCGCCGAGGCTGTTCCACAGGCGGCAGTCCTCACCGCTGTGGAATGACCGGCGTTCTGTCTCCGCTGGTGCCGTCTCCTGCATGGTTCCACCCGCTTTCATTCTTGCTGACGGGCCGCCCGGCTTCCGGTACAGCCAAAAGCACAGCCCGGTGGCTCCTGTGTTCTTCTTCATTTATTAGACCACATCTTGCAGGATTCGTCAAGGGTTTTTTCGGGGACGCCGGGAAGGCGTCCGGCTCATTTCCTTCTTGCCAACATCCGCGCAATGCGGTAAAATGGACGTGATCATCCACCATCCCGTGAGGAGTGACCGCCTTGGCCCTGAAAGAGAAAGCCCTGAAACGCCTGACCGAAAAGCTCACGGCCGCCGGTGTGCCCTTTTCCCTGGGGGGAAGCTGGCTGCTGGTCTGCCGGGGCATCCTGGACACGTTCCACGATTTCGACGTGATGGTCCCGCCGGAGCAAGCCGCCGCGGCGGACAAGGTCCTGTCGCGGCTGGGCATGCGCGGGGACACGACCGAAGAAAACGGCTGCTTCCATGCATCCTACCACTTCGACGGCGCGGATGTTGACCTTTGCGGCGGCATGGTCTTCGACAGCGGGATCCGGGCGGTCATCGGTCCGGACAGCGCGGCAGGGACAGCGCCTGTGCTGGGCGCGGCGGTCCCCCTGGGGCACCTGGAGGACTGGTTCGTCTGGTACAGCCTCATGGGACGCACCCGGCGGGCCGACGCGGTGGCGGCGTATTTCGCGGACCATCCCCCGCTGCGGCCGGAACGCTTTGCCGCCTGCGTGGATTCTCCCCTGCCCCCGGAGCTGGCGGAGGCGGTCCGCCGCCTTTGCGGGAGGGAATGACCCTTTCTCCGGGATCCCGACGTTATTCTTGAAGGAGCGATCTGCCTTATGTCCCGACTCGGTGATCTGATCCGCACGGAGCGCCTGCGCCAGAAACTGACCCCCAGGCAGGTGGCGCGCAAGTGCGGCGTCAGCGAAAGCTATATCATGGCGGTGGAGGCCGGCACCCGCATCATCAACGATGAGCAGGCCCGGCGCATCCTCCGCACCATCGGCCTGAAGCAGCAGAATGAGGCCGACTTTTCCCTGGACGACATCGCCGCCACGGTGGATCTCGCGCAGGCCAGCCCATCCGTGGCCAGAGCCGTGGAGGCCGCGCGTCCTCAGCCGGAAGCGGTGAAGGTAGCCTCCACCGCGACCGAAGCGGAACAGGAGGGCGTCGGCGGATCCGTCTGGCTGGACGCCCTGAAGAGCATGCTGAAGAACGTGCCGGTATACAACGCGGTGATGCAGCCCGTGGATCACCGGCTGCTGCCCATTCTCAACGGCCGCATCGAAGGCGCCGCGCCGGACAAGGTCTTTTACTTCCTGGTGCCCGACGACAACATGCGGGGTTTCCGAATCCATCAGAATGACCTGGCGCTGGTGGTCCCCGCCCAGAGCCCCATCGACGGCGCGGTGATGCTGGTGGACATCAACGGCAGTCGCCATCTGCGCAAAGTCAAGAAGCTGGACGCCACCACGGTGCTCCTCCAGCGCTACAACCGGGAGTACGAGGCCGACAGCATGCAGCTGAGCGAGCTGACCTTCCTGGGCCGGGTCGTGCGCGTGGAGTTTGAGCCCTGACCATCTCTGACAGGAGGCCGACCATGAGGACACAGATGGAAAACGAGGCCCTCGTGTGCTTTCTTGAGGGCCGGATCACCTCGGAGAACAGCAGCGCCGTCGGGGAAGCGATCCGGGCCGCCATGGCGGAACACCCGGGCGCCGCGGCGGTGCTGGACGCCGATGCGCTGACCTACATCACCAGCGCGGGGCTCCGCGTGCTGCTGGCGCTCGGAAAAGAGGCCGCGAAGCCGCTGATGATCCGCAACGTCTCGCCCGAGGTATACCAGACGCTGGACATCACGGGCTTCACCTCCCTGATGGACGTGCGGCGCAAGCCCCGGGAGGTCAGCATCGACGGCTGCGAGATCATCGGCAGCGGCGCCGTGGGGACCGTGTACCGCCTGGACGAGGACACGGTGCTGAAGCTGTACCGGAACGCGGCCTATTATCCCATGCTGGAGAACGAACTGAAGCGCTCGAAGCAGGCTTTCCTGAAGGGCATCCCCACCGCCATCCCCTTCGATATCGTGCGGGTGGGGGACTGCCTGGGCACGGTGTTTGAAATGGTGAAGGCGGAGAGCTGCAACGACGCCCTGGTCCGGCATCCCGAGAACGCGAACGCGCTGGCCCGGCAGTACGCCGCCTTCCTGAAGACCATCCACAGCGTGGAGACGGAGCCCGGGGAGCTTCCGGACGCCCGGGACACCTTCCGGAACTATCTGCGGCTGGTGACCGACCGGCTGCCGAAGGAGACCTTCGAGCGGGTGAACCGGCTTCTGGAAGCCCTGCCCTACTCCGGCCACGTCCTCCACGGCGATCCGCAGATGAAGAACGTGATGATGGCGAACGGCGAGATGATGCTCATCGACATGGACACCCTCTGCGTGGGGGATCCGGTGTTCGAGCTGGCCGGTCTCTACATGAGCTACATCTGCTTCACCTCGGTGGATCCCAACGACTCCATGGAATTCCTGGGCGTGGAGCGGGATGTCATCCAGCGGGTATACCACACCTTCGTGGAGGCCTATGCGGAAACCTCCGATCCGGACCGTCTGCGGGAGGTGGAGGACCGGGCGGCTCTGATGGGCTGCCTGCGCTATCTCTACGTGCTGACGGTGCTGCATATGTGCAAACCGGGTCTGGAGGAGGTCTCGCTGGCCTTCGCGCTGGATCACATCAACGAGCTGGCCGCCCGCGTGGAGACCCTGAAGCTGCTCTGATCCGCCGGTGTCCTCTCCCGTCGCAACCGTTGAGCCCGCCTGTTGTTCGTGCCGGCAAACGATATCCAGACCGCCGCGCCCATCCCCCTGCCCCCTTCCCGAGGGAAGGGGGGGGAGAAGAGAGTGCGGGCCTGCGGCCCGCACCCGCCATGTGTGACCTGCTTGGAAGGCGACCGCTCCGTGCGTTTCCCGTCCATCGGTCCATACGGGTATGATGACGGGCCGGGCAGCCCTTCCCAATGCCCGGCCAAGCCGCCGAGACTCTTCCGCAAGCGAATAGCCCGGAAGAGTTTTTTGCTCCTCCGGGCCCGAACGGGACCTGAGTTCCCGTTACTCGCCGAGGTAGTCGGGATCGACCAGCACCCAGTAGGCGGGCTTGGGCGAGAAGTCGCCGTTGAACAGCAGCGGATAGCCGGATGCGCGCCAGGACAGGTTGTCGGTGACGCCCCAGACCTGCACAGCCTCGATCTGGTCGGCATAGGGCAGCAGCACGTCCATGATCTCCCGGTACATCTTCGCCTGGGCGCGGAAGCTGGCCTCGCCGTTGTCCGGAACGGTGATGTCCAGCTCGCTGACCCGCAGCTTCAGGCCGGTGCCGGCAATGTTCTGGACGCAGGCGCGGATGGCGTACACGGTGGGGGAATTCAGGGCATGGTGCATCTGGAAGCCGTAGCCGTCGATGTTGCCTTCCTCCTGCAGGGAGACCAGCAGGTTCTTGATGCCGTTCTGCTTGGGCTGCCAGGCGGTGTTGTAGTCGTTGTAGTAAAGCATCATGCCCTCGGGGGCACAGCGGCGGGCGATCTCGAAGGCGCGGTGCACATAGTCCTCGCCCACCACGGTCAGCCAGTTGGACTTGCGCAGCTTGCCCGTGCTGTCGTCGATGACCTCGTTGCAGATGTCATAGGAAACCACCACGCCGGGATAGTTCTCCTCCAGCCACTCGAAGGTCTGCCGCATGAAATTCTCCAGGCGGGCCAGCATGACTTCACGGCTGACATAGGGCTCGGCGGTGTTGTAGTGCTCATGGAAGAAGGCCTCGGGGGTCTGGGAGTGCCAGACGAAGACATGGCCGTGGACCTTCACGCCGTTGGCCTTGGCCCAGTTGAGCATCGGCACGGCGGAGCCGAAGTTCAGCACGACCGCGGTGTCGTCCTCCATGGAAGCCTTGCGGGAGCCGGACACGTCGATCAGAAAGTCCGGCTTCATCTCGTTGCCGGGGGTGACGATGCTGAACTGGCTGCCCACGAAAGCCATGCGCTCCCGGTTGGAGGCCTCGGAGCGGGTCACGGAAGTGCCGAAGTCGAAGTAGGGGGCATACACGTCCTTCAGCGCCGGCATGCCGCTGTCGGCGGTCTCCTCCACCGTCAGCGCCTGGTCCCGCACGGTGAAATTGCGCATCTCGAAGTCGATGGTGCCGTCGCCGTAGGTCTCCACGTAGAGGACGTAGCTGTCATAGCCGTAGGGGATGTAGGTGCCCTCCAGCTTCACCCACTCGCCCTTCGGGACGGGCGCGGTGACGATGTTCTCATAGCTCTCCAGGTTGTACTTGCTGTGGGCCACGGAAACGATGAAGGTCACCGACTCGCCCGCGGTCTGGCGGACCTCCACGCTGAGGTCGTACGCGCAGCCATCGGTCAGCGGGAAATCCCGGCCGGGGGAATTCCAGGCGGCGGTGCGGCCGGTGATCCGCAGCGCGCCCTCGTCGGTCACCTCGATGGCGGCCTCGCCCGCGGAGCGGGGATACCAGCCGTCGATCCCCTCGGAGAAGTCGGAAGCGTACTGGTACGGGGCGGCCTCCGCGAAGGCGGCGCACACCGACAGCGTCAGCATCAGCGCCAGTGTCAGCGCGAGAATCCGTTTCATGGGCAAACCCTCCCTGTGTGTATGATGATGACTCGTAACTGTTCAGTCCGCTTTGTGTGCTGTGTCAGCAGATGATCTCCAAACCGTTTCGCCCCATCCCCCTGCCCCTTGCCCGAGGGAAGGGGAAGAATAGAGCGCGGGCCTGCGGCCCGCACCCACCATACACGGCTCGCTTGGCAGAAAACCGATTTCTGCGTTTCCTGTCCATCCGTGCGGGTCTGCTGACCGACTGAACAGTCACGATGACTCATTGTAGCACATCCCGGCCGCAAATGAAAGAGGCAAAGCGGATGCCGCTCGTTTCCTTTTGCATATGCCGTTGGCTGCGTCCTTCTTCCCCTCTTCGCGTCAGCGATCCATCGGACCGGCGTATTGCCGGCCGCAGCCTCTGCACACGCCTGTGTGGACGCAGATGACGCCTCCGCATACGAAGCAGGTCCATTGCTTCCGCTCGCGCTCCAGGAAAGCGGCCATCCCCGCCTCCCGGATCGTCCGCAGATTCTCCAGCGGGGATTCGCGCAGCGGGTACTTCGATCCGTACCGGGTTTCCTTTTCCATAACGTCGGCGCAGGGAAAATCCGGGCACTCATCGCAGAACGAATACCCGTTTGCCTTCCTCTTTTCACACAGGATGATGCCGCATCCCGCCGAACAGAACTCCGGCTTTTTGTCATTTGGGCCGCGGCATCCTGCACAGGGGCCGGTCCCGGCCAGCGCGCTTGCAGATGCTGCAGTCCAGCCCGCATGGGGCGATCATATCCGCGGTGAACATTCCCCTCATGCCTCCTCGCTTTTCCGGCAATACATGATTTCGCAGCAGCCATTGTCGGTGAAGCGCTCGATCTCATATTTCAATCTGCCTTCCCGAAAAATCTTACGGTATATCTCCTCGAGATCCGCTGTCTTTCCCCGAACCGTGACCCAACCCGTATCCGGCAGTTCCACGGCCCGATCCGTTCCATCGATCTCCCCGTCGATCAAGCCAATGACATACTCTATGGATCGTTCCGTCCAGCCATACCCGAGTCCCTGCAGGTTTTCCAGGCCATACTTCGCTTCGAGCTCATCCCAGAATGCGCCGCTCGTTTCAAACTGGCGATCGTTTTCCGTGGAAAAAGTCCTGCCGATCCCCTTGAAAAGCACTGTTATTCCCTTTCTGCCGCAGCGCCCTTTGTCCATAGCATTTCGATCTCATCGAGCCCGTCCGTGATGTTGTTTCTTCTTCCCGTCACCGAGAAGCCGAGCCTCTCATACAGGCGTTTTGCCCGCACGTTGTTTTCGAGGATCCAGAGCGTCGGCGTATCGGTGCATTTCGCAATGGCAAACCGCAGCAGTTCTGTTCCGTATCCCCGGTTTTGCCTTTCCGGAAGCACATACAGGTCTTCGATCAGGCTGCCCGTCACGGAAACGACGCCTGCCGGAACGTCTGCAACCAGCAGATAAATGCCGCTGCCCGCTTCCATCTTGCCTTTGAGATACGCGGCCTGTCGCTTCGGCGTGTGGAGCATAACAAACTCCGGCGCGCAAAAGGATCGGTGCGATGCCTGCCACGCAGCGGCATGCACCGCTGCCGCCTCCGAGAGATTCGACTGATTCACCGGAACGATCACAAACTCCATTGTCTCGCCTCGCGCTCTATAATCTGTATTCCATTACTGTATCATCTGAGCTTCGTACCGGGCGATCTTCTTCACGTTATCCTCCGTTCACCCGACCGATGTATCGATCGGGTGCCGCCGGGGCTGAAACCGCAGAGAAAAACGGGAACCCAATTGACACAGAGCGATTGTCTTCCGATATTCCGTGTCAACAGGTGCCTTGACAAACCGGAAGTCAGGTTCCAAACAGGTCTATGGCTTCTTCAATTGTTACGGTATCTGCCAGTTCTTCCCATACGTCTTCATTATAGTATCGAACAGTGGTTTCACCTGTCATGTAGTCATTGTCAAAGGTGGAGTTTGTTCCCTCGGGAATGATCACGTCAAATCCTCTTTCGAAGGCGGATTTTACGGTACAGTCGATGCAGTAGTTCGTTTGCAGCCCGACAATCATCAAGCGCTTGTCTTCCTGACGCTCCATGTATTCCCTGAAATCTTTGTTTCCAAAGCAACTGTTGATAGTCTTTACGAAAACTTTCTCTCCCGGTTCAGGTCGCACCTGATTGGCGATTTCAAAGGCTTTGTCTCCGACAGACATACCGCTGCCCGAGCCAGCGTCATGCTGAACATAGATCACTTCAACCTGATGCTCCCTGGCAGCACCAATCAGCCGAACGATACTGTCCATAAACGGTTCAAAAGCATAGAGTTCTTCATCAACCAGGCCTTCCTGCATGTCAACCACTAATAGAATCATAAATGTAACCTCCTGCTGATTCTGGTTTGTCGATGGTCGATCATCCCAAGTATAAGGCAAAACACTTGTCATTCAATAATGGAAAGATGATCTATGCAGGCTGGAAGATGCATCATATGATGATAGGTCATCGGAGTCAGGATCATACCGCCTCTGGTCAGCCTGCCCCAAAATACCAGCAGCCACACAGATCGGAAATCTGTGGTGACCCCGCCGACTTCCAGGATCCTCATGACCCACTCTTCCGGAACCATGGACTTAATCTCTTCCAGCGTCAGCTTTTCAAGAATGGTCCGGGTGTTTTTTCCAACGGTGATCATGTAGTCACGCAATGCCTCCGCGTTGATCTTCTCACCGAAATCCTTCACCTCATCCGGTTCCAGCGCGTTGCCTGTGTCCGTGATCGTCGCGCAGATTCTCTTTTGCCATTCATCATTGAAAATCTGATCCTGATCGGCCATCAGGATGTTGCTGACAAGATCCTCGATGCGGTAGGTGTGCCAGAACTGCCAGCAAAGCGGTACCATATCCGTTCCTGCATAATGCAGATCTGTATCCCAGATCTGCCGGGGAACCAGTACGTTCTGATTCCCGGCCAGCATATAATCGAGTACATGATCAGCGACAGTTTTTTCAGACGCGCCGGATACTTCCGCCGGATGAACCATGGCATGAACTTCCAGCGTCAGTTTTTTCATCCTGTCCAGGTCATCCCCGGCCATGGCCGCCTTCAGCTCCTCATATTTGACCTCAAACGCTTTGTATAACTCTTTCTTATTCATAATGGATCCTTTCTGCGTTCAACTGTCCGTACAGTCCATAGGAAGCAAACTCAAAAGATATTTCACCATGTTGCTACCTGATCAGACCGCCATGAAAATAGCACTCGTAGATTTGGCTGCCGCGATAGCTGATGGTTTCCTTCCCCCGGAACCAATCGAAATCGCCCTCAACGGAGCAGGAATAGGTATAATCGCCATTCACATATTCCCCGGGACCCCGGTATGGCCTATCATCCGGCACATGAAGCAACGCTTCTTTCAGAAAATCCCCGCTGAACGGACTGCCCGTTACCCTGCCGATATAGTTCATGCTCCAATGGGGCACATCGGAAATCCACAGCGCTTCTTCTCCGGCAAACCGGTCGCCGCCGAGGTAGGTATCATGGTACATCAGATCGTTTTCCCGGTACTCCAAATCATGCGATCCAATCCTGGAAGGAGCCGTTTCAGCGCCTTTTCCGGCGTATGTGGCCTGTTTTGCCCGGATCAGGAATGCTACGGTCGATTGATCCATCATTCTGCAGCTCCTTCAGGTGCTGTTCCTCGTCAAAAGACATGTTCCGTTTTGCCGGTATCCAAACAAACCACCATTGTAACTGTTCAGTCCGCCCTGTGAACTGTGCCAGCAGCTAATCTCCAAACCGCTTCGCCCCATCCCCCTGCCCCCTGTCCCGAGAGAAGGAGGAGAAGAGAGTGCGGGCCTGCGGCCCGCACCCGCCATACACGGCTCGCTTGGAAGAAAACGATTTGTGCGTTTCCTGTCCATCCGTGCGGGTCTGCTGACCGGCTGAACAGTCACCCACCATTATCATGTGCGTGCTCACATGATCAGAATCCCATCATTTCATCTATGATGATCACTTCTGCGTCCATTCCATAGGGCTTTTTCATGTGGATCAGCAGACTGCCGCAGATACGCTGCGGGCTTTTGCAGTCATAACAATGCGTATTCAGTTCCGCTGTGTCCGGCTTTTCAAGAAAGCGCTGCCATTCGAACTGATCGATCAGGCCGTCCGCATGGTGCTTTTCCCGATACTTGTTTTCCAGTTCCTTGATCACTGCCATTGCACAAGGCGTTTTTCAGTGCAGGCGAAGAGCTTTTTTGGGGCCGGCAATAACAATCATACTCTAAAGCCACTCAATGTCAATGACCGGCGGTGTTTTCCCTGAGCGAAGTCGTCCGCGGCCTGATCGTATCCCTTTCCTCGGACGCGGGCAAGTTCCGGCGTAATATGCGCGCCGTCAACGCCTTCATCAGGGAAGCGGAGAGCACCTTTGAACCGGTCGGGGCCGGTGCGGCAGGCTTGTGAATCGACGGAACGGACATGCAGGGGCATATCCGGGTCCGGGCATGGGACGCGGGCATGAAAAGGAAAAGAACGAGCCCCGGCACACACCGATCGATCGGGTGCGGCAGGGGCCAAAACCGCGACATGCCGTGCTTTCAGACGGAAAGGATCCGTTCAATCAACGGAAGAATCTGCAAGAAGCGATAACAATTCCAGTATTTCACTTTGCAGGGTCTCTGTCTTCAGTCCATCGAGAAAGAAGCATACCTGTGGCCAACCGGCGACCAGCGCAATCCAGCTGTACCATTTCATAGCCTGTTTTTCCAGATCCGTTGCGTGATAGATCCGGATCATGCGTTCCTGGTACTTGTGGTAACTGTCGATCGCGTACTGCATCCTTGTGCCTGCGCCAATCGGCTCGGTGACGCTCTCTTTGAAACCTCCGCCCAGATTGGCAAACTGATTGACAATCACTTCCGTTCCGGCCATATTGAAGTCAATCAACCCGGCCAGATGGCGGTTTTCGTCCACAAGAACGTTGCTCAGGTTCTCATCTGCCTGAAACACACAGCGCGGAAGCTCTTTGTATACGGACCGGATCTTGTCTCGGATCATTGTGTGCTTCGCTTGCAGTCTTGCAGCCAATGCGGCTTCTCCGAGCGCATCAAGCGCCTGGCAAAGGCTCTCGAAGTTCTGCTGCTTTTCATCTTTGCCAACCGGTATGTCGTAAGGGGCAAGATCGAACAGGCTGTACATCCCCATCGTGCCCGAAAGATCCACATTCCTGAACATCTCCGCGAATGCCGCTACGCTGTCCAGGACCTCCTGCCAGACACGGTCCTCCTCCTGCGGCTCCAGCTTGAGCTCATATGCGGTCGGAAGATCAATGTATTCCTGCAGATAACAGATCAATCCATTCCGGTCATGGAAGAATCTTCCGTTCTGATCTGCCAGAAAGCGGGGGCATTTCAGCCCGAATCGAATATACCGTTCAATCAGTCGGTTCAGCTCTGACAGTCTTGTTTCCGTCATCTCGGGCGCATTGCAAAACCGCAGCACCCATCTTTTGTCGATGATGTAGTTGAGCCTGATGTCGTCGGGACTGTGTGAGGTATCGATCAGGCAAATATCGCCCACACCGGTATAGCCGTATTTCGACAGTTCCGCTAAGATCTCAATCCGTTCCGGCGCTTTCATGTTTGCGGGAAAATGCTTCCCGGGAATCAGTTCTGCACGATTTGGATCCATCTTTATCATCTCCGCAGATTCCATATGTCGAACTGCATACAGCCTTATCATAGCCCGTTATCCTCTGCTGTCAATGACCGGAGGCGTTTTCCCTCGGGCAAAGTCGTCCGCGGTCTGATCGCATCCCTCTCCCCGGACGCCGGTACGCAAAGGAGATGGATGAAATCGCTGAGCAGCAAATCAAAACCATGTGTGATCAGGAATTCACCGAAGGCTGCCGCGTGCGGATCATGCCCGATGTCCATGCCGGAAAGGGATGCACCATCGGCACTACCATGACCATCAGGGGCAAGGCCGTTCCCAATGTGGTTGGCGTGGACATCGGCTGCGGGATGCTCACCACAAAGCTCGGCAACAAGCGGATCGACTGCGCCCGGGTCGATGAGATCTGCCACCGGATCCCCAGCGGGATGAATGTCTGGGATTCGCCCCGGGAGCCCTTCGATCTGGAGCAACTCCGTTGCTATGACAAGCTGAGCAGGAAATCCTGGCTGAAAAATTCCCTGGGCACCCTGGGCGGCGGCAATCATTTCATTGAAATCGACCGCTCGGAGGATGGCACCTATTGGCTGGTGATCCACTCCGGAAGCCGCAATCTCGGCAAGCAGGTGTGCGAGTACTATCAGCAGCTGGCCATCGACGTGGCGGAAGGCAAAGAGGACTATACCGCACAGATGCCCGGTCTGATTGCCCGGCTGAAAGCAGGGGGACGACAGAAAGAGATCCAGAGTCAGTTGGATCAGCTGAAGCTCGATCTGAACCACAAGGTCAGCCCGGACAATCTCTGCCATCTGGAAGGACAACACCTGGAGGATTACCTGCACGACGTGAAGATCTGCCAGGCTTTTGCCCGGCGCAACCGGGAGATCATGACGGAGCTGATCCTCCAGAAGTCCGGTATGGTGGGCCTGGAGAGCTTTCATACCATCCACAACTATATCGACACCGACGAGATGATCCTCCGAAAAGGTGCTATCGCCGCGCACAGGGGCGAGCGCGTGCTGATCCCCATCAACATGCGGGACGGCAGCATCATCGCCATCGGCCGGGGCAACGAGGAATGGAACTGCTCCGCGCCCCACGGCGCCGGACGCGTGATGTCACGGAAACAAGCCCGGGACACCCTCTGCCTGGAGGAGTACGCAGCCTCCATGCATGGGATCTATACGACCACCGCAACCATGGAGACGATCGATGAAGCGCCCATGGCTTACAAGCGGATGGACGATATCATTGACGCGATCCGGGAAGCGGTCGACATCGTGGAGATCATCAAGCCTGTCTATAACTTCAAAGCAGCGGAGAAGCAAGCTGCTTTCCAAAGAATGAATCTTACATAAGGCTATCGTCGAAAGCGGCGGCACAACGTCGGCATGCCGGGATGTGAACATTCGCTGCCGCGACTGCCGTCGCACCCGCTGCACCCTGCTTAATGAAGCCGGGATCGACCTGAAAACAGCCCGGCGCCGGACGGGGCTCGCCGACGAGAAAACGATCCCGCACATCTGCGCGCACCTGACGGATCGGCAGGAACAGAAGAACGCAGAAAAACCGAGAGCGTTTATGGCGGGATGACAGATCGGGAAACAGCGTACTTGAATGATGATCGGCAGGAAATCCTCCGGATATCTTTACAACAAATCACTGTCATGCTATACTTTCTTCACTGAAGGGAGGCGTTTTCATGATTCGTACAGATACTGTGGACCTGACGGTGATATCAGCCGTTGCATTCCGGCAGAAGCTCTCGGCGGGTGGCTCAGGCGTTGGCATCCTCCGGTATGATTCAAAGCAGCCGGGTTTCGCGTCGATCAGCAAGACTTCCGGTGATCCGATTCCGGCGGCAAACACACCGGGCGACCTGTTCCCCACGGAGGCTTTCCGGGAAGCGATCGCGCTGACGGCCGGGATGCCGTATTCCAAGCGCGGCAGCGTTCGTCTTGAGAAAAAGAAGATCGTCGACGCTGCGCCCGAACCCGTTGAAGAGATCACAGCTGACGATCCGGTCATCGACAGCGCGGAGTATCAGAAGCTCGTGGCTGCCTACACGGATAAAAGCGGGAAACTCTCCTATGAACTGTTGAACAAGGACCTGATCCGATTCGCGCATGTCAGTAAAACAGTACGTGCCATGATCGAAGAAGGCGACTCCCTGAAGAAGGTCCGCACCTACATCGTAACCACAAAGTTCAGGACCGTCACGGGCAACAAGAAGCTGGCAGATGAGCAGGCCATGAAGATGGCGGAGCTGCTGGACGAAGTCAGTCCGAAGAGTGTGTTCAAGCAGTTGGACGCCGAGCTGCGCAAAATGCGTGCAGCGAACAAACGCAAATAGTGTATACATGGCAGGCAGAATGATGCCGCCACAGGCGAGGTCATCATCCGCTGCCGTGATTGCCGTCGCACCTGCTGCACCGTGTGTATGAAGCCTGGACCGGCCTGAAGACAGCCCGGCGCCGGACGGAGCACGCAGACGAAGGAAATGATCCCGCACATTTGCGCACGCCTGACGAATCGGCAGGAGCAGAAAAACGCAGAAAAACCGAGAGCGTTCATGGCGGGGTAATACACCGACCGGCAAAGGGAGCCGGCTCAGCGATGGGCCAACTCCCTGCTTTTGTTTGCTGTGGTCAGTTTCCCGTATCCGGCACGAACACGCAGTTCGTATTGGTGGGATCATTGCAGTAAGCTTGGGCCGCGCTCCCCGCCGTGCCATACACATAGACCGTATCGTAATTGGTTCCGTAATTGAATTCGTATTGGATTCGGCAAATCTTGAGATTATTCATGGTCATTTTCACAGCCTTGCATAACCGAACAAAAATGCCGTAAGCCTCGTATGGTGTTGCTCTAACAATATCATGAACATTCTGTGAAATTCGTTCGCATGCTATTGTTTGTACGATATCTGGTTTAGACGAGGAGGAATGCCGCGTGATACACAATTTCGCATGCATCCTATGTCTTCTTTCGCTGTACGATCTCGTTCCGCAGGAACAGCGTATTCTTCCCGTCCTGGCGGATCGGGTGCAGCTTGCCGCGCCGGATCAGATCGTCAATGTTCTGCCTGCTGCAATCAAGCATTCTGGCGGCCTCGCCTGTATTGACGATCCTGCGCCGCACAAAGCCGACAAAATCTTCCAGTGACAGGGAGACCCTTTCGCTGCTCCCGTAAAGCTCCCGGTCCGACAGCATGGCGCTTTCGCTCCACATGACCCCGTACCCGTCCGGCTGAACTTCGACCGTATTGAAGCGATCCTCCAGCGTCAGGTATGGCCGGCATTCATCGTGCGTGGCCGCGATCGAACGGACATCGGCGATCCGCACTTCACCGTTCCGGAAAAACACAAGCAGCCGAAATCCGCCGAGGGGTACGACGTCCTCGACTTTGACGGCCCAGCGATCAAGCAGAAAAGCCGGGAGATCGTCTGCGCCGATTACCTCCAGAAAGCAGTCGTCCTGTGCGCAGCGTCCCATGGTCAGCATCAGCATCTGAAACTCATCGTATTCCTTCAGCCCATTCTCCTTCAGGACCTGTCCGATATTCTGCCGATCCTGGGGGATGATGCGCTGCTGGACCCACAGGCGGCTCCAATAACTGCTGACGGAATGCTGACCGCGTTTGACAAACGAGGAGAGCAGAAGCGGCGTTGCCCATGGATCGGCGTCATCCGGCAGCTCGATATAGAACGCCTTCGCGCGCTCGTAATAGATCAGGTATCCCAGTACATGATCCGGCGGCAGCGTCTCATCCCTGATCGCGAAGATTCTCATATGCCTGCCACCTCTTCCGGATCATTTCCCAGATCCTGTCCAGCCACTGCCGATCCAGCGCGTCCGACAGGCCATCCAATACAAATTCGCCATCGCTTTCCTTCAGCGGATGAAGATTCGGATGGCAGTCGGGAGGAATCAGTTTCAGATTCTCCCATGCGGACCTGGACCCGACAAAGCATTGCACCGGCTTGTCCGCCATCAGATCCTCCCGCAGCATGGCCTCTGTGCTTTCACAGCGGCTGAGCAGGGAGAGCCCATGGTCAAACAGCGGCGCAAGACGGACGGTTTTCTGCCTTGGGTTCCGGAGGACCTCCATGTTCGCGCCGTGCCTGTCACGGTTCAGGATCAGGTAGTCCACGACCAGCATTTCATGGATCGCGGATTCCCAGCCGTTTCGTATGCAGAAGTCCATGGGCGACTCGCCTGCGAGACGCTCAGCCTGATAGTAGGCGTCCAGTGCGATCTTGCTTTCACCGCGCTGCTTGAAATCCCGGGATGCGCAGAGCCAGGTCTCGGCTTCTTTCTGATCGATCAGCACTTTCGCGTGGATCAGTTGATACGAAAGGTGTTCGATGCCCAGGAGGGTCAGCAGACGGTCCACAATGATCTCATTGACGCACTCGTGCCCGATGATTCCCCTCCAGGCATCATAATTGGAGAGCTTGTAATAGGTCTTGCCATCCGGGCCCTCGTCGTATGTTTTCAGGAAGGAACCGGCAGTGCCCGATGAGTTGCGGGCCTTGGCCCAGCTGAGGTAGGTCATATCCTGCAGCTCATGGATGATCTGTTTCACACAATCACCTCCTGCAGCTTCATCCTACCAGACTACTTGGCATATGTCAAGTAGTTACTCCACTAAGACCATCCCGCTGGTTTTTGCCCCGTCAGACAGGATCAGCGCATAACGGTTTTGACCGTCCGTACTCCATTTTCCGTCAGCAACCACACCCCGAAAACAAAAAAACGCCCGTTCTCCCGGCGAATCCGCTGTCAGAACGGGCTTTGAAGTGATCCCGGCGGGATCCGGACCCACGGCCAGTCGCTCAGGAGAGTGGAAAAGCGTTCGCCTTTCACTTCCTCCCGACCGCCTACAACGCCTGGTACTACTTGGTTTCAAACGATCCGCGGGCGTTCGCGTTTCCTTTTGGAAACCGCCAGATACCCCGTAGATCCAGCCTCAAATCAACCGGCCGTCAGCTGAGCTGATTTTTCGCGGCAGTCAGATCTATCGCGACGGCCGCCTCGCGTCAGCTGCCGGTTTTTCGGCGGCCGTCATAAATGCCTTTCAAGCGCCTCGCCCGCTATACATTTCGATGCGGATCACCAACTGCCTTCGACCCCGCCGGGCCCCGGTTCCTCTTCCCGCCAGATGGTATTGCGGCAGCGATCGCACTCGTACCGATACAGCGTCTTTCCGTTCTCCTTCTTGGATCCGCCGATATAGTGCTTGCTCGGGTGCCTGCAATAGGCCGGGTTGGCGGTATCGCCAAAGTTGTATCCGCCGGCCGCCCGGTCCATCTCTTCCGGAGCCAGTTCGTCTCTGTTCTCTTTCATGGTTTTCCTCCTGTCGCTGTTTGATGGGCCGTCACGGTCTGCATACGAACCTCAGAGATACGCATACCATGTGCGCGCAAACTCAGCCCCATCGAAGGGCGCAGACAGGAAGAGGACCTTCATGACGGCCGCCGCTCCTTCCAGTGTCGAATGCCTGTCGTACTTTAAATGCCTGAGCACTTTGAAGGCCAGATCCTTTGTCAAAGGGTTAGCTTCACCGGCGCCTACCGCCTTTTTCAGTTCTTCGAGTTCCAGTTCACTCATATTGATTTCTTCCATCTCACATCGCTTCCTTTCATCCATGTTTTTCCGTGACAGCTTGAAGTGATCCCGGCGGGATTCGAACCCACGGCCTGTCGCTTAGGAGAAGCGGCCAGCGTTCGCCTGTGCTTTCCTTCCAAACGCCGGGAAACCCCAGTATTACTACATTTCTAACGGTTCGCGGGTGTTCGCATATCCTCCGAAAAACGCCCAATATACCCCGTAAATCCGGCCCAAAATTAGCTGGCCGTTAGCAGGAGCTAATTTTGGTGGTAGTCCAAAAGTACGCGACGCCCACTTTTTGATTAGCAGAAAGAAATTTGGCGGTAGTCCAGAAAGCCTTTGTTGAGCCATGCCGGTTCATGCATGCTAAATGCATAAATAGCAGGCAGAACAAGGGCTTACGAGGTTCTGCCGAGCCGTGGAAGGTCTTAGTCATCCATGCATGGTGCGCGGGGATTTGTTTAACGCAGACATTTGTTAGCAGAAGAATCCGCCAGAATTAGCTGGAATTTTAATGGCTCATAAGCCCAGCTAACGGATTTTCACTATCCAGAATGTTTAGCCATAGTAAACCACTTTGCCAGGAATCCCATATCAAGCCGCTTTTCGGTTCTTCAAACAGTGACATTTTTGTGAGGAGTGGTTCCCTTGTTTTCGGGCGGAGTGTCAGCTAATGAAGGCGGGCGTCAAAAAACTGCCTGAACAGTGAGACCTGTCCGGCAGCAAAGCATGGCGGTTACTTGCAGATCTTATGCTTTCACAAGGCGGAAGATATCGTGTCTACGCTTGAATATCAAAAGTAGTGTTGTCCTGTCGCAGGCTTTTACCACAGTGACGATCAATGGTGAAGAAGTTGAGTTGTCCGATGGCGCATGGTGAACCTGCCACGCATAGAAACGTGGTTTTTGGCAGCCAGGCTCATCACTTCGTCGAACACCTCGACCACATTAATGTCGCTGATGCTCTTTACATTCATACTTTTGGATGAACATTTCTGCATCCCGGGTTAGCATGGTGCGGTCGGTTTTCTCCGAAGCAGCGCCCATACCCATGACCGCGTTGACCAAAGCGTCAGCATCCTGGATCAACAGCGCCTTGACCGCGTCCTGGATAAAGTCGATTCCTCCCCCGCCGCGATGGCTTCATTCTCCGCCAGCCGACTCAGCTTGCGGCGGTATCGTCCGGGGGACGCGCCGTACTTCCGATTGAAGCGGCGTATGAAATAGGACAGGTTGGCAAAGCCGCAATTCTCCGCCACCACGCCGATCTCGTCCCGGGTCTCCTTCAAATAATACACCGCCGCCGAGAGCCGGTAGTCGGTGAGGAAGTCCACGAAGGTCTGACCCGCCTCCTGGCGGAAGATGCGCATGAAGTGGCGATCACGCCCTTGAGCCATTCGGCCTCCTCCACCAACGGCCGCACGGGGCCGGTGTGCCGGTTGCAGTACAGCGCGTGCAGGAACATGAAGAGCTGGCTCTTCACCACCAGCGCGAAGCCCTGCGGCCGCGCCTCGCAGGCCCGGTCGGCGGCATCGAGGGCCGCGGCGGCCGCGTCGTGGAAGGCGGTGCCCGGGCGGATGGGCCGGTCGAACAGCAGCGTGCCCTGCCTGAGGGCCTGGATCACGTGGTGGCGGCACCAGTCGTCCGTCTCGGTGCTGTCCAGTATGGACAGGGAGAAGATGATGTTCTCATACTCCATGGGCCCGTCGGGGGCGCCGTCGATGGCGTGCAGCTCCCCCGGCAGCACCGGCACGATGCAGCCCGCCTCCACCGGGTAGCTCTCCAGATTCACCGACACCGTGCCCCGGCCCTTCTTGATGTAGATCACTTCCATCTGGTCGTGCCAGTGCAGGTTCACACGGTCGAAGTCCAGCGGGATCGTGCACAGGTAGGTC
>CACXHY010000006.1 GCA_902767565.1 uncultured Eubacteriales bacterium | reverse complement strand
TGTAGTCAAGAGCTGAACGGCAGAACCTGCCGTTCAGCCCCATCCAATCTTGGTCGTATCACGGAAGAGCGACATTTACAGAAAAAATTTCACAGTGCCGATGCAGCTAACAGTTCGGCACTTACCACAGAGCATTCCTTGGTTTATTTGCCAACTATTCTTGTGTTCTCCGATGCGAATATTCATTGAGTGTCTATCTCGTTGTCGCGTTTTATTTTATAACCGGATACTTCTCTTCTTCTCTTCAAGAACGCACCGAAATCGATTGTGTCTTTGGGGGCTACTTTGGGGGTTATTATTATATTCTATTCGCCATTTTTGTCTTTACTTTTTCAGTTCATTCGTACTCAAAAGTTCTCTATCAATATGACAAGCGGGTGTGCCCGCACCCCGTGGATCAAGGCGTAAACTGTTCCGCTTCTAACAGTATTATTTGGTTGTCTTTCGCGTCTCCTTTGTCCACACCAAAAAAGTTGCATTTGGCCGTCCTGCGGCGATTCGCCCCCCATTTTGCGCCGTCAGAAGGTTTTTTCATTGGCGATTTTCTCTCCTATTATGGTTTTTTCACGTATCTAATAGGTTTTTCGGTTGTATCTTCCCAAAAGAACCCGGTTTTTTCAGTCTTTTGGCGCTGTGAAAAAACCGTTTTCTCCTGATGAAGCGCCACAAAATAACCATAATCTGGAAATTTGGGGCTGGTTTTCAAAACTATTCGCAACAGTCGTACTGCACTTTTCACCTCAGAAGGGCGGTTTTCCGCACCAAATTTATATTATTGCCTCTACCTTCTACCGGCCGATATTTGGAGGCTTTCTCCAAAGTAAAATCATAAAGTACAGCGGATAATTCTCGGTCACGTTTCCGAATACATTAAGCATTTTCACACCGACTTTTTTTGCAAAGGATGCAAACCCATAACACACTCAAAAACTGTTTGTATACGTCAGCTCGTCCCGATTGTTGTCGAAAAAAACGAGTGAACATACGTCGATGTAAATGATGTTTATACGGCTTCATTTTGTCGTACGACTTTTCATATCACAACGCATGCTGTTTTCCTCGCATTGCTTAGACAAGATTCGGTAACAAACAGTCAAATATGTTTATCAATTTACGGACATTTGCGCTTGATTGTTCAGAGCAATCTGCGCGCGATTGTTGGGAACTATACGAGATAGAGTTGCCCCTCAATAGTGTTAATTATGTCGGCGTGAGCAAATTTCGGTTGCAACTTCATTCAGGTTCCACTCATGAAGGCATGTCTCGATGACCTGCTCAGATCGTTGGAGTCAAGGAATTACGCGGTAATGCCCGAAGTAAAACCCTTTGGGAATTTGGTCAACATAGCTCCCAGCATGAATGTTTATGACGAGGTTTTCGCAGCGAACGAAAGAAAAGGCGTCAATGATGTACACACTGGCTGGGATTGTGATGCTCTTCAGGCTGCTGCAGTCCCGGAACGCGAACTTGCCAATGCTGATCACATTGTCCGGGATCGTGATGTCAGTCAAACAACAACACCCATGCGGCTCTCATCGGATGGATTGACCAGTGCAGACAGTTTCTCAAACAGATCACCATCCGATTTCCTGGCCGAGATCGTGAATGACATTTCAGGATAGCATTCCGCAGCTCCCGCGATCAGCTTCCGGAGCAGGGATGCCTCATCGGTCATAAACTGCAGGCTTTCACAGACAGCGTCTGTCAGGAATGCCTGGATCTGCTCCAGTGTGACGGCTTCCACGGGCATTTTCAAGGCACGTCGATCCCGCTCGTTGAGCAGTTCGCTCTGGAACTCTTCTGTAACCGCCTGCAGCGCAGCAGCCATGATTCCATCCTCTGTGAAAACACGCTGTGTTACGATCAGTTCCAGAGCCCTGTGCACTGCGGTTCCCCAAGCCGGTCCGCCGGGTTTGTCCCGGACAGTCCGTTCTGCGCCTGTGTCTTTCAAAGCGTCGGTCAACCCTCGCTCCTGCTTCAGGTTCCTGGCATCCAGATCACTGGGCAGTGCGCGCTTGACAGCCTTTCGCTTGATGGATGCGATTCCGGCTGCAAGGTCACGCTGTGCCATCCGAAGCCTGTGCTCAGTCTCAGAAAGCTCAGCAGGTTCATCTTCCTTGGTTTTTTTCATCTCGACCGGCGCTGCTTCGCTGCCAAGATTCTCGAAGCCGCTCCAAGCCTTATGGGTCTGCGGCTTTTTGCCTTCCTGTTCAATGCTGAGCGTGAAGATATGCGCTTCGTCCTCTGCCCGCGTCAGTGCAACGTATTTCAGTCGTGTGATTTCCGCCATGTGATACTGCTCTTCTTCTTTTTTGCGCTCCTCCCATTCCGGGGGATCATACTTTGTGGACAGACGGCTGTTCGGATTGGATATCTGGAACCATCCAATCGATTCTGTACCGCAGCGCTCCACATGGGAATCCTGGCCCTTGGTCGAAGGCTTCCCGGGCAGATAAAACACAACTTTGCCCTGAAGTCCCTTCGCTTTGTGGAGGTTCATCAGACGTACAAAATTGCTGTCCGCCCGGATGGACGGCATCCGGTCCATGTCACTTTCCGCAAAGGCTTTCAGCATCTCCGCCATATCCGTGAACTGCATCGGATTCTGTGCCCGGATCGAGTCGATTACCTGCAGCAGCGCCGCATACTGGTTCTGCGTCTCCTCGGCATCGTACGGTTCTGTGAACAGACCTTCGCTCCGTTCCATCAATTCTTCCAGAAAGGCGCAGGGCGTTCGCTCCTGGCTCAGCAGACGGTCGCGGTTCAGTAACGCAAGTGCACGGAGAACGTGGCGATTCATCTCGGTATCGGGCAGCCGCTCTGTCAGTTCATCGACATGCGCCATCAGGTCGCGGGATGAACGGTAACGGGTCAGGTTGCTTTCCTCCGGCAGATGCGCCACATTCATTCGGAAGAGATCCCACTCTTCCAGCAGCACGTCACAGCATTCGCACAGGACACGGAAGGACAGTACTTCATCAAAGGGATGGCAGACAGCCTGGACTCTCAAATTCAGGTTTTGAATGGGTTGATAGGCACCGATCGGCAGCGAACCGTCAAACTTCAGCGGGATTCCGCGTCTTCTGAATTCGTCGGCATAACAAGAGTGCTTCTCTCTGTAAAAACTGAGCAGAAGGAAGTCCTCATACCGATTCTGTCCGCTCTTGACCCGATTCTGAATCATCTGTGCTATTTGCGCTGCAGCGATTTCATGACCTTCGTCATCGCTTTCGCAAGTGATCGTGTGCCGGAAGACGGCTTCCGGTCCGTGACCGCGGTGGGCAGTCATCTCACTGTATTCGGCCTGATAATCATCATGCTGCATGCGCAGCGCACCGCCTTTGCCGAACACATCGGTCACGGCGTCGCAAATCTCCGCGGTGCTGCGGAAATTCTGGTATAGCTGCACAACTTCGCCGCCGGTGGCCAGCATGACGTCCTTGGCTTCCTGCCACATGGAGATGTCAGCGCCACGGAAACGGTAGATCCCCTGCTTGGCATCACCCACCAGGAAAAGGCTCCCAGGGTGTGGAACAGACTGATGCCAGTCCGGCGCGTAACGATCCGCCGTGATGCCAAAGATGATATCCGTCTGGATCGGATCCGTATCCTGGTACTCATCCACAAAGAAGACCTTATACCGCTCGTGCAGTTTCTGCCTCGCCTGAGGATTGTTCCGAATCAGCTTCGCCGTCAGGTTCAGCATGTCATCCAGAGACACGATATGATTCCTTGCCCGCCATGCCGCGTAAGCTTCACGAAGACTGATGGCTTCGCCTGTAATGATGCCGTGCATCAGAAGCTTGATGTCTCCGGCCAACTTATCCAGCGCTTCATCGTCAGGCAGCAGTTCAGCTGCTTCGGCGCTGATCCGATAAGGTTCAGGCAGCATCGGCAGGCGTTCCATCACAAAAGCATGCCGGTCGACTTTTTTTGCACCCTTCATTGCGTCGAAAATGGATGTAATGGCATTCAGCGCAGCGTCACTGTCACCGCCGGAAAGGAAACCGCCGAGCTCTTCACAAGCCTTTGAAGCTGTTTTCGTGCTCTTGGCTCCCATCCATTTCCGGACTGTTTTTCCGCTGCCGGCGATCTTCAGTGCGGCATGAAGGAGCGTGCCGCTGTCCAAATTGGACCTCTTGCGTAACGCATTTTCAATGGTCCAATGAAATACAGACGGATCCTCAGTTCCGACAGCCGCTGAAAACTGCCTGAGCAGATGTCTGCACGCATCGAGCGTTTCGTCCGCAAAGGCCTTGCCTTCTGCTGTCGCGACATCGATGAACCGGGGCATAACCGTGCTCCTGCCGTTCAGAGTCTTGAATGCGCCGTATACCATCTCCGGATCGATCTGCATTTCCAGACTGTGCGGGCATTTTCCTGTGTTCCAGGCATCATCAAAGAACCGGCGGATACGGCTGTCCGGTCCGTCATCTTCTGACTCAAATTGCGGTGCAAAGCCAACGCCGGAAGCAAGTGGTTCGTCGCTGAGGATGCGCTGGCAGAAAGAGTGGATCGTGCTGATCTGCATCTCCGGCAGACTGCTCAGGAGGCCGTCCAAAGCCGCATACTTTTGAGGATCATCCGCTTTCTGCAGTGCATCCCGAATCCACCGGTTCAATCGGGTCTTCATTTCCGTAGCGGCTTTACGGGTAAAGGTGATCATCACGATGTCCTGCGGCCGGATGCCCATTTCCGGATCACAAAGAAGGTTGGAAGCCCGCTCTACTGTCAGGTAAGTTTTGCCTGCACCAGCGCCTGCAGATACTAAGAAATTTCTGTTGAAGTCTCGGGTGCTCAGGCGCTCACGGTTGCTGAGGTCCTGTTCCAGAATCGTTGCCATCGCACTCACCTCCTCACGCTTCGCCACTCAGGTCATCGGGATCAACCGTCAGCGGAAGCGGGACTCCCTTGAACAGATTCCGCTCGCACAAAACAAGATACGGACAATGGGCAGGGCATGTCGAAAACCCTGTTGTCGGGTCTTCTCCACGCCGATCAGGCCGGGGCAGGAACGCATCTTCAGGCACCAGCAGCCGATCCAGCAGCGCTGTCAGTCCCTGCTCCAGCCTGGTCCGCACATCCGGTGTCATGTCTATGGTGACCTTTTCCACGCCGCCCGCACCGTCCAGCAGATCATAAACCGCGCGCCCAACGGGCCGATCGGGATGCAGCTTCTCCCACGCCAGTGTATAGAGATAGTACTGCAATTTTGCGTCGAAGTCCCTTCTGAAACTGCTCGGCCTTCCAGTCTTGTAATCAATGATCTCACATTGACCGGCAACCTGATCGACCCGGTCAATGCGTCCCTTCAGGCGGATCCTGTGGGAGCCGAAGGTCAGCACCAATGGCTCCTCGCTGCCGAAGGCTACTTCCGTGCCAATCACCTGCCGGGTCGGATCGTCCGCGTATTCGCTGGCTTCCTGCATTACGGTTTTCAGAATGTCGTCCTGTTCAGCGCCGACTTCTGCAAGGTTGGACGGTACAGGTATCTTCTTTTTCGCCTTCTCGATTCCCTGATTGACCAGCTTTGTCAGCAGTTCGGCATCCACCGTCCGGGTCCCTCTCGCTGAAAGCTCGGTGAAGTAAGCCTCCAGCACTTCATGAACGATGTTTCCCCTGTCCGCAGGGCTGAGCCATTGCTGCCGATACTGCTCCAGTGGCTGCGGATCCTCCGGATTGATACCCAGCTGGTCTGAGAGGACAAACCTCCGCGGACAATCAAACGCCTTTTCCAGTGTTGTCGCTGACCAGACACGCCTTTCGATCGACTCCCTCCACAGCTCGTCGCGGCCCTGATCCAGTTTCTGTTTCAGCCCCTCTTCGGGAAAACCGCTCTGCATATGTACATCCAACTCAGTCAATGGTCTGCGGTCCAAAATGTTGATCTGAGGTGCTTTTCCGTTCGGATACCGCCTGAGGGCGTCATCGAACAGGGAGGCTGCCATGAGTTCTTCACCGCCGACATGATCCATTCGGGCCCTGCTGAAGATCACCTGCGCATCCTTCCGGTTGGTCAACAGTTCCAAGACGGCATACCTGCGCGCCTGCGCCGCGTCTCCGACGGTATGCAGCAGCGGGGAGAGTCTTGCCTTCTCCTCATCATGCAGCAGCGGAAACTCATGCGACAGTTTGTTATAAACATCCCAACTCATGCCCAGTACGATCACATGCGGGCGGTCCACATATAGGACATCCTCGATTCCACAGCTGAAAACATGTCCCGGTGTTTCCGTTTTGTTTGAACGGATCTTATGCGTGGAGGCAATGGACTGCACGATGGCCAGACAGCGTCGAGGCTCCATGACACCGTCATAAATGCGGCTGACCTCGTCTACAATGTTGAGATAGAACTCGTTTTCAATGCCCTGCGGCATACATGAATTTAGGAGCGTTGTAAGCCTTGCTGAAATCTGACGGATCGGTTCCGCCGCGCTTTCAAAGAAGTCGACCCAATTCTTCAGTGTCCGACCGACAAAGGCATACCGTTCATGATCTGACTTCGACAGCATCTCCCAACGATCCTTGCCCCATCCAACGCTCTGTCCACGAAGGATCCGAAGGATCTCCTGCCCATAGAAGCGCCGTTCGTTTTCCAGATAAAGCGCGATCGCGCCGGACACCAGTGCCGGTTGAAGTGCCTCCACGTCATAGTTTCGATCCGCCCAGTCCAGCAGGCAGCGGATCAACAGGGCTGTCTTGGTGCTGTCGGCAGGTATGCCAAATGCGGAGTCCACGGGAATACCAAGCAGACGTCCTTCCTCCTCCACCCGCTGTCCGTAGGCATCATCCGGGCAGACAATGACCGCGTCTTCCGCCGGCGTTCCAGTCTCGACGAGATACTGGAAGGCCCAGCGGATCTCGGTACCGATATCCTGACATTCCACGCAGGGTGGCAGCGCAGGCGGAGATCCGACCGGCGCGTTCTTCTGAAGGACGGCGTTCCGGGGCAATTGCTCTCCATTGGGTGTTTCGAGCTGGATGATCGTCAATCTGTCCTGCGGAATCATGTCGAGAAAACGCTGTTCGATCATTGTCAGTTGCAGATTGGACAGGACAGCGAACGAGACGTCTGCGGGAACCGCCGCGGCTTCCAGAACCTGCTCTTCGGACGCATAGCCATTGGTCCGTTTCCATGACAGGAAGCGTTCCCAAACGGAAGCGAGAAGAGACTCTCCAACGCTCTCCAACTGTTTCGGGGTGACTCCGTTCCGTTCCAGCTCGGTCAGTTGCGGCAGAACGGACTCCACCGTAGTCAGTTCCACAGTACCCAGCGTTGTAAAAGCATCTCCGGCTTTCTCCATCGCATTCTGCAAGGCAATCGAGGCTGTGATATGGTCGATACGGCGCAAACCGTTCTGTAAGAGCTGTGGCTCTGCCAGCCGTGTCATGCAGCCAAGAACCGTCTCCGTCTGCACATTGATCGCCGGAGTACCATGGCTCGCCGCCATACGAAGCAGTTGGTTGCCCGTCTCTGTACTCCGGCATAGTAGGATCTTCCGGCCGAAGCGGTCTCGGTTCAGCCATTCGCAAAGCTGAGTCAGGAAGTCTTTCATATGATGACCTCGATTCTGCTTATCATTTACAGCAAATCCAGTGCGTTTTATTATACCTGATACGATGCTATTTGCAAAGGTTATTTTCTATATGTCTTCGAATTCTGTAACCCGAGAGGAGTACGATGCACACTGAAAGAGCATGATGAGACTCTGTCCGAGGCTGCGTCCTATGGGGAGCAGAATACAGACAGACCATATCCGGACTATGTCTTTGGAACATGCGATATTCGGCTATGACGCAGGCATCTATTGCAGTACACCTAAATCCCATTGCCTGTAGGCATCCCTGATTACCTCATGAGTCTGCCCGGCATCCGGATATTCAAAACTCCGCATCATCAAAGACGGTGCGGAGTTGTTCTGTTTATGCCGATTGATACGGAATACCCTATTCTATGCCCGAAGATCACGGCTCGACCCGGAGCCGCACGGTCTTGACCTCAAACGGACGGAAATGAAGGACGGGGTTATCAGGCTCCAGAGATTTCAGCTCATTCTCCAGCATATCGCACAGGCAGGCTCCCGCACAGGGGATCCCGACCGTCAGGCGGCAAAAGGTGTCCGCCTGTTTGAACTCATACAGACGCAGGATGATATCGCCGCTGCCGTCTTCGGCGGGCTTGACCGTGTCGATAAACACGTTGGGCGCGTCCACGCTGAAGGCGCTGAATGCCGGGCAGGCTCCGGGCGCAATCTGCAGCGGGATATTCAGATCATAGGCTTCCCTCACGACTGGGCTGTCCAGGAAGCTGCCCTCCCATGCGGTGAAGGCGTAGGTGAAGACGTGCTGTCCGTTGTCCGCCCGCATTTCCGGGCTGGCGGCGGCGCGCAGCAGGGTCAGCTGCAGGGCGCTGCCGTTCATGCTGACGCCGTACTTGCAGTCGTTGAGAACCGCCGCACCGTGGCTTTCGTCGCACAGAGCACTGTAGCGCTGGTTGCAGACCTCGAAGCGGTCGCTGTCATACAGGCGGGAGCGGTGCGTGGGCCGCTTCATGTAGCCGAACTGAATCTCGTTGATGCCCTCGGAGGCCTGCACGTCCACCGGGAATTCCACTTTCAGCAGCCGGTGCAGCTCGTGCCAGTCCACCCGGGTGACGAAGTCCAGGCGGCGGCTGCCGGCGGTCAGGACGATGTCCTGTTCAAAGACCGACTGCTGCACCCTGCGGGACACGCTGACCACGGCCCGCAGACCGCCTGCCTCCTTGATTCGGACGCGGACCGGCTCACTCAGAGGCACCGGCTGGAGCTCGTAATTGGAGTCGATGTCCCAGGCGTCGAACATGCGGGGCACGTCCTTGAACATCAGCAGCCGGTTCATCGGCCCGGCGGCAAACTCACGGCCGCTGTCCGTGTCGATGAAGGAAATCACCTCGCCCCGGTCGCTGATAACAGCGCGTACGACCTCATTTTTCAGAACCACGGAGCCGTCCTTCTCCGCTGCAAAAACGGCAGCCTGCGGCTTCACGTTCCCCGGCTTCAGCGTTATCGCGCCGCAGGGCGGAACGGTCACCAGACCCAGCAGCCCATCCTCTGTGCGCTGCACAGGCACCTCTGTACCGTCCGCCGTCATCGCACCGGCCGCATAAGCATCGGACAGCGACACCAGCCCCGTCCGCTCAAAAGACAGAGAATTGAACACCGTCATACCCTCGCCATGGGCCAGCGCCTGCAGGGCGTCCCGCTTCACGGCTTCGGCTTCGGCGATGATCCGCACGTGGTCCTTCCGGGCGTCCTCGTATACCCTGGCGATGGAGGAGCCGGGCAGGATGTCGTGGAACTGGTTGAGCAGCAGGCACTTCCAGGCGGCGTCCATCCGGGCCGCCGGGTATTCCATGCCTCGCAGCATGGCCATGGCACCCCACATTTCCGCCTCCCGCAGAGCAACCTCCGCCTTGCGGTTTCCCTTCTTGATGGCCGCCTGGCTGGTGAACACGCCCCGGTGCGCGGAGAAATACAGCTCACCCACATAGGTGTGCGCAGGAAAGCCGGACATTTCCATATCCTCGAAGAAGCGCAGCGGTGATTCCGTCCGGACCCGGGGCATGCCCTCCAGATCCTGTTCCCTGCGAAGGAACTCGACATGGTCCCGGGTGGGGCCGCCGCCGCCGTCGCCGTAGCCGAAGGGCAGCAGGAAGGCGCTGAGTCCCCGCTTCTGCGCCCGGCTGTTCCAGGTCTCACAGATCTCCTTCGGGTCAGTCCGGTAAGTATAGCTGGTGGGCAGGAAGGTATCGATCTTCGTGCCGTCCGCGCCCTGCCAGGTGAAGTAGTGGTACGGGAATCGGTCGCCCTCGTTGTAGGACCAGAAGATCTTTTGCGTCACCAGGTATTTCACGCCGCAGCCCTTCAGGATCTGGGGCAGCGCCGCCGAGTAGCCGAAGGTGTCCGGCAGCCACAGCAGCACGGAATCCACGCCGAACTCCTCCCGGAAGAACCGCTTGCCGTGTAGGATCTGCCGGATCAGGGACTCACCGCTCGTCATGTTGGTGTCGGGCTCCACCCACATGGCACCCTCAGCGATCCACTGGCCCTTCTTCGCGGCTTCTTTGATGCGCGCGTACAGCTCCGGGTAGTGCTCCCGGCACATCACGTAGGCGGCCGGCTGGCTCTGCAGGTACTTGTACTCCGGATACTCCTCCATCAGCCGCAGTTGGGCGGCGAAGGTGCGGCTGGTCTTGCGGTGTGTCTCCGCCATGGGCCAGAGCCAGGCCATGTCCAGGTGCGCATTGCCGATGGCGTAGAACTGCGGCATAGTAGTGCCGTTAACGGCGGAGAGGGCCGGCTTCAGCGCATCCCGTGCGGCACGGTAGGAAGCGATCCGCTCTTCCGCGGGCTGCTCGAAATCGATGATCAGCGTGGCCTGCTCCAGTGCCGACGCCAGCCGGTCCGCCCTGAGACTCTCGGGGTCGACCTGGTCCATCAGCAGGTTCAGCGTCTGCAGGTCGATGTACAGTTGGTACGCATCCTCGTTCCAGATCCCGTAAGACAGATTACCCAGCATGGCTCGGGGCTGCCCCTCTTTCGGGTCGGTATAGCTTCCCGGAAGCACCGGACCGGTGGCGCAACCGCCCAGGGGGCTTTCCGGATAATAGTGCCCGGCGTAGGCCTCCAGCAGCAGATCATAGCGCCGGCCCGCCTCACCGCAGGGACTCAGGCAGTTATCCACGAGGAAGTGATGCGGGACATCCACCCACCCGGCCCGGTAGGTCCCGAAGCATCGTCCGTCAACAAAGACAGTGGTCTCGCCGCCGGTGTTCAGGTCCATCACGATGCGCTTTCCGGCAGCCTCCACGGGCAGCGTAACGGTCCCGCGCAGCCAGCAGTACTCCCAGGTCTTCCCCCAGGGCGTTCCGGGCGTGATCGGCGCAAAGGATTGCGTCATGGCCTCGGCGGGGGATAAATGTTCCATGGTGAAAGCGGCCTCCACCGGGATCGTGCCCAGCGGAAGATAAAAATCTCTCTTCAGCGTGACGATCCAGTGGTCCAGACGTCTGCGCCATTCGGAGTGCATGTACTTCATAACATTCGCCTCCTGTGGTTGCTGAGTTAATTATACCAGAAACCGGGCAGAAGGAACAGTGATAATTCGTAGTGAATATCTGAAACAGACATAAGCGAAGCCGTGCATGATCTCGCTTGGCTCATCAAAGCATTCGCGTGAAAATGACATCAGTAGCGACATCAACAAAAGAACTCATCTCGATAAAAGAGAGGATTTTTCACGATAGTTCACAAACACCACATTTTGTTCTAATGTCATATCCGGACACAATATATAGTGCGCTTTTGCAAGAAAATACCCCACATCTTGTGGATGTGAGGTATCATGTGCGGAGAAGCCGGGATTTGAACCCGGGCTCGGTTTAACCCGACTACTCCCTTAGCAGGGGAGCCCCTTCGGCCACTTGGGTACTTCTCCAAACCAAGCTGGCGGAGAGAGAGGGATTCGAACCCCCGGTACCTTTCGGTATCACTGGTTTTCAAGACCAGCGCCTTCAACCGCTCGGCCATCTCTCCATAACCAGCAGGACATATTATACACAGGATTTGCGTTTCGTCAAGGGGCGTTTTTGCGTCAGAAGGGATCGCCGGGCGCGGCGACCCGGGTGGAAAAGCCGATGCCCAGGATCTCGGCGGCCTTGCGGGCGCTGGCGCGCTTGCCGGAACCGTTGACGATGAGATTCACCTGATGCCCCATGAAAACCATGGCCGAGGACTGGCCGCCGTCGAGGTTGAAGGCAGCGGTGCAGCCCAGCTCCAGCATCCGCTCGGCGCAGAACCGGACGGAGCAGCCCTTGCTGCGGTCGACGCGGCCCTCCGTCACGATGGCGAAGTAGTGTCCCTTTTCCACCATGCCGATGGCGGTGCGCGGCGCGCTGCCGGTGGCGAACTTCTTCAGCGCGGCGGTGTTCAGCTCCCCGTCCCGGATCATGTAGGGCCCGAACGCCAGCACATCGAGAGCGCCCATGTCGACGTAATCCCGGGCCTTCAGCTCGTTGGAGGTGTAGACCCGCATCTCGCCGTCCGGCATCAGGGCGAGGGTGTCCAGATTGGGGAACTGCTTGTTCGCACGGTTGGTGCGGCTGTTGACGATCTCGCCGCCGCGCACGAGGATGCCGGCGGTCTGCTTCTTGCTCAGGCGCAGGTGGGCGAAATCCCCGCTCAGGGCGAAGACGCAGCCATGCTTGCGGGCGGTCTTGTAGGGGTAGTTGAGGTTCGTCCAGCGCCTGCTGCCCTCGGACCAGGGGAGCATCCGGAAGATCTCGCCCTCCGCGGCCCAGATCTCCGCCTCATACCAGACCAGCTTGGGTTTGTCCTGCGTGCGCCTGTAGATCTCGACCCGCAGGGTGGGGGAGGCGTAGCGCCAGACACCGGCTTCCTCGTCGATGTAGACGAACTCGCCCTCATCCAGAAAACCCTGTTCGTTCAGCGGGGGAAAGGCGCCGGGCTCCGCGGGGACCGGATCGGCCCCGTCCGCCGCCGCGGGTGCTGTTTCTTCGGCCGGGGCCTCCGCGCTTTCTTCCTCATCCAGCGAGATCTCCTCCACATCGGCCATCTCGGCAGGAGCGCAGCCGAGCAGCATCATCGCGGCAAGAAGCAAAGCCAGCCATCTCCGCATCGCTCACACCCCCATTCCCATCATCCGGTTGAGCAGTTCCTGATAGGCCTGTTCGGTGTTGCCCAGGTCGCGACGGAAGCGATCCATGTCCAGCGGCTCGTGGGTACGGGCGTCCCAGAAGCGCGCCACATCCGGCGAGATCTCGTCCGCCACCAGGATCTCCCCGTGGAAGCGCCCGAACTCCAGCTTGAAGTCGATGACCTCGATGCCGATCTCCCGCATATAATCGCTCATGATCCCGTTGACCCGCAGCGCGATCTCTGTGGCCCGCTCCATCTCCTCCCGGGTGGCCATCCGCATGGCGAGGATGTGGCTGATGTTGACCAGCGGATCGTCCGCCTCCCGGCCCCGCAGGGTGTATTCCACCACAGGGGGAACCAGCGGCAGCCCCTCGGTCAGCCCCAGGCGCTCGGCCATGCTGCCGGCGGCACGGTTGCGGACCTTGACGGCCACGGGCACCATGTCGCAGCGCCGCACCAGGCTCTGCCGGCTGTCCAGCGGCTCGATGTAGTGGTTGGGGATGCCATTCTCCGTCAGCAGCGCGAAAAACGTCCGGGAGATGGCGTTGTTGATCTCTCCCTTGCCCCAGATGCGCCCGCGTTTCAGCCCGTGATAGGCCATCGCGTCATCCTTGAAGTACTCGATGGCCGTGTCCGGGTCCTCGGTCGCGTAGATCCGTTTGCTCTTCCCCTCTCGGATCAGTTCACCGGGCTGAATCATGTGACTCCCTCTTTTCAGTCCGCCGGATAAGCAAAGAGCGCCCCCGGTTTTCACCGCCGCGCCCTTCAGGTTTTTGCAGACTCATTGTAACAAACTTTGATCGGGATGACAAGGGCTTTTCCGCATGAATTTCGGAGCGGGGGCAAAACCGCCGCGCAGAGCCGCTTCACGCCTGTAAAACGTACGCATGCGGCGGCGCGGAACGGTTGCAATTTCGGCCGGAATGCGCTATGATGCACACGACTCTATATGAGGAGGCTTCGGACGATGATGAAGCGTGTTCTTTCCCTGCTGCTGATCCTTTCCCTGCTGATCCCCTGTCTGGCCGCGCCGGCGGAGGAGGATTACAGCCTGGACGACGAGATCCTGCTGGACGATGAATTCTGGGCGGATGAAGACGAGGACGAGGACGGCGGCGAGCCGGATGAGGAGAGCTTCTTCATCGGCGGCGGCGACACCGAGCAGATGGAGGCGGACCTGGACAGCCTTGAGCGGGACGCCGACATCGATCCGAACGATCTCGAGATCAATCCCAACCTGCCGCCCCACATCATCAACATCCTGCTGATCGGCGTGGACATGCGCGAGAAGGACATCAACAGCAGCAAGGCGGGCCTTCTGCACAACGATGTCACCATGATCCTCTCCATCAACACCGAGACCGGCGAGATCAAGCTGACCAGCATCGCGCGCGACCTCTACGTGCCGATCCCAGGCTACAAGGGCAAGAGCCGCATCAACACGGCCTACGCCCGGGGCAGCGCCATGAGCGTGGCGCCCGGCGTCAACGGCGGCGCGCAGCTCACCATGCGCACCGTCAACCGTCTCTTCGAGCTGAACATCACCCAGTATGTGGTGATCAACTTCTACGGCCTGGCCTCCATCATCGACTACATCGGCGGCATCGATCTGAACATCATCCGCGGCGAGGCCTACGCCATCAACGAATACCTGCGCAAGAACGGCCACAAGATGCCCTATGACGTGAAGGGCAACGAGAACCGCACCCCCCTGGTGGTGGTCAGCAAGCAGGAGCACGAGAGCGTGCAGCACCTGGACGGCATCCAGGCTGTCATGTACGCCCGGCTGCGCTCCGGCATGACCAGCGCCCCCACGGGCGACCTGGCCCGCACCGGCCGCCAGCGCTATCTTCTGGAGCAGCTGCTGGCCAAGGTGCTGCGCGAAATGAACGTCTCGCAGCTGGGCGAGCTGATCGAGGTGGCCTACCCCTACGTGAAGACGAATATCAGCGCCGGCACCATGCTGAACCTCGCCGTGAGCGTCCTGCAGAACGGCCTGCTGGGCCGCTTCTCCTCCGGCGCGTCGCTGATCGAGCAGCACCGCATCCCCATGGACAACACCTACAGCTACCAGACCATCGACGGCGACAGCGTGACCGTGGTGAACGATGCCAGCTGGAGCCGCAACGTGCAGTCCGTCCACTACTTCATCTACGGCGAGTATTACCCGGCGCACTGAGTCACAGCCAAAGAAGCAAGGCATTCGCCGCCCGTGCGGCGAATGCCTTTTGCGCTGCCCGAAGCGGGCGGCTCAGTCCACGCTCTCCGTGAACCAGCGGTTGCGGTCGTTGAAGAGATAGATCAGCTTTTCGCCCACCCTGCAGGTGTAACGGGTGCCCTGCCCGCCGGCCTTCAGCGACGGGGCGGGGCGGATATCGATGATGCGGTCGATGAGACAGGGCATCCCGTCCTCGGTCCGGAACTTCAGCGGAACGATCTGCCCCTCCGGCGTGAAATCGGCCCGCACCTTGACATAGGTCTTGACAAGCGTATCCATACATTGCCTCCTGCGTCGATGTGATCATGACAGGGTCCGGTGAACGCCTGCGGCTCATCCCGCCCCCCTGCGCCCCTGCAGGAACCCCACCGGGTGGACGAAATGCTCCTCCTTCGGGTTCACCCTGACGAAGGACCGGTCGGTCAGGACGATGCCGCGGTTCACCACCTGGTGCCCGTAACGCTGCCGCAGTCCGTCCAGGGACCGGTCCAGCGCCTCCTGCTTTTCCCGGCGCGCCTCCCCGAACAGATCGGTCTGCAGCGGCGCGGTGTCGGGCGTCAGCTGTCCCACGCTCACCCCGAGGGAGCGCAGGGGCAGCCAGTCCAGAAAGTGCTCCTCCAGCTGACGGACCGCCGCCGCGCCGATGTCGGCGGTGATGTTGGTGGGCCGGGGGAGGCGGCACTGGTGTCCCGCCACGTCCAGCTCGGTGGTGCGGGCGAAGAGGCTGACGCTGCCGCAGCGCATCCCCGCCTCCCGCAGCCGTGCGCCGACGCTCTCCGCCAGCAGATAGACCACGCAGCGGGCGTTCTCCGGCGTGGCGATGTCGTGGGGAGCGGTGGCGCTGTTCCCGACGCTCTTGATGGTCTCCTCCACCCCCACGCGGCGCACCGGCGTTTTGTCCAGCCCGTTGGCGAACTCCAGCAGCATCAGCCCGTTGACCCCGAAGCGCCGCTGCATCATCTCCGGCGGCGCCTGAGCCAGGTCCCCGATGGTGCGGATGTTCAGAGGCGCCAGCTTCCGGACCGTCCGCGGCCCCACATACAGCAGGTCTCCCACCGGCAGCGGCCAGACCCGTTCCCGCCAGTGCGCCTCGTCCAGCACGGTGACGGCGTCCGGCTTTTTCATGTCGCTGCCCAGCTTGGCAAGGATCTTGTTGAAGCTGACCCCCACCGAGACCGTGATCCCCAGTTCCTCCCGCACCCGCCGCCGGATGGACTCCGCGACCCGTGCCCCGTCCTCCACGGTGAAGCCCGGCTCGGTCAGCTCCATCCAGTTCTCGTCCAGCCCGAAGGATTCCACCTTGTCGGTCCAGCTCTCCTCGATGGCGCGCATCATCCGGGAAAAATGGACGTACAGCCGGTAGTGGGGCGGCACGCAGATCAGCTCCGGGCAGACCTGCTTCGCCTGCCAGATGGCCATGCCGGTCTTCACGCCCCTCCGCTTGGCGGGCGGCGTGCTGGCCAGGACGATGCCGTGCCGCGCCATGGGATCCCCGCAGACCGACACGGCCTTCCCCCGCAGGGCAGGCTGATACAGCACCTCCACCGAGGCATAGAAGCTGTTGGCGTCCACGTGCAGCACCACCCGCCCCATGCGCGTCCCCCCAGACCCATCGTCATACGAACTTGTGTTCGTACATACAGTATAGAACACATGTTCGCTTTTGTCAAGAGCTCCGCACGAACAAATATGAGAACGGAAAACCCAGGCCCTCGGCTGCACAAGGAAGGACCAAGGGGGATGGGGAATTCGAAATGAAGAGCGAAGAACGAAGAATGATAGTTACCTGTGCCAATGAGGGCAGGGGAGCGTGTGCCTTTCAAGAGGGTCCGGGGGACGCTTTCCCGCAGGAAAGCGTCCCCCGGCAGTCATTATATTCCCCCTTCCCTTGGGAAGGGCAGGGGGATGGGGCGCAGTGGTTTTGCAATTGCAGCGCAGAGCGATCGATCGGGCGAATGACACAAAATAACGGAGACACCACCGGCGCCCCGAAGGACAGCAGCGCCCTCCCGGCATCCTGTGATGTCTCCGAAAAAGATACAACGCACCATGCAAACAGGCCATGAACGCCCCGATCGGAAGGAATCCCAGCCCCGTACCCGCGCCGCGGGCTATATTCACACCCCCATGTGCTCCAGCGCCGTCTCCAGCGCCACACGGCCGTGGGCGTAGGTCAGACCGCCCTGCATATAGGCGGTGAAGGGCGCGCGCATGGGGCCGTCCGCGCTCAGCTCGATGCTGGCCCCGCTGACGAAGGTGCCCGCCGCCATCACCACCTGATCGGCGTAGCCGGGCATGTCCCAGGGCTCCGGCATGGCCATGGAGTCCACGGGGGAGGCCATCTGGATGCCCTGGCAGAAGCGCACCAGCCGGTCGCCGGTCTCCAGCCTGATGGCCTGGATGATGTCGGCCCGGGGCTCGAAGGCGGGCGGCGTGGTCTCCATGCCCAGATTCTCGAAGACGCGAGCGGTCAGGATGGCGGTCTTCAGCGCCTGGGCCACGGTGTGGGGCGCCATGAACATCCCCTGGTAGAAGGGTCGCCAGCTGGCCGCGTAGCTGCCCACCTCCAGCCCGATGCCGGGGGCGGTCAGGTGCCAGCTGATGCGCTCGATGGCTTCCTTCTTTCCCGCCATGTATCCGCCGGTGGGGGCGATCCCGCCGCCGGGGTTCTTGATGAGGCTGCCCACGCACAGGTCCGCCCCGTGATGGGTGGGCTCCGTGTCCCGCACGAACTCTCCGTAGCAGTTGTCCACCATCAGCAGCACGCCGGGGTGCCGCTCGTGGATCATCTCCGCCAGCGGACCGAAGGTCTCCGGCATCAGGGAGGGGCGCCACGCGTAGCCCCGGCTCCTTTGGGCGATCACCAGCGTGGTCTCCGGCCGGATCGCCGCCTCCACCGCGTCCAGGTCGATCCCGCCCGCCTCCGTCAGCGGCACCTCGGTATAGCCGACCCTGTGCGCCTTCAGCGATCCGGGCGGGGTGGTGTCCGGGTCGGTGCCGATGACGGTCTGCAGCGTGTCGTAGGGCGCGCCGGTGGCGGAGACGATGTGGTCGCCCGGCAGGGTCAGCCCGAAGAGCGCAGCGGAGAGCGCTGCCGTGCCGCTGGCGATCTGGGGGCGCACGATGGCCGCCTCCGCGCCGAAATAGTCCGCCCAGACGGCCGCCAGGGTGTCCCGGCCGATGTCGTCGTAGCCGTAGCCGTTGGTGGGCGCGAAATGCCGCGACGCGACCCCGTGCTCCCGGAAGGCGTCCAGCACCTTCCGGGTCAGGCGGATCTCCCGCGTGTCGATCTCTTCAAATACGAGCGCAAGTTCTTCCTCGGCCCGTGCGATGCGTTCCGCTGCGTTCATGGTGCTGTTCCGTCCCTTCGACAGGTCGATGATCGTCGTCCCGACAGGCTGCCTTCGTCCTGACCGCCGGATCACTTGCCGCCCTGATCAGGATCCGCCCGATCCAGATCCAGCCAGATCGCGGGGCGAACGATGCCGACCTTGTGGTAAGCGCGAGCGTAGCTGAGCGAGCCTTCCTGAAACACGCACATCGCGCTGTTCTCACAGGCGCCCGGCGACCGGAGCCACCAGTTTCCCGCGGCGCCGCCGTCCTCGGTTTGGAAGTCGTCGCTGCAGTAGGCTCCCATCGCGACGGCAAAGGCCGTCGGGGCCACGCGCGATCTGATGCTGCCGCCTTCCAGCGGCACGCCCAGATACCGGTCCGCCTCCGCGTAGCTGAGCAGGAACACCCTGTCCTGCGTGTCGTTCCCGCCGGGTCTTGTTTCTCCTCCGACCGACGCCCAGTCAAATCCCTGGGCATCGCTGTTGTCGACCGACGTCGTCAGGATCGCGGACTGTTCCTCCTCGGTGAATGCGTAATGGATGAAGCTGTCGTTGAGCCAGGCCCGCAGGGAGCAGGTTTCCCAGGTGCAGTCATCCCAGGTGTCGTGGTATCCCATGGCCAGCAGACCGTGTCTGCTCAGGAGCAATGCTTTCCCGTCCCGCACGTCCAGGACGATCCATTCGATGGGCTCCTGGCCGTTGCTCAGGTCGTTGTCCTGCTCGTATCTGCCGAAAACGACGACGTCTCCCACCGCGATCGCCGCGGGATCGGTCCCGCTTTCGGCCAGGCAAGGCGTCAGCCATGCCGCCGCCAGGATCACCAAAATCAGCGCGATCCACTTTCTCATATTGTCATGTGCATCCTTTTCCGGCATTCCGTGCCGCAAGATCATCTTCCGTTATTGCCAGTGCTTCAGCTGGGAAAGCCACCCGTCATACCGGTCCCGCCGTTGTTCCGCCGGCAGTCCTTCCGGATCCGGCATATGCTCGATCAGGAAGCTGAGCAGCGCGTCCTTTGTGGCGTATGTGAACTTCCCGTCCGCATAGCACCATTTACAATAATCCTCGTTGAAGGATCCGTCCGGCTCCCTGCTGATCATCTCATCCTCATTCAGCGGCATCCCGCAGCACTGGCAGATGAGCTGCCTCGGGGAACCGAGCAGCGTATTGATGGAAACGCCGTATTCGCGGGAAAGCAGCTTGAGCGTTTCCGTGTTCGGCTGGGTTTCTCCGGTCTCCCAGCGGCTGACGGCCTGCCGGGTCACCAGCACCCGCCCGGCCAGTTCCTCCTGGGTCAGGTTGTGTCTTTCCCTCAGATCCTTCAGGATCTCACATGTCGACATGGATGAGCCCTCCTTGTCCTTAATTTCATCTGCATCATACGCTGTTTGCGATGCGGATGCAAGCAACTGTCTGTTGCTCCGACGGAAAAGGTTCCGGAAGTTCGTTTCCGGCCGCGGTCAGGCGGCATGCCGTTCAGGCGCGGCCAAAGCTCCATGACCGGTCTCATAAAGCCATCACGTAGATCTGACACGGGTTATTCTCATCCCAGAGCTCCCTGATCACTTCGAATTCCCGGAAGCCCAGCGAGCGATAAAACCGATTCGTGATATCGTAATCGTCATAAACGCCCATCTGCACGGTCTTCACCTGCATGAATGAATACCCGGCCCGTACGGCTGCCTTTTTGGCTTCTTCAAACAGGGCCTTCCCCAGGCCCCTGCGGTGATATTCTTTGAGGATCCCCATGACCGCCAGCTCGACCGTCGCGTCTCCGGTCTCCTTCAGGCAGAGAAAGCCAACGTATTCGCCCGCTTCCTTTGCCGCGAAGAAACTCCGGCCGGCACTGTCCGAGATATACTTCTCCCGGCTTTCCTCGATCCCAAACCAATCGGGAAGCGCTTCCAGGATCCTTCTGGCGATCCTCGTTTTTGTTTCCGCATCGCGGATCTGTTCGATCATCGCTCTTCCTCCTCGGTTCCCGTTTTGTCCCCGCCGGCACGCGCTGAAGTCCCGGCATCGATGCAAGTCAGGAGTGCCTCTCCTGTCTGCCGAAGTGCCTGTATGCCAACACGCCGATGGGAAGGAAATACACGCACCAGCACACCAGGGCGATCACTCCGCCGCCGCTGGTTTCCCCGTCTGCCATGCCGGTGAACATGCCTGTCATCGGCATGACGAAGCAGCCGATGAAGAAGACCCCGTGGATCATCATCAGGCGTTTGAGCCACTTTTCTTCCTTGCTGTCCGCCTGAAACGACGATCCGATGAAGAAGGTGGAGAGGGCCATCATGCCGTATCCCAGAAGACCATAGTTGAAGATCAGGCCGCCCCTCCTGAAGTCCAGGATGCCCAGCGCGTCCTCGCTCAGTCCGCCCAGGTGCACGCTGGTCGTCTGGGCAAAGTATACGAGCAGGATCAGCACGGCATACACGGCGGCAAACACCATGCCGATCACGGAGACGGCTTTCCGGTCTTCCGCGCTTTCGTGATGAAAGCCCGCCGCCATCATGATATAGCCGATCGGCAGCAGCATGCAGACAAAGTACGAGCCGAAGGTAAAGTTGACGATCAGGCATACGGCAAACAGGAAAACGGTCACGGCGACGATCGCCGCGCCGATCCTCGGCACCGCCTTGTTCAGGTCCATGTGCGATCTCCTCCTCATGCGGCCGCGTTATCCGATCTCCCTTGCGATCGGGGACCCCAACGATCCGGCAGTCATTTGCCGCTGATGATCTGCCGTACGGCGTCGGCGTACCGGTCGCCGTGGTTGACGGAAAACTCCCCGTGCCGCAGCCCCGGCAGGATATGCGTCACGGCCGAGGGGAGCGCACGGCAGATCGCTTCCGCGGAGCGCAGGATCTCCCGGTTCTCCTTCTCTCCGGCGCAGACGTGTACCGTAGCCGCGGTGTCCCGGAAAGCATCCTTCAGGGCGTAGGATGTGCTGGCCTTCAGAAAGGCGATCATGTCCCGCTTTTTGATCCGGCAGGTATCGCGGTAATAGTCCTCGAACAGGTCCGGCCTGATGCGCAGAGACCTGAATTGCAGCCTGGCGAAGCCTCTCCTCCTGATCAGACCGTAGCTGCAGGCCAGGGTCGGGGCGATCAGCGCGCTCGTCACCCGGGACGGGAGCACGGCCGCGCTCTCGATCAGGGCATAGGTGCAAAGCGCGCTGCGCCGCGACAGCATCTCCAGCAGGATCTGCCCGCCCAGCGACAGTCCCCCGATCAGCAGGACCGATCCGCCCAGTTCCCTGTCGATGAGATCGATGATCCCGGACGCGTTGTCCTCGATGGACGTAAACGGCCGATCGCTTTCCGCGTGCCCGTCCAGGATCGGGAGGATGACATGATACTCGTCCCGAAGATGCTCCGCCGCATCCCGATAGTTCCACCATGACAATCCGCCGCCGTGGAGCAGGAGGATGGTCTCCGCACGGTCCGTGCCGTATTCCCGGACTTTCATGCCCGCACACCTCATTCCGGTTTTTGCGTTCAGGCTTCGGACGACCCGATCAGGCCTCCTCCGCCTGTCCGGCAAAGAAGGCTTCGATCTGCGCGCCGCTCTCAGCCCACAGCAGGTCCTTCTCCGCCCGCAGCCAGGTCAGCTGCCGCTTGGCGTAATGCCTCGATCCCTGCTGGATGGCCGCCTTTGCCGTATCCAGGTCGGTCTCGCCCCGCAGATACGGGATCAGCTCCTTGTAGCCCAGCCCCTTCATGCTCTGGCTGTCCTCCGGGACGCCGCTGTCCAGCAGCCGCTTCACCTCGCGGGCGAGCCCCGCCTCCAGCATCTTCTCGACCCGCAGGTCGATGCGCCGGTACAGCGTCTCCCGGGGCATGGTCAGGGCGGCGCAGCGGCTGGGGAAGGGCGGCGGCGCTGTCTCCTGCCGCTGCCGCGAAAACGGTACGCCCGTCGAACGGTACACCTCCAGCGCCCGGATGACCCGCCGCACGTCGTTGACATGCAGCCGCGCGGCGGTGACGGGATCCGCATCCGCCAGCTGCCGGTGCAGGGCATCCTTCCCGCCGGGCAGCGCGGCCTGCCGCTCCAGCTCCCCGCGGATCGCCGGGTCGGCCGGAACGTCGCCCATGGCCATGGGATGGCGCAGCGCCCGCAGATAGAAGCCCGTGCCGCCCACCAGCAGGGCTCGCTTCCCTCTGGCCCGGATGTCCCGGATGCAGGCGCAGGCGTCCTCCACCCACTGGGCGACGCTGTAGGCATCGCGGGGGTCGCAGATGTCCAGCATGTGGTGCCGCGCCCGGGCCTGCTCCGCCGCCGTGGGCTTGGCCGTGCCGATGTCCATGCCGCGGTAGATCTGCATGGAGTCCATGCATACGATCTCGCAGCCGTATCTCTCCGCCAGCTCCAGCGAGAGGTCCGTCTTGCCCGACGCGGTGGGCCCGGTGAGGATCCAGATCATTTCACTCATTGCTGGATCCTCTTGAACTTCCGGTCCAGCTCCGCGTGGGAGATGGCCACAACCAGCGGCCGCCCGTGGGGGCAGGTGGGCGTCACCCGCTCGTCGATCATGCGGCTGACGAGCGACCGGATGTCCTGCTCGCTCAGGGCCTCGCCGCCCTTGACGGCGTGCTTGCAGGCGGTCTGCAGGATGGCGCTGCGGCGGCGCTCCAGGGTGAAGGAGCGGCCCTCGCTCATCAGCCGGTCCAGCACCTCCCGAAGGAAGTCCGCGCTCTGGGGTTCGCCCAGGACCATGGGAATGGTGCGGATCGATACCTCGCTCTCCCCGAAGGGCTCCACCGTGAGGCCGATGCCCTCCAGCAGCTCCCGGTTCTCTGCCAGCACCTCCTGCTCCCGCCGCGTGACCGAGACGAGCATGGGCACCAGCAGGGCCTGCCCGGCGGTGTGGGTGTCATATTCCTTCATCATCCGGTCGAAGAGCAGCCGCTCATGGACGGCGTGCTGGTCGACCATCAGCAGATGGTCGGCGTATTCCACCAGGATGAAGGTGTCGAACAGCGCGCCGAAGATCCGCATGGGCTTCTGCTTCCCGTCGAAGAGGGAGATGGCCTCCTCCCGGGTGTCCGGCTTCGGCAGCGGGGGAGGCGGCAGATCGGGCCGGCTGACCGTGAAGGCGGGCGAAAGCGTTGCCGCCTTCGGGATCGGCGCCTTCTGCGGCAGATCCTCGAACAGGATGGGCTTCGGCTGCGCCGGCGCGGCCTGTTCCGCTTCCGGCTTTTTCTCCGGGTGCAGCGCCGCCCGCACGGTCTCCGCCGGCACGGCCTCCCCGGATCGAACCACGGTCGCCTGCGGCTTTGTCTCCGCAGTCAGCGGCATGGGCACCGGCCGCTCGAAGGCGTCGCGGTCCCGCAGCGCGTCCCGCACGATGTCGGTGACGGCCTGCGCCACGGCGTTCTCGTCCCGGAAGCGCACCTCCAGCTTGTTGGGGTGCACGTTCACGTCCACGGCCTCGTAGGGCATGGTCAGGTGCAGCACGCACACGGGATACTTGCCGATCATCACGCGCTCGCGGCAGGCCTCCTCCAGCGCGGAGGAGAGCAGATCGGAGCGGGTGGAGCGCCCGTTGATGAAGAAGGACTGGCCGGCCCGGTTCCCCCTTGCGCTGTCACCGATGCCCACATAGCCGGAGAGCACCACGCCGCTCTGGTGGCCGCCGACCTCCCGCATGGAGCGGCTGAACTCGCTGCCGTAGATGGCGAACACCGCCGAGGCCAGCTTTCCGTCCCCGGCGGAGTGGTACAGGGTCTTCCCGTTGCTGATCAGGCGGAAGGAGACGTCCGGCCGTGACAGGATCATCTTCAGCATCACGTCCGAGACCAGCCCCGCCTCCGTCGCGGGCTTTTTCAGGAAGCCCAGGCGCACGGGCACATTGTAGAACAGGTCCTTCACCAGCAGCGTGGTGCCCTGGGGGCAGGCGGCCTCCTCGACGGAGACCGTCTTCCCGCCCTCGATGCGGATGCGGATGCCCGCGGCATCCGATGCCGTGCGGGTGGTGCAGGTGACCTTCGCCACCGCCGCGATGCTGGCCAGCGCCTCGCCCCGGAACCCCAGCGTGTCGATGGACGCCAGATCCTCCGCTTCGCTGATCTTGCTGGTGGCGTGGCGCTCGAAGGCCATGCGGATGTCGTCGGCGTGGATGCCGCTGCCGTTGTCCGTGACCCGGATGGAGGCGACGCCCCCGTCCTTGATCTCCACGGTCACCGCGCTGGCTCCCGCGTCGAGGCTGTTCTCCACCATCTCCTTGATGGCGGCCGCCGGGCGCTCCACCACCTCGCCGGCGGCGATCTTGCCGATCAGGTCATCGGTCAGTCTGTGGATCATGTGTGCCATGGTTAACTCCTTTATGCACGGAGGGGTCAAACCTTCCGCGCCTTTTCCCGCAGGGTGAACAGGGCGTTCAGCGCATCCATGGGGGTCATGGCCATCACATCGACGGCCTTCAGCTCCTCGATCAGCTCGGTCTGCTTATAGGCGAAGAGGTCCACCTGTTGGCTCTCCCGCTGCGGATCGTTCTCCCCGAGGATGCTCCGGCCGATGTTGTTGCCGCCCACGTCGCTGACGTCCAGCCGCGCCTGGATCTCCTGCGCCCGGCGCACCACCTGCTCCGGCACGCCCGCCAGCCGCGCGACGTGGATGCCGTAGGACTTGTCCGCGCCGCCCCGCTCGATCCTCCGCAGGAAGATCACGCGCTCCCCGTGCTCCTTCACGGTGCTGCGGTAGTTCCGCACGCCGGGGATGTGGCCCTCCAGCTCGCTCAGCTCGTGGTAGTGGGTGGCGAACAGGGTCTTCGCGCCGCATTTCGCCGGGTCCGCCAGATGCTCCACCACCGCCCAGGCGATGGCCAGCCCGTCGAAGGTGGAGGTGCCGCGCCCGATCTCGTCCAGCAGGATCAGGGAGCGCGCCGTGGCGTTGCGCAGGATGTACGCCGTCTCCGACATCTCCACCATGAAGGTGGACTGCCCGGCCGCCAGATCGTCCGACGCGCCGACGCGGGTGAAGATCCGGTCCACGATGGGGATCCTCGCGCTCTCCGCCGGGACGAAGGAGCCGATGTGCGCCATCAGGGTGATCAGCGCCACCTGCCGCATGTAGGTGGACTTGCCCGCCATGTTGGGGCCGGTGATGATCAGGAAGCGCGCGTCCTCCGCGTCCATCACCGTGTCGTTGGGGACGAAGGGCTCGTCCCGCAGCATGGCCTCCACCACGGGGTGCCGCCCGCCGATGATCTCCATCGTGCCGTCCCCGGTGAGCTCCGGGCGGACATAGTGGTTCTCCACGGCGGCCTGCGCCAGCGAGAGCACCGCGTCCAGCGTCTTCAGGCAGGCAGCGGTCCGCTGCAGCCGGGTCAGCTTCTCCGCGATCTTCTCCCGGATCTCCGTGAACAGCTGCTGCTCCAGGCGTACCGCCTGCTCCTGTGCGCCGATGATCTTCTGCTCCAGCTCCTTCAGCTCCGGGGTGACGAAACGCTCGGCGTTGGTCATGGTCTGCCGCCGGGTGTAGGTGTCCGGCACCATGTCCAGATAGGATTTGGTGACCTCGATGTAGTACCCGAAGACCCGGTTGTACTGCACCCGCAGGTTGCGGATGCCCGTGGCCTCGCGCTCCCGCTGCTCCAGGTCCAGGATCCAGCGCTTGCCGTCGGTGGCGGCGCTTCGGTATTCGTCCAGGGCGGGGGAGTACCCGTCCCGGATGATGCCGCCGTCGGTGACGGTGATGGGGCAGTCCGGGTCGATCGCCCGCTCCAGCAGCTCCCGCAGGTCCGCCATCGGATCAAGGCTGTCCCGCAGCCCCGTCAGCATCGGTGCCTTCACGGACCACAGCAGGCTGACGACGGCGGGCACGTGGCTCAGGGACTGCTGCAGCGCCAGGCAGTCCCGGGCGTTCAGCGTGCGGTACGAGACCTTGCTCAGCAGCCGCTCGATGTCGTACACGCCCTTCAGCTCCGACGAGAGCGTCATGGAGAGCACGTGCTCCCCGGCCATCTCCGCCACGGCCTCCTGACGCGCCAGGATGGCGTCCCGGTCGGTCAGCGGCTCTTCCACCCAGCTGCGCAGGGTGCGGCCGCCCATGGCGGTGGCGGTGCGGTCCAGCAGCCACAGCAGCGACCCGCGCTTGGCCCCGGAGCGGATCCCTTCCGTCAGCTCCAAGTTCCGCCGGGTGGCGCGGTCCAGCAGCATCTTTCCGTCGCCGGTGACGATGCGCAGGCTGCTGAGATGCTCCAGGGCGTTCTTCTGTGTGGCGTTCAGGTAGTTCATCATGGCCCCGGCGGCGCAGGCGGCCTCCCGATGGGCGTCCCGCAGGCCCAGGGGCGACAGGTCGGAGAGACCGAAGTGCGCGCACAGGGCCTCGGAGGCCGCCGCGAACCCGAACCAGGCCGCGGGCTGCTCCGACGCCGAGGGGATCTCCTGCCCGAGGCATTCCCGCAGGGACACCAGATCGTTGGTGATGATCTCGCTGGGTCGGAGCCGCGCCAGCTCGTCCGCCAGGCGGTCCTTCCCCCGGTCCACGCCGCTGACCAGGAACTCGCCCGTGGACACGTCCGCCCAGGCCAGCCCGGCCTTCCCGCCCGCGAAGCACACCGACAGCAGATAGTTGTTCCGCCGCTCGTCCAGCATGGCGGGGTCGTTGACCGTGCCGGGGGTGAAGACCCGGATCACGTCCCGGTCCACCAGCCCCTTGGCCGTGGCCGGATCCTCCATCTGCTCACACACCGCCACCCGGAAGCCCCGGGCGATCAGCTTTTCGATGTAGCCGTTCACCGCGTGGTGGGGGACGCCGCACATGGGCGCGCGCTCCTCCAGCCCGCAGTCCCGCCCCGTGAGGGTCAGCTCCAGCTCCCGGGCTGCGGTCAGGGCGTCCTCAAAAAACATCTCGTAGAAATCCCCGAGACGGTACATCAGCAGGCAGTCCTCATGCTGCTTCTTGATGTTGAGGTACTGCTTCATCATGGGCGTGACGGCGGCATACAGTCCGTCGAAATTGGTTCGGGTATCGAGTTCCATGGCAAACCCCGCGAAGATAATGTAGAATGTAGAACGCAGAAGGTAGAATTTGAAATGAAGAACTGTTGTGTCAAGAACGAAGAGCGAAGGTGACTGTTCAGTCGGTCGGCAGACCCGCATGGATGGACAGGAAACGCGCGGATCGGGTGACTTCCATGCGGCCCGGCCAACAGCGGGTGCGGGCCGCAGGCCCGCGATCTCTTCTCCCCCTTCCCTCGGGAAGGGGGTAGGGGGATGGGGCAAAACGGCTTGGAAATCGTTTGCTGATACAGTACACGGGGCAGACTGAACGGTTACGAACGAAGAATGCGGAATGCGGATCACTGAAGCGGGACGAAGCGATGCGCAGGAACAACAGGGGAGTCCGCTCGCCGCTGTTTCCCCTGCCTTCCCCTCCAGGGGAAGGGGGACCGCCGCAGCGGTGGATGAGGTCCTTCACCGCAGGCCCGCCGTTACTTTCCCCCGCAGCCGCTGCACCCGGCGCAGCCCGCGCCGTTTCCGCCCAGATAGAGGGCGAGGATCTGGTAGATGTCTCCGCGCAGGGCTTCGAAGGCGTCGGAGGCCTCGTTGTAGCGGCGGACGGATTCCAGCGCGTTCAGCTGCTCGCTGAGGGTGATCATCCGCATCATCTCGTCGGGGGAGAGGGGCGCGCCGATGCGGGTCTTCATCTCCTCCGCCAGCGCCTTGCTCTCCGCCTCGAGCCGCTGGGCCTCCGCGTCCCGCTCCCAGGCCTCCTTCGCCTGCAGCATGGAGCGGTACAGCTCGGTTTCGGTCACGGCTTTGCCCAGCGCGTGGGCCATTTCCAGAACGTCGGTCATGGGTCCTCCTGTGTTCATGTCAGTTCAGCCAGTCCGAGGGATCCTCGGAGTAATCCTCCTCGCGGTACACGAAGGGGATGCCGTTCTCCGTGCAATAGCGCGCGCCGTAGGAGCCTCGCCCCACGGTCACGACCAGGTCAAGCGAGCATCCGCGGAATGGGCCTGAGGTGTAGGTGACCGGCGGCTTCGGGATCGGCGAAGGTTCCGGAACCGACCACGAACCTCCCGTGTCCGCATCTTCGACTGTCTCCGTAACTGTCTCAGCCACACCCTCGACTGTCTCCGTAACTGTCTCCGCCGCACCTTCGACTGTCTCGGTCACACATACTGCTTCCGCGCAATCTGTCGCTGTCGCGAGCGCCCGGTCCGGCAACCGCGATCCTCCCAGACTGATCACGCTGTCCGGGATCTCCAAAGCCGTGATCTGCCCATGCCCGTCAAAGGCCCCGGCGACCAGCCCCGTCACCCGATGCCCGCTGATCTCATCCGGGATCACGACCCGCGTCTCACCGCCGTAATACCCCGTGATCTCCGCGGTGCCATCCTCCAGCACATTGTAGCTGAACGCGGGATCCACGGCGTATGGGAAGCCGTTGTCCCTGCAGTACCGCTCGGCGTAGCTGCCGTGGGGCACGATGAAGGTCAGGTTGGGGAGAGGGTCATAGTAACTGCTGTGCAGGAGGGTATGAAACGCACCGTTCCCGATGCTCGTGACGCTGTCCGGGATCGTGACGCTTGTCAGGCGGATGCAGTTATAGAACGCATAGCCTCCGATGCTTGTGACGCTGTCCGGGATCGTGACGCTTGTCAGCCTGGTGCAGCCGTTGAACGCAGAGGCTCCGATGCTTGTGACGCTGTCCGGGATCGTGACGTCTGTCAGACTGGTGCAGTAAAAGAACGCACAGTCTCCGATGCTTGTGACGCTGTCCGGGATCGTGACGCTTGTCAGGCCGGTGCATTCGCAGAACGCATGGTCTCCGATGCTTGTGACGCTGTCTGGGATCGTGATGCCTGTCAGGCCGGTGCAGCCATAGAACGCAAACTTTCCGATGCTTGTGACGCTGTCCGGGATCGTGACGCCCGTCAGGCCGGCGCAGCCGGAGAACGCACGGATTCCGATGCGCTGAGTCCAATCCGGTACAGCGTACTGTGTTCCGGGGCTGCCGGCGGGGTAGCATACAAGCGTCCCCGATTCCTGATCGAACAGTACGCCGTCGATCACCGTGTAGGCAGCATGGCTGTCCGAAACCACGATTTCAGTCAGCGCACCGCAATTTGCGAAAGCCCCCACTCCGATGCTTGTGACGCTGTCCGGGATCGTGACGCCTGTCAGGCCGGTGCAGCCGGAAAACGCATAGTATCCGATGCTTGTGACGCTGTCCGGGATCGTGACGCCTGTCAGGCCGGTGCAGCCGGAGAACGCATAGTCTCCGATGCTTGTGACGCTGTCCGGGATCGTGACGCTTGTCAGCCCGGTGCAGCCGTTGAACGCAAAGTCTCCGATGCTTGTGACGCTGTCCGGGATCGTGACGCTTGTCAGGCCGGTGCAGTTGTAGAACGCACAGTACTCAATGCTCGTGACGCTGTCCGGGATCGTGACGCTTGTCAGCCCGGTGCAGCCGCGGAACGCTCCGTCTCCGATGCTTGTGACGCTGTCCGGGATCGTGACGCCCGTCAGGCCGGTGCAGCCGTGGAACGCATGGATTCCGATGCTTGTGACGCTGTCCGGGATCGCGACGCCTGTCAGGCCGGTGCAGCCGTAGAACGCATGGATTCCGATGCTTGTGACGCTGTCCGGGATCGCGACGCTTGTCAGGCCGATGCACCTGTAGAACGCGTGATCACCAATCGTTACGATTCCCTGCGGGATCACATATTCCCCACTAAGAGAAGACGGGCAGTAGATCAGCCTCCGATCTGTCTTCCCGAACAGCACTCCATCGATGGTCGCCAGGTACGGGTGATCCCGCGCGACCGTGACCTCACAGGTTTTGTATGGGGAATCAACATATTCCCCACAGAACGGATTCCCCTTCACCCCCACCACCGGATGCCCGTCAAAGGTGTTCGGGATGATGACCGCGCCTTCCGGCCCGTCATAGCTGACGAGCACGGCCCTGCCGTCCTCGTTCAGCTCATAGGTGAAGTCCTCGTACTTGTACGTTTCCGCCCCGGCTGCCCCAAAACAGACCAGAGTCGCCAGCAGCACCAGCCCAAAGAGCGCCTTCCTCATACCGCACCTCCCGAACAGGATCCCCAAGGTCCCTTTCTGTGCTTATCATTCCGGATTCCGAATCTGTTATTCCCGTTCGCCTGTCAGCGTGTTGTTCTTCAGCCCCGTGACCCTGACCTTCACGATCCGCCCCACGTCCTCCGCCCCGCCGGGGAAGGTGATGGAGATCCCGTGGCCGCCCTTGCCGGAGACCTGCCGGTCCGAGCGGCGGGAGAGGCTCTCCACGAGCACCTGCTCGGTCATCCCGACGAAACGGGCCATCTCCTCCCGCTGGCGCTTCTCCTGCAAACGGATGAGCCGCTGGATACGCTCCGTGGCGACTTCCGCCGGGATCTGTCCGGGCATCTTCGCCGCGGCGGTGCCGGTGCGGGGGGAGTAGATGAAGGTGAAGGCGGAGTCGTAGCCCACCTCATCCACGAGAGACAGGGTGTCTTCAAACTGGGCCTCCGTCTCGCCGGGGAAGGCCACGATGATGTCGGTGGTGAGGCCGATGCCCGGCACCGCCTCCCGCAGGCGGCGCACCCGGTCCAGGTACCGGGCCCGGTCGTAGTGCCGGTTCATGCGGCGGAGGATCTCGTCGCTGCCGGACTGCACCGGCAGGTGGAACTGGGGGAGGACGTGTTCGCACTCCGCCATGGCGGCGATCAGCCCGTCGGACAGGTCCTTCGGGTGGGAGGTCATGAAGCGGATCCGCTCGATGCTGATCCGGTCCACCGCCCGCAGCAGCGCCGGAAAGTCCTCGCCGTCCTCTCCGCGGTAGCTGTTGACGTTCTGCCCAAGCAGCATGATCTCCTTCACGCCCGCGTCCCGCAGCCCCTCCGCCTCGCGCAGGATGTCGCTCATCCGCCGGGAGCGCTCCCGCCCCCGGACGTAGGGCACGATGCAGTAGGTGCAGTAGTTGTCGCAGCCGTACATGATGGTCAGGTAGGCCGCGTCCTTCCGGAGCCTCCGGACCGGCACGTCCTCGGCGATCACGTCCTCCCCGTCCACCGAGACCACCCGCGTCCGCTCCGTCAGCACCCGCTCCAGCAGGGAGGGGAAGCGGTGGAGGGCAGCGGTCCCGAAGGCCAGGTCCACAAAGGGGTACTGCTTCAGGATGCGCTCGGCCATGCCCGGCTCCTGGATCATGCAGCCGCAGACCGCGATCATCAATTCGGGCCGCAGCTTGCGGATCTCCTTGAGCCAGGTGACGTTGCCCAGCGCCCGCCGCTCGGCGTTGTCCCGCACGCAGCAGGTGTTGAAGATCACAAAGTCCGCCTCCTCCCGCACGGGAGCGGCGGTCATGCCCATGGCCTCCAGCATGCCCGCGAGCTTCTCCGAATCGTGGGCGTTCATCTGGCAGCCGTAGGTGACGACGTGATAGGTCCGGGGCCGCTCGGCCATGGCGGCGATGCGCGCTTCGCTCTCGCGCTGGGCCCGCATCTCGGCCTCGGATACATGGACGGGGATCCTTTCGGTCATGGATTGCCTCCGATTTGATACTGATTTTCGATAAGAATGATAAGTCAAGTAAGGGCGGCGCCCGAAGGTCCAGGGCGATCGGAAAGCCCTGGTCGCGCTCCGCAGAGCGCGAAATCCCTTTGCTGGCATACAGCAATTTAAAACAAGATCAGTATAAGAATGGTCACCAGACGAAGGGGATCAGCCTGTGGCGGACGCGCCGCGTGTAGTCGTCATAGCCGGCCAGGTCCCGGCGGAGCACTTCCTCCTCGTTGCGGATGCGCTTGACGATGATGGGGATATAGAGCAGCATCACGGCCAGGGAGACCGCGCTCCCCAGCACCAGCGGCATGGAAAGGAACAGCAGGAGCGTGCAGGTGTACATGGGATGGCGCACCACGCCGTACATCCCCGTGTCGACGACCTGCTGGCCCTCCTGCACCTCAATGGTCCGGGAGAGCCATGTGTTCTCCCGCAGGACCTCGGCGTACAGGGCGTACGCGGCCAGGAAGACCACGGCCCCGCCCCACGACACCCAGGACGGGAAGAGCAGGAAGCCGAAGCGGCGGCACAGCCCCGCCCCGACGAACGCGGCCAGGAACATCAGCCCGCTGCACAGCACGACGGCTTTCTGCTCCTTCTCCCGCTCCTTCGCGTTCAGGCGGCTCCGCAGGAGCGCGGGGTTCCGGGTCATCATCACAAGGCCCGCGATAAACATCGGCACGAACAGGATGCCCAGCAGCAGCCACGCCTGCCAGTAATCGAAGGTCCCTGCCGGCAGGAAGAGCAGCAGGCCCACCAGCAGCACGCCGCAGCAGAATTTCAGGATGGCGGATATCAGCAGTTTGCTGTCCATCGTATCACCTCAATCGGGTTTTGCGTCCCGCAGTGTCTCCCGCAGGGACTTGCGGGTGCGCCGCCGCGTCATCTCGATCAGTCCCAGCGAAGTGAACCCGTGGATGACGGTCTTGGCCCGGTCCCCGGAAAAGGCCTCCCGGAGCTTTTCCAGCACCATGGCCCGGTCTTCCTCGCTCACCATGTCGATCATGTCGATGATGATGATCCCGCCCAGGGAGCGCAGGCGCAGCTGCCGGGCGATCTCCGCGCAGGCCTCCGCGTTCACGTGGGCCATGGCCTTCCCGGGGTCGCGCTTCGCGGTGTTCTTTGCGGTGTTCACGTCGATGACCGTCAGGGCTTCGCACTCGTCGATCACCAGGTTCGCCCCGCTCTTCAGCCAGACCCGGCGGCGCAGGGCCTCCTCCAGCTTCTCCGGGATCCCCGCCGTGGCAAAGGGGTCGGCAGCGACATGCCGGAAGGCGCACCGCCCCTCACACACCGCCTCCGCCGCGGGGTCGTCCGAGACGACGGCATCCAGCCCCCGGGGGACGTAATCGTTCAGCAGCCCGTCCAGGGTCCCGGCGGGCGTCCACAGGCAGGAGGGCGCGGCGGCGGATACGGCCTTTTCCGCGATCTCACGCCAGCGGCTGAAGAGGCTTTCGGCCTCATCGCGCAGCGCGTCCCCGCTCCGGTCGGCGGCGGCGGTGCGCATCACCAGCCCGAAGCGGCCTTCCGCGATGGCGTGGCCCGTCTGGCGCAGGCGGTCGGCGGTGTCCTTCGGCAGCTTGCCGGATGCGCCGATGAAGCGGCTCAGGGGCATCACGATCAGCCCCTCGCCGGTGAGGCTGATATCCCGGGTGAGGAAGGCGCCCTTCTCCCCGTGGGCCTCCCGCACGATCTGCACCGTGACCCGGTCCCCTTCCCGCAGCTGTCCGCCGGTGAAGGCCTCGCCGCGCTCAGCGACGGGCAGGAAGCCGTTCCGCTCCGCCCCGATGTCCACAAAGGCCGCGCCCGTGTTTTTGACCACCCGGACCACCCTGCCCAGATGGACGGAACCCGGCTGCATGCCGCCGTCCTCCTCCGGGATGTATTCGCAGAGGCGGTTGTCCTCCATCACGGCGCAGGCCCGGGCGGCGCGGCTCACAAGGATCTCGCGCATCAGACCGCCTCCAGGGGCAGCAGCTGCCCATCTTCATTTTCGCCCAGCAGGCGCTCCCGGGTCACCATGACCCGTGGGACCTCGATCCCCGCGAAGGCGCTCAGGGCGTTCATCAGCATGCCGGGCTTGCAGGACACGGCCTCGGTGGCCGTCAGCCGCGCCCGCAGTGTGTCGCCGTCCATCTCCGCCGAGAGGATCAGCGGGCGGATGTCGGTGGGCTTGATGCCGCTCTTGGTCTTGCGGTCGGTGACGATCTCCCCCTGCGCCAGAAAGCCGGGAAGGGCGGCGCAAAGGGTCTCCGCGGCGGAAGCGTCCGTCACGCGGATGCGGTAGTCGGCGGCCTTCACCATGGCCATGGCTGCGGGTCGGCGGTCGTCCACGATCCGGGCGGAGGACAGCTGCATCTCCGGCGGCAGCGCCCCGTTCATGGCCGCCACGAAATCCTCCGGCGCGACGGCCTCGTCCAGCGTGGCCTCCAGGATCTCCCGTTCCCCCGCCGCGCCCACCGACAGGGCGGAGGCGAAGGTCAGCAGGATGTGGGGATTGAATCCCTTCGAATAGCTCACCGGCAGCCCCGAGCGGCGCAGCGCCCGCTGCATGGCGCGCATGATGTCCAGGTGGCCGATGTGCCGCAGGCGTTCGCTCTTCTCAAACGTGGCCAGCATTCGCATAGCCGCACACCCCCTTCCATTTCTGGAGGCCGCAGCCGTTGCAGCCCAGGCGGCAGTCCCGGGTGACCCGCGCCTCCTGCGCCCGGTCGTATTCCCGCAGCAGGAAGGACCGGTCGATGCCCGAGTCGATGTGCTCCCAGGGCATGATCTCGTCCCGCCCGAATTCGCGGTAGGCAAAGCTGTCCGGATCCAGACCTGCGTCGGCGAAGGCCTGCATCCAGGTCTCGAAGCTGAACAGATCCGACCAGCCATCCAGGATGCAGCCCCGGTCCACCGCCGCCAGCAGCACCCGGCCCAGCCGTCGGTCGCCGCGGCTGAAGCAGGCCTCCAGGTAGCTCAGCTCCGGCGTATGATAGTTGAAGTTCACGCCCTTCACCGAGCGGAACTTCTCCTTCAGGTACTGCTGCTTGGCCTTCAGGCTCTCCTGGGTGTCCTGCCCGTACCACTGGAAGGGGGTCACGGGCTTGGGCACGAAGCTGGAGGCGGAGACCGTCACCCGCAGGCCCCGGGCGCGCTTGTCCTTCGGCACGGCGAAGTAACAGCCCACCACCTTGCGGGCCAGGTCCACGATGCCGTCCAGATCCTCGTAGGTCTCGGTGGGCAGGCCGATCATGAAGTACAGCTTCACCGCGTTCCAGCCGCAGGAGAAGGCGTCGGTGACCTTTTCCATCAGATCCTGCTCGGTCACGCCCTTGTTGATGACGTCGCGCAGCCGCTGGGTCCCGGCCTCCGGGGCGAAGGTCAGGGAGGTCTTGCGCATCTTCTGCGTCTCCTCCAGACTCTCCTTCAGCACGCTGTCGATGCGCAGGCTGGGCAGGGAGATGCTCACGCGCTCCTTCTCCAGGTCCTTCATCAGCGCCCGGATCAGCTCCGGCAGGCAGGTGTAGTCGCCGCTGGACAGGCTGGAGAGACTCATCTCCTCATAGCCGGTAGCCCGCTCCAGATCCTTCGCGAGGCTCCGCAGGGTCTCCAGGGAGCGCTCCCGCACGGGGCGGTACAGCATGCCCGCCTGGCAGAAACGGCAGCCCCGGGTGCAGCCCCGCATGATCTCCAGCATGATGCGGTCGAACACCACTTCGGTATAGGGCACGGGGAAGGAGCGGGGATAGTACGCCGTGTTCAGGTCCGTGACCACGCACTTCTTCACCCGGGCCGGCGCCTCCGGGCAGTTGGGCGTGACGGACAGGATGCGTCCCGCGTCGTCACAGGCCACGTCATAAAGCGCGGGGACGTAGACGCCTTCGATCCGCGCCAGGGTCTTCAGGAGTTCGCTCCTCGGCGCGCCGCTTTTTTTCCAGTCCCGGACGGCCGCGGTCACCAGCAGGGTGACCTCCTCGCCGTCGCCGATCATGAAGGCGTCGATGAAGTCCGCCAGGGGCTCCGGGTTGAAGGCGCAGGGTCCGCCCGCCACCACCACCGGCTCCCGCTCGCCGCGCTCCCGGCTCAGCACCGTCACCCCGCCCAGCCGCATCATGGCCAGGATGTTGGTGTAGCTCATCTCGTACTGCAGGGTGAAGCCGATCATGTCGAACTCGGAGAGGGCGTGGCGGCTCTCCACCGAGAACAGCGGGATCCCCTCCTCCTCCATCAGGGCCTTCATGTCGGTCCAGGGCATGAAAAACCGCTCGCAGACCTGGTCCGGCTCCCGGTTCACCAGGCCGTAGAGGATCTTCATCCCCAGGTGGGACATGCCCACCTCGTACGTATCGGGAAAACAGAAGCCGTAGTGCAGGGCCACGCTGTCCCAGTCCTTGTGGACGGCGTTCATCTCGCCGCCGGTGTAGCGGGGCGCCTTCTGCACCTTCTCCAGCATGGCTTCGATCTTGTCATTGCAAGGGCTCATCGTCATCCTCCGCGGGAAGAGTCGGGCGGCATGAAAAGGGTCCACACCAACCCATTGTGATTCTATCATTTTTGGACGGTCCGGGCAAGCCCAAATTCGCCCGACGGGGATCGTCATGAAAGCATCAACACCCTCCCTCGGCCGACGCGTCAGCGCCGCGCCGCGGCGGGCTTTCGCCCGTCCGGCCTCGCGCCGAAATCTTGCCTTGACCCGCGCCGCGTGTTCATGCTATAATGCTGCGATTCAGCTTACAAGGATGTGCCTGCCGATGTTTTGTCACGATTCCCACGACCCCTATTACCGCAAGCCCGCCGGCCCCGCGCCCGCCGGAAGCCAGGTCTGCTTCCGCGTGGTGTGCGACGATGCCGCCGACGTGATCCTCCGCACATGGATGGGGGAGGAGCGGGCCTATCCCATGCACTTTGACGGAAACAGGGTGTGGGACCTCTGCCTGACCATGCCGGACCGGCTGGGCCTGTTCTGGTACGACTTCATCATCTATCACAACAGCGGCTACACCCAGCGCTACGGCGCGCCGGAGGACGACCTGGGCGGCGAGGGCCACATCGTGGAGGACGGGCTGCACTCCTTCCGCATCACTCTCTACGATCCCCGCTGGAAGACCCCGGACTGGATGCACGGCGCCAATATCTACCAGATTTTCCCCGACCGCTTTTTCGCCGCCCCCACCGAGGCGGTGGATGCCACGCCCGGACGCCGCCTGCACGGCAAATGGAACGAGGACCTGTTCCCCATGCGGGAGCGGGAGAACGGCTCCATGGACTTCTACGGCGGCACCCTGAACGGCATCCGCGAGAAGATCCCCTATCTGAAGGACCTGGGCGTGACGGTGCTCTACCTCAACCCCATCTTCAAGTCCCTCCACAACCACCACTACGACACGGGCGATTACACGCAGATCGACCCCCTGCTGGGCACGAAGGAGGACTTCGAGGCCCTGTGCCGGGCGTGCGAGACCGATGGCATCACCGTGATGCTCGACGGCGTGTTCAGCCACACCGGCCAGGACAGCCTCTACTTCAACGCCTTCGGGACCTACGACAGCATCGGCGCGGCGCAGAGCCCCGAGAGCCCCTACTACGGCTGGTACTCCTTCGAGGAGTATCCCCACCGCTACCGCTGCTGGTGGGGCGATCCCTCCCTGCCGGAATGCCGCAAGAACGATCCCTCCTTCCAGCATTTCATCTTTGACACGGACGAGGGCATCGTGCCCCGCTGGCTCCGCGCCGGCGCCGGAGGATGGCGGCTGGACGTGGCGGACGAGCTGACCATGGACTTCCTCCGCAAGCTGCGCTTCTCCGCCCGCAGCGCGCGCCCCGACGCGCTGGTCCTGGGCGAGGTCTGGGAGGACGCCAGCTGCAAGGAGGCCTACGGCGAGCTGCGCTGCTACTGCTGCGGCGACACCCTGGACTCGGTGATGAACTATCCCCTCCGCGAGGCTGCCCTGGCCTTTGCCCGGGGCGAGATCGACGCCTACGACGTGGCGCGCCTGATCCGCCACCAGGGGGAGGTCTATCCCGCGCCCTTCCGCTATTCCCTGATGAACCTGCTGGGCAGCCACGACCGTCCCCGCGCCCTGAACGCCCTGGTCGGCAAGGACGGCAGCGGCGTCTCCCGCAAGGACCAGCAGCGGATCAAACTCACAAAGAGCGAATACGCCACAGCCATGAAGCGCTACAGGCTGTGCCTGGACCTGATCTGCGCCCTGCCCGGCTGCCCCACCGTCTACTACGGCGACGAGGCCGGCATGACCGGATGCTCCGACCCCTTCTGCCGCCGCCCCTTCCCCTGGGGGAGGGAAGACACGGATCTTCAGGCATATGTGGCGGAGAAGCTCAACGAACACCGGGCCAGCGCGCTGCTGAAGACCGGCTTCTGCGAGGTGGAGGTCCCGGATGAGGACACCCTGCGCATCCGCCGCTTCATGCTCGACGGCCGGGACGCGCTGGGCAACCCCACCGGGGAGACCTCCACCGAGACCGTCACGATCCGCCGATAACGAAACGGGGGGAGTGGGTATGCGCAAAGTCCTGCGGGCCGTTGTGCTGACGGTCCTTCTGGCGCTGCTTCCGGCCGGGGCCTGCGCCGAGACCCGCATCATGGTGGTCACGGATCTGCATTACCTCGCGCCGTCCCTGTATACGGGCAGCGACCTCTTCCTGCGGGCCGTGAGCCAGGGGGACGGAAAGATGGCCCACCGGTCCGCGGAGCTCCTGCGGGCCCTCGTGGAGGAAGCCCGCCACCAGAGGCCGGACGCCCTGCTCATCACCGGCGACCTCACCTTCAATGGCGAGCGGCTGAGTCACATGGAGCTGGCGGACGCCATGGCGGAACTGTGGGACGAGGGGATCCCGGTGTACGTCATCCCCGGGAACCACGACATCAACAACCGCAACGCCCGCATGTACTTCGGCGAGAACACGGGCCCTGCCGAATCCACCACGCCCGCCGAGTTCGCGGATATCTGGAAGCGCTGCATGCTGCCTCCCGAGGCCGCGTCCTCCATGAGCTACACCGTCCGGCTGAACGACGATGTCTGGATCCTGATGACGGACGTTTCCGTCTACGAGGAGAGCACCGAGACCTACGGCTTTTACGGCGAGGACCATCAGAACTGGCTGATGCATGTGCTCAGCGAGGCAAAGCGGGACGGCGTCACTGTCATCTGCGCCACGCACCAGAGCCTGATCCCCCACGCGGACTACCGGGTGGGCAGCTTCTCCGTCTATAACCGGGAATACATGCTGGCGGACCTGCGGGCCGGCGGCGTCACGCTGAACCTCTCCGGCCACATCCACCTGCAGCATGTGATCGAACGGGACGGCTTCACCGACGCGGCCACAGGCGCCTTCAGCGTATACGACCACGGCTACGGCATGGTCACCGTGGGCGACGACGGCTCGGTGAAGTACGAGCGGCGGCTCGTCTGCGAGGAGCATCTGCCCGAAGGCTTCCGCGGGGAGAGCCTGGCCTTCTTCTCGGCCAACACCGTCCGCCAGTGCGACAGGCAGCTGACGGCCCTCGGCGTCCCGGAGGCGGAGCGCGCGGCCATGATCGACTACGCCTGCCGCTTCAACGCCGCGTTCTTCACCGGAACTTTCGATCCGTCCGACCCCGCCTGGCGGGAGGACCCCGCGCTGCGGCTCTGGGAGACGTACGGCAGCCGCACCTCCATGGGCAGCTACATCCTGAAAATGATCCCCCTTGAGCCCTGATCGGGGCCCGCCGCGCGTTCCCGGCCATGAGCGGGACGCACGGGTTGAACCCGCCGGAAAAATCTGCTATAATGCACGCGTTCGCGCATCGAAACAACGCGGTCCCCGACCGCCTTGCCGGAAAGAGTGATCAATATGCAAATGCTGACGACCCTGGAACTGAAAGAGCGCATGACCGAACTGCAGGGGCAGGAGATCTGCCTGCAGGGCTGGATCCGCAACCACCGCAAGCAGAAGAACATGGGCTTCATCGATTTCTTCGACGGGACCTGCTTCAAGAACCCGCAGGTGGTCTATGACAGCACCATCGCCGACTGGGATACCGTCAGCGCGCTCCGCGTGGGCGCGGCGGTGACCGTGGTCGGCACGGTGGTCCCCTCCTACAAGGATCCCACCACGCCCGAGGTGCAGGCCCGCCTCATCACCCTCGAGGGGGATTCCCCCGAGGATTACCCCCTGCAGCCCAAGCGCCACACGGTGGAGTTCCTGCGGAAGATCGCCTACCTGCGTCCCCGCACCCGCCTCTTCCAGGCGGTGTTCCGCGTGCGCAGCGTGGCGGCCATGGCCATCCACACCTATTTCCAGGACAGGGGCTATGTGTATGTCCACACGCCGCTGATCACCGCCAACGACGCGGAGGGCGCGGGCAACACCTTCACCGTGACCACCCTGCCCCAGGGCGTGAAAGCGGACCCCGCCGACGATTTCTTCGGCAAGCCCACCGCCCTGGCCGTCAGCGGTCAGCTGGAGGGCGAGACCTTCGCCATGGCCTTCTCCCGCATCTACACCTTCGGCCCCACCTTCCGCGCCGAGAACAGCAACACCAAGACCCATGCCTCCGAGTTCTGGATGATCGAGCCGGAGATCGCCTTCTGCGATCTGCCGCAGCTGATGGACATCGAAGAAGACTTCCTGAAGGCTGTGGTGCGCACGGTGCTGGACAAGTGCCCCGACGAGCTGGCCTTCCTGGACAAGTTCACCGGCGGCGGCCTGCTGGACAAGCTGAACGCCCTGACGGACGCACACTTCGCACGCATCACCCACGAGGAGGCCATCACCATCCTGCGCGCCGCGGGGGAGGGCCGCTTCGAGTTTGAGCCCACCTACGGCGGCGACACGGCCAAGGAGCACGAGAAGTACCTGACGGAGGAGCATTTCCACGGCCCGGTCTTCATCTACGACTGGCCGAAGGAGATCAAATCCTTCTACATGTACCAGAACGACGACGGCAAGACCGTGGGCGGCGTGGACCTGCTGGTCCCCGGCTCCGGCGAACTGATGGGCGGCTCCCGGCGCGAGCACCGCACGGAGCGGCTGACGCAGCGCATGGACGAGCTGGGCATCTCCAAGGAGACCATGGACTGGTACATCAACCTGCGGCGCTTCGGCGGCTGCGTCCACGCCGGCTTCGGCATGGGCTTCGAGCGCCTGATCATGTACCTCACGGGCGTGGACAACATCCGCGACGTCATCCCCTATCCCCGCACCCCCAGGGAGTGCGACTTCTGATCCCACGGAGCCCGCGCGGGCTCCTTTTTTCGTGCGGCATACCTTCTCAGTTCCGCATCTTTTGCCGCCGCGTTCTTGACAATCCGCCCCCGAATTGGTAAAATCCGTACAACGGGAAAGTGAGGTGAGAACGGGTGGACACTTATGACAGTACTGGAGACGGCGCGGTTCCTGAACGAAGATCCGCCCGGTCTCTCCTGGGCTGACAAACCGGTCAGGTCCGCTCTGTGTTCCTGCCTGTCAATCGGAAAGACAGTCAGGGCTTTTGTCGTGAAGGACAAAGCAGAAAGGAGCGGCAGCAATGGATGAAGAAAAGCTGGCTGCGACGGCTGAAGCGCCGCAGCCCGCGACCCCGGAGGAGGATGACCGCGACGAGCGCGAGGAAGAGGTGTTCGAGCACCCGGACTACGCGCACGAACTGGAGGAGATCATCCGCAGCGGCCTTTCCGACGAGGAACTGAAGGAAAAACTCGCGGACTATCACTACAACGATATCGCCGACGTGCTCGAGGTGCTCACGTCAGATGAGCGAAAAAAGCTCTACCGCCTGCTGGGCCCGGAGGAAGTCTCCGAGATCTTTGCCTACCTGGACGATGCCAGCGGGTTCATCGAGGAACTGAGCCCCGAGACCGCGGCGCACATCGTGCAGGAGATGGACGCCGACGACGCCGTCGACGTTCTGGAAGACCTGGATCAGGAACAGCAGGACGCCATCATCGCCCGCATGGACGAAGAGTCGCAGGCGGACGTCCGCCTGATCCAGTCCTATTCCGAGGACGAGATCGGCAGCAAGATGACGACCAACTACATCGTCATCCAGCGGGGCCTGACCGTCAAGCAGGCCATGCGGGCCCTGGTCGACCAGGCCTCGGAGAACGACAACCTGTCCACCCTGTATGTGCTCGACGGCGAGACCTTCTACGGGGCCATCACCCTGCAGGACCTCATCATCGCCCGGGAGGGCACCGACCTGGAGAGCCTCATCACCACATCCTACCCCTACGTGTATGACCACGAGGATGTGGCCGAATGCATCGAAAAACTGAAGGACTACAGCGAGGATTCCATCCCCGTGGTCGACAGCGACATGAAGCTGCTCGGCATCATCACCTCCCAGGACCTGGTCGAGGTCGTGGATGAGGAGATGGGCGAGGACTACGCCAAGCTGGCCGGCCTGACCGACGAGGAAGAGATCAACGAACCCCTGAAGCAGTCCATCCGCAAACGCCTGCCCTGGCTGATCACCCTGATGGGCCTGGGGCTGGTGGTCTCCCTGGTGACCAGCAGCTTCACCGGCGTGATGGAGGCCCTGGCCATCGCCGTGGTCTTCCAGTCCATGATCTTCGACATGTCCGGCAACTCCGGCACCCAGTCCCTGGCCGTGACCATCCGCATCCTGACGGACGAGGAGCTGGACGGCAAGACCCGCCTGCGCATGATTCTCAAGGAGGTGCGCGTGGGCTTCACCAACGGGCTGATCCTCGGCACGCTCTCCTTCATCGCGGTGGGCCTCTTCATCTATTTCTTCAATCGCGGCAGTCTCCCGGACGGCCTGCGGACAGGGCCGCTCTTCGCCTCCTTCGGCTGCAGCGCCTGCATCGGCCTGGCCATGGTCATCGCCATGACGCTGTCCAGCTTCAACGGCACCGTCATCCCCATGATCTTCAAGAAGATCGGCATCGACCCCGCCGTGGCCAGCGGCCCCATGATCACCACCCTGAGCGACCTGATCGCCGTGGTGACCTACTACACTCTGGCGGGCATCCTGCTGGGGATCATCCTCCCCGCGGTCTGACCCCGGGATCCGCAAGCGAAAGCGGCGATGCGTCACGCACCGCCGCTTTTGTCATATGTCGTTTTCGTCTGCCAGCCGCAGGAGCCTTCGCATGGTATCCAATGCCGCCGGATCGGAGCTGGAGGACAGGAAATCGCATCCGCCCGCATCACCCGTCTCATTCAGCAGGTCCCGCTCGCTCAGCACCCGGCGCAGCTGTCTCGCCGTGCCCTCATTGCCGTCCACGACGGCCGTGGCGGCGGGCAGGATCCTCCCCAGCACGGGCCGGAGGAACACGTAGTGGGTGCAGCCCAGCACCACCGCGTCCGGCGCGGGATCGAGATGATCCGCCAGGCGATCCCGCAGGTATTCTTCCGCGCCCTCAAAGTCGAAGGCTTCCACCCTTTCCACCAACCCCGGGCACTCGAGCGGGACCGCGCCCTCGCCGTAGCGCTCATACAGCCGGCGGAATTTCTCCAGCCGCAGGGTCATGGGCGTGGCCAGCACCAGGATGCTGCCGCCGTGCCGCATCAGGGCTGCGGGCTTCAGCGCCGGCTCCATGCCGATGATGGGCAGGTCCGGCCACTCGCTCCGCAATGTGGCGGCCGCCGCGGCGGTGGCGGTGTTGCAGGCGATCACCAGCGCCTTGCAGCCCTTCTCCAGCAGGCCGCCCAGCGCGCCGCGGGTCAGGGTCAGCACTTCCTCGGGCGTTCGGGTGCCGTAAGGGGCGTGCAGGGTGTCGCCGAAATAGACGAAGCGTTCACGGGGCAGCTCCCGGCGGAGGGCGGCCAGCACGCTGATCCCGCCGACTCCGCTGTCGAACACGCCGATCGGGCGATCGGACGGCACGGCCTTTCCCTCCTTTCACGTCATCGGCGGCATGGGGCCCGCTACGGACGGAAGCTCTCGATGCCGCGCAGCAGATCGTACTCCCGCACGTCGCGGACCGTGGTGTACATATAGCGCGTCAGCACCACCCCGTCCCGGAAATACAGGCACACGAAGGGGCAGTCCTCGGCAAACTGCCGCTGGATGTCAAACAGCTTTGCCTGATAGGCGGGAGATTCCCAGCAGTGGCGCAGCTCCTTGCACAGATCGGTCATGGCGGTGGAGCGGTAGCGGGAGTAATTGTAGGTGTTGCCGGAGATCAGGCAGAAGCCGGGATCCGGGCAGGGGTCCATCGCGTAGGACACCAGCGCCAGGTGGAAATTTCCGTGCTCCAGCCGGTATTTCGCCTGCGTGTAGGATTCCGTGACGACGGTGACGGAGATGCCCACGGCCGCCAGCTCGTCGGCGATGATGCGGGCCGCCATGATGCGCACGTCGTTGTCCGGCTCCTCATAGACCAGCAGGGTCATGGAGAGGTTGACCTTCTTGCCGTCGTCGTCCAGCTTGTCCAGGATGCCGTCGGCGTCGCTGTCGCCCCAGCCGTCTTCTTCCAGCAGCCGCCGCGCCTCGTCCGGGTCATGGACGAAGTAGCCGCTCAGCCCGGTATTATAGGTCCAGGTGCCCGGGATCATCGGCGTGTCCGTGCGGGTCACCATGCCCAGGTAGACGCGGGTCGCGATGTAATCCGGGTCCACGGCATACCGGATGGCTTTTCGCACGTTGACGCTCGACAGGCGCGCATAGGAGTGGTTCATCAGCAGGCACTCCAGCTGGCACGTCCGGTAGTCGATGGACAGCGACTTGGCGCCGGAGCGGTACTGGGCCGCCGCCGTGGAGCGGGTAAAGATCGTGTTGACCCGGCCGTATTCATAGCTCTCCATGACGGCGCGCTGGGTGTCGTGGCAGAGGAAGGTGATGCGGGTCACCTGGGGCTGCGTGCGCCACCAGTTGGGATTGCTCTCCAGCAGGATGTATTCCCCCGGACTGAAATCCGCCAGGATGTACGGCCCGGACCCGGTGGGCTCGTCGCTGCTGACCTGGTCCGCCGGCAGCACCGGGAAGCTCATGGCGTACAGCACGCCGTAATAGGAGCGGTTGTTGGGCGTCCGCACCACCAGGGTGTGATCGTCCGTGGCCGTGATGCGGTTGATGAAGTACTTCAGGTTGCCGTAATACCCGGGTGAGCTGCTGCTCTCGTCGTTCGCCCGCTCCAGGATGGCGTTGGCGGTGGCCGCCACGTCGTACGCCGTAAGGGGCGTGCCGTCCGAGAAGGTGACGCCGGTGCGGATGTTGAAGGTCCACTTGCGCCCGTCCTCGTCCCAGGTCCAGCTTTCGGCCAGGCAGGGCTGGGGATAGTAGTCGTCCCCGATGCGGACCAGGGGCTCGTAGATCATGGCGTACACGCTGAGGATGTCGCGTTCCTTCGGGTCCAGCGGGCGGATCACGGAGGTCTTGGTGGACTGGATGCCCACCGTCAGCGAGGTGCCTACGTTACTCGCCTGACCCGCTGCCGGCGTCAGAAGACAGAGGACCAGGAGGATCGATATCGGTATCCTCATCGTTGAAAGCGCGGAAGTAGAGCGCGTCGTAGAGCGCATAATCGCGGATCACCCTCCCGACGTAGGTCTTGGTGTTTTCCATGGGGATGTTCTCGATCGTCAGGGTCTGCCCGTCGGCCGAGTATGTCCGGTTGTCCAGCCAGGTCATCACGTTGTTCTGTCCCGCGTGATAGGCGCAGGCCACCAGCACCGGATCGCCGTCGAAGCGCTTGCTGAGATAGCTGAGGTACCAGCATCCGAAGTGGATGTTGGTCTCCGGATCCCATACGGACTCGAAGGTGTATCCCGGGATGTTCAGGCTCTCGTTGATCCAGGAGGCGGTGTTCTCCATCAGCTGCATCAGTCCCCGGGCGCCCTTGTTGGATTCCGCGCCGGCGTTGAAGCTGCTCTCGTTGTAAATGATGGCGCAGACGAAGGCCGGCTGCAGGTTGTACCGCTCCGAATACTTGTTGATCAGCTCTGTATAATGCAGCGGATGCCTCTCCACGATCTCGCGGTAGGCGCTTTCCTTCTCCTGCTGCAGCCGGTTCAGCGTGCCGCGCATGAACAGCCCGTACCCCGCCAGGGCAAAGGCGGCCACCAGCAGGATGCAGAGCGCCGCCACCAGCGGCCTGGGCAGGGGATGCTTCTCCTCCTCCGGCTGAGAAGGCTCCGCGCGGTTGTATCCGCGTTCCATCGCTGCCGGCGCGGGCCCGTTCACGTCAGCCTGCCGATCCTGCCTGCGCCGCCGGCGTTCGGCGGGGGGAGGGTCCTGCTGCGGATAGAAGGGACCGGTGCCGGTCTGCGCGGAAGGTATCGCAGGCTGCGGCATGAAGGTCACGCCGCATTGCGGACAATAAGGCGAGCCGTCCTGCATGACGAACCCGCATCGCGGACACTGGATCACGGCAGCCCTCCTCCTTTCTTTGGCCCTGATGCTCCGTCATCCATCTGACGGCGCTCCCGGTCATAAGCTTCCCGGACCAGGGCCTGCGTCTCGCAAATGGGGCGGTCGGTGTTGATGACCACGTCGGCCCGGGCTGCTTTTTCGTCGGTCGGCAGCTGGCTGGCGATGCGCTGCAGGGCCGCCTCCCGGTCCAGCCCGTCCCGCACGCGGAGCCGCCGGATCTGGACTTCCTCCGGCACCCAGGCGCACCATACGCGGTCGCAGCGGCGGTCCAGCCCCGCCTCATACAGCAGCGGCATGTCCAGCACGCAGACCTCCGCGCCGGAGTCACGGGCGGCCTCGACTTCGGCGTCGATCCGCTCCAGGATCATGGGCCGGATACCGGCGTTGTAGCGCGCCATGGCTTCGGGATCGCCGAATACGAGGGCGCCCAGTTTGCGGCGGTCAAGCGTTCCGTCCGGGCGAAAGACCGCGTCTCCGAAGAGCCCGCGGATCACGGGCAGCGCCGCCCCGTCCGGCGCGGTCAGGCGGCGGGTGATCTCATCCCCGTCCACGATCGCCGCGCCGAGTTCCCGCAGCACCGCCGAGATGCCGCTCTTTCCGCAGGCGATCCCGCCGGTCAGTCCGAGGATCATCATGTTTGCAGCCTCCGTGACAGAAAAGGGCCAGACGGCTTGGAAACCGTCCGGCCGCCGGGGTCCATCAGGAATGGATGCTGGTGCTGAGCAGCTTGGCCTTGAGCTCGGCTTCCATCTTGTAAAGCTCGCGCTCGGCCTCCATCCGCTTGGTGTGGCCTTCCTGCTGGATCGCCATGACCTCGTTGATGGTGTCGATCAGCGACTGGTTGGTCTGCGTCAGCGTCTCGATATCGATGATGCCGCGCTCGGCCGCCTTGGCGGTCTCGATGGTGCCGGTCTTCAGCTTCTCCGCGTTCTTGCGCAGCAGCTCGTTGGTCATGTCCGTCACGGCGCTCTGGGCCTTCAGGGCTTCCTCGCTGTGGGCCATGCCCAGGGCCAGGACCATCTGGTTCTTCCACAGGGGCAGCGTGTTGGACAGGGTGGACTGGATGCGCTCCACCAGCAGGCTGTCGTTGTTCTGCAGCAGGCGGATCTGCGGCGCCATCTGGATAGAGACCTGGCGGGTCAGCTTCAGGTCGTGCAGCTTCTTCTCGAAGCGGTCGCACTGGGCCGCAAGGTCGCTGGCCTTCTGGGCGTCCATGGCGTCGCCGCTGCGGGCGGCCGCTTCCTGCAGCTCCTTCAGCTGGGTGGAGCGGACCTGGGCGAGGTACTTGTCGCCGGCGATGATGTACAGGGTCAGCTCGTGGAAATACGTGTTGTTCTGGTCGTACAGACGGTCGAACATGGCCACGTCCTTCAGCAGCTGGGCCTGGTAATTGTTCAGGCTCTCGGCGATGGTCTCCACGTTGACGGAGACCTTCGCATAGCTGGCCTTCAGGCGCTCGATCTGGTCCACGGGCTTCTGGAACAGGCTGCCCAGCTTGCCGAAGAGGCCGGAAGGCTTGCTCTCGCCGTCCCGCTCAAAGGACTTGAGCTGGGCCACCAGATCCACCAGCATATTGCCGACCTCGCCCGTGTCCTGGGTCTTGACCGCGCTCAGGGCGGAATCGGAGAAGCTGGCCACCTTCTTCTGGGCTTCGGAGCCGAAGAGCAGGACATGGTCCGGATTGGTCAGATCCAGCTTGGTGATGAAGGTGTCGATGGCCGCGCGCTCGGCGTCGGTCAGCTGGCTGTCATCCAGCATGGGCGGCGCGGCGTCCTCCTGCTTGGTGGTGAGGGGCGTCACCGTCTCCTGGATGGAGCCCGCGGCGGAAGGGGCGGACGAGGAGGGGAAGAGGGTCAGTTCAGGCATGGCGGAATTGCTGGTCTCGGACATGGCGATTTCTCCTTTTCTGGTCGTTTATTTCGTTCTCTGGCTCTGTTTTCTGCGGAAGAAGGAGGGACTGGCCTCCGAATCCTCGGGGATATCCAGCATCGGCGCGGCGTGCTGCTCTTCCAGCGCCTCGCTCATATGAGCCGCGGCGGCGGTCTTCGCCTGCTCCACGGCGGCGGCGATCCCGGCCGCGGAGAGGTCTCCCTCCACAAAGCCGTCGCGTTTGAGCATCTGTTCCAGCACGTCGATATCCGTGGAGATGTCGAGCATCGTGTCTTCATACAGGTGATCCAGCTGCTTCTGGCAGGCGGTGTTCACCATGGTCAGGCCCCTCTCCAGCGTGTCCCGGTGCTTGGCCAGCTCGGAGGGCGAGATGCCGCGGTTCTGCATGACGCGGTAGCTCTCCAGCATCTTCAGCGTGGTCGGCAGGTAATAGCTCATGAAGTGGCCCATGGAGGAGGCCCGCTCCGGTTTCTCCGCCACCGTCCTGAAGATCTGCGCGCACTTCTCTTCCAGCTCGTCCATCTGCCGGGTGAGCCCGGGATCCCGTATCTCGTCGTTGGCCCGGCGGATATCCTCCAGGGCCTGCTGCCCTCTGCGGACGAAGTCGTCGGCGCGCTCGTTGCCCGTGGGTTCGATGGTCTCGGTCTCTTTGGGCTGATCCTGCCGGTTGTGGGTGGTGAGGTCCAGCGGCGTCGACATGATGCCGACCACCTTGCCGATCCCGTAAGCCGCCAGCGCAATCAGTCCGACCGCCCACCACTTGAAGCCGCCGCCTGTGAAGATGCCGTCCTTGAAGAGCATCATGAGACCCGCGGCGGTCAGTCCGGCTCCGATGAGCGTATTCCGGCGTTCCTTCGCGGTCCGCTTCCTGCGCTTTTTCTTTTCATCGCCTCCGACGTCGACGTCCACATTCAGCTTGATCCGGGCCATGGCGGCACCCCCTTTCGTGCTTTCACACGGCGTATATTCTACCACAAGGGCATTCAATCGGCAAGGGTGAATCATAAGAATTCGCTTAAAATATGAAAAAGCGGCGTCCTGACGGGAAGGCCCGGGAAGTCCGCCCGCAGCATGCCCCGGCGCGAAGTTTTTCCTCCGAACCTATGCAAGAAGCGGCGGATATGGTATAATGCGCCCGATCTCTTTCTGTGGGAGGAAACATGACTGATCAGTGGACGCTGCCCAACGGCCTGCGGGTCGTGGGGGAGGAACTGCCCTGGCTGCGCACCGTATCCGTGGGCGTGTGGCTGCACGTGGGCTCCATGATGGAGGCCGAAAACGAAGGCGGCCTGTCCCATTTTCTGGAGCACATGGCCTTCAAGGGCACCGAGAGCCGCTCCACCCGGCAGATCGCCGAGGAGACCGATGCCATCGGCGGGCAGATCAACGCCTTCACGGCCCGGGACTGCACCTGCTTTTACACCAAGGTGATCGACGAGGACCTGCCGCAGGCCCTGGACCTGCTGTCCGATCTGGTCCTGCATCCGCGCTTTGACCCGGAGGAGCTGGAAAAGGAGCGGGGCGTCATCCTCGAGGAGATGGCCATGGACGAGGATGACCCGGAGGATCTGGTGGGCGAGCTGATGGCGCAGGCCCAGTTCGGGGACACGCCGGCGGGCCGGCCCATCGCGGGCACCGCGGACCGGGTCTCCGCCTATTCCCGCGAAGAGCTCCGCGCCTTCCGGGCGGCGCACTACGCCCCTTCGCGGTGCGTCGTCGCCCTTTCCGGCCGCTATGACAGAAAACAGACCGAAGTCCTGATCTCGCGATTCTTCGGCGCCTGGACCGATACGGCCGATCAGGCGCCCGTCGGGGCGTATCAGCCCATGCGGGGCAGGCGCGCGGCGCGGGAGAAGGACATCGAACAGCTGCACCTGACCCTCGGCTATCCCGGCTATGCCTACGGCGCGCCGGAGAACACCGCCATGGTGCTCCTGAACACCGTGTACGGCAGCGCCATGTCCTCCCGCCTCTTCCAGCGCGTCCGCGAGGAGCTGGGCATGGCCTACAGCATCTACTCCTATCCCGGGGCTCAGGAGGGCTTCGGCACCTTCCACGTCTACGCGGGCGTCTCCCCTAAGAACGCCGTCCGGGTGCTGGAGGAGATCGACCGGGAGCGTCTGCGCCTCCTGCGGGACGGTCTGGAGGACCGGGAATTCGCCGAGGCCCGCAAACAGCTGCGCATCGGCTACCTGATGGGTTTGGAGAGCCCTTCCTCCCGCATGAGCGCCAACGGGCGGCGCGTGCTGATCCTTGGCAAGACCCGGGATCACGAGGAAGTGCTTCGGGAGATCGAGGAAGTGACGCCCGCGGATGTCATGGCCGCCGCCCGCTTCTCGCTGGAGGCCGAGCCCTGCCTGACCGCCGTCGGCCGCGGCGCGGAGGACCTGATCGGAGGATGTCTGTGAACGAACGCATCGTATGCCTGGACGTGGGGGATGTGCGCATCGGCGTGGCCGTCAGCGACCTGACCGGCACCATCGCCACCCCGGTGGAGGTCATCACCCGCGTGGGCTGGGGGCCTGACACGAAGAAGATCGCCGCCGTCTGCGAGCGGTACGATACCCGGCTGATCCTAAGCGGCCTGCCCCGCAACATGGACGGCACGGAGGGCTTTCAGGCCGAAAAGGTCCGGAGCCTCTGCGCCCAGCTGGAAAAGGCGGGACTGATCGTCCGCTATCAGGACGAGCGCCTGACCACCGTCGTGGCGGAGGACGCGCTGATCTCCGGCGGCGTGCGCAGGGAGGACCGCAAAAAGGTGGTGGACAAGGTGGCCGCCGCGGTCATCCTGCAATCCTGGCTGGATGCCCATCCCGGGGGAGGAACGGAACGGTGGGAGGAGGGATCCGATGCGCTGGATCCATGATCCCGACTTTCTGGAGCCATGCGTGCTGGTGCTGGGCATGTTCGACGGCGTGCACCTGGGCCATAGGGCCCTGCTGTCGCAGGGGCTGGAGATCGCCCGGGAAAAGGGCCTTCCCCTGACCGTGTGCACCTTTGAGCCCCACCCCATGGAGGTGCTTCGCCCGGACCTGGCGCCCAAGCGCCTCGCGACCCGGGGCGAGCGGGCCGGCCTCATGGCGGAATGCGGCGTGGACGTGCTGGCGGAGGTCCGCTTCACGCGCTCCCTGGCGGACCGGGAGCCCGAGGCCTTCCTGGAGGACATGCGGGACCGGTTCCGGCCGGTCTGCGTGGTCTGCGGCTACAACTTCACCTTCGGCCGCAGCGGGCGCGGCGACGGGGAGCTCCTTTCCGCCTGGTCCTCCGCGAACGGCATCGCCACGCGGGTCGTTCCCGCGGTCTGCGTGGGCGGCAAGCCGGTCTCCTCCACCCGCATCCGCGGCTGTCTCGCCGCCGGCGATGTCTCCGAGGCGGCCAGGCTGCTGGGCAGCACCTACGGTCTCGCCGGCGCCGTGCAGCACGGCAAGCGGCAGGGCCGCACCATGGGCTTTCCCACCGTGAATGTGAAGATCCCCGCCCGCAAGCTCCTGCCCGCCTACGGCGTCTATGCCTGCGGGGTCCGCTACCGGGGCGAGCAGCATCCGGGCATCGTCAACGTCGGCCGCCATCCCACCCTGCCGGAAGGCGCGGTCACGGCCGAGGCCCATATCCTCGACGACAGCCCCGATCTCTACGGCGAACCGGTGCGCGTCTCCTTCCTGCGCTTCATGCGCCCCGAGAAGCCCTTCCGCGGGAAGGAAGAACTGGCCGCGCAGATTGAGTGCGACAAGGCGGAGGCCCTGCGGTTCTTCGGCTCGTGAAGACCCTCTAACAACAGGCACAAAAAAAGCAGACCACCCGATCGGATGATCTGCTTTTTGTTCGGTCCGTTACTGGACGTTGGCGGCCTCTTCCACGGGGTAGACGGAGACCTGCTTCTTGTCGCGGCCCTTGCGCTCGAAGCGCACGATGCCGGGGACCTTGGCGTACAGGGTATCGTCCTTGCCGATGCCCACGTTCAGGCCGGGATGGATCTTGGTGCCGCGCTGCCGCACGAGGATGTTGCCGCCCTGGGCGAACTGGCCGTCGGCGCGCTTCGGGCCCAGACGCTTGGACTCGCTGTCGCGGCCGTTGCGGGTAGAGCCCATGCCCTTTTTATGGGCGAAGAGCTGCAGATTCAGTTTCATCATGGTTGTTTCCCTCCGTTCACGATGGAAAGCTGTACGAATTTCGGATACGATTCGGTCACATCCCGAAGGCCCTGCCGCAGCGCGCAGAGGAGCACCTGTGCGTCGTGGCGCTGCGTCTCCGTCATGTTCGGCGGAAGCGTTACCTTCAGGTGACCGTTTGCCCCACCCTCCACAGCCGGATGGATCCCGCAGACGGATTCAAGGCTGTTGGCGCAGGTGATGGCCAGGACGGACACCGCGGAGCATACGATGTCGCTGCCTTCTTCGGCATAGCCGGAATGGCCGCTGATCTCAAAGGCGGTGACGTGGTTCTCCCGGTCCATCCGGAGCACCGCACGGATCATTATGCGTTGATCGCGGTGATTTCCACCTTCGTGTAGGGCTGACGATGGCCCGTCTTGCGATCGTAGTTCTTCTTGCTCTTGTACTTGCCGATGATGATCTTCTCGCCCTTGACCTGCTTGACGACCTTGCCGGTCACCTTCGCGCCGTCGAGGATGGGAGAACCGACCTTCACGTCAGCGCCTTCGCCGGCCATCAGCACGTCGAAGCTGATCTCGCTGCCGTCAGCCTGGTCGACCTTCTCGATGTAGATGACGTCACCCTGGGACACGCGGTACTGTTTACCGCCCGCTGCAATGATTGCGTACATTGATTGCAGCACCTCCTTCAAATACTCGCCGGGATCGCGAGGCTGCGCTTATGCGCATTCAAAAGCCTCTCCCGAGCGGCTTACCAAAGTAATGTAGCACAGAACGCGGCGGGCGTCAAGGGGAAAATGAAGGTTTTTGAGGGGCCAAGGCTTGATTCGGGCCGGGGAATGGGTGTATAATCCCCGGTGTACGGGAGGGATGTAAGGATGGCACGGGAGATCGGCATCCGCGACGTGGCCGGCGGCCGCGTCCACATGGTCGGCATCGGAGGCTCGAGCATGTCGGGTCTGGCGAAGATGCTGCTGGAAAAGGGATATACCGTCACCGGTTCCGACCGGGACGACAGCTATCACGCCCGCGACGCCGCATCCGCCGGCGCCGAGGTATGGATCGGCCACCGGGCGGAGCAGGTGCACGGCGCCGATCTGGTGGTCTACACCGCAGCGATCCCGAAGGACAACCCGGAGCGGACCGAGGCGGAGCGTCTGGGCATCCCGTCCATGGAACGGGCCGAGCTGCTGGGCCAGATGATGCTGGGCTGCGATCCCTGCATCGCGGTCTGCGGCGCCCACGGCAAGACCACCACCACCGCCATGCTGGCGCAGATCCTCATGGCCTGCAAAAAGGATCCCAGCATCCACATCGGCGAGAGGCTGGAGGCCCTGGGCAGCTCCGTGCGGGTTGGTCACAGCGGCATGTTCCTGGCGGAGGCCTGCGAGTTCAACCGTTCCTTCCTGCACATGCACCCCACCATGGCCGTGGTACTGAACATCGACGCGGATCACCTGGACTGCTACCGCGATATCGACGAGATCGAAGAGACCTTCGGTCAGTTCCTGGACCTGCTGCCGGCGGACGGCGTCGCGGTGGGGAAGGGCACCGATCCCCGGATCATGCGCCTCTTCGCAAAACCGGGCAGGAAGTGCGTCACCTTCGGGCTGACGGACGCGTGCGACTGGCATCCCGCCGGCTACGCGGAGGACGATGCCGGATACGCCCGCTTCACCGCCGTGTTCCGGGGCGAGGCGATGGGGGAGGTCTCGCTGAAGGTGCCCGGCGCCTTCAACGTCGAGAACGCCCTGGCCGCGCTGGCCGCCGCCCATGAGGCCGGCTGCGATCCGCGCACGGCCGCCGAAGCCGTTTCGGATTTCCGCGGCGCCCACCGCCGTTTCGAGAAGACCGGTGAGCTGAACGGTGCGGAGATGTTCCACGACTACGGGCACAATCCCGCGGAGATGCGCAACGCCCTCTCCATCGCCCGCAAACGCTGCAAGGGCCGTCTGGTGGCGGTGATGCAGCCCCACACCTTCAGCCGCGTCAAGGCGCTGTTCGACGATTACGTCGTCTGCACCGGCATCGCGGACACCACCATCGTCACCGACATCTGCGCCGCCCGTGAGAAGGATCCCGGCGACATCAACAGCCGGATGCTGGTGGACGGCATGCGGGCCAACGGCATCGACGCGCACCTGACGCCCTCCTTCGACGACGCGGAGGCATGGCTGCGGGAGCATCTGCATCCCGGCGACCTGGCCATCACCATGGGCTGCGGCGACATCAACCGCCTGAACGACCAGATCGAAAAGCACGAGCGGGAGCGCGCGTCAAATTGACACTGCTCCGGAATCATGGTATAATCGGCCCGACCGGAAGGAGGGATCGGCCTTGCGCAGCATGACCGGCTACGGCAGCGGCACCGCGTCCGGGAACGGATACCGGGTGACCGCCGAGATCAGGACGGTGAACCACCGTTTCCTCGACATCGCCTGCAGACTGCCCAAGACCCTTTCGTTCCTCGACGAGACCGTGCGGAGCGTGCTGCAGCGCAGGCTGTGCCGGGGCCACGCGGACGTCTTCCTCAACGTGAAGCGGGAGGGAGCCTCCGATGTGTCCGTCCGTGCGGACAGAGATCTCGCCGAGGCCTATATGGATGCCGCCGCGGAGCTCTCGAAGCTGACGGGCGGATCCCTCGGCCTGGAAGCCCTCATGCGGATGGACGGGGTCCTCACGGTGGAGGACGCCGGCTACGACGAGGAGCAGGTGACCCGACTCACCGCGGAAGCCCTTGATGCCGCCTGCGACAAGCTGACCGCCATGCGCGGCGCGGAGGGTGAACGCCTTTTGCAGGACCTGACCCTCCACCTGAACGCGGTGGCCGGCCTGCGGGAGGAGATCCTTCAGCTGGCGCCCTCCGTGCCCGCCGAGTATCGGAAGCGCCTGACGGAGCGGATGCAGAGCCTGCTCGCCGAGGCGGCCGATCCGGCGCGCATCGCCCAGGAGGCCGCCATCTTCGCCGACCGCTGCGCCATCGATGAAGAGCTGGCGCGGCTGGAGAGCCACATCGGCCAGTACCGCACCTTCCTGGCCTCCGGCGGCGAGATCGGCAAGAAGCTGGACTTCCTGACCCAGGAGCTGAACCGGGAGGCCAACACCATCGGCTCCAAGGCCAACGACGCACGGATCGCCCGGCTGGTGGTGGAGCTCAAGGCCGAGATCGAGAAGCTGCGCGAACAGGTGCAGAATGTGGAGTGACGCATGAAACTGCTGAACGTGGGGTTCGGCAACACGGTGGCCGCGGGCAGGATCCTCGCCGTGGTCAGCGCCGACGCCGCCCCGAGCAAGCGGATGATCCAGTCGGCAAAGGACAGCGGGACCGCCATCGACGCCACGGCCGGCCGCAGGACCCACGCCGTGCTGGTGCTGGACACAGGGCATGTGGTGCTCTCCGCCCTGCAGCCCGAGACCCTTTCGGCCCGGCTGACGGCCGACGACGGAAAAGGAGAAGAGCGATGAAGATCGAACGCACGGGCATGCTTCTGATCCTGTCCGGCCCCTCGGGCGCGGGAAAAGGCACCCTGGGCAAGATGCTGCTGGAGCAGGACGATAGCTTCTGCTTCTCCGTGAGCGCCACCACGCGCGCGCCCAGGCCCGGCGAAGTCCCGGACGTGGACTATCACTTCGTGGACGACCGCCGCTTCGACGAGCTGATCGGGCAGAACGCCTTCCTGGAATACGCCACCGTCCACGGCAACCGCTACGGGACCCTGCGCGGCGACGTGGAGAACCGCCTCCGCCACGGGCAGAACGTGCTGCTGGACATCGACGTGCAGGGCGCCGCCATGGTGATGGCCCGCATGCCCGAGGCCGTATCCGTGTTCATCCTGCCGCCCTCCTTCACGGAGCTGCGCGAGCGTCTGGTCAAGCGCGGCACCGAGACCGAAGAGGTCATCGACCGGCGGATGGCCAACGCCCGGCAGGAAGTCGGGCAGATGGATATCTACCAGTATGTCCTGATCAACGAGGCCCCGCCGGAGGCATCCTTCCTCAAGCTGAAATCCATCGTGGACGCGGAGAAGCTGCGGCTGTCCCGCTGCACGGTCACCATCGACGACTGATACAGGAGGTAGACCCATGTCCATTATCGAGCCCAATGTCCTGGAACTGCTGGAGAACGCCGACACCCGCTACACCCTGGTGGTGGAGGCGTCCAAGCGCGGCCGTCAGCTGCTGGCCGGCGCCCAGCCTCTGATCATGAACGCCGAGGATCAGACCACCAAGCCCCTGCGGGTGGCGGTGGAGGAGATCGACCGCGGCCTGATCACCTATGAGCGCGTGAAGCACCAAGATGAGGAGTCCGTGGAGCAATGAGCGCTTTTCAGGGCAAGACCGTGGTCGTCGGCGTCACCGGCGGCATCGCGGCCTACAAAACCTGCACCCTGGTATCGACGCTCCGCAAGCGCGGGGCGCTGGTCCATGTGGTGATGACCCGCAACGCCACGCAGTTCGTCACCCCGCTGACCTTTGAGACCCTCTCCAACCATCCCGCCGTGACGGACACCTTCGCCCGCCCGGAGACCTGGGAGGTGGAGCATGTGGCCCTGGCCAAGGCGGCGGACCTCTTCGTCATCGCGCCGGCCACCGCCAACATCATCGCGAAGCTGGCATGCGGGATCGCCGACGACATGCTGTCCACCACCTGCCTGGCCACCAAAGCCCCCATGCTGATCGCCCCGGCCATGAACACCGGCATGTGGACCGCCGAGGCCACGCAGAACAACGTGGAGACCCTGCGCCGGCGCGGCGTGCATTTCATCGGACCCGAGGGCGGCCTGCTGGCCTGCGGCGACACCGGCGCGGGCCGCATGAGCGAGCCCGAAGACATCGCGGAGGAGATCGAGCGGCTCCTGTCCGGCAGGCGGGATCTGCAGGGCCTCCGGGTGATGATCACCGCCGGCGCGACCCGCGAGCGGCTGGATCCCGTGCGCTTCATGACCAACGATTCCTCCGGAAAGATGGGCTTCGCCATCGCGGAGGCGGCCCGGGAGCGCGGGGGAGAGGTCATTCTCGTCAAAGGCCATACCACCGCGGCCGTGCCCTCCGTGTCGCGCGTCATCGAGGTGGATTCCACCCGGGATCTGTACAGCGCGGTCACCGAGACCGCGGGGGAGTGCGACATCATCATCCAGGCCGCCGCACCCGCGGACTACCGCTTCGCGGAGAGCCACGAAGAGAAGCTGAAAAAGCAGGACGGGCAGGAACTGGTGCTGCGCATGGTAGAGAACCCCGACGTAGCCGCGGCGGTCGGCAAAATGAAAAAGCCCGGCCAGACTCTGGTCGGTTTTGCCGCCGAGACCCAGTCCCTGGAAGCCAACGCGAAGGCAAAGCTGTCCAAAAAGAACCTGGACCTGATCGTGGCCAACGACGTGACGGTGCCCGGCGCGGGCTTCAACGTGGATACCAACATCGCCACGCTGATCACGGCGGAGGGCGAGGAGCCGCTGCCCATGATGAGCAAGCGGGAACTTGCGGACCGCATCCTGGACAAGGTCCTGGCGCTGCGGGACGCGTAAACGGCGATCATCCTGTTCCATCCATGCAGATAAAGCGGCGGCCGTCCGGACGGGTCATTCGTCCGGGCGGCCGTTTTCGTTGTCCGTATCCGCGCTTTCGCGGCCCGGCAGGTGAACGTGCTTCACCGCCATGCGCCTGCGGGCATCGGTCATGTCGGCGTAGTGCTTCCTTGTGGTGTCCACCGAGGAATGCCCCAGCTGATCCGCCACCAGATAGATATCGCCCGTCTCCTGATACAGGTTCGTCGCGTAGGTGGAGCGCAGCTTGTGGGGGCTCACCTTGCTCTTGAGGGGCGCCGCGATCCGGGCGTATTTCTTCACCAGGTTCTGCACCGCCCGCTGGGTGATGCGCCGCCGCTGCATGGAAAGGAAGAAAGCGTCTTCATGGCCGGGCAGGGCTTCGATGTGCTCCCGCTCCGTCAGATACGCGGCCAGCGCCTCTTTGACCGAGTCCGGGAAGTACAGCACCGCCTGATTGCCGCCCTTGCGGGTCACCAGAAAGGCATTCTCGTCGAAATCGATGTCGCCGATGTTGATGCCCACCAGCTCGGAGACCCGGATCCCGGTGCCCAAAAAGAGCATTAAAATGGCCAGATCGCGGTTGACTGTCAGTTTCTGGTAATGCTGCTGATGCGCCGTCAGGCTGTCGCCGGTCTCCGCCTCGTGGAGCATTCTGGCCACTTCTTCCGGGCTGAGGCGGATGATGGGCTTCTCATGGATCTTGGGCAGCGGCACCAGCTGCGGGATGTTGGACGGGATCCGCTGCTCCTGGAAGAGATAATCGTAGAAGGAGCGGATGGAGCACAGCTTGCGCTTGATGGACAGCTCATGGTTGACGGTCAGCGGCGGCGTTTCGGACTGCTGGTCTTCCAGGCGGACGTACTGGGTCAGGTATTCCGTGTAAGCGACCATGTCGTGGGTCGTGAGCCGGGCCAGATCCTCGTCCGTATAGAGGACCGGCTCTTTCTGCGCGAACGCCACGCGCTCCGTATGCAGGAACTGAAAGAAGGTCCTCAGGTCGATGGCGTAGGCCAGCCGGGTCAGCGTGCCGGTGGTCAGCAGGATGTGCCGCAGAAAATCCGTGCAGGCCTGCGGAAGTTCTCTGCACAGGATGCGGATCTGCTGCGTGCGTTCGCGGTCCACGGATTCGCGGTAAGCGGATCTCGGCACGATGCCCCCTCCTTTCCCCTGATTTGGGCCATAACTATTCGTAAAACTGTGGTTTAGCGAATAGTTACAGATGGATATCCCCCGCCGAAACAGGGGCCGGGCCCGGCGCGGCGCGGGTTTCCGGCATCCGCTGCCGCGTCGGGACCGTCTTTCATCAGATGATGTACTTGCGCAGATCGCCGGTCTTGTTTTCGCCCTTCAGGTGGGCCTGCACATAGTCCCCGTCGATCTTCAGCTCGAAGGGCGGCATGTTCTCGTCCCCGGCCTCGAAGGAGATCTCCTCCAGCAGCTGCTCGAACACGGCGTGCAGCCTGCGGGCGCCGATGTCCTCGGCGGTCTCGTTGGCGTTCCAGGCCGCGTCGGCGATGGCGGCGATGGCGCTGTCCTCAAAGCGCAGCATCACCTTGTCCACGGCCAGCAGGGCCTGGTACTGCCGGGTCAGCGCGTTGTCGGTCCGGGTCAGGATGTCGCGGAAATCCTGCCTGCTCAGGCTGTTCAGGTGGACATGCACCGGGAAACGGCCCTGCAGCTCCGGGATCAGGTCGCTGACCTTGGACACATGGAAGGCGCCCGCCGCGATAAAGAGCATATAGTCCGTCCGCACGGGACCGTACTTGGTGTTGACGGTGGAACCCTCCACGATGGGCAGGATATCGCGCTGCACGCCCTCCCGGCTCACGTCCGGGCCGCCGGCGCCCTGGTGCCCCGCGATCTTGTCGATCTCGTCGATGAAGACGATGCCGTTCTGTTCGGCCCGGCGGATGGCTTCCTCGTTCACCGCGTCCCCGTCGATCAGTTTGTCGCTCTCCTGCTGTTCCAGGATGCGGCGCGCCTCCGAGACCTTCACCTTGCGCAGCTTGGTCCTCTTGGGCATCATGCCGCCCATCATGTCCCCCAGGCTGATGGCGCTTCCGCCGACTTCCAGCGTCGGCGCGGCCTCCTCCACCTCGATCTCCAGCTCCCGGTCCTCCAGCTCGCCGCGCATCAGCTGCTGGCGGATCTCCTCCTTCTTCCCGTTGAGGGCCTGCTGCTCGTCCGCCGATGTCTCCTGGACCTCCTGCTTGCGGCCCAGAAGGAAATCCAGGGGGTTCCCGGCGGGCTTCTTCGCGGGGCTCACCAGCATGGACGCCAGCTTGTCCTCCGCCAGGACCCGGGCCCGGGGCAGCACCTTTTTGATGTGCTCCTCCTTCACCAGCCGGATCGCGTTCTCCACCAGGTCCCGCACGATGGAGTCCACGTCCCGGCCCACATAGCCCACTTCCGTGAACTTGGTGGCCTCCACTTTGACGAAGGGCGCGGCGGCCAGCTTGGCCAGGCGGCGGGCGATCTCGGTCTTGCCCACGCCCGTGGGACCGATCATCAGGATGTTCTTCGGGCTGATCTCGTCCCGGATCTCCTCCGGCACGCGGGAGCGGCGGTAGCGGTTGCGCAGGGCGATGGCCACCATCTTCTTGGCCTCGGTCTGGCCGATGATGTAGCGGTCCAGTTCCCGGACCACCTGGCGGGGCGTCAGTTCAGACATATCGGTCCCCTCCTCACACTTCTTCGACGATCACGTTGTCGTTGGTAAACACACAGATGGAAGCCGCGATGTGCAGCGACTTCTCGGCGATCTCCCGGGCGGAGAGATCCGTGTTCTCCAGCAGGGCCCGCGCGGCCGCGTAGGCGTAGTTGCCGCCGGAGCCGATGGCCACCGCGCCGCCGTCGGGCACGATGACCTCCCCCGTGCCGCTGATCATCAGCAGGCTTTCTTTGTCCGCCGCAAGCATCAGCGACTCCAGCTGCCGCATCCCCTGCTCCTGGCGCCACATCTGCGCCAGGGCCACCGCGGCGCGCTCCAGGCTGCCGCCGCACTGGACCAGCTTCTCCTCGAACTTTTCGCTGAGGGTGAAGGCGTCGGCCACCGCGCCGGCAAAGCCGATGACCACCTGATCGTTGTAGATGCGGCGCACCTTCCGGGCGGTGGATTTGAAGACGACCTTCTCCCCCATCGTGATCTGCCCGTCGCCGGCGATGGCGGTCTTTCCGTCCCGGGTGACGGCGCAGATGGTGGTTCCTCTGAATTGACTGCTCATACATTCCTTCCTTTCCGTACGCGATCGCGGAAGCATCCGGCGATGACCGGGATCATGCTTTCACGAATGCCTGCGCCTTCAGCCACTGCAGGCTCCGTTCGCTGACGGCGGCATAGCGCTCGGCCTTTTTGCGGATGCGTTTGTGCTGCGCGTCCACGGGTAGCGGATCGATCAGCCCGAAGGTGCAGTTCATGGGCTGAAAGCTGCGGTTGGGCGTCGATACGTACCGTCCCATGGCGCCCAGCGCGGTAAAGCCCGGAAGCACGGGACGCGCCTCGCCCTTCAGCGCCGCCGCGAGGGAGAGTCCCGCCACCAGTCCGCTGGCCGCGCTCTCCACATAGCCCTCCACGCCGGTCATCTGCCCGGCGAAGTACAGGTCTTTCCGTCCGATGACGCCGAAGTTCGCGTCCAGAAAGCCGGGAGAGTTGAGGAACGTGTTCCGGTGCATCACCCCGTAGCGGGCGAACACCGCGTTCTCCAGGCCGGGGATCATCCCGAACACCCGGCGCTGTTCCGGGAACTTCAGCCGGGTCTGGAAGCCCACCAGGTTGACCATGGTCCCGCCGGCGTCGTCCTGCCGGAGCTGCACCACGGCAAAGGGCTCCTTCCCCGTCCGGGGATCCCGCAGGCCCACGGGCTTCAGGGGGCCGAAGGCCAGCACCATCCTCCCCCGCCGCGCCATGGATTCCACCGGCATGCAGCCCTCGAAGACCGCGCTTTCCTCGAATCCGTGCACCTCCGCGGTCTCCGCGGTCAGCAGGGCGTCCACGAAATCGTTGTATTCCTTTTCGTCCATGGGGCAGTTCAGGTAATCGCTGCCCCTGTCGTAGCGCGACTGGCGGAAGACCTTCTCCATGTCGATGGAATCGGTCATCACGATGGGCGCCGCCGCGTCGTAGAAATTGAGCGTGCCGACCCCGGGCATCCCGGCGATCGCCCTGCTCATGGCGTCGCTGGTCAGGGGGCCCGTGGCGATCACGGCGGGGCCCTCCGGGACCGCGTCCGCCTCCGCCTCGACGATCTCCGCCAGCGGATGCTCCCGCATGCGGGCCGTGATGCGTCCGGAGAACTGCGCCCGGTCCACCGCCAGCGCGCCGCCGGCCGGGACCCGCGCGGCGTCCGCCGCCTCCATGATGAGGGACCCGCAGACCCGCATCTCCTCCTTCAGCAGTCCGACGGCGTTCGTCAGCTGGTCGGAGCGCAGGCTGTTGGAGCACACCAGTTCCGCGAAATCCGGGCTGTGGTGCGCCGGCGTGTACTTCCCCGGCTTCATCTCCACCAGCCGGACGGGCACGCCGCGGCGGACAAGCTGCCATGCGGCTTCGCATCCCGCCAGTCCCGCGCCGACCACCGTCACGCGGGGAAGCTCACTCATTCTCGTCCTCCTCCGTCTCCGCGGGCACCTCCACGCGGTTCCGGCATTTCTCGTTGGCGCACAGGTGCCATCTCTCGCCCTTGCTGCCGATCTTCATCACCATGTAGCTGCCGCACTTGCCGCATTTTTCGGCGACGGGCCGCTCCCAGCTGACGAAATCGCAGTCGGGGTACCGCTCGCAGCCGAAGAACTTTCGCTTGCTGCGGGACATCTTTTCCATCAGCCGCGCGCCGCACTTGGGGCAGGGCGCGTCGATATAGGTGATGATCGGCTTCGTGTTCCGGCAGTCGGGGAAATTCGGGCAGGCCAGGAACTTGCCGTAGCGGCCCATCTTGTAGACCATCATGGCGCCGCACTTGTCGCAGGGGATCTCGCTGACCTCGTCCTTGAACTCCACCTTGTCGATCTCCTTCTCCGCGACCTCCAGGTCGTGGGCGAAGGACGGGTAGAACGTCCGGATGATGTCCTTCCACTCGCGCTTGCCGGCTTCCACGTCGTCCAGGCCGGTCTCCATATCCGCGGTGAAGTCCATGTCCACGATGTCGGTGAAATAGTCCTCCATCATGGTGTTGACCATGCGCCCAAGCTCCGTCGGGTAGAGGCGCTTCTTCTCCCGCATCACATAGCCGCGGCTGATGATGGTGCTGATGGTGGGCGCGTAGGTGGAGGGGCGTCCGATGCCCTTCTCCTCCATGGCCCGCACCAGGCTGGCCTCGGTATAGCGGGACGGGGGCTGCGTGAAGTGCTGTTCCGCCGAGATCTCATCCAGCGTGACCTTCATGCCGGGCTTCAGCTTCGGCATCTTCGCGTCCGGGATCTCGGCCGCCTCGTCGCTCCCCTCCTCATAGACCGCCGTGAAGCCCGCGAACACCTTGTGCTCGCCGTAATAGCGGAGGGTGACCGGGCCGCCCGTGATCTCCGCGGTCATGTTCTCATAGACCGCGGGCTTCATCTGGCTGGCGATGAACCGGTTGTAGATGAGCCGATACAGCAGGAACTGGTCCCGGGACAGGGAGGACCTGATGCTCTCCGGCGTGCGGGTGACGCTGGTGGGGCGGATGGCCTCGTGGGCGTCCTGGGCGTTGGCCCGGCCCCGGAACACGTTGGGCTCTCCCGGCAGATAATCGTCCCCGTAGTGATCGGAGATATGGCTGCGCAGGGCGGACAGGGCCTCGTCGCTGATGCGCACCGAGTCGGTACGGATGTAGGTGACGATGCCCTGGGTGCCCTCGTTCTCCAGATCCACGCCCTCATACAGCGTCTGCACCACCTGCATGGTCTTGCTGGTGGAGAAGTTCAGCTTCCGGCTGGCTTCCTGCTGCAGGCTGGACGTGGTGAAGGGCGCGGCGGGCAGCTTGCGGCGCTCCCCCGGCCTGACCTCGGTCACGGTGAACTTCCCGCTCCGCATGGCATCGGCCGCGGCCTTCGCGTCCGCTTCGCTCTTCATGGGCGCCTTCTTCCCGTCGAAGGAGGTGAGCCGCACCGGGAAGGCGCTCTCGGAGGAACGGGACTTCCGCGCCGAGGTGGACACATCCCAGTACTCCTCCGGGATGAAGGACTCGATCTCCTCCTCCCGGGTCACCACCATGCGGGTCGCCACCGACTGCACGCGCCCGGCGGACAGTCCCTTTTTGATCTTGATCCACAGCAGCGGAGAGATCTTGTAGCCCACCAGCCGGTCCAGCACGCGCCGGGCCTGCTGGGCGTCCACCCGGCCCATATCGATGGCCCGGGGCGCCGCGATGGCGTTCTTGATGGCCGTCTTGGTCACCTCGTGGAACTCGATGCGGCAGGCGGAGTCCACCGGGATGCCGAGGATGTTGGCCAGGTGCCAGGAGATCGCCTCGCCCTCCCGGTCAGGGTCTGTCGCCAGATAGATCCTGGAGGCGTTCTTCGCTTCCTTGCGGATGCGGGCCAGGATGTCTCCCCTGCCCCGGATCGTGATGTACTTGGGCTCGAAATCGTGGTCCACGTCCACGCCGATCTGGGACTTGGGCAGATCGCACACATGCCCCTGGGAGGCTTCCACCTTGTAGCCCCTGCCCAGGAAGCGGCTGACGGTCTTGGCCTTTGCCGGAGACTCCACGATGATCAGTTTCTGTTTTTCGGATGCCATATCGATTCCTCCCCGCCGTCAGACGACGGCATAGGTCTTTCCCGGAAGCGCGGTGATCAGACCGCTCATCTGCATCAGTGTCAGCGAGATGGACAGGGTGCCCGTGTCCAGCCCGGTCTCGGCGATCAGTTCGTCGAAGCCTTTCACGCCCGTGTGCAGGGATCTCAGGATCAGGTTCATCCCGGGCGTTGTGACGGTCTTCTCCGAAGCGTCGCGTTTCGGCGGGGCCCCGGTCTCCCAGCCCAGGTCCTCCAGCAGGTCCTCCGCCGTCTCGAAGAAGCGCGCCCCGTCCCGCAGCAGGGATCGCGTCCCCTCACCGTAGACGGAGCCGGGCTCGCCGGGTCTGGCAAACACCTCTCTCCCCTGGTCCAGCGCGTGGCCGACGGTGGACATGGTGCCGGACCGGGCGCGGCACTCGATCACGGCCACGCCCTTGCTCAGGCCGGAGAGGATGCGGTTCCTCATGGGGAACGACCACCTGTTTGCCCGCGTCCCCGGGGGGCACTCGCCGATCAGGAGACCGCCCGCGTCCAGCATGTCGCGCTTGAGCTGCCGGGACGCGGCCGGATAGTCCACGTCCAGCCCGCAGCCCAGGACGCCGATGCCCGGCGTGCCTCCCTGCAGCGAGCCTTCATGGGCCGCGGTGTCGATGCCGACGGCCATGCCGCTCACCACGGTGACGCCGCGTTCGCTGAGCTCGCGGCAGATGCTCCGGCAGTCCGACACCGCCCGGGGCGAAGCCTGCCGGGATCCCACCACCGTCAGGCACCGGCCCCGCATCCGGGACGGGTCCCCCACGGCAAAGAGAAAGACCGGCGCCTGATCCGTCACGGACAGGGCGGGCGGGTAATCACTGTCGTCGAAAGCGATGACGGCGATGTCGTGCTCCCGCATGGCGAGCATCATCCGGTGCATCTCCTCCGGCCGCGCGCCGTCCAGCAGGGCCTTCACGTCGGCCTCCGGAAGATATTCCCGCAAAAGGGCGCCGCCGTCCCGCATCGTCCGGTCGTACACGGCGCCGGCGGTCCCCGCTTTTTCCAGCAGGGCGGCCAGCCCCAGCGGATGCTTCCATCCCCGCGCGAGCCAGGCGCGGCATCCGTCCTCGCGTTCGTACCGCAGCATGCCGCCACCTCCTCTCGCGAAAATTGAAAGCGTTTATCTTAAGAAAAACACTTTCAATTCGTCGGCATCCTACCATATTTTGCCCTCTGCGTCAAGCAAGGGTTTTGTCTTCCCGGTATGAGCGGTCAGCGGGCCGCGTCCTGTCCCTGCGCCAGCCGCAGGTTGTCGGTCAGGGCATCCAGCCGGTTCTGCATGTCGGTGACGCTGTTGGCCGTGCTGGTGCTGCTGCTCTGGATGGAGGTGACGTACTGGTCGATCATGTCGATCACCGACCCGATGTCCGAGAAGCCCTCGATCTCTTCTCCTCCGCACTCCAGGTACAGCCGGTACAGCTGCTGGACCGTGTACAGCCGGCTGCGGACGGTGGCGGCCGGGACATAGCTCCCCCACCCGCCGGTCCGCGACATGGACGCGATGGAATCCGAAGCCTGCTTCAGCTCGGACTGCATCGCTTCGAGATAGCGCCGCTGCAGCGCCTCGTTCGAGGTCGTGCCCGGCCGGATCACCAGAAAATAGGTCAGCACCATGGCGGCGATCAGCACCGACAGCACCGCGATGGCGATGGCCTGGTGCCTGCGTGTGATCTCGTCCCCGCGTCCGAACGAGAGCCCGGAACGTGTTGAATAGCGGCGCATTGCGATCCCTCCTGCATAGACGGACCCGGCCGTCCGTTCTTCCGCCGGGCCGCGGGTCCCGTTTCGTGTGGTTTATCCGAGCCGTCATTTCATCACGCGCATCATATCATATTCCGGCCAAAAATGCAAAGTCCGGCCGGAAGCCCTTCCCCACCCCCCGCCTTGCCCCGAATCAGCAGCAAAAAGCTTGCGCACCCTGCGCCCATGTGCTACAATACGGGCGTTCAATCATTGGGGAGGTCTCTCGCATGAAGGAAGAGAACCGCATTCTGGTGGAGGACGTGTCCTTCACCTATGACGGCGCCGAACACCCGACGCTCAAACATATCGATCTTTCGGTAAAGCCCGGCGAATTCGTGGCGGTGCTGGGCCACAACGGCTCCGGCAAATCCACCCTGGCCAAGCTCATGAACGCCCTGTTCGTCCCGACGGAGGGACGGGTGCTGGTGGACGGCATGGACACGGCGGACGACGACCGCCTGTGGGATATCCGCCGCAAGGCCGGCATGATCTTTCAGAATCCCGACAACCAGATCGTGGCCACCGTCGTGCGGGAGGACGTGGCCTTCGGGCTGGAGAACCTGGGCGTGCCCCACGACGAGATGGTTCGCCGCATCGACCGCGCCCTGGAAGTCGTCCATATGACGGACTTCGCGGACAACGCGCCCCACACCCTGTCCGGCGGGCAGAAGCAGCGGGTGGCCATCGCGGGCATCCTGGCCATGGCGCCGGACTGCCTGATCGCCGACGAGGCCACCGCCATGCTGGATCCCTCCGGCCGCCGGGAGGTGCTGGAGACGGTGCACCGCCTGAACCGCGAGCAGGGCATCAGCGTGGTGTGGATCACGCACTTCATGGAGGAGGCCGTCACCGCGGACCGCATCGTGGTGATCTCCGACGGCGGGATCGCCCTCCAGGGCACCGCGCGGGAGGTCTTCACCCAGGTGGATCGCATGCGGGAGCTGCATCTCGACGTGCCCCACATGGCCGCCCTGGCGGAGGATCTGCGGGCGGAAGGCGTCCCCCTGCGGGAGGGCATCCTGACCGTGGAGGAAATGACGGAGGAGGTGTGCCGGATCCTATGTCCATCGAAGTGAGAGATCTCCGGCACGTCTATGCCGAGAACAGCGCCTTTCAGTCCGTGGCGCTGAACGGTGTTTCCTTCACCGTCAACGACGGCGATTTCCTGGCGCTTGTGGGGCACACGGGCTGCGGAAAGAGCACCCTGGTGCAGCACCTGAACGGCCTTCTGAAGCCCACCTCGGGCCAGGTGCTGGTGGACGGCGAGGACCTGAACGGCGAACAAGTGGACCGCCGCCAGCTGCGCATGAAGATCGGCCTGGTCTTCCAGTACCCGGAGTACCAGCTGTTTGAAGAGACCGTGGCCAAGGACATCGCCTTCGGCCCGAAGAACATGGGCCTGGACCAGAAGGAGATCGACGAGCGCGTCCGCACCGCCATGGAGCAGGTCCACATCAACTACGACAAGTACGCGCAGCGCTCCCCCTTCGAGCTCTCCGGCGGACAGATGCGGCGCGTCGCCATCGCCGGCGTGCTGGCCATGCACCCCTCCGTGCTGATCCTGGACGAGCCCGCCGCCGGCCTGGATCCCCACGGCCGGGACCGGATCCTCGGCATCATCCGCGACCTGCACCGGTCCGGCACCACCATCGTGATGGTCAGCCATTCCATGGACGACGTGGCGAGGCTGGCGACCCGGGTGGCCGTGATGGCCCACGGGACCCTGCAGGCCCTCGGCACGCCCCGGGAGGTCTTCGCCCAAACCGAGCTGATGGCCGGTGCCGGGCTGACCGTCCCCGACGCCGCGCGGCTCTGCACGGCGCTGCGGGAGAAGGGGCTGGACCTGCCCCCGGACCTCTATACGCAGGACGAACTCCGCGAGCACCTGCTGCGGCTGTGGAAGGAGGCCGCCCCATGCTGAAAAACCTCACCCTCGGCCAGTATTATCCCGTCGACAGCTGGGTCCATCGCCTGGATCCCCGGGTGAAGATCCTGCTGACCATCGCGCTGATCGTGGCGGTCTTCCTCGTTCACTCGCTGGTCGGCTACGCGCTGATCCTGGCATTCATGTACCTGGTTTCCCGGCTGGCTCACGTTCCCTTCAAGCTGCTGCTCAAGGGCCTGAAGCCCCTGCGCTTCATCCTGATCCTGACCTTCATCCTGAACGTGTTCTTCACCGCGAGCGCCGAGGAAACGCCCCTGCTGAAGCTGGGCTTCATCGAGATCCGGGAGAGCGGCCTCCGGCAGGCGGTCCACTTCTCCCTGCGGCTGATCTTCCTGGTGATCTCCACCAGCCTGATGACCCTCACCACCTCCCCCATCCAGCTGTCCGACGGCATGGAGCTCCTGCTCTCGCCGCTGAAGGTCCTGCACTTCCCCGCCCACGAGCTGGCCATGATGATGTCCATCGCCCTGCGCTTCATCCCCTCCCTGCTGGAGGAGACCGACAAGATCATGATGGCGCAGATGGCCCGCGGCGCGGATTTCGAGTCCGGAAACCTGATCGCGCGCGCGAAGGCCATGGTGCCGCTGCTGGTGCCGCTCTTCGTATCCTCCTTCCGCCGGGCGGGCGACCTGGCCATGGCCATGGAGGCCCGCTGCTACCACGGCGGCGAGGGCCGGACCCGCCTGCGTGTGCTGAAGCTGACCATCGACGACCTGCAGGCTGCCCTGTGGGTGCTGGTGCTGATCCTGCTGATCTGCGCCGAGCCCTCCCTGCTGCCGAAAGCGTGGCTCCTGTGACCCGCGTCCTGCTGACCGTGGAATACGACGGCACAGGCTACGCGGGCTGGCAGCGCCAGACCAACGGCATGGCCGTGCAGCAGGTGCTGGAGGAAAAGCTGAGCGAGCTCTGCGGCGAGCCCATCCGGGTGACGGGCGCCTCCCGCACCGACGCCGGCGTCCACGCCCGGGGCCAGCGGGCGCATTATGACACCGCCGCCCGCATCCCGCCGGAGAAGGTCCCTTTCGCCCTGAACACCATGCTGCCGCCGGACATCCGCGTCACGGAGGGCCAGCGTGTCCCGGACGGGTTCCACGCCCGGTTCATGACCTGCGGCAAGCTGTATACCTACCGCCTGCTGAACACCCGCCACGCCGGCGCGATCCTGCGCAACACCCATGTGCATGTGCCCGTGCCGCTGGACACGGAAGCGATGCGCCGCGCGATCCCGACGCTCCTCGGGACCCACGATTTCGCGGCCTTCCAGGCGGCGGGCGGCACCGCGAAGACCACCGTCCGCACCATCCGCGCGGCGGATCTGGCCGTGAACGGCCCCGAGCTCGTCTTCACCGTATACGGCGACGCCTTCCTGTACAACATGGTCCGCATCATCGTCGGCACTCTGATCGAGATCGGACACGGCAAGCGCAGCGGGGATGCCTTCACCGAGAGCTTCCGCACCCTCGACCGCCTGTCCCTCGGCGTCACCGCCCCGCCCCACGGGCTGGAGCTGACCCGGGTGGATTATCCCCCCGAAGCCTTCACCGACCCGGAAGCCGTGCGCTGGCACGAGCCCACGGAGGATGACAGCCTATGAAGCCGCACACCGGGACCCGGACCCTGGAAACGCCCCGCCTGCTCCTCCGGCGCTATCGCGAAGACGACGCGCCGTTCATGTTTGCGCGCTGGTGCGGCGATCCGGCCGTCACCGAGCACCTGACCTGGCCGGCGCACGCCTCCCTCGACGTCACACGCACGGTGCTGGCCGACTGGATCCCGCGCTACGACGCTCCCGAGTATTACCACTGGGCCGTCACGGTCAAAGGCCTGGACGGCCCGGTCGGCGACATCGCCGTGGTGAAGCTGACCGGCGGCGACGATATCTCTGTCCGCTGCGGCGAGATCGGCTGGTGCCTGGGCCGCGCCTTCTGGGGGCAGGGCATCATGCCGGAGGCCTTCCGGGCCGTGCGGGACTGGCTCTTCGATGAGGCGGGCTTCACGCGGCTTTGCGCCGGGCACGCGGTCGCCAATCCCAAATCGGGCCGCGTGATGATGAAGACCGGCATGACCCGGATCGGCACGGCCCGGCAGGCCGGCATCGACAACACCGGGATCGTGGACATGGTCCTGTACGATCTTCTCCCCGGCGATCCCCGCCTGTGACCGAGGTAATTATGCTGAGAATACCCAACCTCTCCTGTCCCCTGGACGCGGACGTCGAGGGCCTGCGCCGACTCGCCGCGGAGCACCTGCGCGTCCGCGTTTCGGACGTGAAATCCGTCGCCCTCCGCCGCAGATCCGTGGATGCCCGGGACAAGTCCGACGTGCATTTCGTCGTGACGCTGGACGCGGAGGTGCGCAGTGAGGCCGCCCTCCTGAAGAAAGCCAGGCCCGGGACCCTCTCCCCCGCCTTGCCCGACCGCATCCCGCCGATACCCGCCGCCCGCTTTGAGAAGCGTCCCGCGGTGGTGGGCGCCGGACCGGCGGGCCTCTTCGCCGCGCTGGTGCTGGCCATGGCCGGCGCGCGGCCCATCCTGATCGAGCGGGGCAAGCCGGTGGAGGAGCGCACCCGGGACGTGAGATACCTGCAGACGGACGCCCTCCTGGACCCGGAAAGCAACGTGCAGTTCGGCGAGGGCGGCGCCGGCGCCTTTTCCGACGGCAAGCTGACCACCGGCACCAAGTCCCCCTGGCAGCGCTTCGTGCTGGAGACCTTCGTTCGCCACGGCGCGCCGGAGGAGATCCTCTGGCTGAACAAGCCCCACATCGGCACGGACCGGCTGAAGGGCGTGGTGGCCTCCATCCGCAATGAGATCATCGCCCTGGGCGGCGAGGTCCGCTTCTCCACCCGCCTGGACGGACTGTCCGTCCGGGGGGAGCATCTGGAGGGCATCCATATCCGCACCCCGCGGGGCGATGAGGAGCTGGACACCGATACCGTCCTCCTGTGCATCGGCCACAGCGCCAGGGACACCCTGAACCGCCTCTGGCAGGGCGGTGTCCGCATGGTGCAGAAGCCGTTCGCCATGGGCGTGCGCATCGAGCATCCCCAGGCGCTCATCGACCGCAGCCAGTACGGGAGCTTCGCCGCCCACCCGGCGCTGGGCGCGGCGGATTACAAGCTGAACGTCCACACCCCGGACGGCCGCGGGGTCTATACCTTCTGCATGTGCCCCGGAGGCGAGGTGATCTGCTCCGCGTCCCAGGAGGGCGGCGTGGTCACCAACGGCATGAGCCTGCACGCCCGGGACGGGGAGAACGCCAACGCCGCCCTGCTGGTGGGAGTGCCGGTGAGCGATTTTCAGGACGACCACCCCCTGGCGGGCTTCGTCCTGCAGCGGCAGATCGAGAAAGCCGCTTTCCGGGCCGGCGGCGGGGACTTCCGCGCGCCCGCCCAGACCGTGGGCGACTTCCTGGAGGGCCGTGAGACCCGCGCCTTCGGCAGCGTGACGCCCACCTACAGGCCCGGCGTCACTCCGGCGGACCTGCGGGCCGTGCTGCCGGAAGCAATCGTGCAAGACCTGCGCTATGCCCTGCCCCGGATGAACGGCATGCTGCACGGCTTCGCCCATCCCGACGCGGTGCTGACCGGCGTCGAGACCCGCTCCTCCTCCCCCGTGCGCCTGCCCCGGGAGAAGGACGGCTGCGCGGAGGGCCTGCGGGGCCTCTATCCCTGCGGCGAGGGCGCAGGGTACGCGGGCGGCATCATGAGCGCCGCCACCGACGGCATCGCCGCCGCCATCCACGCCGTCGAAAACGCCGGCATACCTTACTGATCGTATGAAGGGAGATCACGAACATGGATGTGAAATCGAGATTCCTGCGCTATGTGCAGGTGGAGACCACCTCCTGCGAGGCCAACGAGGGCTGCCCCTCCACCCCGGGCCAGTGGGACCTGGCGCGGATGCTGGTGCGGGAGCTGCGGGAGATGGGCATCGACGACGCGAAGGTGGACGAGCACTGCTACGTCACCGCCCACATCCCCGCCAAGGGCCGCCAGACGACCCGCCTGGGCCTCATCGCCCACATGGACACCTCCGACGGCGTGACCGGGCCCACGCATCCCCAGGTCATCGACCGCTACGCGGGCGGCCCCATCACCCTGAAAAACGGCACGGTGATCGACGGCTTCGGTTTCCTGCCGGCGCTGGTCGGGCAGGAACTGATCGTCACCGACGGCACCAGCGTGCTGGGCGCGGACGACAAGGCCGGCGTGGCGGAGATCATGCAGCTGTGCCGGGAGCTGACCGCGCCCGACGCCCCGGATCACTGCGCCATGTGCATCGGCTTCACCCCGGATGAGGAGATCGGCCGCGGCGCGGATCTGTTCGACGTGGCGGGCTTCGGCGCGGACTACGCTTACACCGTGGACGGCGGCGCGCTGGGTGAACTGGAATACGAGAACTTCAACGCCGCCTCCTGCAGGGTGACGGTGCACGGCGTCAACATCCATCCCGGCAGCGCCAAGAACCAGATGAAGAACGCGGCCCTCATCGCCATGGAGTGGAACAGCCTCCTGCCGCCCGCCGAGATCCCCGCCCACACCGAGAGCTACGAGGGCTTCTATCACCTGTGCGGCATGTCCGGCGACGAGGAGAAGGCCGAGCTGGTCTACATCATCCGGGATCACGACGCCGCGAAGTTCGACGCGCGGATCGCGACCGCAAGGCGCATCACGGACTTCCTGAACGCGCGCTACGGCGAGGGGACGGTCGAGTGCGCCATCCGGGAGAGCTACCGCAACATGCGGGAAATCATCGAGCAGCGCATGGACATCGTGGAGAAGGCGAAGGCGGCGTTCACCGCCTGCAATGTGGAGCCCATCGTGCAGCCCATCCGCGGCGGCACCGACGGCGCCCGCCTGACCTACATGGGCCTCCCCTGCCCCAACCTCTCCACCGGCGGCTTCAACTTCCATGGCCGCAAGGAGCTGATCCCGGTCCCCTCCATGGTCAAAATGGTGGAAGTGCTCAAGCGCCTGGCGACGGACGCGGACTGACGGGTCCGCGCATCAACGCACCCGTTTCCGACAAGAAGCGAATGCGCACGGACGGAGGTAGAAATGCTGTTTTCACGCTTTGAGAATATCCTGATGATGTTCCGGACCAACCCGGCCAACGCCGCCCTCTACATCATCATCTATGGCGCGTCGATCCTGCTGAGCCTGATGCTGCACGAGTGCGGCCACGGCCTGGTGGCGTACTGGTGCGGGGACAGCACCGCCCGGGATCTGGGCCGGCTGACCCTGAACCCCGCGAAGCACCTGGACCCGGTGGGCACGGTCTGCATGCTCCTCTTCGGCTTCGGCTGGGCCAGGCCCGTCCCCGTCGTCACCCGGAACTTCCGCAAGCTCCGCCGGGATTACGTGCTGGTCTCCGTGGCGGGGATCACGGTCAACCTCATCCTCTTCCTGCTGTTCATGGCCCTCTCCGTCATCCTGAACCAGTTCATCTGGATCGACGGCTTCGGCCAGGAGGCGAAGAACGCGCTGTTCTGGCTCTCGGACTATCTGGTCAGCAAAGGGGATTTCACAGGCTATATCGACTGTTTCCGCATCCCGGCCCTCATGTATCTCCAGTGCTTTTTCCAGCTGATGGCCGTCGTCAACATCTCCCTGGCGGTCTTCAACCTGCTCCCCGTACCGCCCATGGACGGCTGGCGGATCCTGGACGGCACCCTGCTGCGGGGCCGCCTCCGCCTGACGCCCCAGGTGATGGAGTGGATGCGCTTCGGCCTGATCGCGCTGATGTTCTCCGGCCTGCTGGGCAGGGGCCTGTCCTTCGTGACGGGCGGCGCCATCGACGGCGTGCTGTGGCTGTACCGCACCGTCGGCGGACTGCAGTGAGGGCCGCGCCATGGCAATGAATTTTCGGCTGAAGGACTTCGACGGTCCGCTGGATCTGCTGCTCCACCTGGTGACGAAGGCGCAGGTGGACATCCGCGACATCTTCATCAGCGAGATCACGGACCAGTACATCGCCTTCGTCCGCGGCGCGGATGACCTGGACATGGACGACGCCAGCGAGTTCCTCGTGATGGCCGCGACCCTGCTGGAGATCAAGAGCCGCGCCATGCTCCCCAAGCCCCCTGAGCCCCGGGAGGGCGAGGAGGACCCGGAGCAGGAGCTGATCCGCCGCCTGGAGGAATACAGGCGCTTCAAGGAGACGGCCGTGGCCATGCAGGGCTTCGAGAACGCCGCCAAGGGCCTGTTCACCAAGCTTCCGGACGAGTTTCCCCTGCCGCCGCCGGAGATCGAGCTGGTGGGGCTGTCCCTGCAGGGGCTGGTGGACGCCTTCGCCCGCATCTGGGCCCGCAAGCCCGACGCGGAGGACGACCGGGGCGAGAACCGCTACGCCGCCCGGGATATCCGCCGCGACGAACACAGCGTGCAGGAATGCATGCTCACCCTGCTGCAGGGCCTGCGCAGGCGCGGTTCCCTGAGATTCGAGGACGCCGTCAGCCCCGCCCGCACCCGGGAGGAGGTCGTGACCCTGTTCCTGGCGCTGCTGGAGCTCATGCGCCTGGGCCGGGTCCGGGCCGAGCAGCGCGACAGCCTCGGCGGCATCGTCCTGCTGCCGGGGGAAGGCCGCTCCAAGGAGGAGACACCCGATGAGTGAACGCGACGAGACCTTTGAGGGCACGCTGAAGGGCCGCATCGAGGCCATCCTGTACGTGGCCGGGGAGCCGGTGCTGATCCGGGATCTGGCCACCGCCCTGCGGGTGCCGCCGGGGGAGCTGAACGCTGCCCTGAAGGAGCTGCGGGACGAGTACGACTTCGCCCAGCGGGGGTTCCTGCTGCGGATCTACGGCTCCCATGTGCAGCTGGCCACCCGGCCCCTGTATTCGGAGGACGTGGTGCGCCTGCTGCAGCCGGTGCAGAAGCAGTCCCTCAGCCAGGCCATCATGGAGACCCTGGCGGTGGTGGCCTACCGGCAGCCCGTCACCAAGGCTGAGATCGAGCAGATCCGGGGCGTCAAATGCGACTATTCCGTGCAGTCCCTGACGGCGAAGGGCCTGATCGCCGAAGTCGGGCGCAAGGACACGGTGGGACACCCGATCCTGTACGGCACCACGGACAGCTTCCTCAGCCACTTCGGCATCAGCTCCCTGGAGGATCTGCCGCCCCTGCCCGAACCGGCCGCGGACGACGCCGCTCCCTGTGACGAGGGCGGCGAGCTGATCCCGTGACGCCCCGAAAGGAGGCCCCCGTGCGCACCGACTGGCTCCTTCCGATCCTGCGGGAGCATCCCTCCTATGAGGAACGGGATGTGATCAAGACCCTGTTCCAGGCTTTGTTCGGCAACGGACATTTGCTGGGGGACGAGGACGCGGTGACGCGCCGCATCGCCGACGAGATGGATGCCGCCGGTCCGTGCCGGGGGGAGCCCCTGTGGGAGGACGTGGGCGGCTGGATCCGGATCGGTCTCCGGCCTGCCCGGGACCTGGGCATCTCCCCCGCCTGGATCGCCCGGATGATGCTGCTTCCGCGGATGTCGGCGACGGCGGACCGCACGGCGCTGCCGGACGCGCTTGCAGCCGCCTCCCTGCCGGATCGTTTCGACGCGGATCGCCTCGCGGCCCTCGCGCGCGAGCTGGTCGACGACCCCGAACGCCTCCCCTCCCACTCGGAGGCCTGCCGCCTTGCGGAAGCGCCCTCTTACCGCCTGGTACACGCCGCCTGGCAACCCCTGCTGCCGGTCCTCCGCGCCGTGGCGGCGGCGGAGCGCCGTCCCTGCCTGATCACCGTGGACGGCCGCTGCGGGTCGGGCAAATCCACCCTGGCGGAGGCCCTCCAAGCCGTGCTCCGCTGCGGCTTCGTCCACATGGACGACTTTTACACCCCCCACGCGCAGAAAACGCCGGAACGCCTGGCGATCCCCGGCGGCAACTGCGACATCGACCGGGTCACGGATGAGATCGTCACGCCCTTCACGGCGGGCCTTCCCGTCGCCCTGCGCCGCTATGACTGCCAGACGCGGGAATTCGTGGACTTCGGCACGCTCCCGCCCGAGGACATGCTGATCCTGGAGGGCAGCTACAGCGAACTCCCGCCCATCCGGGAGAAGGCCGCGGTCCGCGTCTTCCTGGAGATCGGCCCGGAGGATCAGCTCTCGCGCATCCGCCGCCGCAACGCGCCGGAATCCGTGCGGGGCTTCATCGAGCGCTGGATCCCCCTGGAAGAGGCCTATTTCAGCGCGTATTCCCTGCCCGACGCGGGCTGCGTGCGGGTGGACGCGGCCTCCCTGCGGCTGCATGAGATCCTGTCGAAAGGCGGCTGACACCCATGTGCGGACGATTCTACATCCCCATGGACGACGGACCGGAGGAGCTGGAGAAGCTTCTGCGCGACGCTGGGCTCATGGCTTCGGAGCCGCTGCCCCGGGGCGAGATCACGCCCGGCATGCGGGTGCCGGCCGTGTGCGCCAGCCGCGTTTCCCGCACGCCAAAGCCCTTTGCCATGACCTGGGGATACCCGGTGCAGGGCAAGCTGGTCATCAACGCCCGGAGCGAGACCGCCGGCGTGCGCCCCCTGTTCCGGGACAGCCTGCGGGACCGCCGCTGCCTGATCCCCGCCTCGGCCTGGTTCGAGTGGGATCACCGGCACGGCGCCGGGACCAAGTACCGGATCTCCCCTTCCGGCACGGACTGGTTCTGCCTCGCCGGCCTCTACCGTCCGGAAGGCCGGGACGCCCGCTGCACGATCCTCACCCGCCCGGCGGAGGGCGATATGGCGGAACTGCACGACCGCATGCCGGTGCTGCTGCGCCCCGATGAGGCCGCGGCCTGGCTGGACCGGGATACGGATCCGGCGCCCTATTTCAGCCGGAACGTAAAGCTGGACCTGACCCCCGTGCCCGGTCAGACGGCCCAGCTGTCCCTGTGGGAAAACACCGATATGTGAACCTACTCTCTGTCTGCGGGGTGAGATCATGCTGGCAACCACACTGGGATACGGCCTGAGCGGCGTATCCGGTTTCGCGGTGAACGTGGAGGTCTACGCGGCCAACGGCATGCCGATGCTGGAGATCATCGGCCTTCCCGACGCGTCGGTGAAGGAGAGCCGCAACCGCGTCAGCGCGGCCATCACCAACTCCGGCTTCGCCATGCCCATCGCGAGGCTGACGGTGAACCTGGCCCCCGCCGACATGAAAAAGGAAGGCCCCGCCTTTGACCTGCCCATCGCCGTGTGCATCCTGGCCGCCACCCGGCAGGTCCCGCAGGAGGGCCTCGACCGGCTGCTGATGATGGGCGAGCTCTCCCTGGACGGCACGCTGAACCCCGTGCGGGGCGCCCTCCCCATGGTGATCTCCGCCAGCGAGAACGGCATCCGCGAGGTCATCGTCCCCGCGGGGAACGCGGAGGAGGTGGCCTGCATCCAGGGCATCTCCGTCTATCCCGCCCGCTCCCTGGCCCAGGTGGTGGACCATCTGCGGGGCAAGGAGCGCATCCCGGTGCAGGTGCAGCGCACCTATCAGGAGATCGTCAGCAGCGCGAAGCCCGTCACGGACCTTGCGGAGGTCCAGGGGCAGGCGGCGGCCCGCCGGGCGCTGGAGGTGGCGGCCGCCGGCGGTCACAACATGCTGATGATCGGCGTCCCCGGCTCCGGCAAGACCATGCTGGCCCGGTGTCTCCCGGGCATCCTGCCGCCCCTGACCTTTGAGGAGGCCCTGGAGACCACCCGCATCTACTCCATCGCCGGCAAGCTCCGGCCCGGCGATGGCCTGATGGTCACCCGCCCCTTCTCCGCGCCGCATCACTCGGCCTCCATCGCCAGCCTCATCGGAGGCGGCTCCAACGCCATGCCCGGCGCGGTCTCCCTGAGCCACAACGGCGTCCTCTTCCTGGACGAGCTCCCCGAGTTCAGCAAGCAAGCCCTGGAAGCCCTGCGCCAGCCCCTGGAGGACGGCGTCGTATCGGTGACGCGGGTCCACAATCAGGCCGAGTACCAGTCCAGCTTCATGTTCGTGGCCAGCATGAACCCCTGTCCCTGCGGCTTTTACGGCAGCCGCACCCGGAAGTGCCGCTGCAGCCAGCACGACATCCGCCGCTATCTGGACCGGATCTCCGGCCCGCTGCTGGACCGCATCGACATCCAGATCGAGGTGGACGCGGTGCCGGTGAAGGAGATCAGCCGGGACCGGCCCGCCGAGTCCTCCGCCGCGGTGGCGGAGCGCGTCCGGGCCTGCAGGGAGCTGCAGCAGGAGCGCTACCGGGAGGAGGGCATCCACTGCAACGCCCAGCTGGACGCCCGCCTGATCCGCCACTACTGCGCCGCGGACGCGGAGGCCACCGCCCTCCTCCACAACGCCGTGGAGCGGATGGGCATGAGCATGCGCGCCTACGGCAGGGTGCTGAAGGTGGCCCGCACCGTGGCCGACCTGCGCGGCAGCGGGACCATCGGCGCCGGCGACGTGGCGGAAGCCATCCAGTTCCGCGAGCTGGACCAGAAGTACTGGCACTGACACACACGGATCCGGTTGCGCGCCGTGCGCGGCCATGCTATAATGACACGAATCCCGCACAGGAGGCGATGAGCGATGCCCGCGATCGGCTATGACAATGACCTGTACCTGAAGATCCAGTCCGAACACATCATGGAACGCATTGCCAAGTTCGGCAAGCTGTATCTGGAGTTCGGCGGAAAACTCTTCGACGATTATCACGCGTCCCGGGTGCTCCCCGGCTTCAAGCCCGACTCCAAGATCACCATGCTGAAGCAGCTGCGCGACCAGACCGAGATCGTCATCGCCATCAACGCGGACGACATCGAGAAGAACAAGATCCGGGGCGACATCGGCATCACCTACGACATGGACCTCCTGCGGCTGGTGGACGCCTTCGTGGGCAACGGCTTCTATGTGGGCAGCGTGGTGCTGACCCGCTGGAACGGCCAGCCCTCCGCCGTGGCCTACGAAAAAAAACTGAAGGCCCTGGGGCTGCGCACTTACCGGCATTACCCCATCGAGGGCTATCCCTCCAATCTTCCGCTGATCGTCAGCGAGGAGGGCTACGGCCGCAACGACTACATCGAGACCACCCGGCCCCTGGTGGTGGTGACGGCGCCCGGGCCCGGCTCCGGCAAGATGGCCACCTGCCTGAGCCAGCTCTACCACGAGCAGAAGCGGGGCGTCCGGGCCGGCTATGCCAAGTTTGAGACCTTCCCCGTCTGGAACCTGCCCCTGAACCATCCCGTGAACCTCGCCTACGAGGCCGCCACGGCGGACCTGAGCGACGTGAACATGATCGATCCCTGGCACCTGGACGCCTACGGAAAGACCGTGGTCAACTACAACCGCGACGTGGAGGTCTTCCCCGTCCTGCGGGCCATCTTCGAGCGCATTTTCGGCACCTCTCCCTATCAGAGCCCCACCGACATGGGCGTCAACATGATCGCCAAGTGCATCATCGACGACCAGGTGTGCCGGCAGGCGGCGCGGCAGGAGATCATCCGCCGCTACTACAGCGCCATGTGCGACCGCCGCAAGGGCGACGCCGGCGACGAGCCCGTCCGCAAGATCCAGCTGCTGATGGAGAAGGCCGGCATCTCCGTCTCGGACCGCCCTGTGGTGGCCGCCGCCAACGTCCGGGCCTCCGAGACCGGGAACCCCGCCGCCGCCATCCTCATGCCGGACGGCACCGTCATCACCGGCAAGACCAGCGACCTGCTGGGTGCCTCCTCGGCCATGATCCTGAACGCCCTGAAGCACCTGGCCGGCATCGACGACAGCGTGAAGCTCATCTCCCCCAGCGTCATCGAGCCCATCATGGAGCTGAAGGTGCGCTATCTGGGGAACCACAATCCCCTCCTGCACATCGACGAGATCCTGATCGCCCTGGCCCTGGCCGCCACCGAAAACGAGGCCGCCCGGGCCGCCTATGCCATGCTGCCCGGCCTGGCGGGGCTGGAGGTGCACTCCTCCGTGATCCTCTCCCAGGTGGACGTGAACGTGTTCAAAAAGCTGGGCGTCAACCTGACCTGCGAGCCCGCCTACCACAGCAAGAAGCTCTATCACGCCTGAATTGACAACCGCTACCGCTTGTGGTAGAATGGAACGACAACCACAAGAATAGGGGGTCGTGTTCGTGCGTTTCCGGCCGATATGCCTGCTCTGCGCCCTGCTCCTGCTGTCCCTGGCTGCTCTTCCTGCGTTCGCGGAGGACGGGATCCGCGGCTACGACAAGCGAAACGGCTGGGTCTATGTCACGCTCGGCGAATTCCCCCAGGACGCGGACGGCGGGATCCGGCCGATCCTCTGGCGCGTGCTGAGCGTGGAGGACGGGCGGGCCTACTGCGTGAGCGAATACATCCTGATCAATCACCGCATCCACGGCGACGATCAGGAATACATCGCCTTCAAGGGAGATTTCCGGCAGACGGAGATGTGGGATTACCTGAACGGCGAATTCTCCGGGACAGCCTTCACAGAGGCGGAGCTGGAAGCCATCGACGACACGGAGGAATTCGGCCGGATCTTCCTTCTCTCCCGCGAGGACCTGAAAAACAAGAGCTTCGGCTTCACGAGCAACCAGCGGCGCAAGGCCTGGGGCACCCCCTGGGCCCTTGCGCAGATGACCGAGAACGAGGCCCACAACAACCGCGTGGAGCAGGCCCTCTTCCGCTACGGCGCCGCCCGCGGCGGCCACAGCCCCTACTGGACCCGCAGCCAGGGCAGCAACAAGTACTCCGCCAACTGCACCAAATCCCAGGGCGAGATCGGCTGGATCCGCGTGGTGGTCAAGAACGAGGGCTGCCGTCCGGCCTGTTATCTGTTGCTGGACCGGCTGGTCATCAGCGGCGGCAGCGGCACGGCGGAGGATCCCTATGTGCTGCGCCCCACGGCCGTGGTCGAAGTGTCGATCGAGATCGAAGGAAACGAACAATGAGAGTGAAATGGAAGATCGCGGCGCTGGCCGCCTGTCTCCTGCTGCTGCTCACCGCCGTCTGCGCGGCGGAAGAGGCGGCCGATCTGACGGACGGGTGCCGCTTCAAGTCATCGGGGACCAAGTTCAAATACACCCAGATGACCGACGGCAAATACACCACCTACTGGTACACCCACGAGGCCCGGCACAACTGGCTCACGATCACCGCCCCCGGCGGCTCGAAGATCCACGGCCTCTATCTCTGCTTCAAGAACATGCCCGACTCCTACCAGGTCCAGATCGGCTCCGGCGACAACTGGAGGACCGTGGCCGAGGGCGACACGGGCATCTACCACGCCTTTTACGCTTTTGAGGGCGGCGTGAGCGCGGTCCGCATCTATTGCGATTCCGACACGCGCCAGGTCCTCGGGTTCAACGAGATCTTCGTCTTCGGCGAGGGCGAGATCCCCGACTGGGTGCAGCGCTGGGAGCCCGCGCCGGAGAAGGCCGACATCCTCTTCATCGTCGCCCACCCCGACGACGAGCTGATCTTCATGGGCGGGGCCATTCCCACCTGCGTGGAGGAAGGCCGCAGCGTGGCGGTCGCCTACATGACCCCCTCCAACACCACCCGCCGGTCCGAGCTGCTCAACGGCCTGTGGCTGTTGGGGATCCGCCGCTATCCCATCATAGGGCCTTTCAGCGACAGCTACCAGAAGAACCTCACCCGTCAGTACAACGCCCTGGGCGGGGAGGAGAAGGTCGACGCCTGGGTGGCGGAGGTCATCCGCAGGGTCCGGCCCGAGGTCATCGTGACCCAGGACGCCGACGGCGAATACGGCCATCCCATGCACAAGATCCTCTCCGCCTCCGTGCGCAAGGTCTATTCCGAGACGGGCCGCGCCGATTTCTGCCCCGAGTCGGCGCAGGCGTACGGCACCTGGCAGGCCAAGAAGCTGTACGTCCACCTGTGGCCCGACAACGCCTCCCTCTTCAACTGGGAGACGCCCCTGGAGGGCTTCGACGGCAGGACCGGCCTGGAGATGGCCACAGAGGCCTACACGCTGCACGTGACCCAGCGCACCAGCGGCATGAGCGTGACCGAGACCGGCGCCGAATACGACAACCACCGCTTCGGTCTCTTCGCCTCCACGGTGGGCCCCGATGTAACGGGCGGCGATTTCTTCGAGAACCTGGATGAACCCGGCGAAGACGACACCGAGCGGTTCGAGCTGCCGGAGGAGTCGGAGGCCGGGACCGAAGAGCGGCCCGCGGAGGAAGAGGCCCCCGGCGGAACGGAAGAGCCTGTCCCCGACGAAGCCGTGACGGTCGAAGTCCTGACCGTCGCCGACCCGGAAGCCGATCCGTCCGAGCCCTCCGCTGAGGGTGCCTGGATCGAGAGCGACCCGGAGCTGGCCGCCATCCTCCCGCCCCTGAACGGGAAAGGCTTTCTGGACGAGGGCGAGTTCATCTGGTCGAGCGACGAACAGGGGCTGTACGTCTATGTGGGCGAGCACCTGCGGATCGTGATCCGCCGCTCCTACGAGGTCCCGGACAAGCGCCATCCCTTCTACTGCTTCACGGCGGACATCTGGTGCGACACGGAGGCCGGCGCGCTTCCGTCCACCGTCTTCTGCAACCCCGAGAAGCCCCGCAGCAGCCACGATTTCGTGAGCAATATCGCCCGGGACAACCGGGTGGTCTTCGCCACCAGCACGGACTATTACACCTACCGGATCAAGCAGACCTATCCCACCGGCATCGAGGTCCGGGGCGGCGTCATCTTCTACGACGAGCCCCGCAGGAACCCGCCCACCATGCCCAATTACGACACCCTCGCCTTCTTCCCCGACGGCCATATCGAGAGCTATCCGTCCACGGCCATGAGCGCCCAGGCCTACATCGACGCGGGGGCCTACGACGTGTACTGCTTCGGCCCCTGCCTGATCCGCGACGGGGAGTACACCGACTATGTGGCCACCGCCAACACCAGTTACAATCCCCGCTACGCCTTCGGCATGGTGGAGCCCGGCCACTATGTGGCGATCCTGTGCGAAGGCCGCCTGGCCCGCTCCAAGGGCGTGCAGATGGTCTATCTGGCCAAGCTCCTGAAGGATCACGGCTGCACCCTGGCGGTCAACCTGGACGGCGGACAGACCGCGGTCTTCAGCTTCATGGGCATTCAGCTCAACCAGGTCGACAAGGCCCTGCCCCACGGCCGCAAGCAGGCGGAGATCCTGGCCTTCGGCGTGTCGGAGCAGGTCGGCACATATCAGATCGGTCCCTGACGCGCACAGACTCCGGTCTGTTCCGGTTTGAGCGTACCGGTCGGATGACTCTGCTTCCTCCCTTCCCGGCTGTATCCTTCATCGTGTCCAGCGGAGGTATATCATGAGCGGAAAGAAAAAGATGGTCATCGTCGGCGGGAATCCGCTGAGCGGAGAAGTCCACGTCAGCGGCGGCAAGAACACGTCCGTGGCCGTGATCCCCGCGACGCTGCTGTGCGACGAGCCCTGCACCATTGAGAATCTCCCGGACATCGACGACGTGCGCGCCCTGGTGGACATCCTGCGCTCTCTGGGCGCCACGGTGGACTATGAGCCGGGCGTCCACATGGTCGTGGATCCCACCACCGCCGACGGCTTTCAGGTGGGGTACCGCAACGCGCAGAGGCTGCGCGCTTCCTATTACCTGATCGGCGCGCTTCTGGGCCGCCGGCGGCACGCGGAGGTGGCCTTCCCCGGCGGCTGCAAGATCGGCACCCGGCCCATCGACCAGCACCTGAAGGGCTTCAACGCCCTGGGCGCGATGACCGAGGAGCGGGGCGGCACCATCATCGCCGACGCGGAAGAGCTGCTGGGCAACGACGTCTTCTTCGACATGGTCACCGTGGGCGGCACCATCAACGTCATGCTGGCGGCCTGCAAGGCGGAGGGCACCACCGTCCTGCACAACGCGGCCAAGGAGCCCCACATCGTGGACCTGGCCAACTTCCTGAATTCCATGGGCGCCAATGTCCGCGGCGCCGGCACGGACCTGATCCGCATCAAGGGCAAGCCCTACCTGCACGGCAGCACCTACGCCGTGATCCCCGACCAGATCGAGACGGGCACCCTCATGATCGCCGCGGCCGCCACCCACGGCGACGTCAACATCACCGGCTGCATCCCGACGCACATGGAGGCCCTGTCCGCCAAGCTGTTGGAGATGGGCGTCCGGGTCACGGATTCCGACGACTCCATCCGGGTGCGGATGTCCGGCTCTCATCGGGCCGTGAACATCAAGACCCAGGTCTATCCAGGCTTCCCCACGGACCTGCAGCAGCCCATGAGCGCCCTGCTCACCACGGCGCACGGCACCAGCATCATCCAGGAGACGATCTTCGAGTCCCGCTTCAAGCACATGGATGAGCTGATCCGCATGGGCGCCCAGATCCGCGTCATGGACCGCACGGCCATCGTCGAGGGCGTACCCTCCCTCTACGGCGCCCCCGTCACGGCCACGGACCTGCGCGCCGGGGCCGCGCTGCTGGTGGCGGGCCTCATGGCCAAGGGCGAGACGGAGATCTACGAGGCCGAATATATCGACCGCGGATACGAACACATCGAGAGCAAACTGCGTTCCCTCGGCGCCAACATCCGCCGGGAACTGGTGGAAGCCTGAGACCATGATCCCGGTGAAAGGAGGTGAGTCCGTTGAATGACCCCTTCGAGATCCTCGGTGTCCCCGCGGGCGCGGATGAAAAGACGATCCGGCAGGCCTATCATCAGCAGGCTCGCCGCTGGCACCCTGATCAGTTTCAGGATGAGAAGCAGCGGGAGGACGCCAACCGCCGCATGGTGGCGCTGAACCACGCCTATGAGGAAGCGCTCTCCAAATGCGGCTCGGGCACGGCTGCCTCTCTGCCCCGGAAGCTGAGCTGCGAGGACGCCATGGAAGTGGCGGAGAAGATGCTCGCCAAAGGATACCCCGAAAGCGCCCTTCAGCAGCTGCTGCGCGCTTCCAGCCGCAGTGCGGCCTGGTATGCCCTGCAGGGCAAGGTCCTGATGACCATGTCCCAGTATCAGTCCGCGGAGCAGAGCTACCGGGAAGCGGTCCGCATGGACCCCGACAATATCCGCTACCGCGCCGGCGCCCTGGACGCCCTGGTGGCTTTTCGCGAGTCCAGGACCCTCACGGGCCGCCTGCGCCATCTGCTGGGCAAACCCAAACGCTGATCCCGGTCGGCACCTGCGGACCGGGTTTTGCATTGTCACCGGGCCCGCTGCCCCGACACAGCACGGAGGAAAGGAGGACGCCGCGTGTCCGAAGCCGTCTACGAAGTGGTGGCGCAGGTGATGCGCTACTGGTTCGCGGTGCTGAGCCTGCTCATCGTCTGGCGTTCCTTCCGCTGGCTGCGCCGGGACCGCCGGGCCAGGCACCGGCTGCTCCGCTCCCTGCCGGACGCGGGCATGGTGGGCGAGTGGGTTGTGCGATCAGGCAGCAAGGAGCTCCCCGAGGGCGTGGCGGTGCCGGTCCCCCGGGAAGGCGTGTTGGGAGACATCCGCTCCGACGATATCTGCATCCCGGTGGGCGGCGTCGCGCACCGGCATCTGTACTTCGACTTCGTCCCGAAAAAGGGGCTCCGGATCGAACCGGCCTACCGCCAGATCTGCACCGTGAACGACAGCCCCGTGACCTGGCGCAGCGTGCGGAAGAAGCCGGTTTATCTGCACCACGGAGACGTGGTCCGCGTCGGGGACGCCGTCCTGTTCCTGCGGATCTTCATGGGCCTGGAGAAAGAGTACCGGCCCGCGTACGCGGACGATGACGCGAACGCCGCGCCGCCTGACGCAGACGCCCCGATGTCCCCCGTACAGCCCGCCATACCCGCACAGCCGTATGTGCCCGTGCAGCCCGGTATGTCCGTACAGCCCGGCACGCCCGCGCGTCAGCCGGTGTTCTTCCCGCCGGTCTCCCCCGATCCCGTGGTATCGGAGGAGGATGCGCTGTACGCCGCGCCGCGGGTCGATCCCTCCCCCGTGCCGCCGCCCGATCCCCTGTACGCCCCCGTGCCGGTCGATGACCCCTCGCCCCGGCGGCGCCGTCGAAAGGAGGCGCGGTGATGGGACTCAAGAAACCGGACCCGGTACGCCGTGCCGGACAGCGGCTGACCACCGTGGTCATGCTCTTCTTCGGCTCCGCTTTCCTCCTGCTGGCCCTGGATCCCAGGCACGCCGCGGATGCCCTCACCGGCTATATCCTGGCCGCCGGCGTCCCGCTGATGATCTGGATCGGTTCGGCGCTGCTGCCCCTCATCTTCCCGGTGGACGGCCTGATGCTGTCCCTGGCCAATTTCCTCTGCGCCCTGGGGGTCCTGGTCCTGTATGACACCAACCCGGCCTACGCCAGGCAGCAGGTCATCTGGTACGGCGTGGGCATCGGGGCCATGCTGATCTGCATCCTGGCGGTGCGGGTCCTCCGCTTCGGCCCGAAGACCTGCGGCATTCTGGCGCTGCTGGGCTTGGGCTTTCTGGTCCTCCCCGTGCTCTTCGGCAAGGAGACCTACGGCGCGAAGAACTGGATCAGCGTGATGGGCATGTCCCTGCAGCCCAGCGAGGCCGTGAAGCTCTGCCTGCTGATCATCTGCGCGCGCTTCATGGCGAACCGCCGCTTCTGGCCCTGGTTCCTCTTCGCGGCGGCCTGCCTCGGCATCCTCATGCTGCAGAAGGACCTGGGCACCGCGCTCCTCTATTACGGCGTCACCCTGCTGATGTGCTTCGCCTCCACAGGCTCCGTGTTCTTCCTCTTTTCTGGGCTTGCGGGCGGGGCCGCGGCGGCCTTCGCGGGCTACCGGATGTTCGCCCACGTGAAAAAGCGGGTCGGCATCTGGCTGAATCCCTGGGCCGTGTACGACACCTTCGGCTATCAGATCGTCCACGCCCTCATGGCCATCGCCTCCGGCGGGCTGTTCGGCGTCGGCCTGGGCCTCGGCAACCCGACGGCCATCCCGGTCTACGAGTCGGACTTCATCTTCGCCGTGATCTGCGAGCAGTTCGGCCTGATCTTCGCCCTGTGCGTGATGATGATCTATGTGGCCATGATCTGGCGGGGCACCACCACCGCCATGGCGGCGCGCAAGGGCTTCCACGGCCTGCTGGCAGCCGGGGCCACCGTGATGATCGGCCTGCAGGCCTTCGTGATCATCGGCGGCGTGATCAAGATGATCCCCCTCACCGGCGTGACCCTCCCCTTCGTCTCCTACGGCGGGACGTCGCTGGTCAGCAGCATGTGTCTGGTGGGCCTCATCCAGGGCGTGGAGAGCCTGAACCGCGACAACGTCAAGGAGGACCTGCGGCTGTCCTACTATGCGGAGGAGGCGGGCCTGTGAAACAGCAGCGTTTTCGTTTCAAGCTCCTGGCGCTCCTGCTCTTCGGGATGTTTGCCCTGCTGGCCGCCTACGGTGGCTACAGCATCCTGACCAACGGCTCCCGGTGGTTCGCCTCCAGCCACAATCCGCGGCTGCGGGCCCAGAAGCAGCAGGTCACCGCCGGAAAGATCACGGACCGGGATGGCATGGTCCTGGCGCAGACGGACGCGGAGGGGAACCGCGTCTACGCGGAGAGCGAGAGCGTCCGCCGGGCAGTGGTCCATGTGGTGGGCGACGCGGACGGCCATGTGCGCAACGGCGTGGAATCCTTCCAGGCCCGCTACCTCTATGGCTTCGAGGCCTCCGTCTTTGAGCGCATCGGCGATCTGATCAGCGGAGCGGAGCACACGGGCGACACGGTGCAGCTGACCCTGTCGGCCCCGCTGTGCGAAGCCGTCGCGGCTTCCTTTGTGCGGACCTGCGGGGCGGAGGCAAAGGGCGCCGCCGTGGTGATGGACTACCGCACCGGCGAAGTGCTGGCCATGGTGAGCCTCGGCTCCTACGATCCCATGGACACGGCCTCCTCCCCCACGGCGGACCGGACCCGCAACCGGGCCACGGCCGGCCTCTATGCCCCGGGCGAGGCCTTCGGGCCCGTCACCGCCGCCTGCATGCTTGCGGAGGGTCAGGCGCTGCCCGACGGATCGCTCGCGGGCGCGGAGGCGTCCGTCACGGACCGGAAGCTCCGCGAGACCGCCGAGACCTTCGGCTACAACGACAACGTGCTCTTCCGCGACCTGATCGTGGAGAACGCCGTCTATCCCACCGATGGATCGGCCGCCGACCACGCCGCGGGCCGGGGCGGCATCCTGGCCACGCCGGTGCATCTGTGCATGATGGCCGCCGGCATCGCCAACGACGGCACCATCATGGAACCCCGCCTGCTGCTGCGGGTCACGTCCGCCGCCGGCGCGAACCGGCTGGGCTTCTCCTCCGCCGAATACCGCAGGCCCCTCTCGCCCGAAAGCGCGGCCGCGCTGAAAGCCCGGCTGGCACGGGAGCCCATGCAGGGCGGGATCACCGGCATCGCCTGCGTCAGCGACGGGACCGCGATCTTCGTGGGATATCTGGACACGGAGAGCCTGCCCTACGCCGTCTGCGTCGTCGTCGAGGGCGGGAGCGCAGACCAGGCCCGGACCGTGGCGCAGGAGACCGCGAACCGCATCCGCGAACGCTTCGGCGCGATCCGGTAAAGAAGCCCTGCGATCGCCCGATCTTTGCCCGTCTCAGGCAGGATTCCGGGCAGCGGCATCGAATGAACCAAAATACGGGAGGTGACCGGGCTTGAGCAGATGGTTCCGATCGCTGTGGAACAAACTGAAAACGATCCATATCAGCTGGCTGGGCCTGGCGCTGATCGCGGCGGGCATGATCATCCTCTGCGTCATCCTGGTCGGCAGGATCCGCCAGGACACGGCGGTCACGCAGAGCGTGCGCTCGGAAAAGCAGCTGCTCCTGTTCGAGAAGGAATCGGAGCGCGACGCCCTGCAGCTGGCCCTGGACAGCGTGGGCACCGACGAGTACATCAACCGCGAGGCCCGAAACGCCAACATGCAGTCCATATCCAGCATTCGCTTCCGGGTCGTGAATCCGGATGATCTGGACAAATACACCGAGGAGGAGTGGCAGATCATCCTTGAGGAACAGGAATGGGACGCACAGTGAGACGGCAGGAGGATGGAGATGAAGGCAGCGGTCATTGGGATCGGTTCTAACTCGGTGCGCATGCTGGCCGCCGACATCCAGGGGGATGTCGGGCACCGGCTGGGGCGGTTTCGGGCTGCCACGCGGCTCTTTGCGGGTCTGGACGAGCATCGGATGCTGAGCGAGGAGGCCATGGAGCGCACCTGCTCGGCCGTCATGACCCAGGCGGGGCAGGCGCGGAAGCTGGGCGCGGAGGAACTGTCGATCTTTGCCACGTCCGCCACCCGCGACGCGGCCAACGGGGCCGCCTTTGCGGACATGATCCGGGAACGCACCGGCTGTGAACTGCAGATCTGCTCCGGCGACGAGGAAGCCGAGCTCTCCTTCCTCGGCGCGACGGACGGCGGGGACTGCGGCGTCATCGACATCGGCGGCGGATCGACCGAGGTGATCGCCGGCGAAGGCTCCCGCATGCAGGGCAGCTTCTCCTGCCAGATGGGCGCCGTGCGGCTGTTCCGCCTGATCGATATCCATTCCCGGGCCGATATCCCCACCGCCATCGACGCGGCCAGGGGCGTGCTCCGGGACCGGCTGGCCCTCTATCCCGATTTCCCGCATCCCTCCCGCTGGTGGGGCACGGGCGGCACCTTCACGGCTCTGGCGGCCCTGGCCCGGGACGTGCCCTGGGAGGAGCGGGCCAACATGCACGGCACCATGCTGTCCCGCGCCAGGGTCCGCACGGAGGCCGAGTTCCTGTCGGAGCTGAGCGTACAGGAGCGCCTGCGTCTCCCGAGCCTGCAGCCGGGGCGCGCCGACATCGTGGTCCACGGCATCTGCATCCTCCTGGCCTGCATGGAAGAGCTTGAGATCGAGCGCCTGACCGTCAGCGAATACGGCAATCTGGACGGTTTTCTGAGGAAGCGCTACCGCCTGGCGCGGTTCAGCAGCCTCTGAACCCCGAAAAACCCCACCGTTCCGCCATTTTTAACCGAAAATTCGCAAAAAAGTCGGCTCAGACGGTTGCATCCGGGCCGAATATCATGTATAATGTGCACGGTAGCCCACACAAAAAAACAGAAAGGACGTTGTACCATGAATAAGCTGCAACTCGTCGAGAAAGTCGCCGCCAAGGCTGAAATCACCAAGGCCGAGGCCGCCAAGGTCGTCAACGCCACCCTCGAGTCCATCACCGAGACCCTCGTTGAGAAGGAAAAGGTCGTCCTGATCGGCTTCGGCACCTTCGAAGTCCGCGATCGCGCCGCTCGTGAGGGCCGCAATCCCCAGACCAAGCAGAAGATCAAGATCCCCGCGACCAAGGTTCCCGCTTTCAAGCCCGGCAAGGATCTGAAGGCTGCCGTCGCTCCCAAGAAGGGCAAGAAAAAGTAATCAACGCTGCCGCTGAGGCAATGCAAAACAGACCGGAACTCCGGTCTGTTTTTGTGTTTCGGCGTAATGACTGTGCGCCTTGCGGACCGTACAGGCGAACAGTTTACGAACCGCACCGCCCCATCCCCCTGCCCCCTTCCCAAGGGAAGGGGGGAAATGATAGAAAGCCGAGGGACGCTTTCCCGGCGGAAAGCGTCCCCCGGACCCCCTTGAAAGGAGCTGCGTCGTCAGTTTTTCTTTCCCGATCCGGCGGCGCGGCGCAGGGCGGGGATCAGCACGCCGCCGGCCGCGTTGCCCAGGGTCATCAGCAGCAGATAGCCGATCGCCTTCAGGCTCCATGCCCCGCCGGCGGTGAAGTAGTACATGTTGGCCACGCAGTGCTCGAACCCGCACACGATGAACACCGTCACCCCGAAGAGGATCGCCAGGTACTTCCCCACCGCGTCCGGGATGGTCCTGTAGCCCTCCACGGCGATATAGATCAGCAGGTTGCACAGCACCGCCAGCACAAAGGCGCTCAGCGGCGTCTGTTCCAGCTTTCCCGCGCAGACCGCGGCCGCGCGTTCCGCCAGCTTCGGGCCGAATCGCGTCAGGGATTCCAGCAGGCCCAGTCCCGCGGCGCCGGTCAGGTTCCCCAGCCAGATCACGGGCAGGGCGGCGGCGTAGCGTCCCCGGTCCTTCTCCTGCTCAAACACATAGCAGACCTTGCCCGTGAACAGGCTGAAGCCGAACGCGCACACGCAGAAGAGCCCCACCGCGAAGAGCAGCGCGCCCACCACGGGGCTTTCCGTCATCAGGAACGCCGTGCCTCCGATGCCGATGCTGAGCCCCGCCAGTACGGCGAGCAGATATGTCTTTCCGAGCTGTCCGGTCAAGGGGATCACCTCCGCCGATCAGGCGTCCGCCAGACGGGCCTCGCCGTCCGCGACGCGGCGCAGGGTCTCGGTCTTGCCCAGCAGATAAGCGATCTCCATGGCGCCGCCGGGCGTGGAGGCCTGGCCGGAGATGGCGATGCGCAGGGGCCAGAGGACCGCGCCGTTCTTCATGCCGGAGGCCGCGATGGTCTCCATCAGCCGGTCGTGGATCACGCTCTCCCGCCACTCCGCCTCCGGGATGGCTTCCAGCACGGGCCTGCACAGGGCCAGCGCGCTCCGGGCCACCTCGGGGTTCGTCTTCATCTTCTTGTGGGTGTAAAGATCGATGGAGTAGTCCGGCAGCTCCGCCAGGAACCGCACCATGTCCGGCACCTGGCTGAAGATCTCCGTGCGCTCCTGCATCAGCTCCGCCAGCCGCTTGTAGTCGATGCCCTTCCCCGCCAGCACCTTGTCGAACCAGGGCGCAGCCAGCTCCAGATACTTCTCCGGGGCCATGCGGCGGATGTACTCGGCGTTGAACCAGGTCAGCTTGTTCACGTCGAAGATGCCGGGCGACTTGTTCAGCCGGTGCACGTCAAAGGCCTCCACCAGCTCCGGCAGGGTGAAGAACTCCCGCTCGTCGCCGGGGTTCCAGCCTACCAGCGCCAGATAGTTCACCAGCGCCTCGGTGAGATAGCCCTTGTCGATGAAGTCGGAATAGAAGGCGTCCCCGTCGCGCTTGGACAGCTTATGCGTCGCGTCGCGCATGACGGTGGGCAGATGGATGTAGGTGGGGATGTCCCAGCCCAGCGCCCGGTACAGATAATTGTAGCGTGGGGTGGAGGAGAGATACTCCATGCCGCGCATGACATGGGTGATGCCCATCAGATGGTCGTCGATGACGTTGGCGAAGTTGTAGGTGGGCATGCCGTCCTGCTTGATCAGCACCATGTCGTCCATGGCCTCGCCGTTCTGGAAGGTCATGTCGCCGAAGACCACGTCGCTGTAGCTCGTCTCGCCCTCGGTGGGCGCGTTCATGCGGATCGTCCACGGGATGCCCGCGGCCAGCTTCTCCTCCACCTGCTCCTTCGTCAGGCGCAGGCAGTGCTTGTCGTACTTCCAGGTGCCGCCGGCGGCCTCCACCGCGGCGCGGCGGGCGTCGATCTCCTCCCTGGAGCAGAAGCAGTAATAGGCGTGGCCGCTTGCCACCAGCTGCTTCGCGTAGGGCATGTAGGTGTCCTTGCGCTCCGACTGCACATAGGGACCCACCGGGCCGCCGATGTCCGGGCCCTCGTCCCAGTTCAGCCCGCAGGCCCGCAGGGTGTCGTAGATCACATCGGTGGCGCCTTCCACATAGCGCTCCTGGTCCGTGTCCTCGATGCGGAGGATGAACTGCCCGTTGTTCTGCCGGGCATAGAGATAGGCATACAGCGCGGTGCGCACCCCGCCCAGGTGCATGAAGCCCGTGGGGCTGGGGGCAAATCTGGTTCTGACGGTCATATGGATCATTCCTTTGCGTTTGGTGTCGTCATTCTGCGCCGGGCCCGGCCGGGAGATGCTCCCCGGTGGCCATCAGGCAGTCGATGTCGTCGAAGGCGTTCTCGATGCGTTCCTGGTGATACTGCCAGTACCCGTTGTAGATCTCCCGGGTCAGGCCCTTCTCGTCCCACTCCCGGAGGACGTCGCCGGCGCTCCGGTTTTTCGCGCAGGCATAGTATTCCAGCAGGTAGACAAAGAACCTCATCTCTTCGGTCATGACAGCTCGCTCCTCAGATGAACGGATGTGCGCGGATCCCCCGTCACCCGCTCGTTCTCCCACATGTCGAATACCGCCAGCTCGGAGAAATCGCTCATGCCGAGTTCCCTGTCCTCAAGCATGGCATGGGTCTCGGAGGTCAGGAACGCGCGAGCCGCGTCCATTTCGCCCATATCATACTTCTGCATGATCCTGGGGATCACGCCCTGATCAAAGTACTGAAGAGAGAGAAAAGCATCCATGTTCACAGCGCGGTCACCTCCTTGGTCCGCAGCGCGCCGAGGGCCTTCTCTGTCTTGAAGGTGACCTGATCCTTCAGCTTTTGCGGCAGGAGCCTGCGTATGGCCTCCCGCTCGTCGTACATGCCCGCCAGGTACAGGTCGAGCACCGGCATCGTCTGATCATTCGCCACGGGGCCGATCACGACGTCCGTCTGCCGGGCCGGATCCTCACCTTTCCTGCAGGCCGTCACATATCGCAGCCATGCTTCATCCGGCTTCTCAAAGCGCAGGACGGTCAGGGCGGCGAATTCCTCCGCGTCGACCTCATACACCGTGACAAAGCTCCTGTCCTGCCGCAGTCTGAGGGCGGTCCTCCTGGCCCATTTCTCGGCCTGTCCGCGATCGGTGGTCGTATAGAAGCCTTTCCCGAAGTCCAGCTCGCGCTGGATCCTGAGCAGCCTCGGCTCCGGCACAGCCACATTGCTTCCGTGATAGAGGATCATACGCTTTCCGCTCCCGTCAGGCCTTCACCTGTTTGGCGAAGGTGTCGCGCAGGCCCACCGTGCGGTTGAAGACCGGCAGCTCGTCGGTGGAATCCGGGTCCTTGCAGAAGTAGCCGGTGCGCAGGAACTGGAAGGTGGCGCCGACCGCCGCGTCCCGGACGCAGGGCTCGGCATAGCCCCGCAGCACGGTCTTGCTGTCGGGGTTCAGGCGGCTGATGAAGTCCTTCTTCGCCGGAGCGGCGTTCTCCTCGCCCTCTTCCGCGGCTTCCTCCTCCGCGTCGTCGGCCTCCTCGTCCACCAGCAGCGGCTCATAGAGGCGGGCTTCGAAGGGCACCGCGTCCGCCGCGCTGACCCAGTGCAGGGTCTTGCCCTTGATCTTCCGGTCCGCGCCGGGGGTGCCGCTGGCGGAGTCGAAGTCCACGGTGCAGAGGATCGCGGTCACATGGCCCTCCGCGTCCTTCTCGCAGCCCTCGCACTTCACGATGTACGCGCCCTTCAGCCGCACCTCGTTGCCCGGGAACATCCGCTGGTACTTCTTCACCGGGACCTCCATGAAGTCCTCGCTGTCGATCCACAGCTCCCGCCCGAAGGTGACGGTGTGGGTGCCCATCTCCGGCCGATCCGGGTGGTTCTCCATTTCAATGGTCTTCGTCTCGCCCTCGGGCCAGTTGGTGAGGATCACCTTCACGGGCCGCAGGACCGCCATGGCGCGGGGCGAGGTCTCGCCCAGGTCGTCGCGCACGCAGCTCTCCAGCAGCGCCAGATCCACCACCGAATCCGCCTTGCTCATGCCGATGCGGCTGACGAACTCACGGATGGCCGTGCCGGTATAGCCCCGGCGCCGCAGGGCGGAGAGGGTGGGCATCCGCGGATCGTCCCAGCCGGAGACATAGCCGCCCTCCACCAGCTGGCGGAGATAGCGCTTGCTCATGACCGTGCGGGTCATGTTCAGCCGGGCGAACTCGATCTGCCGGGGATGCCCGGGCAGCATGTTCTTCGCGTGCTCCACCACCCAGTCGTAGAGGGGGCGGTGGATCTCGTACTCCAGGGAGCACAGGGAGTGGGTGATCCCCTCCAGCGCGTCGCCGATGGGGTGCGAGAAGTCGTACATGGGATAGATGCACCACTTGTTCCCCGTGCGCCAGTGCTCCTTGTACAGGATGCGGTACATGGCCGGGTCGCGCATGACGATGTTGGGCGACGCCATGTCGATCTTCATCCGCAGGGTCTTGGTGCCCTCGGCAAACTCGCCCGCCCGCATGCGGCGGAACAGGTCCAGGCTCTCTTCGGCCGGACGGTCGCGCCAGGGGCTGTTTTTGCCGGGCTCGGTGAGGGTGCCGCGGTAGGCCCGCATCTCCTCCTTGCTCAGCTCGTCCACATAGGCCAGGCCCCGCAGGATCCAGTCCTCGGCGATCTCGTAGCACTTGTCGTAGTAATCGGAGGCGTAGAACAGGCCGCCGGTCCAGTCAAAGCCCAGCCAGCGGATGTCCTTCTCGATATTGCGGACGAACTCCATGTCCTCCTTGGCGGGGTTGGTGTCGTCGAAGCGCAGGTTGCACTTGCCGCCGAACTTTTCCGCCGTCAGAAAGTCCATGATCAGGGCCTTGCAGTGGCCGATGTGCATATAGCCGTTGGGCTCCGGCGGAAACCGGGTGTGCACTTCCGTATACACGCCCTCGGCCAGGTCCTTCCCGATGGCGTCCCAGATGAAATTGGTGCGGTTCAGGTCGTCCATTGTTTTCCTCCCGTTATTGGATCATCGTGATGCGGGTGATGCGCCATTGCTTGGTCTGGGGATCCTGCACCAGGGTGACGCGGTATCGCGCGTCCGTCCAGGCCGGCGGATACACGGCGTCGGCGCCGCCCGCCTGCACCAGGGCCTCGGCCCGGCTCCCCTTCGCGCGTCCGTCGATGCGGGGCACGGACTCGGTGACCGTGACCGTCACCTCCCGCTGCTGGGGCCAGACCCACACGAAGTCCATGTCCAGCCGGTGGTCGATGCCGCGCACATTGTAATCCGTATAGGCGTTGCGCTCCGCGGTCATGGTGCCGTGGGCCGGATCCTCCTCCATCAGCGACGCGGTGAAGAAGCTGCCCCGGTCGTTCTCCGTGTCCATGCCCATGATGGTCTGCACCCGGTAGGCCATGCCGCCCTTGAGCACGATCTGGATGTTGGCCACGTTCATGGCCTCAAAGAATGTCACGATCACCAGGCCGACGATGAGCGCCGCGATGGCCAGCAGCGCGCACAGCATGCCGGTGGCCCTTCGCAGGTATGCCATCCCTTCTCACCTCCGGTCATGGGGTCTCCGGCTCGTCCGGCTCCTCTTCTTCCGATCCCTCGTCCTCAGGCTCCTCGTCCCCGGCCTCCCCCGCTTCCGCGTCCATGGCGTTCAGATAATCCGTGCCGATGTAGAGCAGGATCAGGTGCCCGCCCTCGGAGTAGAGGATGATGCCGGTGCCGTCCACTTCCCAGGCGGCAGGCGACGTGTTCAGCACTCCGTCGTTTTCTCCCTCCGGGTCCAGCAGGGCCAGCATCCGCCGGAAGATCATCCGGCCGTTGGCGTTGGGTTCCCCGTAGTGTACCTTCAGGGCTTCGGTCAGGTCCGCCTCGTCCGTTTCGCCGGAGACCGGGATGCGGTAGCCGCCGCAGACCAGCGTGCCGTCGTACAGGATGTAGGCGCACTCGGCCCCGGTGAACCGGCTGACGTCCACGCCCTCGTAGAGCAGGTCCAGGCAGCCGCCCTCCAGCTCCATGGCGTGGTCCGCCACGCGCTCCTCGCGCTCCACGATGTCTTCTTCAAAGGCGCCCCAGGGCAGCCCGCGGAAGCCGTCCCATCCCTCCGCCGGGGCGGAAAGGGCCAGCACGGCAGCCAGGACAGCCGCCAGAGCAGCCGCGATCCCATGCTTCAAGTTGATCCTCCTTTGCGCAGGCCTTCTCAAAGCAGCTTGATCATCATGGTGTTCTCCTCGTCCATCTCCACCTTGACCATGCCGTCCTTCTCCAGCTGCTTCATCACCTCGGAGAAGCGCTTGAAGCCGATGGTCCGCTCGTTGAAATCGGGGTAGGTGGTGAGGATATCCGCCTTCAGGATCGACGGATTGATGCGATCGAAGCCGCCCTCCTTGTACGCGTTCAGCTGGGCCTGGAAGGCGTCGCGCCAGTTCTCCCGGTTCAGCTGGACCTGTTCCTCCTCGTCGGCCGCGCCGGCGTGGGCGTTCAGCGAGACAATGACGTTGAAGTTGTCGTTGGTCACCCGCAGGTCGCCGAACTTCGCCGCCAGCTTTTGAAGCAGCTTGTAGAAGGTGGCGCAGCCGTAGGTCTTTTCGTTGAAATCGGGGCGCAGGCGGGTCAGCACGCCCTTCAGCTCGCTGGCATAGATCTCCGCCGTGTCGTCCTGCTCCTCGAAGACGTCGCACAGCAGCTTGTTCAGCGCGGCCAGATCCATCTCGTCGCTGCCGGCGGTCTCCTTCTTCCGGCCGCCGCGGGTCTGCTTCGCCGCGCGCGGGGCGGGACGGCTGCCCATGCTCTCCAGGAACTGGAACTCATTGCAGGCGTTGATGAAGATGTTGCTGGCGGCCTCGGAGCGGCTGATGCCCAGCACGTACTTGCCCATGGCCTTCAGCCGGCCCACCAGCGGCATGTAGTCGCTGTCGCCGGAGACGATGCAGAAGGAGTCGATCAGGGGATTGGTGTAGGCCACCTCCAGGGCGTCCACCACCAGCTGGATATCGGCGTTGTTCTTCTGGGCGTACCCGTAGCGGATGGAGGGCACCACGGAGAAGGTGTTGGACAGGAGGATCTGCTTCAGGTCGGAGAACCGGTCGGTGTAGCCGTAGACACGGCCCAGCAGGATCTCTCCGCGCATCTTCACCTTTTCGATGATGGAAGCCAGGGTGGCCTCCTTCGCGCCGCAGTTCTCCAGATCCACAAAAACGGCAAATTTCGCCATAAGGGATTCCTTTCGTGTGTTGGATTGCTTGTCGGCATATGCCGACAGATACATTATAGCATCATTCCGCGGGAAATGCTACAGCAGAATGAGAGGTTTGCAAAGTGTTACGGATGTCATGCGCCCCACCCCCCGGCCCCCTCCCAAGGGAGGGGGAGATAAAGTAAGAAGCCGGGGGACGCTTTCCTGCCGGAAAGCGTCCCCCGGACCCCCTTGAAAGAGGCAAGATCGCACCGACCCGGACCCTTTGCAAGGCACCGTGCCGCGTAGATCCCACCGTCTCAGCAGAAGGATTGTCGCACGAAAATCATTCTGCATTCATTCTACGTTCTTCGTTCTTCATTCCTCGCTGCCCCGTCTTCTCCTGACCATGAACACCACGCCGTAGAATGCAGCGATGTAGAGCAGGAACAGTCCCACAACGCCCAGCGGATACAGCACGGGGCTTCCGCCCACCGCGTTGTACAGGATATCGTAAGGGGTGCCGTCGCCCCGCATGAGGAACATGTAGTTATAGCCGATCGTCACGTTCGCCGCATACGCCAGGACACAGAGCCCGATCAGGATGCAGAAGGTGATCCAGATGTCGCGCTTCCGCAGGCTGGCCATCCCCGAAACGAAGATATAGATGGCCGCGAAGCCCGAGATGCCGTGGATGATGCCGGACTGCACATTGTTGAAGGAAAGGACCGGATAGCAGCCGTAGTTCTGTCCGGCGCCGTAGGTGCCCAGCAGCATGCCCAGCACGCCGAAGATGGACACGAAGTCCAGGGCCGCCAGCTTCAGCCGCCCCTTGCAGAAGGCCGCCATGGGCAGCGCGATGGCCTGCACGCTGCACAGGAAAAGCGGAAGGTTCATCCGCCAGTTCATGGGATCATGGCTGCGGAAGCAGAGGAACACGATCTCGAACAGCTCCAGCGCGTCGAAGAGCAGCGCCGACACGATCAGCACGCGGTTCTTCTCCCTGTCCGAACGGCTGCGGTCGCGCTTCCCCAGCAGAATGCCCAGGAGGATGGCGGTCAGGCAGATCAGGGTCACGAACAGCAGATGCTGCCAGGAAAACCAGCCCTCCGGTTCCCGCAGATAGCCGCCGTTCTCCACTTCCAGTCCAAAGAACTCACGCATAATGTCTTGTCCCTCCGTCATTGAGATTTGCAACTAAACAGTTCTCCGGGTTTGCTGTATCGGCAGACGATCCCAAACCGATCCGCGCCATCCCCCTGCCCCCTTCCCGAGGGAAGGGGGAAAGAGTGAGAGCGGGCCTGCAGCCCGCACCCGCCATGAGAGGAACGTGCCGACCGCAGCAGGTGTCACTTCTTCGTGAGATCGTTCAGGTCCAGGACCACTTCCCACAGCATGTTGGCGCCGTAGGCGAAGAAGCCGGAGGGGGCCGGGAGCCGCATGAGATGTGAGAAGCCGGCTTCCCCCGCGATCCGCACGGCCCGGTCCATATGATAATCGCTGCTGATCATCACCACCGGTTCATCCGCCTGCACAATTCCGGCGATGTTCCGGAAGTTCTCCTTCGTGGTCTCCGCCCGGTCTTCGAGGATCAGCCGGTCCTGCGATACGCCCTTTTCCGTAAGGATATCGCGCATGACGGCCGCTTCCGTGCGGCCCGACTCGTCCGCGTTGCCGCCGGTCAGGATCAGCTTTGCCTCCGGGTATTCTTCCAGGTACGCCTTGGCCGTGTCCAGTCTCGCCGTCAGGTCGGGCACATGCTTCCCGTTCTCCAGCGCCAGCCCGAGCACGACGGCATACCGGGCCTGCCCCGCGGTGTTGATCATGCCGCCGCTGACGACCTTGACGCAGAAGAACAGGATCACCGCGCTGAGCAGCGCGACCACGACGCGCAGCACCCAGCCGATCCCCTTGAGGATGACGGGCTTCCACCGGGTGAAGAGGCTGAACCGGACATCCAGCGCGAACAGGAGAAGGATCGCGCACAGCGCCAGCTCATAGGTGAACACCTTCCGGTAATCCGCCTTCAGAACGACGGCGTTGATCTTTGCGGGCATAACGATCAGTACGTCGGCCAAAAGAAGGATGGCCAGCGCAAGAAGCAGATCGCCGATGATCCTCCTGGCGATCGGAGTTCGTCTCTCGGTTGTTTTCATGTTCTCTTCTCCTCTGTCGGTGTGCAGGCGTCCGTCCGGGATCCGATGCACGCGATCACGTTCAGCTGAAGAAATTGATGGCCTCCCAAATGGCCTTGAAGAACTTCAGCACCTTGTTGGTGGTTTTGGCGTCCTTCTCCTGATACGCCTTGAACTCCTCGTCGGTGAGGGGCGTGACGTCATCTTCCTCTTCCCGGGGCGGGTCTTTCTTCTCGTTCTCCATTGTCTTCTCCCTTCCCCGATCCTTCGTCCCGCATCAGAAGAGCCCCCGCCGGCCGGGCAGCCGACGGGGGCTTTCGGGAATGGATCAGTCGGTGTACTTTTCGCGCTTCTGGTAGGTGGTGTGCAGCAGCTCGTGGCTCCGGTGGCTGCCGGGCTTGCCGAGGAAGTCCGCGTAGATCTGCTTGATCTCGGGATTCTCGTGGCTCTTGCGGATCGGCTTGCCCGCGTCCTCGCCGTAGAGGGCGCTTGCGCGGACCGCACGCACATCCACGGAGGCGCGGGTATCGGCGTCCACGATGGGCTGGCCGCCGCCGTTGACGCAGCCGCCGGGGCAGGCCATGACCTCGATGAAGGTGTAGTTCTTCTCGCCCCTGCGGACGGCGTCCAGCACCTCGGCCGCCTTGCCGGTGGAGGAGCAGACCGCGACGCTCACGTCCAGGTCGCCCGCCTTGATGGTGGCTTCCTTGATGCCCGCGGTGCCGCGGACGGCCTCGAAGTCGACCTTCTCCAGGGTCTCGCCGGTGATGGTCTCATAGGCCGTGCGGAGGGCCGCCTCCATCACGCCGCCGGTGGCGCCGAAGATGACGCTCGCGCCGGTGGACTCGCCCATCAGGCTGTCGAAGTCGCCGTCGGGCAGGAGGTTGAAGTTGATGCCGGCTTCCTTGATCATCCGGGCCAGCTCACGGGTGGTGATGACGATGTCCACGTCCGCCAGGCCGTTGTGGCCGAGCTCGGGACGGGCCGCCTCGAACTTCTTCGCTGTGCAGGGCATCACGGACACGACCACGATATCCTTCGCGTCGATGCCGGCCTTGTCGGCGTAGTAGCTCTTCACCATCGCGCCCACCATCTCGTGGGGGGACTTGCAGCTGGAGAGGTTCGGGATGAAGTCCGGATAGTAGGTCTCGCAGAACTTGATCCAGCCGGGAGAGCAGGAGGTGATCATGGGCAGCACGCCGCCGTTGGTGACGCGCTCCACCAGCTCGTTGGCCTCTTCCAGGATCGTCAGGTCGGCGCCGAAGTCGGTGTCGAAGACCTTGTCGAAGCCCAGGCGCTTCATGGCGCTGACCATCTTGCCGGTCACGGAGGTGCCCATGGGGATGCCGAATTCCTCGCCCAGGGCCGCGCGGACGGCGGGAGCGGGCTGCACGACCACGTGCTTGGAGGGATCCTGCAGGGCGGCCCAGACCTTCGCGGTGTCGTCCTTCTCATGCAGGGCGCCCACGGGGCAGGCCGTGATGCACTGGCCGCAGTTGATGCAGGCCATGTCGTTCAGCTTCAGCCCCCAGGGGGACTCGATGGCGGTCTTGAAGCCGCGCATCACCGGGCCGATGACGCCGACCTTCTGCACCTTCTGGCAGACGGCCACGCAGCGGCGGCACACGATGCACTTGTTGTTGTCGCGGACGATGGCCGGGGACACGTCGTCGATGGCGTACTCATTCTGCACGCCCTTGAAGGCGTCGCCGTTCTCCACGCCCAGCTCGCGGCACAGGCGCTGCAGCTCGCAGTTGGTGGAGCGGATGCAGGACAGGCACTTCTGGTCGTGGGCGGAGAGCACCAGCTCCAGCAGGGTCTTGCGATACTTGCGGATGGCGGGCGTGTTGGTCTTCACGACCATGCCGTTGGTGGCGGGGAGCACGCAGGCGGCCTGCAGGGCGCGGGCGCCGGTGTCCACCACGCACATGCGGCAGGCGCCGATCTCGTTGATATCCTTGAGGTAGCACAGGGTGGGGATATGGACCCCGGCCTTGCGCGCCGCTTCGAGGACGTTGGTGCCCTGGGGCACCTCGACGGATACGCCGTCAATGGTAAGGGTGATCATGTTATCCATTCTTCACGTCCTCCTAACTCACTCGCGGCTGATGGCGCCGAAGCGGCACTTCTCCATGCAGGAGCCGCACTTCAGGCACTTCTTGACATCGATGACGTGAGGCTGCTTGACGGTGCCGGTGATGGCGTCCGCCGGGCAGGCACGCGCGCAGGCCGTGCAGCCCTTGCACTTCGCGGGATCGATCTTGAACTGGAGCAGGCTGCGGCAGTGATGGGCCGGGCAGCGCTTCTCGTAGATGTGGGCCTCGTACTCGTCGCGGAAGAACTTCAGCGTGGAGAGGACGGGGTTCGGGGCGGTGTTGCCCAGGCCGCACAGGGCGGTGGCCTTGATGGTCTCGGCCAGGGCTTCCAGCTTCTCGATGTCGCCTTCCTCGCCCTTGCCCTCGACGATGCGGTCGAGGATCTCCTTCATGCGCTTGGTGCCGATGCGGCAGGGCGCGCACTTGCCGCAGCTCTCGTCGACGATGAAGTCGAGGTAGAACCGGGCGATGTCCACCATGCAGTTGTCCTCGTCCATGACGATCATGCCGCCGGAGCCCATCATGGAGCCCGCCGCGATCAGGTTGTCATAGTCCACGGGGGTGTCCAGCAGGGACTCGGGCAGGCAGCCGCCGGAGGGGCCGCCGGTCTGCACGGCCTTGAACTTCTTGCCGTTGGGGCAGCCGCCGCCGATGTCGTAGATGATCTTGCGCAGGGGCGTGCCCATCTCGATCTCGACCAGGCCGGTGTTGTTGATCTTGCCGCCCAGGGCGAAGACCTTGGTGCCCTTGGACTTCTCGGTGCCCATCGCGGCGTACCAGTCGGCGCCGTGCAGGATGATCTGCGCCACGTTGGCGTAGGTCTCCACGTTGTTGAGCATCGTGGGCTTCTCGAACAGGCCCTTGACCGCCGGGAAGGGAGGACGGGCCGTGGGCTCGCCGCGCTTGCCCTCGATGGAGTGCATCAGGGCGGTCTCCTCGCCGCAGACGAAGGCGCCGGCGCCCAGGCGGATGTTCAGGTCGAAGTTGAAGCCGGTCTCGAAGATGTTCTCGCCCAGCAGGCCGTACTCGCGGGCCTGATCGATGGCGATGGACAGGCGCTTGACGGCGATGGGATACTCGGCGCGGACGTAGATGTAGCCCTGGGAAGCGCCGATGGCATAGCCGGCGATGGCCATGGCCTCGATGATGGCGTGCGGATCGCCCTCCAGGATGGAGCGGTCCATGAACGCGCCCGGGTCGCCCTCGTCGGCGTTGCAGGCCACGTACTTCTGGTCCGCCTGGCTCTGGTAGGTGAACTTCCACTTCAGGCCGGTCGGGAAGCCGCCGCCGCCGCGTCCGCGCAGGCCGGATTTCAGCACCTCGTCGATGACCTCTTCGCGGGTCATGGTGGTCAGGGCCTTTTCCAGCGCCTTGTAGCCGTCCATGGCCAGGTACTCGTCGATGTTCTCGGGATCGATCACGCCGCAGTTGCGCAGCGCGATGCGGTGCTGATGCTTGTAGAAGTTGATGTCGTCGAGCTTCTTCTCGGCGTTCTGCTCGTGGGTGGCGTGCTCCACATACACCAGGTGCTCGACCTTGCGGCCCTTGAGCAGGTGCTCGGAGACGATCTCGTCCACGTCCTCGGCCTTCACATGGCTGTAGAAGGTGCCGTCGGGATAGACGATGACCACGGGGCCCGCCTCGCACAGGCCGAAGCAGCCGGTGCGGATGACCTTGACTTCCTTGTCAAGGCCGTGGGCGGCGATCTGTTCGTTGAAGCGTTCGATCAGCGTGGCCGAGCCGGACGAAGAACAGCCCGTGCCGCCGCAGACCAGTACGTGCGCGCGATAGATATCCATCTTTGCATCCTCCTCCGCTTACTCGTTCTCGGCGGCGCCGATGGTATACTCGGCGACGGGGCGGCCGTTGACGACGTGCTCGGCGACGATGCGCGGCACCATCTCGGGCTTGACGTGAACGTAGGTGACCTTTTCCTTGCCGGGCACGATCACGTCCACCATGGGCTCCAGGCGGCACATGCCGATGCAGCCGGTCTGGGAGACGGTGACGTTGCTCAGCTGACGCTTGTTGATCTCATCCATGAAGGAGAGCATCACCGGGCGGGCGCCCGCGGCGATGCCGCAGGTGGCCATGCCGACGACCACGCGGGTAGCCTCGCTGTCGTCCTCGGTGCGGAGGTTGATCCGGTTGAGGGTCGCTTTGCGGATGGCTTCGAGTTCGGCCAAAGATTTCATCGCATGATTCCTCCTAATATCGGTTCGATTTCTTCCTGCAGAGATTGCCGGATCCACTGCACCACTTCCGGTTCAGCCAGGGAGACTTCCTCCCCCAGCACGGCCCGGACCTCCTCCGTGGAGAAGCTCATCTCCCCCGCGGGCGAGGCGCAGGTCAGGCTGAATTCCGGCCTGTCCGGGCTGCCCATCACGATGGAGGCCATCGTCTGGGCCAGGTCGCCCACGGGCAGGCAGTCGATGGACGCGGTGTTGAAGCGGGCGCTGATCAGCGTGCCGACGCCGACCTCGCTCTCCAGCTCAACGCCGCCGCCGGAGAGCATGGCGTTCTGCTGCAGCAGCGGGATCCCCAGCCCCACCTTCCTTGTGGTCCTCGTGGTGACGAAGGGGCTGCGGACGCGCTCCAGCAGTTCCGGGCTCATGCCCCTGCCGTCGTCCTTCACGCTCATGGTCAGCATGCCGTCCGCCGCCAGCCGGAAGCCGATATCCACATGGGACGCTCCCGCCGTGACGGAGTTCTGCACGATGTCCAGCAGATGCAGCGCGATCTCTCTCATCGCAGCTTATGCCTCCGGGCGGTACTTGACGATCACGTCGTGCACCTGGTCGGGGGTCATCCGGCCGTACACGTCGCTGTTCACGGTCATGACAGGCGCCAGACCGCAGGCGCCCAGGCAGCGGGTGGCCTGCAGGGTGAACTTGCCGTCGGGGGTCGTGGTGCCCACGGGGATGCCGAGCTCCTCGCTCAGCTTGTCCAGCACGGCCTGGCTGCCCTTGACGTAGCAGGCGGTGCCCAGGCAGACGCTGATCACGTACTCGCCCTTGGGCTGCAGGGAGAACTGCGCGTAGAAGGTCGCGACGCCGTACACTTCAGCCAGCGTGACGCCCAGGCCCTCCGCGATGATCTTCTGCACGTCCTCCGGCACGCAGCCGAACAGCTCCTGCGCGCCCTGCAGCACAGGCATCAGCGCGCCGGGCCAGTCCTTGTGAGCCTCGATGATCTGCCGAAGCTCTGCGTACTTGCTCTCCATCTCACTCATGGATGACATCATCCTCCTCTGTGTTCATCTCAGGCCAAAAGAATTGTCGAGAAGATAACAAGGTCATTATAGGGGTACAAAAGCGGGTTAGTCAATCCTAATTCATGCCGAAAACCCGCTCATTGCAAGGGTTAAAGGGGGACAGAAACACTCGGGAATGATGCTCTGCGCGGCGGCTGTTCGGGTCGCCCTGTGTACTGTGGCAGCGAACGATGTCCAAATCGTTCCGCCCCATCCCCCTGCCCCCTTCCCGAGGGAAGGGGGAAAATGAAGAAGGCCGGGGGACGCTTTCCTGGCGGAAAGCGTCCCCCGGACCCCCTCGAAAGGGGCTTGACGCTGACTAACGCTTTACTGAAGGAGGCCATGCTGCGGCAATACCCCCTTGAAAGAGGCAGGCTGCCACAGACCAGGACCCCCTTGAAAGAGGCTGTGCGGCAGCGGTTCTGCGTCTCGTGATGCCGGATCCTTCCGGGCGTGGATGCGGCCCGATCTCCTGTGATGTCATCCGCCCCGTGCGGAAGGGCAAAGAGTTTTTCACGCGCCCCTTCTCAGCCGGTCCAGGAAGGCCGCCACGCTGCGCTCCTCCAGCTCCATCGTGATCTCCTGCTCGAGGATGTCGCCCAGGTAGTGGGCGTCGGAGGAATGGGTGACGTACCGCCCCTGCTGGGGGCCGTGGGGGCAGGGCAGGGCGCGCCAGACCTCCACGGCGGTGAACTCGATGTCCGGGGGCATCATGCCCAGGTTGACGAGCAGGCCGTTGGAGCCGCGGTTGATGTGCGCCGGCACGGGCACGCCCCCGGCCTCCCGCACGAGAGAGGCCAGCTGCTTCAGGGAGAGGTCCGTCGCGCCGATCAGCAGGGCGTCCTCCTCCCGGATCACGTTGTCGTCCTCGTCCATGACCCACTGGTTCCCGAAGAGGGAGGGCCGGTTCTTCTTTTTCGGCAGGTGCTCCCGCAGGAAGTCCCCGAAGTCCACCGCCGTCTTCACATCGGGAAAATACCCCAGCATGTGCACCTCCTCCGAGGTGGTGATCTCGATGCCGGGGATCAGCAGGATGCCATAGGCGTCGGCCGCCTTCTGCGCCGTCGGCAGGTTTCCCGCGGCGTTGTGGTCGGTGATCGCCATCATCTCCAGCCCCTTCACGGCCCCCATCCCGAGGATGTTCGCCGGGGTCATGTCATTGTCGCCGCAGGGGGACAGGCAGGTGTGGATGTGAAGATCGCAGAAGAGACGCGGCATGCTTCTTCTCCCTCTCGCTGCATGGCGGATGTGATCCGGGATCGATGAAGGTCCGCGAGCATCATGGAAATGCGTGCTTATTCCTTCATCCAGCTGAACCATTGATACGAATACTGGGTCACATGCGTATAATTGTTTTTGATACAGAATCGCTGCGCATAACTGTCAGGCTGTACCCAGAATATATAATCCCGTTCACCGTTCCTGAATGAACGCTGATCAAACGCACGCTCGCCGATCATCGTGATGCTTGCGGGAAGAACGACGGCATACAGATCGCTGCAGCCGCTGAAAGCGCGTATCCCGATCCGCTCCACACCATCACAGATCCACAAATGAAGCACATTCCTGCAGGACATGAATGCACTGTCTCCGATCGAAACAACACTGCCGGGGATCTTGATGGTACTCAGCCTGATGCAGCCTTTGAATGCCTCTTGTTCAATGAGTGCCACGCCTTCTTCCAATGACAGGCTCTGCATCCCCGTGCACTCGAAAAATGCGCGCTTCCCGATGCTTCTGACGCTGCCCGGCACTGAAACACCTGTCAAACCGCGGCATTGCTGAAAGGCCGATACACCGATCCTGGTCACGCCGTACGGGATCGTTATGCTCACGATGTCAGCACCGGCGAAGGCTTCATTCCCGATACGTCTGACACTTCGCGGCATCGAGACGGATATGCTTCCACATGAGTAAAACGTTTTGTCACAGATCTCGATCACACCGTCCGGGATCACGATGCCGGAAAGCTTGCGGCAGCCTGCAAAGGCTCCTTTCCCGATTCTTCTCACGCTGTCCGGGATCACAATGCCGGTCACATAGTTCCGGAAGGGTGTTGAAAATGCGTAATCATCAATGATCTCGATTCCGTCAGGTATCCTATACTCATGTATTTCCGTTGATCCGTTATACCGCACAAGCCGTTTATCAGGCTTGCTGAAAAGAGCACCGTCGATCACAGCAAGTGCCGGGTTGTCAGCTGATACATTTACGGCATACAATTTGTCACATCTTGCGAACGGATTTGCACCGAGTTCTGACACACCGGCCGGAATGGTCATGTGCGTCAGACTGATGCAATACTCAAATGCGTGATCACCTATGCTGACAACGCCGTCCGGGATCGTGATACTCTTCAATCCTGAACAACCGCAAAACGCATAGTTCCCGATATGCGTCAAACTGCCGGGCAGCTCAACGCTCTGAATATTGATATTATCCGCAAAGCAGTGATCCCCGATGCTTGTGACGCTGTCCGGCAGCGTGATACTGTTCAGCGAATACGTGCCGTGGAACGCATAGTCGTCGATGATCTCCGTTCCCTGCGGAACAGTGTAAGACTGCAGTTTTCTGTTGATGCAGCATACAAGTCTGTTATCCGGTTTGTAAAACAGGACTCCGTCGACAAGTGTCAGGCAGGGGTGATCGTCCGTGATCCTGATCGCACTCAGTTTGTCACAGCATGCAAACGGATTTGCACCGATCCCGGTGACGCTTTCCGGGATTCTCACACTCTCCAGATTGTAGCTGCCGAAGAAGGCGTGGTCGCCAATGATGCGGATATCATCCGGAACGGTATAGTTGGACGCAATTCGTCCGCGTCGATACGATACAAGTCTGTGATCCGTCTTCGTGACCAGTACACCATCCGCGTTCGCCAGATATGCGTGATCTTTCGAAATGTTCCAGCTTAACAAACCGCTGCATTTCAGGAATGGGTTTTTCCCTATATGGTTTATGCTGTCAGGTATCGCAACGTCCGACAGATTTTCACACCCGCAGAACGCATAATCGCCTATTTCCGTCACTGTTTCCGGAATTGCGACGCTCTCAATGAAATCGCAGTCGGCGAACGCATATCCATTGATGCGCATCACGATATGTCCGTCGATTACTGACGGTACGGACACGTACAGATCGCCGCCAAAGTATTGGGTTATACCGGCAGTACCGTCTTCGCTGAGTGTGTATGCATAATCTCCTGACACAAAGGATCGTATCTCCTGCTGTGCTTTATCCGGCTCAGCCTCACGCAGCCAGGAGTACGGGTCGATCTCCTCGGGCTGCACTGAACACGCAGCCAGGAGCAGTAAAAGGGTCAATGCGCAAAAAGCCAACTGCATCTTCGCTTTCATCAAGCATCACTCCGGTCGATCTCCGCATCATCCTATGGCCTTCCCGGGAATCTCCGCCGCCGCAAGCTTCCCGCAGATCTCAAACGCCGTCAGCTTCGTGGTCAGCACGACCATGCCCTCGTCCCGGGCCTTCTGCAGGGGTTCCTCCTCCATGCGGATATCCTCGGGGAGGATGACGCAGGCCATGTCGGAGAGGACGGCCACGGCGATCACGTTGAGGTGGGTCTGGACCGTGACCCAGGCCATGCCCTCGTCGCCGTGGGCCATGACCCAGGAGAGGAGGTCGCAGGTGTAGCCGCAGGTGACCTCGCGGTCTTCGGAGACCTCGGGGGTCAATGAAACCGCGCCGATGAGTTCCTTCAGTTCGCTGACTTTCATGTGGAGTTCCTCCTGTCATTCAAAGCATTCCGTACCGACTTCGGTCTGTTATCCTGTTGGAACAACAAATCATCATTCTGAATTCCGAATTCTGAATTCTGAATTCTCTTCCTTTGCCGCTCCCAGGTCGATCGTCGACTGGGCCAGCGTCACCATCTCCTGGGCCATGACGCGGAGCTTGTCCTTCATCAGGTGGACGCAGTCCATCTCCGAGGCGACGAAGCCGCGCACGATGTCCTCGGCGAAGGCCTTGCAGGTGGGGCTGCCGCAGGAGCCGCAGTCGTAGCCGGGCAGCTTTTCGATGATCTGGTTCATGCGGTTCATCTTCTGCATGGCGGCGATCATGTTGGGGTCCAGGCTGAGGGCGGCGCTGGGCCGGAAGGGCCGGTCGTTCTTCACGGGGTACTTGGTGAGCATGGAGACCGGGACGCTGTCCTCCAGCCGCTCATGGGGCATGGCAGACACCAGCTGCCGGATGGCGGCCTTGGCCACATAGTTGTTCTCGAAGGTCAGCGCGCCTCCCACGCAGCCGCCGATGCAGGCGTTGCCCTCCAGGTACTCCAGGTTGTTCAGCTTGTTGTTCTCCACCTCCTCCAGCACCCGGATGACGTTCGGGATGCCGTCCACCGAGAGGCTGCGCTCCGGGCAGACCGCGCTGGCCTCGCCGTCGGAGGTGGCCCAGCCCACGCCGTAGCGGGTGGCGGGATCGAAGTCCGGCGCCTCCGCCTGGATCTTGTCCACATAGGGCACCAGCATGCCGTAGAGCTCCATGATGGAGATGGCGCCGTCCAGCTCGGACTTCTCCTGCCCGATGGGGCGGCGGATGGCGGTCATCTTCGCCGGGCAGGGCGTGATGAAGAAGCAGCCCACCTCCTCCGGCGCGCAGTCGTGCTTTTTGCAGAACTCCCGGCGGGCGATGGACGCGGCCACCTCCATGGGCTGGCGGATGTCGATCACGTGCTCCAGCAGCTCCGGGAACCGCACCTGGATCAGGCGCACCACCGCCGGACAGGCCGAGGAGATCACCGGCCGCGGGATGGACTTGTCCCGCAGCCTCTCCCGGATGGCGCGGCTGACCACGTCGGCCCCCCGGGCCACCTCGAACACGCTGTCGAAGCCGATCTTCAGCAGGGCCTCCAGCACGTACTCCCGCTTGCGGAGCCCGCGGAACTGGCCGTAGAGGGTCGGCGCGGGCAGGGCGATGCGGTATTTGAAGCGCTGAATATCGCTGAAGGCGTCGGTCACGGCCACTTTCGCCTGGTATTCGCAGATGCGGATGCACTCGCCGCAGTCGATGCACAGATTGTCGAGGATGTGCGCCCGGCCGCCGCGCACGCGGATGGCCTCGGTGGGACAGTGCTTGAGGCAGTTGGTGCAGCCCCGGCACCGCTCCTTCTCCAGGCGGACGGAATGATAGCGGGTGGATTCGGACATGGGACACAGCCTTTCTGTGAATTCAGAATGCAGAATTCGGAATTATAGTTTGTGTTCGGAACGACGGTTTGTGTGGCAGATCGGCGGATGCGGGAGCAAGCCATTGTCGTTTGGTTGGATGCTTCAGGGGCAACCGACCAACCAACCAAACGACCAAACGACCAAACCGCACAATGACGAAACGCTGCCGTTTGCTTCCCTCTTTCAAGGCAACCGGTCAACCGGCAAACCGGCATAACGGACGGGACGCTGCGGATGCCGTTTGCTGCCCTCTATCAGGAGCAACCGACCAAACGGCGAACCGGCCAACCGGCATTAGAGGGCGGACTGCTGCGGCTGCCGTTTGCTGCCCTCTTTCAGTGCAACCGGTCAACCGGCAAACCGGCGAACCGGCATAGAGGGCGGACCGCTTCGGCTGCGGTTGGTTCCCTCTATCAAGGGCAACCGGCAAACCTGCGAACCGGCATAACGGCCACGCTGTTTCAGGAAAACTATCCATATTCAGAAATCGGGATCATGGTCTGTGTGACAACCGGCGGTTACGGTGAGCAGCCATTGTTGTTTGGTTGGATGTTCAGAGGCAAACGACCAAAGAGTCAATCAAGCATCAACGCCCGCGTATCCGCTGTTTGGTCCGCAAACTGCATTCTTCGCTCTTCGTTCTTCATTGACGTTTGCCGTTTGCCCCTGAAGCGGCAAATCAACCACAGCCAGTGTCGCTGATCCGTCTTTCATGTGCGGGTTTGTCGGTTGGTCGGTTGGTTGGTTGGTCGTTTGACCGCAAAGAGCCAACCAAACATCACCACCTGCACGCGCCGCTTTGGCACACAAACCAAATTCCGAATTCTGAATTCTGAATTCTGAATTGCTCTCTTCCCCGCTCACTGCAGCCTGAAGCCCATGGTGATCGTCGTTCCCTTGCCGACCTCGCTTTGGATGTCGAAGTCGTCGGCGTTGCGCTTCATGTTGGGCAGGCCCATGCCGGCGCCGAAGCCCAGGGAGCGGGCCTCATCGTTGGCGGTGGACCAGCCCTCGCGCATGGCCAGCGCCAGGTCGGGGATGCCTGGCCCCACGTCGCTGGAGGTCAGCTGCACCCGGTCCGGGAAGACCTGCAGCTCCAGCCTGCCGCCGTCGGAGTGGATGACCAGGTTCAGCTCCACCTCATAGGAGGCCACGGCCACGCGGCGCAGCACGTCGCCCCCTACGCCCAACTGCTTCAGCCTGCGCTTGATGTCAGCGCTGGCGTGGCCGGCGGAGGTATAGTCCCGGGCGGTGACGGGATAGGTGTTCACGATCAGGGCGTCCATCATTCATCCTCCGCGTTCCATTCCAGGGGCACGGGCACGCCCCGCAGCCCCTCGGCGTAGAGAATGCCGCAGGCGCTGAAGGCGGTGGCCTTCGTGGTGATGACCACCAGGCCCTGCTCCGCCGCGGCCTCCAGGATCTCGTCGTTGGGCACCTTGCCCCGCACGAACACCAGGCATTTCAGGTCCAGCATCTCGCTGGTGCGGATCACGTGGGGGTTGGTCAGGCCGGTGATGAGGACGGTCTTCTCGTCCACAAAGGCCAGCACGTCGCTCATCAGGTCGGAGCAGCAGGCGGTGTGGACGGGGGTGTCCAGCTTCTCCTCCCCCAGCAGCACCCTGGCGTTCAGGATGCGGACCATATCGGCAATGGTCATGGAATCACCTCATATTCTCGCGTGCGAAATCGGGAAAACGTCCCCTGCGGATGTCTTCGTGCGGGATCGTTCCCATTGGTGTCATCTTAATGGATGGAGGGATAATTGTCAATGGCAAGTGTTGGGAGCGGCTTGGGTGACGTGTCAGCCAATGGTTTCCGAGCCGCTGCGCCCCATCCCCCCGCCCCCTTCCCAAGGGAAGGGGAGATATAGAGAAGTCCGGGGGACGCTTTCCTGCCGGAAAGCGTCCCCCGGACCCCCTTGAAAGGGCTGCGCGCTCCACCACCGCCTCAGCGGTCTTCTTACCCGGACCCCCTTGAAAGGGCTGTGCGCCGCTTTGGATTTGCCGCTTTGCGATTTTGCCCGATTGTGGTATAAAGGATAGTGGGAATGAAGAACGAAGGATTCGGGATGCGCTGCCCGAAGACCCACTTGACCTGTCAGGGAGGAGATTGCTTTGATTTGGCTTGCGATCGGATTGGCCTTTGTTCTGTTCTCCATCGTCGGGATCATGACCGGAACCGTCAATTCCTTCGAATCCTTCCTGAACGCGCTCCCGCTGATCGGTCCGGTCATCGAGGGCAGAGGGCTTGTGAACGGCTTTCCGGAAGCATTCCTGGTGTTTTCCGTGACCGCGCTCATCAGCTGCGCACACACGGCCGTTTCGCCCACCGGGCAGTTTCTGGAGCGGTTCATCACCGCCGGGATCTCGGCCTTCATCGTCGCGATCATTCGCATGGTGGCAGGCGAGAAGGTCGTTATGTACCTGTCCGCGATCGTCTTTATCATCAGCGGGATCATCAGCTTTTTCTCTCCGGAGACCCTGAGGAGGTTCTGGTTGACGCTGTTTATCTCCATGTTCGCGTATGCCGCCGTGCTCCTCGTCATAGGGGCGCTGTAGCGCCCCGCCCCATCCTCCTGCCCTCCTCCCGGGGGAAGGGGGATAGATGGAAGACCGGGGGACGTTTGAAAAGAGGCAGCGTGCCGCCATGGGTGCAACTCACATGGAAGGCAGCCGCTTCGTGCAAACGCTGTCCAACGATGCATGCGGCCGAAACGACGGACTGAACAGTCACGGCCATCATCAGCAGCATCCATGCATTCCCCGGTATGCCATGAATCAAACCAAGCGGAGGGATCATCATGCAGGTCGCATCCACAGTCGCCGTGCTGTTTCTGGTGGTGCTGGCGGGGGCCGTCGCCCGGCTGACGAAGATCATGTCGGACGAGGTCATCCACGGGGTCTCCCGGCTGGTGACGGAGATCACCCTCCCCTGCCTGACGGTCATCAGCCTGGCCCGGCGGGAATTCAGCCCGGAGGTGCTGCGGGACTTCCTGGTGACGCTCGTGCTGTCCCTGGCGGTGATCGGGCTGAGCATCCTGCTGGGGTGGCTGGTGTTCCACGATTCGCCCCGGGGGCGGCGGGTGATGCTGGCGGGCTTCTGCGGGCTGAGCAACTGCGGCTTCATGGGCTATCCCGTGGTGGCCGCCCTGAACCCCGACTGGATGATCTACGCCGTGGCCTTCAACATCGCCTACAATCTCATCGCCTGGACGCTGGTGGTCTCCCTCTTCGCGGGGGAAAAGAAGATCAGCCTGAAGAAGGCGCTGCTGAACGTGAACATCATCGCCAGCGTCATCGGGATCTCGCTCTTCTGCCTGCCGGTCACCCTGCCGGACATCCTGGGCAATGCCCTGGACAGCGTGGGCGGCCTCACGACGCCCCTGTCCATGATCCTCATCGGCACCCGCATCACCGAGTTCCGGCCGAAGGACCTGAAGGACGTGGACACGCACCTCATCGTGCTGCTGCGGAACTTTGTGCTGCCCACCCTCACCTTCGGCGCGATGCTGCTGCTCCCGGTCTCGGGGGAGATCCGCTCGGTCATGCTGATCATGACCGCCATGCCGCTGGGGTCGCTGATCCCCATGCTGGCGGAGCTCTATCACAACGACGCCCCCTTCGCGGCGAGGGCGGTGGCCTGGAGCACGCTGCTGTCGCTGGGGACGATCCCGCTGATGCTGACGCTGCTTTAGACAGACGGATAGCAGCCGTCAGGTCCGCGCTCATGGTTTTGTTGTGCTGGACCGTCGCGCCCCATCCCCCCTGCCCCCCTGTTACTATATATTTGCCCCATGTTCGTGGCAGCCAGCCACAGGCGAGGGACAACTCATTGCCTAAGCTGTACAATGGGAGGGCAATGGTCTGA
>CACXHY010000005.1:27613-150207 GCA_902767565.1 uncultured Eubacteriales bacterium | reverse complement strand
TGCCGTTCGCGTCCACCGATACCGTCACGCTGGTCTCACCCACGGGGGTGTAACCGGGGATCTCCTTTGCGGTGAGGGTCTGGCTGTCGTTCGTCGCGACGGTCACTTCCGTGCTGTCCAGCCAGGTGCCGTCCTCGGTCTGGTACTGCACAGCTACTGTCGCGGACTGGGGCAGCGCACGGTAGGTGAAGGTCACGGCATCGCGGTTCGGGATCCCGCTGCCGTCCACCGACACCGTCACGCTGTTCTCGCCCACGGAGGTGTAGCCCGGGATCTCCTTTGCGGTGAAGGTCCGGCTGTCATTCGTCGGGATGGTGACCATTTCCGAGTCCAGCACGTCGCCGTTTTCCGTCTGATACCAGACCCAGATGTCCGCGCTCTCGGGGCCCATGGGGATCTCGGGTGCGGCGGATGTGGAAAGGTACAGCGTATATATGGCGGCCTGGTTGCCATAGACATCGTACGCATAGATCGTGACGCTCGGGCCGTTGGATCCGTCCATGGCATCGATGGCCTGCTCAAGGTCCAGCTCCATGTTGATGAATTGACCGACGTCCGCCGAATAGGATGCATAGCGGCCATAGAGATCGCGAACGCTGATGCTGAACTTCCGGAACCCGTCTGCGGGGATCTCTGCCCAGTAGGACGTTCCGTCCGCCATCGGCACGGCCATCACATAACCCGCGCCGTCGCCGTAAACGACGGTCACTTCAAAACCGTCGTCCGCGCAGGCCGGCACGGCGGCCAAGGCCACCGTCAGGGCGACGCAGAGCAGCGTGATGATCCTCAGTGCTCGGCCAGTCTTTCTCATCCTAATACCCTCCTTTGATACCGGGAATCGTCTGCGGTATTGTAGTATGAATGGTTTTCACTGTCAATCTTGGCGGCGGCAGGCAGGAATCGGGCGGGTCCTGTCGAATCTCTCGCAGGAATACGCTTGAGGAGGCATTCGTATGAGCGACGCATCCCTGCTGGAGACCCTCGTATCCAAGGAAGTCGTCTATCCCGGCGCCATCATCCGCCTGGAGCACTGGGACGTGACCCTGCCCAACGGCCATCACGCCCTGCGGGAAGTGGCCTGCCATCCCGGCGCCTCCGCCGTGGTGGCCATCGACGATCAGGGGCGGGTCATGCTGGTGCGCCAGATGCGCATCGCCGTGGGCCGCCTGACCACCGAGATCCCGGCGGGCAAGCTGGACAGCGCCGAGGAGGATCCGCTGGACTGCGCGAAGCGGGAGCTCTCGGAGGAGACCGGACTGCAGGCCGACTCGTGGGAGAAGCTGACCTGCATGGAGACCACGCCCGGCTTCTGCAATGAGCGGATCCATCTCTACCTCGCCACCGGGCTCCACAGCGGCCAGTCCCATCCGGACGAGGACGAATTCGTGGACGTCACCCGCATGCCCCTCCGGCAGGCAGTGGAGAACGTGCTGAACGGCACCTTCCGCGACGGAAAGACCTGTCTGGGCATCATGATGGCCGCCGCAAAGCTGGCTTCATCCAAATGACGATGCTCGGGGGCCGTTTGTTCCGCCGGAAGGAACTTTATTTGCGGTCATCTGCTGAAGAAGCGCAGACGGGGGACGGGTCATGACGGAAATGGGAGTGCGGGATTACTTTGCCGCCATGCCGATGCTGACCACCGCACGGCTGGTCCTGCGTCCGGGACAGGCCCGCGACGCCGAGTCCCTCTTTCGATGCACCGGCGACCCGGAGGTGGCGCGTTATGTACTGTGGACGCCCCACCGGAGCGTCGCCGAATGCCGCAGCCATATCCGTTATCTGAACCGGAAGGCCCGGGGCGGCGAACCGTCCTCCTGGGTCATCGCCCTGCGCGACACCGGCCGGGCCATCGGCACCATCGGGTTCACGTCCTACGCGGATGAGACCCGCACGGCCGAGGTCGGCTATTCCATCGCCAGAGACCAATGGAACAGGGGCATCGCCACCGAGGCGCTGTCCGCCCTGCTGTCCCTGTGCTTCGAGCGCATGAAGCTCCACCGGGTGGAAGCCCTGCACGATGTGGAAAACCCTGCCAGCGGCCACGTCATGCAGCACTGCGGCATGCGCTATGAGGGCACCCTCAGGCAGAAGGTCTTCAACAAGGGACAGTGGCGGGACGTGTGTCTGTGGGCCATGCTGGACACGGACTACCGGCCCAGCGCCTCCATCCGCCGCTGATACACCTCCGGGCGCGCGACCGACCAGCCGAAGAAGCCCAGCACATCCGACGCGCGCTGGTACACCCCATGGCTGTAGCAGACCAGCCCGGCCCGCTCCAGGTGCAGGGACCCGTCGCTGTCGAACAGATCGTCCCGGATCATGACCGCGGTGACCTCCCCCAGCATCAGCACGTGGCTGCCCAGCGGGATCTCCTGACGGAGCCTGCACCCGAGGCTCATGGGAAAACCTTCCAGCCGCGGCGCGCAGGCCATGCCCTCCATCGGTACGGCTTCCAGCCCGCAGGCCTTCAGCTTGTCCCCGTCGCGGCCGCTGCGGACACCGCAGTGATCCAGGGCTTTCGCGTGGGCGGCGTCCGCCGCGTTGATGACAAACTCGCCGCTCTGCCGGATCAGTTCGAAGGAATAGCGCTCCGGCTTCAGGCTGATGGAGACCATCGGCGGATGAGAGCACACGGTGCCCGTCCAGGCCACGGCCAGGGCATTGGGCCTCGCGTCCTCCCCCACGCCCCTGCAGGATACAAGGACCGCCGGCACAGGAGACAGCATCGTGGCAGGCGGCAGGGTCCGGTAATCGCTCATTCGACATCATCCTTTCATGACCCGGAGCGGCATTCCGGTCCGGAACGGAGGTTCTCATGCTAAAAGGCAAGCACATTCGCCACCGCAGGCGCTGGGTGATTGGCGTGTGGGCCCTGATCCTGGTCCTGGCGGGCATCGTTCTGACACCCTTCGTGGAGCCTTACCTGGTGGAGCAGGAAAAAACCGAGCTGATCGACGCCGGGCTTCCCGCGTCGGTCCAGGATCTGCGGGTGGTGTATGTCAGCGATTTTGCCCAGGGCGGATGGCCTTCCATGACGATCTCCCGGGCCGCCGGCATCATGCGGGACGTGAACCGGCAGATCCCCGATCTGGTCCTGCTGGGCGGAGACTACGCGGCCTCCCCCGAGGGCACGATCGCGTTCTTTGAAGCCATGCCCCGGGTGAGCGCTTCTCTCGGATGCTACGCCGTACTTGGGGAGAAGGACCGGCACATTTCCCTGACCGACGCCCAAAAGAAGGAGATCCTGCGGGAGCGGGATCCCGACGGTGTTCTCGACGAGACCGGCCGCCAGGCGCTGCTGGAGGAAGCGGAGGAAGCCGCCAACGCGGAGCGCATCGAGCGGCTGCGGGCGGTGATGGCGGCGAAGGGCATCACGCTGCTGGTCAACGAGACGGCGTCCGTGCGCTACGGGGACGGCACCATCGTGATCGTGGGCATGGACGAGCCCACATACGGGCGGCCGAACTTCACCGCCGCGGCCCGCCAGGTCACCTCCGGGCAATACGTGATCCTGCTGGCGCACAACCCGTCCCAGATCGAGGAAGCCATCAAGGCGGCCGACGCGAACGGCGCGCAGGACTGGTTCGACCTGGCCCTCTTCGGGCACACCATGGGCAACCAGTTCTTCGGCGGGTTCAATCCGCTGGGCATCGCCGCGGATGTCACCACGGCCAGCCATCGCAAGGGGTGGATCCGGGAAGCCCACGACACGCCCATGCTCATCTCCCGCGGCATCGGCACCGTGGGCCTGCCGGTGCGGCTCGGGTGCAGGCCGCAGATCCATGTCATCGACATCCGGAAAAACCGGTGATCCCACTTCGGAGCGGGCGCGTGCCCGCTTTTTGTTTTCCCGGAAAGCGCCGTCGCGGGCGGTAAAACCGCCGCACGCGTGACAGACGGCATTCAGTCGGGTGTCCGTGCGGCGTGCCGGCTGCAATAACGATATGAAACGGTGACTGTTCAGCCAGTCGGCAGACCCGCATGGATGGACAGGAAACACCCGGATCGGGTGACTTCCATGCGGCCCGGCCAACAGCGGGTGCGGGCCGCAGGCCCGCTCTCTTCTCCCCCTTCCCTCGGGAAGGGGGCAGGGGGATGGGGCGCAACGGTTTGGAGAGCATCTGCTGACACATATCACAGGGCGGACTGAACAGTTACATGAAACGAACAATCCGAATCCGTCCCCAATGGAAACAGATTCGGATGCATGCTGATGGCGGGACTCGAACCCGCACGCCTTGCGGCAGGGGATTTTAAGTCCCCGGTGTCTGCCGTTCCACCACATCAGCGCGGGAAGCCGGGCGGGGCGCGTCGTCCCCGCCCGGCAGACCGTGTCCCTGTCAGTCCGGGACCCCGGTCATCAGGTCGATGGCATGGGTCTCGTTCATCCGGCGGCACATGTCCACGAAGGTCTCCAGCTTCACGCCGTGGAGCTGTTCCTTGCTGCCGCGGACCGTGACGGACACGGTGCCCTCGGCCTGCTCCTTGTCGCCCACCACCAGGATGTAAGGGTCCTTCAGGGTCTTGAAGGCCTTGATCTTCTCGTTCATGTTCTTGTCGGCATAGTCCACTTCCACCCGCACGCCGGCGTTCTGCAGGGCCTTGACGACCTGCTCGGCGTAGTCGTTGTGCTCGGTGCGGATCGGGACCACGGCCACCTGATACGGATTCAGCCAGAAGGGGAAGGCGGCCTTGAAGTTCTCGATGATGATGCCGATGAAGCGCTCGAAGGAGCCGAAGATGGCGCGGTGGATCATCACGGGGCGCTTCTGGCTGCCGTCGCGGGAGACATACTTCATGTCGAAGTTCAGGGGCAGCTGGAAATCCAGCTGGATGGTGCCCATCTGCCACTCGCGGCCCAGGGCATCCTTCATCTTCAGGTCGATCTTCGGGCCGTAGAAGGCGCCGTCGCCCTCGTTGATCTCGAAGCGGCCCTCGCCGTAGACCTCCATCAGGATGTTCTTCAGGTCTTCCTCGGCCTTGTTCCAGACCTCGATGTCGCCCATGAAGTCCTCGGGGCGGGTGGAGAGCTCCGCCTCATAGGTCAGACCGAAGGTGTCGTAGATCTCGGTGGCGATGGACATGATGTCCTTGATCTCGTCGGCGATCTGGTCCTCCGTCACGAGGATGTGGGCGTCGTCCTGGTGGAACTCCTGCACGCGGAACAGGCCGTTGAGCTCGCCGCTCTTCTCCTTGCGGTGGATGGCGTCCACCTGGCTGACGCGGAAGGGAAGCTCGCGGTAGGAGCGGCCCTTGTTCATGAAGACGCGGATGGCGTTGGGACAGTTCATGGGCTTCATGCACATGGTATCGGCGCCGTCGGGGTTCTCGCCCGGGATCACGAACATGCCGTCCATGTAGTGATCCCAGTGGCCGGAGGTCACCCACAGTTCCTTCTTGGAGAGGATCGGGCCGGAGATCTCCTGGTAGGCGTGGCGGTCGTGGATGCCGCGCCAGAACTCCAGCAGCTCGTTGTACATCTTCCAGCCGCGGGGCAGCCAGTAGGGCATGCCGGGGGCGGTGGGATCCATCATGAACAGCTCCAGCTGCGCGCCGAGCTTCTTGTGGTCGCGTTCCATGGCTTCCTTGATCATGGCCTTGTGGGCCTTGAGCTCTTCCCGGTTCGGGAACGCCCAGACATAGATTCGCTGCAGGGCGTCGTTGTGCTCATCGCCGCGCCAGTAGGCGCCGGATACGGAACGCACCTCGAAGGCCGCGCTCATCAGTTCCTGGGAATTCTCAACGTGAGGGCCGCGGCACAGGTCCACGAAGTCATCGCCCGTCTGATAGACGGTGATGATCTCGTCATCGGGGAGGTCGCGGATCAGTTCGGTCTTGTATTTCTGCCCTTCGAAGAGGGTCAGCGCTTCCTCCTTGCTGACCTCGCGGCGGGTCCAGGCTTCGCGGCGCTTGAGGATCTCCTTCATCTTGTCCTCGATGCGCGGGAAATCCTCCTGGGTCACGCTGACGGGCAGGCGGAAATCATAGTAGAATCCGTCGGCGATCTGCGGTCCGATCGCGTACTGCACGTCCCTGCCGTAGAGCTCGATGACGGCCTTGGCAAGGACGTGGGCCAGCGAATGCCGGTACAGGCTCAGGTACACTTCTTTTTCCATGGGATACTCCTCCTCTTTCGCGCCACCTACCGGGTGAGCGATCTATGCGGCGGTTTGCGCCGCTGAGGCTCATCATATCACAAAACCGGGGCCGTGGCAAGGCGCTTCGGCCGTCTTCGCCGATCCGCCGAAAATTTACCTCCCCCGGTCTTTACCTTCCCGGCGAACCTATGGTATACTGTCCGGGTACAAATCATGAAGCAGGTGATGACATGGCACAGGTCCACGACATCGGCGTTGATCTGGGGACGTCCCATGTGCTGGTCTATATGCGCGGACGGGGCATTATCCTCAGGGAGCCCGCGGTGGTGGCGGTGGATCGCGACATGGACCGGGTGCTGGCCGTCGGCAGCGACGCCCAGCGGCTCCTGGGGCGCACCCCCGGCAGTATCCAGGCAGTCCGGCCCCTCCGGCAGGGCGCGATCACAGATTACGACCTGGTGAAGACCCTTCTCAGCGACCTGATCGGCCACGCCATCGGCCGCCGCCTGTTCTCCCGGCCCCGCGCGGTGATGTCGGTCCCCACAGGCGTCAACGAGATCGAGAAGCGCTCGCTCATCTCCATCATGTTCGATGCGGGCATGCGCCGGACGCAGATCCTGGAGCGGCCCATCGCGGCCGCGCTGGGCGTGGGCATGCGCTTTGACGAGTCCTACGGCAGCATGATCGTGGATGTGGGCGCCGGCGCCACCGACATCTGCGTCCTCTCTTCCAACGAGATCACGGTGGGCACCTGTATCCCCCTGGGCGGCGATGCCTTTGACGACGCCATCATCCGCTACATCCGGCGCAAGCACAATCTGCTCATCGGCGAGCGCACCGCGGAAGAGGTCAAGATCAACATCGGCAGCGCCATTGAGCCCACGGGCGAGCTGAAAATGGACGTTACGGGCCGGAACCTGGTCTCCGGCCTGCCCAAGACCATGGCGGTCTCCGCGGCGGAGATCTACGACGCCCTGACCGAGCCCGTCGGACACTTCGTGGAGGCCATTCAGGCGGTCATCGAGCGCACGCCGCCCCAGCTGGCCGCGGATATCTTCGACGAGGGCATCGTCCTGACCGGCGGCGGCGCGGCGCTCAGCGGCCTGCAGGACGCCGTGTTCCGCGCCCTGCACATCCCCTGCGCCGTGGCGGAGGATCCCCAGGCCAGCGTGGTGCTGGGCTGCGGCCGGGCGCTGGAGGATACGCCCACCATGCGCCTGCTGCTGAACCAGAGCAAGCGTCACTGGCGCAGATAATCGCGAACAACAGATCCACCCTGCCCTTTCGGACGGGGTGGATCGTTTTTTGTCTGCCGGGATCAGAGGGCGCCTTCCGCGAAGGCCTTCAGCTGCTCCATGGGGATCAGACCGACGGACTTGTCCGCCAGGCGGCCGTTCTTAAACAGCAGCAGGGTGGGGATGGAGTTGACGCCGAACTTCATGGCGACCTCGGCGTTCTCATCGATGTCCACCTTGGCCACCTCGATCTTGCCTTCCATCTCCTCCGCCAGCCGATCCACCAGCGGGCTCAGCATCCGGCAGGGGCCGCACCAGGATGCCCAGAGGTCGACCAGGACCGGCTTGCCGGCTCCGGCAACAAAGGCGTCGAAAGTGTCATTCGTCAGCGCTGTGATCATGGTTTTCTTCTCCTTTTTCTTCGTGATCCTCACGGGGGAAGATCCGGGTCAGTTTCGGCTGCCAGCGGTCCGAACGCCGCCGGCCTTTTTCGGTCACCGCGACCGCGCCCACGGCGACGAGCAGGCCTGTGCCGCCGCCGACCGCGGTCCCGGCAAGCGCGCCGCCGGACAGGGCCTGTCCCAGCACCATGCCCAGCATCAGCCCGGCGACGGGCAGGGCGTAGGCCAGCAGGGAGGCCTTCACCACGGTCCCGGTCGGGAGTTCCACCGCGGCGTAGTCGCCCACTCTGCCGCTCCCGGCGACCCGGATCACCGTGGGCTGCTGTCCGCCCTCACAGGCGTGACAGTGCCCGCAGTCCTGCGGACGGCAGAAGGATATCTCCAGCTGATCGCCGTGTACGGCGGTGATCTCTCCGACTTTCTCCATGCGCGCCACCTCCCCCGCTCGCGGGCATTATAGCATATGCGGGTGAATTGTCAAACCGCACGCGGCTCTTACGGAATGTACAGCATGTAGATGGAACCTACGATGCCGGAGCGGTCCAGGTTGTAGTCCAGCTGCCAGTAGTGGCCGTCGGCGGTATAGGCGATGTAGCGGATGATCTTGGTCCCGTCCTGCTGTTTGTAGATCTTGCCGATGCCGTCGCCGTTGGAGTACAGGCCGCGGTTTCCGGAAGGGCTCTCCAACTGTCCCATGTCGCGGAACTTCGAGGTGATCTCGGTTTCGCTCATGCCGATCTTTGTGGACCGCGGGGACTCGATCTCGTTGGTGTTGTAGGAGATCTCGACCAAATATCGGGTCGTGCCCACCATCTGGTAGGTGACATAGCCCCATCTGTAGTAACAGCGGCGGCAGATGCCCAGGTTGCCCATGTCCACGTCCTCGCCCCGCTCTTCCTGACCGAAGGACGAGACGAACATGTCGTAGGTGGTGGAGTTCAGGCGGACGGAAGCGATATCGGCCGGATTGTCGGTGGCATAGCCCTTTGGCGGGTCTTTCTCCGCCTTGATGACGAAGTGGCGTTCCAGCACCGTGGATGGCTTGCCGTAGCTGTTCACGGCGATGGCCTGCAGGGTGATGCTGTAGGCGGGCAGGCGGATCGCCACGTCCCGGTCCGCGATGGGGCTGTCGGCGTCGGGGATGGAGCCGTCGATGGTATAGTAGATGGTGATCTTCTCGACGGTGCCGTCCTTCTTCTTCGCCTCGTCCTCCTTGTTGGGCCACAGGTACACGCGCTGCTTCTTCTCGTAGGTGCCCGGGGACAGGCCGCAGTTGGGCTGATGAGGGGACGGCAGGTCGACGGTATAGGTGGCCGAGAGCTCGTCGGAGGCAAGCTCGCCGTTCACGCACACGGCGCGGATCGTCCACTTGCCCTCGTCCAGGTAGATGCTGCCGTCGTACAGGATCCAGTCGGAGGTGATATGGCGGTCCTCATCGAAGAGGACGGCCTCCTCGTTGTTCATCACATAGTAGATGGGGTAACCCTCCGGGGAGGTCAGGTGCATGGTCCTGCGCTGCTCGAAGACGGCAGCGGTCAGGTCCGTGACGGGCTGGCTGGGAAGGAGCAGGTTCCGCTGCCGGCGGAAGGTGTCGCTGCCGGTCTTCCGGTAGGCCACCAGCATCAGATCGGCGGCCTCCGCTTCCCTGCCGGATTCGCGGAGCAGCTCGATCTCTCGGCGGTAAGCCTCCTCCGAGGAGGGATTGATGTCGGTGTAGATATGCACGTAGATCTCTTCGGCCTTCTCCGTCTCCCCTTTGCTGAGATAGGCGGTGGCCAGCATCATCAGACCATCCAGGTTGGTGCGGCCGCTTTGGGCCTCCTCCAGCTCCGCGGCCCGGAGGAACAGGTCGATGGCGCCGTCCAGGTCACCGGTGTCCATGCGTTCCCTGCCCACCTGCCAATAGGCGGCGCTGTCATTGATCTCATAGTCATGGCGCACCAGGAACAGGTGCCCTTCATCCGTCGCCCGCAGCCATACGACGGCCGCCACTCCGGAAACCACCACCAGAACAGCCAGCGCGATCCAGAGGATCATCCAGTTGAAGCCGTGCTTCCGGATGGGCCGGCTGCGGCGGCGGACGGCCGGAGCGGCAGCCCCGGTCCTCCCGGCGTATTCCTCCTCGCCGTACAGCTGGCGGGCGAGGCTGCGCTCGATCTCGCGCTCGTCCGATACCGGCGTGCCGTCGGCGTCAAAGATCTGCGCCGTCGGAAAGACCGGGATCTGTCCTCCGGTGGCGGGGCGTGTGTCAGGATCCACATAGACCCGGGCCGTGCCCTGGCGCCGCTGCCAGATGGGTGTCTCGCCGGACTGGGCTTCCTGGCGGGCGCGCTTTCCCTGCCGGATGGCCATCACGCCGGAGTCGTGGTTCTCGCCCCGGGGCAGCAGTCTTCCGCAGGCCGGACAGATCACGTCGTTCGCCGCGCCGTAGGTTCCGCAAAATGGGCAGAGCAACGCGCCGCCTCCTTTCTCCGTTCATCGTATCGGCGGATCGCCCGCCGGGAGTCATTCCATGCCCTGCAGCAGTTCGTACTCCGGGTCGCCGGTGAAATCCCGGTCCGGCGCGTCGCCGCCGAGCCGCTCGATGGCCGCCCGCAGTTCGATGAAGGCGGCATAGCCCGTGTCCGGGTCCCGGGCCGCTTTCATCAGGTCGGGCAGAGCCCGGTCGTCGTCCAGTTTTGCGAGATAACCGGCGTAGAGCGCCATGTTCTCCCGGTGCTCCCGGAAGAGCCGAACGGCCGTCCTGAAGACCTGTTCGTTCCCCGGGTAGCGCACCAGCACATCCAGAAGCGCGGTCTGTCCGTGGACATTGGCTCTGGGAAGCGCCTCCAGCATGGGCTGCAGCGCCGACGGGCCCATGTCCGCCAGGGAGTCGATGGCGTTGTCCGCCAGCTCATCCTCCGCCTCGCGATCCATCTGCCAGCCGATGTAGAGCATTTTCGGCTGGGTGCTGTTCAGGTTCCGCAGCAGGCCGATCGCCGTCATCTTCGCGTCGCTGCCGGCATTCTCGTCCTTCAGCAGGGCCACGAGGCGCTTTTCGCAGGGCTTGCCCACATTCTCGATCTGCTCCAGCAGCAGCTCCGGGACAGGCACGCCGGCCTCGCAGTAGGCGTTCAGCCAGTCCACCAGATCCTTCGGATCCTCGAACTGGGTAAAATACGCGCCGGGCGTGATGCCGTCCAGCCAGTCCGCAGGGGTGTTCACAAAGCTGCTGTACACCTTGGGCAGGTCGGCCTCCATGGCGTCAAAGCTCCTGTACTCACCGCGGTGCTTCTCCACCCATGCGGATGTGAAAGCGGCGAAGCGCTCGTCAAAGTCGATCGTCCTGAACATCGGTCTTCCTCCCGGACGCCAGCAGCGCCTTCAGTTCATCGGTGGTAAAGAAGTACTTGCTCCCGCAGAAATGACAGCCAAGTTCCGCGCCCCGGTCGTCGTCGATGATCTCCTTCAGGTCCGCGCTGCCCATGCTGAGCAGGGCGCGCTCCATCCGCTCCCGGGAGCAGGTGCAGCGATAGCGCAGCGGGGTGCGCTCCAGCAGCCGCGGCTCCATGCCGCGGAACCAGTCCTCCGCCAGCTCCTCCTTGGGGGCGGCGGCCAGTTCCCGGCTGATATCCGCGAACATAGGGCTGCGGAGTTCCAGCTGCTCGATGGTGCTCTCCTCGCAGCCGGGCATGGGCTGGATGAGGAGACCGCCGGCCTTCAGCACCCGCTCTCCGCTGGTCAGCACGCCCAGCGCCACCAGCGAGGGCTGCTGCTCCGAGGCGGTGAAGTAGTTGGCGAAGTCCATGGCGATCTCGCCGCTGACCAGCTGGCACTGGCCGACGTAGGGTTCCCGCATGCCCAGGTCCTTCACCACGCTCATGCGGCCGGTGCGGCCCACGGCGGCGCCCACGTTCAGCTTTCCGTCCTCCCGCAGAGGCAGGGTCAGCCCGGGGTCGTCGCAGCAGGCGCGGACATTGCCGTGCTCGCCCACGCACACCAGGGTGCCGATGGGGCCGTCGCCCTTGACGGTGACGGACACGTCTTCATGCTCGCCCTTCAGCTGCACGCTCATCATCAGCGTGCCGGCCATGAGGCGGCCCAGGGCGGCGGTGGCCAGAGGCGTCGCGTTGTGGATATCGCTGCAGCGCTGGGTCAGTTCCGTGGTCTCGCACAGCAGCACCCGCGCCTGCCCGTTCATCAGGGTCATGTGCAGCATCTCGTCGCCGCTGCGGCGTTCGAATCGGTATTCGCTCATGTCTGTGGGATCTCCTCCTGTTTGCGCGCCGCCACATGCCACCGCTCTTCGGCGGGCCTCGGCGCGGTCAGCCTGCTGTTGCCGTAGAAGGCGATATCGGTGAAGCCCGCCTGCTTCAGGGCGGTGTGCAGCTCCTCCATGGTCCAGGCCCGCTGCCTCTGCTCCTCATCCATGCGGCGGTACCGGCCGTCCTTTTCCTTCACGAAGATGCACAGGCTCAGGTCCAGGATGCGGGACCGGGTGTGCCAGCGGTTCTGCCACATGTAGGTGACCCGCTCCGTATCCTCCCCCAGGGTCCTGTTCCCGAGCGTGTGTTCCAGCTTGGCGGGGGTGGAGACGTCGAAGAACAGCCCGCCCCCGGGCAGGATCGCGTCATGCGCAGCACCGAAGAAGGCGCGCAGGTCCTGCTCCGTCAGCAGGTAATTGACACCGTCGCAGGTGGCCATCACCGCATTCACGGGGCGGTGGAGGCGCAGCTGCCTCATGTCCTGCTTCACGAACACCGTGTTCAGGCCCAGGCCACGGGCCTTCTGGGCAGCGATCCACAGCATCTCCTGGCTGAGATCCACACCCGTCATGACAAAACCCATGCGCTGCAGAGGGACGGTCAGCCCGCCGGTGCCGCAGGCACACTCACAGACCCTGGCGCCCGGGCGGATGCCATACCGGCCCATGATCTCGGCGTAGAAACGCGCCCAGGCGGGATAGTCCACATCCGCCATCAGCTCGTCATAGACCTCGGCAAAGCTGGTGTACATGCCTCAGTCCTCCCGCTTCTCTTCCACGCCGCCGGCGGGATCCTCCGGGTCGGCCTCCTCCTCGTCGTCCTCCTCGCGATGCAGGCCCCGACCGACCTTCGCGCCTTCGATCCGGGGATTGATGAACCGGTCGAAAACCGCGTTGCAGTAGGAGGACGTGACGAACCGGCTCATCATGAAGCCGAGGATGAGGTACCAGGCAAAGAGCAGCATGAACACGTAGGGCATCACATTGTAAGGAAGCAGGATCGAAAGCGCAAAGGCCAGCACGCAGGGCATGCAGTGCAGCAGGCGGATGCCGGTGCTCTGGGGAAGACGGGCGACAGCTAGCAGGAACGCGTTGCGGATCAGGTCGGAGAACCTCAGTTCATAGCTGACCATGAGGGGGTACATGTAGGTCACGGAGATGCTCCACAGCACGCCCGCCAGGATCACCAGCGCCTCCGGGATCACGTAGAACCAGCTTTCCGCCGCCAGTTCGCGGTAAGTGAAGACGCCCATGTACACGATGAACGGCAGGATGCCGGTGATCACGGAGACGGGCAGCGCCTGCTTCCAGTTGTCCTTCAGGGCGTCCTTGAAGTCGGACCAGGCAAAGGCGTGCTCATCCCGCGACCAGTTGCGGGTCAGATAGCTGACGCCCGCGGTGAAGGGGCCCGTGACGGCGATGCAGGGGATCAGCCACAGCAGCATCCGCATCAGGCGGTTGTTGCGCAGCAGGTAGTATTCATCCTCGGTGAGGCTGTAAGCCGCGCGCTGGGTGATCAGTTCCTGCTGATCGCCCAGGTCCTGCCCGGAGGCCAGCATCCTGGCATAGCTGTTCTGCCCGTTTTCATCGGCGATGAAGTTCTGGAGCTGGAAGATCTGGCTGGTGAAGATCATCATCACCACGATGGCGGGGACGAACACCAGCATGTACAGCATGTTCACCCGCATCAGCGAACCGAGGCGCGTTCTGAGCGTCACCCAGAAAAGCTGCCAGCGGGTGGTGGGCAGATCGTCCACGGTGTAATCCGCCTTGCCGGCTTTGCCGAAGTAATAGCTGTTCCGCAGATTCTTGAACATGGTCTCCCCCATTTCCGGGGCGGCGCGATCACGCCGCCCGCATTCCCGATCCGATCGGGGCGGCACATCAGGCGCCGCGCCCGTTCCTCCAGACACTCATCTCATATCCCGTATCGCGGATCCACACCTCGCCGCGATGCTTCGACAGGCGAATCACCACATAGACATCACCCGCGGCGCCGGAGACGTTGCCGATCTGCCAGAACCACACCACCCAGGCCCAGGGGCGGGGCAGCAGGATCTGCAGCAGCCCGAAGACCAGCGTCCAGATGATCAGCGGCGCCAGCGCCACCAGGATGTAGGACAGCTTGTCGAACCAGTCCTCCTTGCTGCCGGCATAGGCATAGAGCCCGCTGAAGCCGAAGCACATCTTCCCGGCCCCGAACAGCCGCATCACCGCCGCGTGGGTCAGCTCGTGGAGGACGATGTAGGCAAGATAGCCGGCGGTCATGACCAGCAGCCGCACGACCACCGGGATCCAGCCGTTCTCCACGTCGAACATCTCGGCCACGGGGATCACGAAGTTCATGCCGAAGCCCATGGCGATCATCACGACGAGGGCCGCGGCATTCACCACCATGGCCGTCCGGCGGTCATGCTGGAGATCGATACGGTCGATCTCGACGCAGTCCGGCGGCAGTTCCCTGATCACATGGGCCGCCATGCCTCCATCTCCTCTCAGGGGTAGATCCTGCGCCCGTGGGCGTCCTCTGCCCCGCTGAAGCGCCGGAAAAAGCTGTTGATGATGTCGCACCACTCCCGGGCGTCCGTCCGCTGGCGGCCTATGCGCTCAAGGACCTCCTCCCGGTCGGGGGAAGGAAGCGGCAGGGCTTCCAGCGTCTCCGCCATGGCTTCCGTCCGGGCCAGGCCCTCGAAGTGGTCGTCATAGACCCGCTGGACCAGGGTTCGGCCGTCCCGCATCACGTAGTCGTAGGGCAGGCGGTGGAAGAAGAGAAGCAGCTCGTCCGGGCAGGTGTCGAGCGACTCGTACCGCGCGCGCAGGGCGTCCGGATACTGCGCGGCATAGCCCGTGCCGCCGCCCGTGCGGTCGATGCCGATGGCGCTGCGGTCGGCGCGGTGATAGGTCCCCCAGGCCTGATACTCGTAGCCGTCGGGGCTCGGGCCGTAGTGGTTGTTGGGACTGACCATCCAGCACAGGCCCAGCGGCGCGGTGTAGAGCTCGTACACATGCCGGCTGTCCAGCAGCAGGGCGGCGAGTGCGGCGCGATCCCCGTCCGGCAGGTCAGGGTAGGTCAGGCGGACCCAGTCGCGGACGATCTGCTCCCGCCGGACACAGGGGTACCACGCGTACTCGCCGAAGGCAAAGAGGTTCAGCGCGGCGAAGGGATGGCCGAAGAAGTTGGCGTCCCGCCCCAGATTGCTCACCGCCGCCACGGCCTTCACCGTCTGCGGGGGCAGGTCCTGCAGGAGCTCGTCCCACATGGGCGGCATGGCGTAGATATCGATCTGCTGGCCGGTGTATTCCTGGGCCAGCTGCAGCTCCAGGGCCAGATCGGTGCGGGGCATGGCAAAGAATGTGGGCGACACGGGCTCCCGCACCTGGAAGTCGAAGGGGCCGTTCTTCACCTGGAGGATCACATTCCCGTCGAACTGCCCGTCCAGCGGCGCATAGGTCTCATAGGCGGCGCAGGGGCGGTCGGTCTTCGTGTCGCGCCAGTCCTGCTGACAGTTGTACACGAAGGCGCGCCAGACCAGCTTCCCGCCGTGGGGTGCCACCGCCCGGGCCAGCATGTTCGCGCCTTCGGCGTGCGTGCGGCCGTAGGTGAAGGGGCCGGGCCGGTGCTCGCTGTCCGCCTTGACAAGAAAGCCGAAGAAATCGGGGATGGCGGCCCAGACGCGGTCCGCGCAGACGTTCCACCAGTCCTGCACCCTGCTGTCGAGCGGGTCCGCCGTGGGCACGCCGTCGCGCATGGGCTGCGAGAAGTCCACCGAGGTCATCAGCCGGACGCCGAAGGGGCGCAGGATGGCGGCGAACTCCGCGAGTTTCGGCAGCATGTCGGCGATCAGCCGCTGGGCCGGCCAGTGGACGTTCACGTTGTTCAGGCACAGCACGTTCAGTCCGCAGGAGGCGAAGAGCCTCCCCATCTGCCGGATGCGCTTCGGATCGTACGCGAAGCCGCCGTTCTCGAACCAGAGGGAGCGCCCCGCGTAGCCCCGCTCCACGCTGCCGTCCATGTTGTCCCAGCAGTTGAGCATGCGGTCCGCGTAAAAGGGCTTCTGAAGGCCGGACCAGGGCTTGCGCCCGGTGTGCAGGGCCTCCAGCAGGGCATAGGCGCCGTAGAGCACGCCCCGCCTTCCGCCGCGGACGATCCAGCCCTCCCCCTCCGGCAGCAGTTCCCAGGCCTCGTCCTCCATCCCGGGGCCGATCTCGGCGCGGGCGGGACAGGACGCTCCCTGGGCAAGTTCAAAAGCCGCCACCTGCACCGGCTCGCGCAATCCGGCGGGCACGGGCTGTTTCAGGAAGGGCAGCCAGGACAGTCTCTGCGTTTCGCTCATGACAGCCAGCCTCTTTTCAAAGTCACAGTTTGGCGCGGTCGAACACCAGGGCCTGCTCATGGGCCGGGTGCGCCGTCGCCGTGGCGATGCCCTGCTCCGCGCCTTCGCCTGACGGCTCCGCGGCGGCGAGGCAGGCATCGGTGAGCCCGTCCAGGAACGCGGTGAAGGTCTCGCGGGGCCAGAGGCCCTCCCGGTGGCTGCACAGTACGTGCCGGAAGGGCAGGCCCGCCAGGCGGCGCACGTTCTGACGGTATTCGCGCACCGGCAGCGCCTCGCGGAAAAACAGCCAGGTGACGGGGTTCCAGTCATCGCCGGTCAGCAGCAGCTCCCGCTCCGGCACCCAGACCACCGCCGAGCCGGGAGTGTGCCCCGGGCAGAGGATGATCCGCGCCGTCATGCCGCCCAGATCCAGGCATCCCGGCGGTTGTTCCGGCTCCGGCATGGGGGCTGACAGCCAGGCGTCGCGGTCAAAGGGGATGCCCTTGTCCTTCGCCTGATCCGCCGCGCGGCTGCGCCAGGGATCGCGGGTATAGGTGTCATAGACCGGCCTGTCTTCATCAAAGAGCCAAACCCTGTCGAAATGCATGGCGCCCAGGGCATGGTCGTGGTGGCCGTGGGTCAGCAGCACGTGCAGCGGTTTGTCCGTGACGGCGCGGATACGTTTCAGCGGATCGCCGAAGCCGTAGCCCGTGTCCACCAGCAGCGCCTGCTGTTCTCCCGCCAGCAGCGTCATGCACACGCCCATCTCGTCCGTGAGATGATATACGCCCGGGAGGACCTCATTCATCGGAAGCGCCATATCAAAGCCTCTCAAAGCGGAAGGTCTCAAAGTCGAACCGCGCGCCGGGCAGGAAGATGAACGCCACGGTGCACACGCCCTCGGGGGCCGTCAGCGCAAAGGTCTGCTCCGCGCCGCCCTCCCGGGTGAAGCTGCACATCTGGGTCGTCTGCGCGCCCGCCGCGTCCGTGATCCGCACATTGACGGAACAGACCGGATTCTGCGTGGAGCCGCGGAGCGTCAGGCGCACGGGCCCGCCCTCGCCGAAGTCCATGTTCCCGAAGAGCAGGGACACGTTGTTGCCGATGCCGGTGACGGCCTCCTCGCCGCGGACGAAGTCGTCGCCGTAGATCTCATCCGCACCGGCCGCCCGGTTCGTCAGCCACGCCCGGCTCTGCCTGGTGAAACGGAAGCCCTTCAGGTGGACCTTCCTGTCCAGGGAGAAGCAGAGAGTCTGCAGGCCCGTCAGGCGGCGCGGCAGCCGGAAGGTCTGTTCCTGGTACACGTTCCAGATGTAGGGCATTTTGTAGGTCAGCACGGCCAGCTTCTCCCCGCCCTTCCGGGGGTCGCCCTGCCACAGCCGGATGTCATAGGCGTCGTCGTTCAGGGCAAAGACGGGGATGGTGATCTCGTCCGAGCCCACGGGGCCGAAGTCCACGTTGGAGAAGCCCACCATGCTCTCGCCGTCGCGGGCGAAGGCGATGCCCTGCTCGTTGCCGGCGCCGATATCGCCCTCGTGCAGGTCGTAGAGACCGGCGGTCACAAAGCCGTAGGGATCGAGACTGGCCTTGCCGAAACCGGTCAGATCCATATCCAGCTGGGAGATCACCCTGGCGTGGCTTTCTCCGTTGGCCGCGGTGGCGCGGAGATAGACGTGGCCGTCGCCCGCGCCGGTCACCCGGACGCCGCCGGGGATCTCTTCGATGAGCGCCGCCGGGGACTCGATGCCCTGGGCGTTGACCATGCGATAGCGGATCGGCTGCTCCGACGCGGCGGCGGGCAGGATTTCTGTCCGGATCTCCACCGCAGGATGCTCGGGCGAAAGCGCCGTGGAGCCCTGGGCCTGCAGGCGGATGCAGCGGACTTCGGTCGGTTTTTCTTCGGTCGCCCGGCGGATCACCGGCGGAACGGTATCCGTCACGCGCTCCGCGGGCAGGGCGGACAGCGTCAGCCTGGCCGGAGCCAATCCCTCGCAGAAGGCGGTCACGGTCACTTCTCCGGGTTCCGTGGCCATGCCGGCCACCGCCAGCAGCTTGCCGGAGAAAAGCCTGCGGGTGTCCTGCCTGTATCCGTCGGGGTCCGTGGAATCGCCGTTGTCCACGCCGATGAGGTGCGCGGGGCCGGAGACTTCGATCCGGACACGGCTGTTGGCGTTTTCCACCGGGAGTCCCTGGACGTCGGCGCAGCCCACGGTGATGAAGGCCACGTCCTCACCGTCCGCAAGGAGCGTATCCTCCCCGCAGGAAAGGGTGAGGCGGGCGGGCTCGCCGGGGGTCATCTTCATGTCCTGGGCTTTCATATGGCCTTCCGCGTCATAGCAGCGGGCCTGGAGCACGCCGGGGGCGAAGGGCACCCGCCACACGGCGACGGAGTCGGCCGCGTTCCGGACGTCCACATGCTTCGCGCCCAGGGACACGCCGTTGAGGAAGAGCTCCGCCGTCGGGAGGCTCGTCATCACGGGCACGTCGATCAGCTGGCCCTCGTTCCAGTCCCAGCAGACGCCGATGTGGGCCATGGGCCGGTCCACCCAGGCCGCCTGAAAGCGATAGTAGGCGTCCTTCGGGAAACATGCCGTATCCGCCTGCCCGAAATAGCTGTTCCGGGTGTGGTAGGGGGTGGGCTCGCCGATGTAGTCGATGCCGCTCCAGATGAACTGGCCCATGGACCAGGGGGTATTCAGGTCGTCGGCGATCATCGCGCCCAGATCCGTCGCGCCCCAGGAGGTGTTGCTGTTGCCCAGCGCGGAGCACTGCAGGTCCTCATCCGCGAGGATGGAGGCGGTGATGGGGAAATGATACACGCCCCGGGAGAAGACCAGCGAAGCGGTCTCGCTGCCGTAGATTACCCAGTCCGGGTGCTCCGCGTGATGCCGCGCGTAGAGCTTCTCCCCGTAGTTGTAGCCCGCCAGCTTCAGCACGTCCGCGCACTTCTGCGCCCCTTCCCAGGGCATGTAGTTGGAGCCGATGGTGGCGGAGGCGTTGTGCCGGGGATCGTGCTTTTCGGCGTTCTCCTTCAGCATGCGGGTGATATCGGGGGCCTTCGGATCGCCGAAGGTGTCATAGATCTCATTGCCCACCGACCACATGATCACGCAGGGGTGGTTCCGGTCCCGGCGCACCCAGCTTGCCACATCCTCCTCCACGCACGCGTCGAAGAAGCGGGCATAGTCATAGGTGGTCTTGGGCAGCCGCCACATGTCGAAGGCCTCGTCGATCACCAGCAGGCCCATCTCGTCGCAGAGATCCAGGAAGGCGGAAGCCGGGGGATTGTGGGTGGTGCGGACGGCGTTGGCGCCCATGTCCTTCATCAGCCGCAGCTGCCGCCGGGCCGCCTTCGGGTGGAAGGCCGACCCGAACAGGCCGAGGTCGTGGTGCAGGCAGACGCCCTTGAGCTTCACGGGCTCGCCGTTCAGCACAAAGCCGCGCTCCGGGTCGAAGAGGGTCTCGCGGAAGCCGATACTGCAGGTGAGCGAGTCCTCCCCCGCCCTCACGGTCAGCCGGTACAGGTTCGGCTCTTCGGGCGACCAGCGCCGGGGCGAGAGCACATCGGCGGACGCGGCCGCCGTCCCGTCCGCGGCGATCGCGCTCATCTTCGCGACGGGAGCGCCGCCGAGGTCGTCCAGTTCGAAGGAAACGGGCGTGCCGTCGGGCCCGGAAACCTCCGCCGTCACGTCCAGACGCCACATCGCTCCTTCGGCGCGCCGCGCCACGGCATATACGCCGTCGCTCACCAGGTGCGCCCCGGCGAAGTGCAGCAGGGTGACCTCGCGGAAAATGCCCGCGCCGGAGTACCAGCGGGAGTTGGGGCTGCGGTGGCGGATGAGGACCGTGATCTCGTTGTCCCCGGCCTTCACCTTGCCGGTCAGGTCGGCTTCGAAAGCCGTATAGCCGTAGCGATGCGTGCAGACGGTCTCGCCGTTGACCGCGACGTCGCAGTCCATATAGACGCCGTCAAAGCGAAGCCGCCAGGTGTCGGCGGTCTCGCCCCCGGGCACGGTCAGCGTGCGGCGGTACCAGCCGTCGCCCGTTTCGTACAGGTCGTTCTCCTGTGAGATCAGCCAGTCGTGCGGCAGGGAAACCGCCTGCCACCCGTCGCCGCGGATCGCCTCGTACGGGGTATCGGGAGCCGCCTTGCGGAATTGCCATCGGGTCACGAACCGCTCGCGCATCGCCGTTTTTCTCCTTGACGGTCGGCCCGTCCCGCGGCGGGCGCGGAAGGGCTGACATGATGCAGGATGGCACCTGCGCCATCCTCGCAAAAGGATAGCAAAAATCGCGTGTTGCGTCAAGAGAAAGGGAATGCCGTTCACGCATGTTTTCACCGCCGGTCCCGATCCGTTTTTTCCCGTCGCGCGCGCATCGCCGGCTCAATAATCGGATTGATTTTCCCGCGGTCTGCGGCTATAATCTGAGAGAACAGACCGCAGGGAGGGATCGCCATGGCAGAGCTTCGCCAAATCACGGACGAGGTCGGAAAACGGTTGCGGGAGCTGATGTCCGAACAGCACCGGCGGGAGAAGGACCGCAAGCTGGAGCAGTTCCGGCAGCTGAACCGGTATATCCGGAAGGGGCAGACGCTGTTCACCGGTTCCTCCCTGATGGAGATGTTCCCGATCGCCGAGTTCTGCGCGAACGACGGCCTGCCGGTCGTCTACAACCGAGGGATCGGCGGATACACGACGGACGAGTTTCTCGCGGGCATCGACGTGATGCTGCTGGATCCGGAGCCGTCGAAGCTGTTCCTCAACATCGGCACCAACGATATCCGCGAGATGCCGGACGGTGAGGACTGGTTTGAGCATCTCTCCCGCAACGAGCGCAGGATCTGTGAGATCATCCGGGACAGGCTGCCGGATACCGAGGTCTGGCTGATGGCCTACTATCCGGTGAACCTCCGCCGCGCCGCCGAAGCCGGGTGGGGACAGATGACCCGCACAAACGAGGCCGTAGCCCGGGCCAACCGGATGGTCGAGGCGCTGGCCGCAGAGTTCGGGTTCCATTATATCGATGTCAACGACGGGCTGAAGGATGCCGCGGGAGATCTGCTGTATGAGCACACGGCGGACGGCATCCACTTCGACCCCGACGCTTACCGGACGGTCTACGACCGGCTGAAGCACCTGCTGTGAGGAGGGACGCGCATGATCGGACTCATCGGCGCCATGAGCGTGGAGATCGAAGCCCTGGAGGGCAGGCTGGAGGAACGCGAGGAGACCCGCATCGGGATGCACCGCTTCGTCAGCGGGCGGCTGTTCGGGCATGAGGCCGTGCTGGCGGTCTGCGGGCCGGGCAAGGTCAACGCGGCCCTGTGCGCCCAGGCGATGATCCTGAGATTTCAGCCGGAATGGGTGCTGAATCTCGGGGTCGCGGGATCGGGCGAAAGCGGTGTCGGCATCGGGGATATGGTGATCGCCGACGCGGCCGTGCAGCACGACATGGACACCTCGCCTCTCGGTGATCCGCCCGGCTATGTCAGCATGGTGGGCTTGACGGAGTTCCCCTGCGACGCGGATCTGGCCGCCCGTCTCCTGCGCGCCGCCGGAAAGGTGGAGGGCATGCGCGTGCACCGGGGGATCGTGGCCACCGGCGACCAGTTCATCCACAGCGCGGAGCAGCGCACGCGGATCCACGATCTCTTCCGTGCGAAGGCCGTGGAGATGGAGGGCGCGGCGGTGGCGCACGCCTGCCTGATGAACGGTACGCCCTGCGCCATCCTGCGCTCCATCTCGGACAACGCCGACGGCGGGAGCGATATGGACTATCCCGCCTTTGTGACGCTCGCCGCGGCTCACTCGCAGCGGGTCGTGGGATCGCTTCTGACAGAGGAGGCCGCACAATGATCATCTGGCTGACGGGAGGCTCCAGCGGGCTCGGGATGCACACGGCACAGCAGCTGGTGAAGGCAGGACACATCGTGGTGGCCGGCGCAAGATCCTTCCACGGGGATCAGCAGCCGGGACTGTTCCGACTGCCTCTGGACGTGACGGACGACGCCGGCGCGGAAGCATTCGCGGAACAGGCCATGCTGCTGGCCGGGCCGCCCGACGCGCTGGTGCAGTGCGCGGGCATCCTGATGCTGGGCAGCTGCGAGGAGACCCGTGTGGACGAATACCGCCGGATCCTGGAGACCGACTTTCTCGGCATGGTCCGGATGAACAGCCTGGTGCTGCCCATCATGCGGGAGAAGGGCAAAGGCCGCATCATCATGTTTTCCTCCATCAACGGGCTGCTGGGCATCCCCTTCCAGAGCGCCTACACCGCCGCAAAGCACGCGGTGGAGGGCTACGCCGAGTGCTTGTCCATGGAATGCAAGCCCTTCGGCATCGAGGTGTGCCTGATCGAGCCCGGCGATCACCGCTCCGGCTCGGACTCCTATCGCTACCGGAGCGCGGGAATGACCGACGCGTCGCCCTACGCGGCCGAATTTGCGAAGGGGACAGCCGTCATCCATCGGGACGAGCAGGGCGGCTCCGACCCGGACAAGCTGGGGCGGAAGATCGCGAAGCTGCTTGGGCGCAGGCATCTCCCGCTCCGCAAACGCATCGCCTCCCCCGACCAGCGGCTGGCGGTCGCGCTGCACCGCCTGCTGCCGGGGAACCTGAACAGCCGCATCCTGCGGAGCTACTATCTGGGCGGGAAAAAGACGGAGGCTCCGGCGCACAGCGAAGGCCGGAACGGATAAGACCGCATGCGCGACCCTCTCCGGACAGCGGGGAGGGTTTTTCGCGGGGCATGACATCGGGCCGGTGTTCCCCTTTACAAACCGGCGGATTGTGCTATCATGGGCTTGAGAACGGAAAGGACGGCGGCGGCATGATCGTGTTGGGGATCGACCCGGGATACGCCCTGATGGGCTGGGGCGTGGTGGAGAGCAAGGGCAGCCGCATCCGCCTCATCAACTACGGGGTCATCGAGACCTTTGCGGGGACGCCCATGCAGCACCGGCTGCGCACCCTCTACCAGGGCGTGCGGGATCTGGTGAACATCTACCGGCCGGACGACGTGGCCTTCGAGGAGCTGTTCTTCGCCCATAACGTCACCACCGCGCTGATGGTGGGCGCGGCCCGCGGCGCGGCCATCATCGCCGCCACGGAGTACACCGAGAACCTCTACGAATACACCCCGGGGCAGATCAAGCAGGCGGTCACCGGCGACGGCAGCGCCAGGAAGCCCCAGATCCAGGCCATGGTGAAGATGCTCCTGGGCATGAACGAGATCCCGAGACCCGACGACGCCGCGGATGCCATCGCCTGCGCCATCACCCACTGCAACAGCGGCGTTGCCAAAGAACAGTTCAGAATGAAGTGAGGCACTATGTACGCTTTTATCGAAGGAACCGTCTGTGACAAGTCCGGCGGAGCCCTGATCCTGCAGGCCGGCGGCGTCGGCTATCTGCTGACGTGCTCCCTGACCACGCTGCAGGCCGCCCCCGCCGTGGGGCAGACCATGCGCTGCCTGACCTATTACTCCGTGCGGGAGGACGCGGCCGAGCTGTTCGGATTCGCGACGCAGGAGGAGAAAGACCTCTTCATGCGGCTGATCGGGGTCAGCGGCGTGGGCCCGAAGATGGCGCTGAGTATCCTCGGCTCCATGCCGGTCCGGGATCTGCAGGTGGCCATCCTGATGGACGACGTGCAGGCCCTGTGCCGGGCGCCGGGCGTGGGCAAGAAGACGGCCCAGCGCATCACCCTGGAACTGCGGGACAAGATCAGCCAGGCGGAGGTCAGCACGGTCAGCGCCGCGGGGGCGGCCCCTGTGCCGATCCAGCCGGGCGATGCCGTCGGCGAGGCCATGGAAGCCCTGATGGCCCTGGGCTATTCCGCCGCCGAAGCCCGGAACGCCCTCAGCCAGGTCAGGGACCGCGGGGCCTCCGTGAACGAGCTGATCACGCAGGCGCTGAAGGGCATGGCCATGATGTGAGCCGGCCCGAAGGCGGGATCCGACCGATGGGAGGAACCGGGAATGGGAATTATCGGCAGGTTCAGGAACAGATCCGAAGCCCTGGCGCAGGAGAAGCTGGAGCGAAAGGCCCGGCATGCCGCGGACGCCGAAGCCGAGAAGCTGGATAAAAAGATGGAGAAGGACGCCATTGCGGCGGCTGCGGACAGGTGTGACGAACAGATCCGGGGGGAACTCCTGTCTGTCACATGGACAGGCTTTTTCCGCGACACCGCGGAGTTCAGGATCCCCCTGGGGCGCGTGGGCCTGCGGTACGAAGAACCGGTGGTCCGCACCCGGCACAGGGGATACGACAACATCGGGGACATCAGGAAAGCGGAGAAGACCCGGCGGATCGTGGACGGCACGATCAAGGAGCTGAAGAAGAGGCACCCTCACTGGTCCTTTGAGCTGGCCGAGTTCCATCCGTCCGCTTCGCGGCACGGCCGGCCGTATCTCGACGCATTGCTGGTCAAGGCCCGAAAAGAGTGACCCCGCACGGCTTCGCGGACCGGACACCCGCCTGTAAACAGAAAGCCTGCGTGGTCTCCGTGCCTCGCCGCCCTGCGGCAGCGAGCGAACGGGGCCGCACAGGGAAGACATGAAGAGGGCAATATGGACGACGAACGCATTGTCACCGGTTCATTGCGCCAGGACGACGACGCACTGGATACTTCGCTGCGCCCGCACACCCTGCGGGAATATGTGGGGCAGGAAGACGTGAAGAAAAGCCTGAGCATCTACATCCAGGCCTCCCTGAACCGGCACGAGCCGCTGGACCACATCCTGCTCTACGGCCCGCCCGGCCTGGGCAAGACCACCCTGGCCTCCATCGTGGCGGCAGAGATGGGACAGAACATCCGCGTGACCTCCGGCCCGGCGATCGAGAAGCCCGGGGACCTGGCGGCCATGCTCTCCAACCTGAACGAAGGGGATGTGCTGTTCATCGACGAGATCCACCGGCTTTCCCGCTCCGTGGAAGAGGTGCTGTACCCCGCCATGGAGGATTTTGCCATCGATATCATCGTCGGCAAGGGTCCCACCGCGCGGTCCCTCCGCATCCCCGTGCCGCGCTTCACCCTGATCGGCGCGACCACGCGCTTCGGCATGCTGTCGGCGCCGCTGCGCGACCGCTTCGGCATCATCTACCGGCTGGAGATGTATTCGCCGGAGGAGCTCTCACGCATCGTCACCCGCAGCGCGGGCCTGCTGAAGGTCAGGGAAGCCCAGCCCGAGGGCATGCTGGAGATCGCCCGCCGAAGCCGCGGCACCCCCCGCATCGCCAACCGCATGCTGCGCCGCGCCCGGGACTACGCGGACGTGCGCAACGACGGCGTTCTCAGCGCGCAGATGGCGGACGAAGCGCTGGTGATGAACGGCGTGGACAGTCTGGGACTGGACAAGACCGACCGCACCATGCTGGCCACCATGATGGACAAGTTCGCGGGCGGCCCGGTGGGACTGGATACGCTGGCGGCCACCACCGGCGAGGACGCGGCCACCATTGAGAGCGTATACGAGCCGTATCTGATGCAGCTGGGCTTTATCACCCGCACGCCCCGGGGACGCGTCTGCACCCCCGCCGCCTGGGAATACATGAACCGCAGGATGCCCGGCCAGGCCGCAGGCGCCGATTCCGAGCAGACGCAGATGGAGCTGTGACATGCGAACCGCCGATTTTGACTACACCCTCCCGGAAGAACTGATCGCCCAGACGCCCATCGAGCCCCGGGATCACAGCCGGCTCATGGTGGTCAGCGCGCTGGACGACAGCGTGGAGCACCGCCGGTTCGACGACGTGATCGGGTATCTGGACCCCGGTGACGCGCTGGTGCTGAACGAGACGCGGGTGATCCCCGCGCGCCTGCTGGGTGTGAAGGAGGACACGGGCGTCCCCGTGGAGGTGCTGCTCCTGCGCAGGATCACGGCGACCGACTGGGAGGCCCTGGTGCGGCCGGGCCGCCGGCTGAAGCCCGGGACCTTCTGCCGGTTCGGGGACGGCCTCGTGCGCTGCGAGATCCTGGGCAACGTGGAGGAGACAGGCGGGCGGACCGTGCGGTTCCGCTACGACGGCGTCTTCGAGGAGCTGCTGGACCGGCTGGGCGAGATGCCCCTGCCGCCCTACATTCACGAAAAGCTGACAGACCGGGAGCGCTATCAGACCGTATATGCCCGCACGGAGGGCTCCGCCGCGGCGCCGACCGCCGGGCTGCACTTCACCCCGGAGCTGCTGGACCGCATCCGGGCAAAGGGCGTGACGATCGTGCCGGTGCTGCTGCACGTGGGGCTGGGGACCTTCCGCCCCGTGCAGGCCGAGGACATCGGCGAGCACAGGATGCACTCGGAATGGTACGAGGTGACCCCGGAGGCCGCCGACACCCTCAACCGCATCCGGGAGGCGGGCGGGCGGCTGATCTGCGTGGGCACCACCTCCGTGCGCACCATCGAGACCGTGGCGGACGACAACGGCGTGATCCACGCCGGCAGCGGCGACACGGCCATCTTCATCCACCCGGGCGTGCGCGTGAAGGCGGTGGACGGCCTCATCACCAACTTCCACCTCCCCCAGTCCACGCTGCTGATGCTGGTCAGCGCCTTCCTCACCCGGGAGAAAGCCCTCGCGGACTACGCGGTCGCGGTGAGGGAGCGCTACCGTTTCTTCTCCTTCGGCGACGCGATGCTCATCCGGGGGCGGCGCGCGCCTTACGACACATGGGAATAGGGGCCTGCACGGCCATTCGCGGAGCGGCTTGCCGCTCCGTTTTTCCTTTGTACAGGATTTGCGTAATCCCCCGCTTTGCGGTATAATGCATGTGTGTGAGTTTGTCTCCACGCCGACTTTGTATGGATGTGATGTCATGCTGAAATATATCCTGAAGCGGATCCTGGCCGGCGTCATCAGCCTGGTGGTGCTGATCACCATCGCATTTTTCATGATGCACGCCATGCCCGGAGGACCCTTCAGCCCCGATGAACAGAAAAACGTGCCCGAGGTGATCCTGAACCGGCTGGCGGAGAGCTACGGCCTGAACAAGCCGCTGTGGGATCAGTACATCGACTACTGGAACAATCTTCTGCACGGCGATCTGGGCATCTCCTTCAAGTATCCCGGCGTGAGCGTGAACGACAAGATCGCCTACCACTTTCCGATCTCGGCGCTGGTGGGCGGCATCGCGGTGGTGTTCTCGCTGCTGGTGGGCATCCCGCTGGGCATCGTGGCGGCGCTGAACCGCAAAAAGCCCGCGGATTACGGCGTGCTGGCCTTTGCCACGGTGGGTATCTCGGTGCCGACCTTCATCCTGGCGGTTCTGCTGCTTCTGCTCTTCGGCGAGGTCTTCAGGATGCCGATCGCCGTCTTCCACAGCGAACAGGTGCTCAGCTATGTGCTGCCGGTGCTGTGCCTGAGCTTCCACCCCATCGCCTACATCGCCCGGCAGACCCGGTCCTCCATGCTGGAGGCGCTGGAGAACGACTATGTCCGCACCGCGCGGGCCAAGGGCGTCAGCGAGCTGATGGTGGTCTCCAAGCACGCGCTGAAGAACGCCATGACCCCGGTCATCACCTACTTGGGGCCGCTGGTGGCGGGCCTGCTGACCGGCTCCTTCGTGGTGGAGAGCGTCTTCTCCGTGGGCGGCATCGGCAAGTATTTCGTCAGTTCGGTCAGCGATCGCGACTACACCATGATCCTGGGCATCGTCGTGTTCTACGGCGCCTTCGTGGTGGTGTGCAACCTGATCAGCGACATCCTGCTGGCCATCATCGATCCGCGCGTCAAGCTCGACAAGTGAGGTGTGTGCATGAGCGCCTATGACCGCTATAACGTGGATATCCCCTATAAGGACATGCCGCCGTCGATGTTCACGGTGGTCGGCGTCAGCGACGACGGCGATGAGATCGTGCGCCCTTCCACGTCCTACTGGCACGACGTGTGGCAGCGTTTCCGGCACGACCGGCTGGCGATGATCGGCCTGATCATCCTCGGCATCATGGTGGCGGCCTGCATCCTGATCCCCGAGTTCTCCGACAAGACCTATGACGGCATGGACTTTTTCAACAGCCGCCAGCCCCCGTCCCGGGAGCACCTGTGCGGCACCGACGCCATGGGCCGCGACCTGTTCATCCGCATCATGTACGGCGCGCGCATCTCGCTGGCGGTGGGCTTCGTGGCCGCGGCCATCAACCTCTTCGTGGGCGTCATCTACGGCGGCATCTCCGGCTATATCGGGGGGCGCACGGACATGGTGATGATGCGCATCGTCGACATCCTCACCGCCCTGCCCAGCCTGCTGTACGTGCTGCTGATCATGCTGATCCTGGGCTCCACCGTCCAGAGCGTCATCATCGCCCTGTGCTTCACCTCCTGGATCGGAACGGCGCGCGTGGTGCGCAGCGAGATCCTGCGCCTGAAGCACTCGGAGTACATCATGGCGGCCAAGCTGGCCGGGGCAAAGCTCCCCACGCTGCTGTTCCGCCATCTCGTCCCGAACGCCATGGGGCCCATCATCGTCTCCACCGCGTTCCTCGTGCCCAGTGCCATCTTCTCCGAGGCCTTCCTGTCCTTCCTGGGCATCGGCATCCAGGTGCCCATGGCTTCCTGGGGCACCCTGGCCAACGAGGGGCAGGCCTGGATGAGCGAGATGCCCTGGCTGCTGATCTTCCCGGTGGCGGCCATCTGCATCACGATGCTCTCGCTGAACTTCATCGGCGACGGTCTTCGCGACGCACTGGACCCCCGGCTGAAGCACTGATCCATTCTTTCCCCGAAAAGGCGGTGAAACCGTGGCCCTGTTGGAAGTCCAGAACCTGACTACGACCTTCCGGATCGGCGTCGGCACGGTGCAGGCCGTGCGCGGCATCTCCTTCCATGTGAACGAAGGCGAGTTTCTCGGCATCGTGGGCGAGTCCGGCTCCGGCAAGAGCGTGACCATGCTGAGCGTGATGCACCTGCTGCCCGATTACGCGACCATCACGGCCGATTCCATCCTGTTCGACGGCGTCGAGATGACGGAGCTGGGCGCGAAGGAGCTCCGGGCCATGCACGGGCGCGACATCGGCATGGTGTTCCAGGATCCGATGACATCGCTCAACCCGCTCTTCACCGTGGAGCAGCAGCTGACCGAGCCCCTGAAGATCCACCTCGGCATGAAGAAAAAGGAGGCCCGCGAAAAGGCCCTGGAGCTGCTGAACGAGGTGGGCATCCCCGCCCCGGAGGAGCGGCTGCGGCAGTACCCCCACGAGCTCTCCGGCGGCATGCGGCAGCGCGTCATGATCGCCATGGCCCTGTCCTGCGCACCGAAGATGCTCATCGCCGACGAGCCCACTACCGCCCTGGACGTGACGATCCAGGCGCAGATCCTGGAGCTGCTGGAGGCGCTGAAGCAGAAGTCCGGCGCGTCGGTGGTCATGATCACCCACGATCTGGGCGTCATCGCCAGCATGTGCAGCCGCATCATCGTGATGTACGGCGGCACCATCTGCGAGGAGGGCTCCGCCACCGACATCTTCTACGATCCCCGCCACCCCTACACCTGGGGCCTGCTGCGCTCGGTGCCGAAGATCTCCACGGGCGAGCATCGGAAGCTGATCCCCATCCCCGGCACGCCGCCGGACATGCTCCGGCCGCCGGAGGGCTGTCCCTTCGCCCCCCGCTGCCGTCACTGCATGCGCATATGCAGGACCGTGCCGCCGCCGCAGACCGATCTCGGAGACGGGCACCGGGTGGCCTGCCACCTCATGCATCCCTGCGCACCCAAAATTGACCGGGAGTGACCGCCATGACCGAAACCGCCCCTCTTCTCTCCGTCCGTGACCTGCGGATGTGGTTTTCCGCCGAAAAAAAGGACATCTTCGCCCCGCAGGCCGTGCTGAAAGCCGTGGACGGCGTGAGCTTTGATATCCGGCGCGGCGAGACCTTCGGCCTGGTGGGCGAAAGCGGCTGCGGCAAGACCACCGTGGGCCGAACGGTCGTGCGCCTGTACAAGCCCCGGGAAGGCCGGATCCTTTTCGGCGGCGTGGACATCGCGAACCTGAGCGGCAAGGATCTCGCGCCTTATCGCAGGCGCATGCAGATGATCTTCCAGGATCCCTATGCCTCGCTGGATCCCCGCATGACGGTGGAGTCCATCATCGCCGAACCGCTGAAGCTGCAGCACGTTCCGAAGCTGGAGCGCATCGCCCGCGTGTGGGAGCTGATCGACCGGGTCGGCCTGAAGCGGGACCACCTGAACCGCTATCCCCACGAGTTTTCCGGCGGCCAGCGGCAGCGCATCGGCATCGCCCGGGCACTGGCCACCCGCCCGGAGTTCATCGTCTGCGACGAGCCGATCTCCGCGCTGGACGTATCCATCCAGGCGCAGGTCATCAACATGCTGGAAGAGATGCAGGAAGAGATGCACATGGCCTACCTCTTCATCTCCCACGACCTGTCCATGGTCAGCCACATCTCGCACCGCGTCGGCGTCATGTACCTGGGCCACCTGGTGGAGATGGCCGACATGGCGGAGCTGTATCAGCATCACCTGCATCCCTACACCACCGCGCTGATGTCCGCCGTTCCCATCGCCGACCCTGTGAAGGCCGCGACCACCAAGCGGATCGTGCTGCAGGGCGACGTGCCGACACCCATCGATCCGCCCAGCGGATGCCCCTTCCGCACGCGCTGCGCTTACTGCACGAAGCGCTGTTCGGAGGCACTGCCCGAGATGAAGGAGGTCTCCCCCGGCCACTTCCTCGCCTGCCATGTGATGCAGAACGCCTGACATTTCCCTTTGCTGCCTTCCGCTGCGCTTGACACGGGCGCGCGGCAGACTATAATAGTAACGGACTGAACGAAGACACACCGCCTGACCCCTCAGAGGATCGCGGCAAGAACAGGAGGGATTTCCCATGCTTCCCATCAGCATCACCAAGGCCACCGCCCTCAAAGAAAAGCCCACCGACGAGAGCAAGCTCGGCTTTGGCAAGATCTTCACCGACCACATGTTCCTGATGGATTACGAGGAAGGGCGCGGCTGGTATGACGCCCGCATCGTCCCCTATGCCAACTTCAGCCTGGATCCCGCCACCACCGTCTTCCACTACGGCCAGGCGATCTTCGAGGGCTCCAAGTGCTATCGCCGGGCCGACGGCGGCCTGCAGCTCTTCCGCCCCCAGGACAACCTGGCGCGCATGACCCGCAGCGCGAAGCGCATGGGTATGCCGGCGCTGGACGAGGAGACGGCTCTGGAAGGCCTGAAGCAGCTGATCCTGATCGAGAAAGACTGGGTGCCGCATCAGGAGGGCACCAGCCTGTATATCCGCCCCACCATGATCGCGACGGACGTGATGCTGGGCGTGCACGCGGCGCGTCACTACCTGTTCTACATCATCCTGGATCCCGTGGGCAGCTACTATAAGGACGGCCTCAAGCCCGTGGGCATCTATGTGGAGGACGAGTACGTCCGCGCCGTGCGCGGCGGCACCGGCTTCACCAAGTGCGCCGGCAACTACGCCGCCTCCATCCTGGCCGGCGCCATCGCCGAGGAAAAGGGCTTCTCCCAGGTGCTGTGGCTGGACGGCGTGGAGCAGAAGTACGTCGAGGAAGTCGGCTCCATGAACATGATGTTCGCCTACGGCAGCAAGATCGTCACCCCGGCGCTGAACGGCTCCATCCTCCCCGGCATCACCCGCCAGAGCGTCCTGACCCTGGCCCGGCAGCTGGGCTATGAGACCGTCGAGACCCGGCTGGCCATCGACGACATCTTCGCCGACGCCAAGAGCGGCAAGCTGACCGAGGCCTTCGGCACCGGCACCGCCGCCGTCATCTCCCCCGTGGGCTCGCTCTGCCGCAAGGACGAGACCATCGTCATCGGTGACGGGAACATCGGCCCCGTGGCGCAGAAACTGTACGACACGCTGACCGGCATCCAGTACGGCCGCATCCCGGACGAAAACAACTGGATCGTCAGGCTCAGCTGACCATCCGCCATTCAACCGGCGGGTAGGGAGAACGTATGTATCGAGAAATCCATGCCTCATCACTCGCCTGGCCTGACAAAACCATGAGCGTCATCCAGCAGCGGCAGCTGGAAGCCTGCGAAGAGCGCCTGCGCGATCTTCCGGACTTCGGCCTGTTCGCGGGCTGCACGGATGAAAACGCGGATATCCTTTGGTCCATTTCCTATGACGCGGAGGAGGAAGCCCGCTCCTTCAGCCTGCACAGCGCGGAAGGGCTGCAGAAGCATGTCCTGGATCGCATGTCCGCCGAGGCGGCGCTGCTGACCCACGCAGAGTACGGCATGGTGCTGCGGCTGATCCTGAACGACGGCAAGGTCTGGATCGACGACTGGGGCGATGTTTCGCCCGCCGAGAGCCTGGTCCGGCGGCTGTGGTGCACGGTGAAAACACAGGATGAGCAGGATCAGCTGTGCATGCCGAAGGAGATCCTCATGCGGCTGATGATGATCCTGCAGTCGGACGCGCACCGAAAGACCCGGGATCAGATGCTGGAATTCAGCTGGGCCGTTGTGTGCGCGCTGAACACCTGCGGCATGATCTACGCAGACGATGCCCTCGCCTATCTGCAGCGGCTGATCCCCGCCGCCGGGATGGGACAGGCGCAGCGGCTTTCGGTGCGGCTGATGCGGGTCGCCTTCGACTACACTTTCACCAGGGACGGGCGGATGGTGCTGCTCCATCCCGGCATGGCGGATCCCGAGCGCATGATGCATCTGCTTCGGCCTGTCCGATTGGAGGATTATCTGCTGGACGGCGACGAGGATATCTCGCCCCAGTTCCTGCTCTCCGAGGCGGAGCACAGCGCCACCATGCTGCTGCACGGGCTGATCCGGGATGAGCTTCGCCCCGGCATCCACCCCATGATGGCCGTGGAGGATCTGCGGCTGCTGGCCCATCAGGCGGTCTCCTTTGACACCATGAAGGAGGTCCTCGCCGCCCAGCTGATGACCCGGCCCACCGAAAAAATGCTGGACGCCCTGCACCTGCTGCAGGGCGCGTGCCCCGACTTCCTCTTCGTGACCGCGAGAAAGGTGCATTGACATGGCGCGCCTTGTCCACGGCGTGGCGCCGGCCAGCGACGGCCGACGCATCGACACGCTGGTCCACGATCTGCTTCCGCAGCTGACCCCGCAGGCTATCCGCGGGGTTTTTGCGCACCGGGACGTGAAGCTGGACGGGGTGCGGGTGAAGCCGGATGCCCGGGTGCGCGCCGGGCAGACCGTGGAAGTGTTCTATATGGAGACGGCGCCGGCCCTGGAGACGCTGTACCGGGACGCGGATGTCTGGGTCCTGAACAAGCGGGCCGGGCTCTCCGTGGACGGGGACGACCGGGGGCTGCCCACCCTGACGGATCTGCTGCGGCGGGCCGCGGCGGCGGAAGGCCTGACAGGCTTCGAACCGGTGCCATGCCACCGCCTGGACAACCAGACCTGCGGCATCGTGGTCTACGCCCTCAACCCGGCCGCGGAGGAAGCGCTGACGGCGGCTTTCCGGGACCGGACGCTGGACAAGCGCTATCTCTGCCTGGTAAAAGGCCGGCCCAAGCCTGCCGCCGCGGAGTGCCGGGCCTGGCTGCGGAAGGATGCCCGTGCGGCCCGGGTCACCATCCACGACAGCGAGGTGCCGGGCAGCCGCCTCATCATCACCGCCTACGAGACCCTGGATGCCGGGAACATCAGCCGGCTGCGGGTTCACCTCATCACGGGACGCACCCACCAGATCCGCGCCCATCTGGCCGCGCTGGGCCACCCGCTGCTGGGAGACGACGTGTACGGCGACCGCAGCCTCAACCGTGCCATGCGATGCCAGGGCAAGCTGATGCTGTGCGCCCAATCCCTGACCTTTCCCGAAGACTTCGCGCCGGCCGGACTTGCGGGCAGGACCGTCGAGGCCCCCTGTCCCTTCTGACGCCGTGACAGACGAGGAGGCCTCCCATGAAGCTGCACATCGACACCATCCCCGTGTGGGACGCCATCCGGCAGGGAGGACCGTGCTTTCTCTGCACGATGCGGGACCGGTCCGAAGCCACCTGGGCGGAGCGCTTTCTCGGAGCCAGCGTGATGGAGCCCGAATGGCGGATCCGGGTCAATCGCCACGGTTTCTGCGCGAGGCATCATCAGCTGCTGTACGGCATGGGCAACCGCCTGGGCCACGCACTGATGCTGGAATCCCACATGCACGAGACCACCGCCGCGATGAACGAAGCGCTCTCGCGCGCCGGGAGGGCGGCAGACGCCATGGGCCGGGGCGGGCTCGGCCGGTCGAAAGCCCGGCAGGAAGAAGCGTACCGGGCGGCGGTGCAGGATCTGGGTACCATGGCGGAGGACTGCATTCTCTGCTCGCATATGGCGGAGGACACCGCGAACGCGGTGGGCACGGTGCTGCACCTGTGGCAGCACGACGGCGAGTTCCGCTCGGTTTTCGCGGGCTGCGCGGGGTTCTGTCTCCCCCACTTGCACGCCCTGTTGGCCGATGCTCCCGATCTGCTGCCCGCCAAGGAACTGCCCGGCTTCATCGACGCGCTGACCCGGATCGAAGGTCCGGCGTATGAGACGATGGGCAGCGATGTCAGCTGGTTCATCAAGAAGTTCGATTACCGATACCAGGCAGAGCCATGGAAAAATGCCCGCGACGCCGTTCCGAGAGCTGTCAACCTGCTGCGTGGCCGCACCCTGCCCGCGGATGAGGCAGAATCATCGCGGGACGGCGGCGAATGACTTGCTTTTTGCATCAAAATCAATTACAATCTGCTTGTTCATCCGATCCATCTCCCGACGGACGGGATCGCGGCGTCTCTCCTTCATCATCGCCCCGGGACCGGGACCGTCGGACCGCCCCAATCTTCATCAAAGGAGGCTCCCCCATGGATTACGTCTTCATGACCGACAGCGACAGCGATCTGCCGTATGATCTGAAAGTCAAGTACGATATCCCGGTGGTCTACATGCCCTACGCGGTGGACGGCAAGGAGTATCTGGACGATCTGGGCCAGGCGCTCGACCACAAGACCTACTTCGATGCCATGCGCAACGGCGCGGTTCCCGTGACCAGCGCCCTGAACAAGGCCACGTACCTGGACTACTTCGAGCCCATCCTGAAGGAAAAGGATCTGCTGTTCGTGGCCTTTTCCAGCCGGATGTCCCACACCATCGAGGAGGTCTACGCGGCGCGGGAGGATCTGCTGAAGAAGTACCCCGAGCGCAAGTTCATCGTGGTGGACACGCTGTCCATTTCCGGCCCCATGACCCTGCTCGTGCTGAAGGCCCATGAGATGTATCGCAGCGGCGCGCCCATGGAGGAAGTCGCCGCGTGGCTGGAGCAGAACCGCAGCCGTGCACAGGGCATCTTCACCGTGGACGACCTGAAGTACCTCAAGCGGGGCGGCCGCATCTCCCCCGCCGCCGCCACCCTGGGCACCATGCTGGACCTGAAGCCCATCATCATGCTCGACAAGGACGGCAGGCTCACCAGCGTGGCCAAGGTGCGCGGACGCAAAAAGGCCATCAACTACATCGTCGACAAGTCTGTCGAGCTGATGCAGGACCAGAAGGAAAGCATTGCCCTGGTCATGCACGCGGACGTGCCCGAGGAAGCCGCGAAGCTCAGGGACACGATGCAGCAGAAATTCCCCGATCTGGAGATCCGGATCGACAACGTGGGTCCGGTCATCGGCGCCCACTGCGGCCCGGGCACCATCGCCTTTGTCTTCATGGGCAAGGAACGCGAGATGTGATCGTCTCCGCTGAAAAACCGCCTGTCACAGCGACGGGCGGTTTTTTGACGTCATACCGGATCATCTGTCAGGGGCGGATGCGCTCAAAGTAGGACAGCAGGTTCTTTCCGGCGATGCCCTCCACGGTCTGCTCATCATAGCCGCGGCGGCGCAGGGCGTTCAGCAGATTGGGGATCTCATCCGCGCCCCTCAGGTCGGAGGGCGTCGTCTCAATGCCGTCGAAGTCCGAGCCGAAGCCCACGATGGCCGCGCCGCCCAGCTGGCAGATGTGATCGATGTGCTCCGCGACCCGCACCGCGTCCGCCTCCCCGCTGCCGCTGAGGAAGGCCGGGTAGAAGTTGACGCCGATGTAGCCGCCGCGCTCGATCAGCGCCCGGATCTGCCCGTCCGTCAGGTTGCGGAAGTGATCGCAGAGCGACTTGCAGCAGGAGTGCGAGGCAAGGGGCGGCAGCGGGGTCTCGTTCAGGATGCTCCAGAACCCGGCTTCGTTGAGATGGCTGGTGTCCACGGCCATGCCCACGGCCTGCATTCGGCGGACCACCTCCAGGCCGTAGGGCTTCAGGCCCCGGGGATCCCCGGACTTGGCGGGATAGCCGATGGCATTCTCGTTGTTCCAGAGCAGGGCAGCCATCCGCACGCCGAGGCCGCGATAAGCGTCGACGGCATCCGTTCCCGCCTCGAACACCTCGCCGCCTTCCACGCTGAGCATCACACAGGGCGTTTCCGAGGTCAGCGCCTCCGCGGGATCGTCCACCTTGCGCAGACCGGCGTTCGTCAGTTCCGGCAGGGCGGCAAGCTCCTTCTCCACGATACCGGCCACATCGCCCCGGTTCCCCTTCGATCCGGTCCACAGGGCCAGGGTCTGCAGACTGACGCCGCCCCGCCGCATCTTGTCCGGCGTGACCATCAGGCGCTCCGCCGGAACGTTCATGACCCCCATGGCAAAGAGCGTGTCGCAATGCGTATCCGCGATGAACATCGGGCGATCTCCTTCCTGCGGTCAGCGGTTCGTCAGCGCAACGCGCTTGTGTCCGGGCACTACAGCCCGCTGCGGGCAGACCAGCGTGCAGAGGTGACAGCCCACGCAGCGCTTTCCGTCCAGGATCGGACGTCGGGCTTCGTCCAGGCGGATAGCCTGGTGTCCGCCGTCGGCGCAGGAGATCTCGCAGCGGCCGCAGCCGATGCAGCGCTCCCGGATGAAGGCGGGGAACAGCACGGTATCCCGCTCGAGGGTGTCGGTGTTCGGGTGCAGGGTGTCAAGACTCATGCCGATCAGCTGACGGACGTTGGAGAAGCCCTTTTCCTTCAGGTAGAGGTTGAGGCCCGCTTTCAGGTCGTCGATGATCCGGTAGCCGTACTGCATCACCGCCGTGGTCACCTGGATCGTGCCGCCGCCGAGAAGCATGAACTCCAGCGCATCCTGCCAGGTCTCGACGCCGCCCATGGCGGTGATGTGCTTCCCTTTGGCGAGAGGGTTCTGCGCCAGTTCGGAGACGAAGCGCAGGGCGATGGGCTTCACCGCGTTCCCGCTGTATCCGCCAACGGCGGAATGCCCGTGCACCGACGGCGCGGAGACATAGGTGTGGATGTTGATGCCCATGACGGATTTGACGGTGTTGATGGCCGCCAGTCCGTCCGCGCCGCCGCGGAACGCCGCCTCCGCCGCGGGCGTCATGGGACCGGCGTTCGGAGTCAGCTTGGCCAGCACGGGGATCCGGCAGCCGCTTTTTGCGGCGGCGGTGAACCGCTCCACCAGCTCCGGCACGGCGCCGATATCCGATCCCAGCCCCTCCTCCGCCATGTTGGGACAGGAGAAGTTCAGCTCCACGGCGTCCGCGCCGTTTTCCTCGCAGCGGCGGGCCAGGGCGCGCCACTCCTCCTCGTTCTGCCCCATGATGGAGGCCAGGAAGAGCTTCTTCGGGTAGTCCTTCTTCAGCCTGCGGAGGATGGCCATATCCTCCTCCACGTTGTTGCGGGAGAGCTGCTCGATGTTCTTGAAGCCGGTGAATCCCCCGTTGTCCCCGGCCGTGGCGGCGTAGCGGGGGGATGCCTCATGGATGTCCATGGAACAGATGGTCTTGTAGCAGGCGCCGGCCCAGCCTGCCTCAAAGGCCCGGGCGCACATGTCATAGCTGCTGGCCACCACAGAGGAGGACAGCAGGAAGGGATTCTCCATCGGGATCCCGCACAGGTCGCAGACCAGCCGGCTCTCATCCTCCGGCAGGGGCGTTTCCGCGGCCGGCTTCACCTGATAGTACAGACGGTTGACCAGATCGCGGATGGGCACCTCGCCCGGACGAACACAGGCGTGCTCGCACCGCGCGGCGCAGGTCACGCAGGGATTGAGTTCCAGGTCCGGGAGTTTCTGTGCCGCGACCTGCTCATTGCCGAACCAGATGTGCCGCAGCAGATCGGACGGTTTGAGGATCTCGCAGGCTTTGTCGCAGGGAGCATCCGCGCACAGGACGCAGCGGATCATGTCCGAGCGGGAGATCATGGCGGGGGTCTGGATCATGGTCTTGTCCCTCTTTTCTGATTCAGATTTGGACGGGTTCAGATGTCTTCGCGCAGGACGCCGCAGCGGCGGAGGATGGCCTCCGGGTCCTTCAGGGGGCTCACATAGCCCTCGAGGATACGGGCCTTGGCCGCCAGGGAGCGGCTCCGGGGATGGATGCATGTCCAGCACTTGAACTTGCCGTTCCGGGCCTCCTGGATCAGGTTCTGGGCGGCCGAGTTGCCGTCGAAGGCCAGCAGCGCGGATGGGCGCCGGTTGAAGATCTCATAGGCGAAGCTCTTGTACAAGCCCATGCCGGAGCTCTCGATGGAGATCAGGACGTGCACGCCCGCCTCCTTCAGCCGCCGGGCCTGGCGCGCGGTCAGATGGGTCGGCACGATCGCCCAGACCGGGAAGCGCGCCCCGGCCTGCCGTACCGCGTAGCCTTCCTGGGCGGTGAGCGTATGACCGACGACCAGCGCCACACGTCCGGGATCCGCCAGGGAGAGGAAACGGTCGATGAACGCCCGGTCCTCCTCCCGGAGCACGGAGCGGCGATGCTCGCTGTTGAAGCTTCCGCCGGCGATCACGACGGGGAAGCGATCCTCGGGAAGAGGAGCGATCATCTCCGCCAGCGATTCCTCCGCCGGGACCTGATCCGTTCCGGTCCACAGATCCGGGGCCGCGGACGATGTCTCCGCGAAGCGCTGCCGGTAATACTGCGCGGGGTCTCCGGCGCACCGGCTGCGGAAGGCATCCAGACGGTCCCGGAAGGTATCCAGGCTGGCGGCGAGGATCCCGTCCTCGCCCTCCCGCATCCGCTTCAGCTCCTCAAAGGACAGGCCCAGCAGCTTCTCCAGGCTCAGTTCCTCGTCGATGGAGTTGGTGCCGTAGAGCGCGCCGCCGTCCGTGCCCTGGACGCAGCGCACCCCGGCGGCCAGATACTGGCGCAGGGGATGCTTTTCCAGATGGCTCAGGTTGTTCAACCGCACATTGGAAGTGATCTGGAACTCCAGCGTCACGCCAAAGCGCCGCATGTCCTCCAGCAGCCGCTTTCCGCCCGCGCCCCGGAGATCCGTGGTATACAGGCCGTGGCCCAGCCGCACGGAGGGGAACGCCTGCCCGGGCTGCACAGCCTCGGCCACGCAGCGGATGGCGTTGGCCACATTGTTCCGGAGGCTGTCGTTCTCTCCGGCATGGATGCGGATGACAAAGCCCGGATGGGACGCGGCGATCCCGGTCAGTTCCCGGATCACGCCCCTGAGCTCGAGGATGTCGTTGATCTCCTCGCCCACGATGTCGCTGCCGGCCACGTAGGGATCGTCCGCGATGGCCCGCAGGGTACGCAGGTTGTCGGCCAGGTAGTCGTTGGGCGTGACGCGGTCGCGGATGATCGTCAGCGGGATGCGGCGGATGGCAGCCAGGAAGCGCAGAAGGACACCGGTCTCCCGTGTGACCGCCGGCATGATCTCGTGGATCTGCCGCAGCCGTTCCGGGGCTTCCTCGCGCCGCAGGAGGGCGGTGTCGCTGATCTCGGCATAGGTGATGCCGTGCCGCCGGTATTCCCGGGCGATCCACAGCAGCAGATCCTGGAAGAGGGTGTTCCTGCGGTAGCGGTCATCCTCCCGGTCCCGCTGCATGCGCTCCGCAAAACGGTACACGTCCCGGTCCGGGATGCCGGTCAGGCTGATGCCCGCGAAGGGCCGGCTGCTTTCGACGCCCCGGGTGAAGACATAACGGTAGAGGTAGACCTTCTCCAGGTCCGCGAAGACCGCCTGCCCGTCCTTGGGGATCGTCAGCGAATTGCGGATGCGGCCGATGTTGTACGCCGCCTCGTCCGGGTTTCCGAGGATCAGGTCCGCGAAGTTGATGAACGTGTTGTCGTCGATGCGGCGTTCGCGGTAGCGCCCGGTGAGGGTCGTTTCCCCGAGATCGCGCGCCGCCTCCTCGCGGTCCGCCTCCAGCTGGGCGATCTGGCTGAGGGTGCAGCGCAGGTCCAGCTTCTTGATGTAGTAATAGGGGTAGCGGATCTGATGGATGATGCCCATGGCGATGAGCACATCCGGCGGCAGGTTGCCGTTCATGTGGGTGTGCAGGTCCGTGCGGAACTTGCATTCCCGGCGAATGTAGGTCTTGACGATGGTCTTCTCGATGCCCAGGTGATAATCCTTGGTCTGGCTCATGAGGGTCTTGGAGATGGCGGGGACGGAGGCCTTCATCTCGACCCGGCCGTCCGGAAAGATGTTGGCGACCTTGGTGTTCCCAAGGCGCAGGATATACATGGCCCGGTTGTCGCCGTCGAAATAGCAGGGGACCTCCCCCCGGATGACCTTCAGGCCCGTCTCGTCCGTCGAGACAGGCACGCCGCACAGGGAGGCCAGATTGCTGATGAGATTGCCCGTGTGGTGGTTGGGTGTGCGGATCACGTACAGCAGCCGCTCCCCCTCCATCCACAGCTCCACCGCGATATCCTTTTCGCGATCGAGAAAGAACTGCTGAAAGAAGATCATCGACGCCCCCCTTTCTTCTTAGCGGAAAACGGCGCTTCGCCGCATTGCCGCGCCGCGCCGCATCCGAAGTTTTTCAGTTTCTCATACGTCGAGGATGATGGGCAGGATCATGGGATTGCGCTTGATCTTCTCGAAGATGAAGCGATGCACCTCGTCCTTGATCTGGTTCTTGAGGTCCGGCCAGTTCTCGCCGGACAGATCGTTGCCCGCCAGGATCTCCCGGACCAGTTCCCGCGTATTGTCGATGATGTCCTCGTTCTCCCGGACATAGATGAAGCCGCGGCTGATGATGTCCGGGCCGCTGACCAGCTTCGCCTCGTCGCGGTTGATGGCCATGACGGTGATGATCAGGCCGTCCTCGGAGAGGTGCTTGCGGTCGCGGAGCACCACATTGCCCACGTCGCCCACGCCCAGGCCGTCCACCAGGACCGTGCCGCTGGGGATCTGCTCGCCCAGTTCCAGGCTGTCTTCCGTCATCTCGATGACCTGGCCGATCTCCGGCAGCACGATATTGCGGCCGTCCATGCCCATGCTCAGCGCCAGCTCCGCGTGCTGATAGAGCATGCGGTACTCACCGTGGACCGGGATGAAGTACTTCGGGCGCACCAGGGCATGCATCAGCTTCAGCTCTTCCTGGCAGGCGTGGCCCGAGACGTGGACCTCCGCCATGGCGGAGTACACCACCTGCGCGCCGCAGCGGTAAAGCTGGTTGATGACCCGGCTGATGAACTTCTCGTTGCCGGGGATGGGGGTCGCGGAGATGATGATGGTATCGCTGGGGCGGATCTGCAGCTTGCGGTGTTCCGCGTAGGCCATGCGGGTCAGGCCGGCCATGGGCTCGCCCTGAGATCCGGTGGTCATCACCAGGATGTTCTCGTCGGGGTAGTTGTCCAGGTCGTCCTGTTCGATCATCCACCCTTCCGGGATGCGCAGTTCTCCGATCTCGATGGCCACATGGCTGACATTCACCATGCTGCGCCCGATGAAGCAGACCCTTCGCCCGAACCGGATGCCGCAGTCGATGATCATCTGCATGCGGTGGATGTTGGAGGCGAACATGGCTACGATCACGCGGCCCTTCGCCTGCTCAAACTGCTTCTCGAAGGTGCTGCCCACCTTCTGTTCGCTCATGGTATAGCCCGGGCGCTCCACGTTGGTGGATTCGCACAGCAGGGCCATGACGCCCTTCTCTCCGTAGTCCGCCAGGGTCTGCAGGTCCATGATCTCCCCGTCGATGGGGGTGTAGTCCACCTTGAAGTCGCCGGAACAGATCACGGTGCCTGCCGGGCAGGTGATGGCGATCGCGCAGGCGCCCGCGATGGAGTGGCTCACATGGATGAACTGGCAGCTGAACTTGCCCAGCTGGACCGTTTCGCGCGGCCGCACCGCCTTCATGGGCACCCCCGCGATGCGGTGCTCCTTGAGCTTGAGATCCACCAGGGCCAGCGTCAGCCGCGTGCCGTAGAGCGGCGCGGGCACCTGACGGAGGATGTAGGGGGTCGCGCCGATGTGGTCCTCATGGCCGTGGGTCAGCAGATAGCCCCGCACGTTCTTGCGTTTCTCCACCAGGTAGCTCACATCGGGGATCACCAGATCCACACCCAGCATGTCTTCCTTGGGGAAGATGCTGCCGCAGTCCACCACCACGATGTCGTCCTCGTACTCGAAGACATACATGTTCTTGCCGATCTCGTCCACGCCGCCGAGGGATACGATGCGCAGCTTGCTCGCCGCGCCGTTCTTCGGATGTTCCTTCACGGTCAGCCTCCTTTCGCTGTTGCCGTCCGCAGGGTACAAGCATCCATCATCCGGGTGCTTCCGGATGCGTTTATCTTCAAAGGTGCTCGCATATTTCCAACACAAACACATCTGAGTGCCGTTATTTGATTCATTATAGCACAATGTCCGCATATTGCAATGATCAATTGTGATAAAACCATGAAAAAACGCGAACAATTTCCCGGTGAAAGGAAGATCGTTCGCGCCTTTTGTTTCACATGAGACGGGCGTCATCACGCGGCCGGCTTCGTGTGCCAGATACGGTCCAGCACGATGCGCAGCACGGTGGCCAGGAGATACGCCGCGGCGATCATGCCGAAGAGCACGAGCAGCTTCGGACGATCCAGCGGGACCAGGGACAGGAAGTCCCGGAAGATCAGCACGGCTCCCACAAAGGCGGTGCCCAGCGCGGCGATCATCGCTCCTCGCAGGATGTTCAGCGGCATGCAGACGGTCACCAGCATGTAGATGCCCACCGCGCCGGTAGCCAGGGTCGCGATGGTGCGCGAGATGCCCGTGCCCCACGCGTTGCCCATGAGGGCGGCCGCGGCGGCACAGACGGTCACAGCCGCGCCGCAGGGCAGGGCGCGCCGGAGCACCCCCGTCAGGAAGCGCTCGTGAACGCGCTCCGCGTTCGGCTCAAGCGTCAGCAGGAAGGATGGGATGCCCACGGTCAGCACGGAGATCAGGCTGAGCTGCAGCGGTTCGAAGGGATAGACCGCGGGCAGCACCAGCATCAGCAGGCTGAGGGCGAAGGAGTAGATGGTCTTGACGATGAAGAGCGACGCGGAACGCGTGATGTTGTTGATGACTCTGCGCCCCTCCGCCACCACGCGCGGCAGGCTGGTGAAGTCGCTGTCCAGCAGGATCATCTGCGCCGTGTGGCGGGTCGCGTCTGAACCGGATGCCATGGCCACGGAACAATCCGCCACCTTCATGGCGGGGATGTCGTTCACGCCGTCGCCCGTCATGGCGACGATATGGCCGGCCTGCTTCATCGCCTCCACCAGCTGCTGCTTGCGGGAGGGCGTCACGCGGCCGAACACGGTCACCTCCGATGCGGCGCGCTTCACCTCTTCATCGCTGAGCAGTGAGACGTCCACCGTGTGGGCCCGGGCGTCCGGGATGCCGGCCTTCTCCGCAAGGGTCGCCACCGTGCGGGGATCGTCGCCCGAAATGACCTTGATGGTCACGCCTTCTTCCCGGAAATACCGCAGGGTCTCCTCCGCGTTGGGGCGAAGCTCGTCGCCCAGCACGGCGAGGCCGAGGATCCGGGAGACGGGCGGGACAGTCTCGTCCCGGATCGTGCCGTCGCAGGAGACCAGGAGCAGCACGCGCTGGCCCTTTTCGGCGTATCCGCCGATGGCCGCGGCCAGGTCTTCGGGCATGCCGTCGCTGAGAACGAAGCTCGGCGCGCCGGCCATGATGGTGGTTCCGTCGGAAAAACTGAAGGCGGAATACTTTCGCTCCGAACTGAAGGGGATCTGCGCGACGCATCCGTCGCGTTCCGGTTTGACGCCCCGGGCGATCGCGGCCAGGGTGGCGGACTCCAGATCCGCCGAGCCGAGGAAGCGAGCCAGTTCGAACCTGAGATCCTCTTCCGTCACGTCTCCGTACGGCGCCAGTTCCACCAGGGTCATGCGGCCGGTGGTCAGGGTGCCGGTCTTGTCCAGGCACAGGGTGTCCACCCGCGCCAGGGTCTCGATGCCGTAGAGTTCCTGTACCAGCGTCTGATGACGGCCCAGCTTGACCACGCCCACCATCAGCGCCACGCTGGTCAGCAGCATGAGGCCTTCGGGGATCATTCCGATCATGGCGGCCACGCTGGAGGGGACCGCCTGCTTCAGCGGCAGGCTCTGCAGCAGCGTCTGCTTGAGCAGCAGCAGGATGCCGATCGGGATCAGGGCCATCGTGACGGCGCGGATCAGCTTCCGCAGATCCGTCATCAGCTCCGATTTGGGCTGCACGATGGCCTTGGCCGCCTTGCTCAGGCGGTTGATGTAGCTGTCGTCCCCCACGTTCACCAGCTGGGCGATGCATGTGCCCATGTTGATGTAGCTGCCGGAATAGAGCCAGTCCCCGGGTTTCTTGGGAACCGCGTTCTGCTCGCCCGTCAGCAGGGCCTCCCCCGCCGTGCAGGTACCGTCCACCATGACGGCATCCGCCGGGATCTGATCCCCCGCGCGCAGGCGCACCAGATCTCCCCGCACGCACTGCGCCGCGGGGATCTCACGGGTCGTCCACTCCCGGATGACGCGCACCGGGCTTTCGCTCATGAGGGTCAGCTTCTGCACGGTCTTTTTCGCACGCAGTTCCTGGAAGGTGGCAATGACGGCGTTCGAGATCACCACGAACATGAAGGTCATGTTCTTCCACGACCCCACCAGGGCCAGGGCCAGCGCCAGCGCAACGTTCAGCAGATTGAACAGCGTGAACAGATTGTCGGCGAAGATCCGGGCCACGCTCTTGCCAGGATCCACCGTCGCGTCGTTGCCCTGCCCGGCGAGCCGGCGGTTCTCTGCCTCTGCCTCGCTGAGACCGCTCTCGGGGGTCTGTACATAGTCGTCGGGCAGCTTGTCGGGCAGCTGCAGGGAAGGTCTGTCCCTGGTGATGTCGCTCATCGGGTCCTCCATCCGGTCAAAGGAAGCGGGAGAAACGCCGGGCTTGTCGGCATCTCTCCCGCGATTCCGGCGCCATCGGCGGCGGAAGGATCAAGCATCGGATCGGCGCGGGTCAGGGTTCTTCATCCACCACCCGCAGGGTGACGGTCACATCGATGTATGTCCCGTCAGACGGGATCTCCGCGCCGTATTGGTAAGCATCCAGCATGCCGGTGGCACGATAGACCCGAAGCCGGATCTCATCCCCCGCGCCGTGCTGCGCGATCATGCTCTGCAGCTGCGTCACGGAGGTCAGCTTCGTGCCGTCGGCCTCGGTGATGATATCGCCCGGCAGGATCCCCGCCTCGGCTGCGGGCGAACCCGCGTCCACCGTCATGACCATGGCGCCGTCGGGGATGAGGCCCGCGCGGATCGCGTAGGCGTTGTCGTTCAGGTCGCCGATGGTCACGCCCAGGCGGGGCTTGCCCTGAAGGCTGCCGGCATTCGTCCCGTCTTCTTCCGTGCCCTTGGCGGCGGGGGCCGTCCGGTCGGCGTTCAGGGCTTCCGCGATCAGGGGCTTGGCCTGGTTGATGGGGATGCACAGGCCGATGCCGTCCACGGCCGTCGAAGAGTAGTAGGATCCGGTGTATTTCATGGTGGGGATGCCCATCAGTTCACCGGTGACGGAGAACATGCCGCCGCCGGAATTCCCGTTGTTGATGTCGGCATCCACCTGGATCATGGCGGCATTCGTGCCGGTGCTGCGGCCCCGGCGGTCATAGCCCGTGGTCACGGTGCGGTCAAGCGCGGAGACGATGCCCACCGTCACGGTGCCGTAAAACTCCTCGCTGACGGGGTTGCCGATGCAGATCGCCCAGTCGCCCACCTGCAGGGTATCGCTGTCTCCCAGCGTCACCGGCCGCAGGTCCAGGTCCGGGCAGTGCAGCACCGCCAGGTCCAGGTTCACGTCGTAGACCACGACCGTGCAGTCGTATTCGCTCATCTGAACGCTTTCACTGTTCTGGACCGCGATCGTTACCGTGGATGCGCCCTGTACCACATGGTAGTTGGTCAGCACATAGCCTTCCGCCACCACCACGCCGGACCCGCTGGCGGCCTTGACCTCCTGGGACTGTCTGCCCCGGCCCCATCCGCCGTAACCGTAGCTGACCACCTGATAGTTGTTGACGCCCACCACGCTGTCCCGCACTTCGCGGATCGCCTGGGTGAAGGGGCTCGTCACCACGACCGTGGTCGTTTCGGCGGGCGCCTCGGCTTCGGCGGCCGCACCCTGTTCCGCGGCGGCACGGCCCTGCAGCGCGGTCCCGACGATGCCGCCGGCAAAGGCGCACACCAGCGCCAGGGCCACGATCAGGATCTTCGTTGATCTCTTCATGCATATCCCTCCAAATCGACCGCAGCATACACGCTGCTCAGCCTGAATGCTACACCGCAGATTTGGACAGTGTATGAATGAAATGTGAATTCTGCGGCGACGGGATCAGCGCATCCCCTCGGGGATCTCCGTCAGGGTATCCTCGATGGGGAGATCGGGGACGGTGCGGCCGCCGTGGCTCATGAGTTCGGTCACGGTCACGGGCTGCAGGCCCATCTCATTGATGTACCAGGGAATGATCTCGTCCAGGATCTCGGCCGTGTGATAGCCGCCCAGATGATGGAGGATGATGCATCCCGGACCCACCTGATACTTGTCGCGGGCGACCACGCGATTGGGGGTATTGCGGTATGCATCATCCCAGTCGTGGCTGTCGATGGTCCACATGATGACCTCCATGCCGTCGGCGCGGGACATGGCGGTCAGACGGTCGTTGTGGTCGCCGTAGGGCGGACGGTACAGGCGCACCCGAACGCCCAGCAGCGCTTCGATCTCCGTCACGGGCGTGTGCAGCTGGCTCAGGCGCTGGCTGTCGTTGCTCCACTGGGTCATCTTGCGGTGGTTGGTGGAGTGATTGCCGATCTCGTGGCCCCGGTCGAGGATCATCTGCGCGTATTCCGGGAAGGTGCGGATGAAGTAGCCGGTCATGAAGAAGGTGCACTTGATGCCGTATTTATCCAGGACATCGAGGATCTTCTCGGTGTTGGCGGCATAGTAGCAGCAGTCGATGGTGATGGCGATGTAAGGCTCGTCCGTATCCACCTGGCGGATGACCTTGCGGCTGAGGTCGGTGATGCAGCTGTAGCCGGTGCCGATCTCCGTCAGGCGGAATCCGTTCCACCACACGGAGAAGTACCGGGCGCCTTCCATATCGGGCGTGACTTCAAACTTGAATGAAAGACGGGAGCCGAGGTTCTTCCACTCCCCTCTCACGTACAGACGGCCGGTCTGGTCCCGAAGCTCAAACACGTTGCTGCCGATGACGGTGCTGCCTTTCGAGCAGGAAACGGTGACCGTCATGGTCTTGCCCACATATCCGATCATGCAGCCGGAAGAGAAGCGGACGTTCGGCAGGGGAAACACGGTCAGGGTGTGCTTGCCCTTGTCCGCCTGATAACCGCTGCCGCTTTGCAGGGTGAATGTCACGTTCTGCCGCTTTTCCGTCTCGCGGGTGGGAACGGTGAGGGTCGCCCGGGACGCGCCCGCGGCAAAGGTGGCCCGATAGGTCTCGCCGTACTCCGCGCAGACCACCGTCACCGAGGTCTCCTCGGCGAAGGCTTTGTCGGATCTCAGGTCCAGCGTATAATCCATCCTGCCGTTGATCCTGCCGGATCTGTCGGCGAAGGAAACGGTGGGATCGGCGTCCGCCAGCGCGATGGCTGTCGTCAGCAGCAGGGCCAGCACGATCAGCGGGATCAGCTTTTTCATGGGGATTCCTCCCTGTCGTCGGTATTCGCAACGCCCCCATTATAGAGAGATGCGGCGCCTTTGTCAATCGCGGTGAGCCCTTCCAATCCGTGCTCAAATGTGATATGATACCGCTGCAATCACCTCACACAGAGAGGAGCGTTTCCGTGAATAGCAAGGAGCGTATCGCCGAAATTGAGCGCGTCATCGCCAAGGGCCCTTTCAGCGACACATGGGAGTCCCTGTCGGGGTATCAGGTCCCGGACTGGTATAAGGACCTGAAGTTCGGCATCTTTATCCACTGGGGCGTGTATTCCGTCCCGGCCTTTGCCAACGAGTGGTACAGCCGCAGCATGTACTGCCCCGGCACGCGGGAGTTCGAGCACCACGTGGCGACCTACGGCCCCCAGAGCAAGTTCGGCTACAAGGACTTCATTCCCATGTTCAAGGCCGAGAAGTGGGATCCCAACGCGTGGGCGGAGCTGTTCCGAGATACGGGCGCGAAGTACGTGATCCCGGTGGCGGAGCATCACGACGGCTTTCAGATGTACGCTTCCGAGATCAGCCACTGGAACGCGGCCGAGATGGGCCCGCACCGGGACGTGCTGGGCGAGCTCTCCGCTGCCTGCCGCGCAAGAGGCCTGCAGACCGGCGCATCCAGCCACCGCATCGAGCACTACTGGTTCCAGGGCAAGGGCCGCAGCTTTGACAGCGACATCAAGGACCCGCAGTACGGCGACCTCTACTGGCCGAGCGTGGAGGAGCCGGAGGGCTTCGACATGAGCCGCATCGACAGCATGCAGCCCACCGAGGAGTACCTGACGGACTGGATGCTGCGCACCTGCGAGATCATCGACCGCTATCAGCCGGCCATGCTGTATTTCGACTGGTGGATCCAGACGATCGCCGCCCGTCCCTATCTGCGGAAGATCGCGGCTTACTGCTATAACCGCGCCGCGGAGCGGGGCACCCAGGCCGTCATCAACTACAAGCACGACGCCTTTGTCTTCGGCAGCGCCGTGCCGGACGTGGAGCGGGGACAGTTCGCCGAGCTGAAGCCCTTCTACTGGCAGACGGACACCGCCATCGCCTACAATTCGTGGTGCTGGACCGAGGGCAACAGCTTCAAGCCCGCGGAGGACCTCGTCCGCGACATGGTGGACGTGGTCAGCAAGAACGGCACCTTCCTGCTGAATGTGGGACCGAAGCCCGACGGCACCATCTCCGATGAGGATCAGGCGGTGCTGAAGGCCATCGGCGCGTGGATGAAGGTCAACGGCGAGGCCGTGTACGGCACCCGCCCCTGGCGCATCTTCGGCGAAGGCCCGACGAAGATCACCGAGGGACAGTTCTCCGACGGCGTGCGGAAGACCTTCTCCTGCAAGGATGTGCGGTATGCGCGCAAGGGCGGGGACCTGTTCGTCACCTTCATGGCCGCCAGCCCGGACGGCGTCTACCTCGCCCCGGCCCTGGCAAAGGACAACAAGGGCGTCCATCAGGGGATGATCTCGGATGTCGCCCGCATGGACGGCAAAGCCCTCGAGTGGACCCGCGAGGAGGACGGCCTGCGCATCCGGACGGAGGCTTCGGAGGATCCGATGCCCGTCTGCTTCCGCGTGGCCGTCGGCTGAGGAGGGATCCGCATGGCGCAGGACCGCAGCCAGCTGACGCGGCTCACCGACCGTGTCTGGGTCTACCCGTATGAGACGCTTCGCGACCGGCCCAATCTGGGCTACATCCGGGGCGACCGCTGGAGCCTTGCGATCGACGCCGGGCATTCGGCGGCGCACATCGGGGCGTTCTATGCCGCGCTGGAGGATGCAGGCCTGCCGCTGCCCTCGCTGACCGTGCTGACCCACTGGCACTGGGATCACACCCTCGCCATGCACAAGGCCCACGGGCTGTGCCTGGCTAACGCGAGGACCGCCGCGTATCTGGCGGAATTCCGGGACCGCATGGCCCGGGAAGGCACCGGCTTCTTCCTCGGCCTGCACGAAACCATCCGCCGCGAATACGAAGGCGGACAGCCCGTCGTCGTGACGCTGCCGGATCTCACCTTCAGCGGGGAGATGACGCTGGACGCGGGGAACTGCCCGATCCGGCTCTTTCAGGCGGAGGCTCCGCACACGGATGATTCCACCCTGATCCATGTGCCCGGCGAAGGCGTGCTCTTCCTGGGCGACGCGGAAGGCGGGACCTTCCCGAACTGGGAAAAAGACATGGATCTTGCGGCCAGACTGGCCGAAACCGTCCGGGGCACCGGCGCTTCCCTCTGCGTGGAAGGCCACTGGGAACCGGTACCCACGGAAGACTCGATCCGGGCGATCCTGGAGGAAGAAGAATGAACACGATGCAGACCATTCTCGGCCGCCGCAGCTACCGGGGCAGATTCAAGGACACCCCCGTTCCGCGGGAAGACCTGAAGACGATCCTGGAGGCAGGCCTGGCCGCGCCGTCCGGCTGCAACAAGCAGACCACGTCCCTCATCGCCGTGGACGACCCGGCGGTGCTGGCAAAGCTGCGGGAGGTCATCGACCCGCCGGTGGCAGAGACCGCACCGGCGGCGATCTGCGTGCTGACCCGGCGGATCAACGCGTACCGGGATCGCTGCTTTGCGGTGCAGGACTACGCGGCCGCCATCGAGAACATGCTGCTGGCCGTCACCGCGCTGGGCTACCAAAGCTGCTGGTATGAGGGACACATCACCGACACGGACCGCATCGGGGACCGGATGGCGCGGATCCTCGGCGTGCCGGAGGAATACGAGCTGGTCTGCTTCCTGCCCGTCGGGATCGCAGAAGGCGAGCCGGCTGTTCCGAAAAAGAAGCCCTTTGCCGACCGGGCCTGGTTCAACCGGTTCGGTCAGACGGAATAAAGCGAGGTCTGCTGATATGGAGATCCGTGAATACACGGCGTTCGACCCGGATGAAGTGCGGGCTTTGTATGAAGCCGTGGGATGGGTGAACTACCTGAAGCGGGCGGACGTGCTGCCCGAAGCCTTCCGGCGGTCCCTCTGCGTCCTCGCGGCATGGGAAGACGGACGGCCGGTCGGCTTCATCCGGGCCGTGGGCGACGGGATCACCGTGCTGTTCATCCAGGACCTGCTGGTGCTGCCCGCGTACCAGGGCCGGGGCATCGGGACCGCGCTGCTCCGGGCCATGTCGGAACGGTACCCTGATGTGTATCAGACCCAGCTGCTGACGGACGACACGGAGGAGACGAGAGCCTTCTACCGCGCCGCCGGCTTCACGCCCGCGGATGCCATGGGCTGCATATCCTTTGTCAGGATGTGAGCGGGAACGCATGCCGCGATCCGGAAAGGAAGGGAACATCATCATGACCGACTCACCCGTCAAGACCGTCATCATCCACGGGCAGTCCCACGTGGGCTCCACCGCAAGCATCGCGCGGATGCTGGCCGCAAAGATCGGCGGAGAGACAACGGAATTCTTCCTGCCGCGCGACTTCGGGCACTTCTGCGCCGGGTGCACCGCATGCTTCGTGAAGGGAGCCGACAGGTGCCCGCACGTCACCGATCTCACGCCGGTCACCGAAGCCATCGACGCGGCAGACATCATCATCCTCGCAAGCCCCGTGTATGTCTTCCACGCCACGGGCGCGATGAAGGCGCTGCTGGACCACTACGGCTGGCGCTGGATGGCCCACCGCCCGGATCCCCGGATGTTCGGCAAGCAGGGCGTGTGCATCGCCACCGCCGCGGGGGTGGGCGTGAAGTCCACGCTGAAGGACATGGAGCACAGCCTGTTCTACTGGGGCGTGGGCCGGATCGAGAAGCTGGGCATGGGCGTGGCCGCCACGGACTGGGAAGGCGTCAGCGCCAAAAAGAAGGCCGCACTGGAGAGGAAGACCGACGCCATCGCCGCCCGCCTCAAGTTCCGGCGCGGCCGGGTAACGCCGTCTTTCAAAACGAAGGCCATGTTCGGCATCATGCGCATGGCGCAGAAGAACGGCTGGAATCCCCTGGACGTGGCGTACTGGAAGGATCAGGGATGGCTGGGCAAAGAAAGACCCTGGAGGCGTTCGGAATGAGAGCGGAACAAGCCACGCCGGCTGACATCGGCGAGCTCACGGAGCTTCGCCTGCTTTACACCGCCGAGGATCTGGGGGCATTGCGCGAGGCGGACGCCGCCGCCATGCGGGAGCGGCTGCCCGGCTGGCTCCGGCTGCATCTGGGCCGCAACCTGTTCGCATACGTCGTCCGGGCGGACGGAAGGATCGCGGCCTGCGCCTTCCTTCTGACGGTCGAAAAGCCCATGAGCCCCGCGTTCATCAACGGACGGACCGGCATCGTCCTGAATGTCTACACGCGGCCGGAACACCGCAGGCTGGGGTATGCCCGGTGCATCATGCGGGCGCTCCTGGCGGATGCCCGGCGGCTGGCCCTTTGCACGGTCGAGCTGAAGGCGACCGAGGCCGGCGTGCCGCTGTACCGGGATGCCGGATTCGCGGACGACGGGTCGCACTATCACGCAATGAAGTGGAAAAACCCCGATTTCATGTGAAGGAGTGATCCCATGCCCCCACCCGGTGGCGGCGGCCCCCGCGGCAGCCGGTTCCTCACGGAGGAGGAAAAGGCCAACAAGCCGAAGGTCACAGGCGCGCTGCTCAGGCGCGTCTTCTCCTACATCCTGCCCTACAAGAAGCAGCTGCTGCTAGTCCTTCTTTGCATCGTGGTCAGCACGGTATGCTCGATCTTTCCCTCCATCCTCACCGGCAGCATCGTCGATGTGCTGGCGGGCAAGGCCGACGGCCTGCCCGGGTGGATCGGCAGCGGGATCCCGGCGCTGATCCGGCTGATCCTGCTGTCCCTGGGGCTGCTGCTGGTGTCCAACCTGATCGGCGTCGCGGAGAGCTACCTGAACAGCTGGATCGCGCAGCACATCTCCTTCGACATGCGCAACCAGATGTATCGGCACCTGCAGAAGATGTCCCAGCGGTTCTTCACCTCGGTGAGCCAGGGCGACATCATCACCCGCATGACCTCGGACATCTCCGGGGTGGAGAGCGTGGTGTCGGGCACCTTCACCTCCATCCTCTCCAACCTCATCACCCTGGTGGTGGCCCTGGTCGCCATGTTCCAGAAGAACTGGGTGCTGGCGCTGGTGGGCATCGCCGTGGTGCCGCTGTTCGTGCTGCCCACCCGGCTGGCGGGACGCACCCGCTGGAAGCTGGCCAGCAAGGCCCAGGAATGCAACGACGAGGTCAACGGCATTCTCAACGAGACCCTCTCCGTGTCCGGGCAGCTGCTGGTGAAGCTCTTCGGGCGGGAGAAGGACGAGTATGCCCGCTATGAGGATTCCAACGGCCGGATGATGAAGCTGAACATCCGGGAGCGCATGGCGGGCCGCTGGTTCTTCGTGGTGCTGTCCACCTTCTCCTCCATCGGGCCGATGCTGCTGTACCTGGTGGGCGGCCTGCTGATGTTCCGATACGGGAACACGGACCTGACCGTGGGCGACATCACCGTGCTGGTGGCCCTGCTGGGGCGGATGTACGGGCCGGTGAACAGCCTGCTGAACATCCAGGTGGACTGGATCCGCTCCATGGCCATGTTCACCCGCATCTTCGAGTACTTCGACATGCCCGCGGAGATCGAGGACCGGCCGGACGCCAGGGAACTGAAAAACGCCCGGGGCGAGGTCGCCTTCGAGCATGTGAACTTCTCCTATGACCCGGAGCGCCCCATCCTGCGGGACATCTCCTTCGAGCTGAAGGCCGGGCATTCCGTGGCCATCGTCGGACCGTCTGGCTCCGGGAAGTCCACCATCGTCAACCTGATCCCGCGCCTGTGGGATGTCGGCTCCGGTACGGTGCGATTCGACGGATATGACGTGCGGGATCTGACGCTGCACTCCCTGCGGGACGAGATCGGGGTGGTGACCCAGGAGACCTATCTCTTCAACGGCACCATCCGGGAGAACCTGCGCTACGCCCGGGAGGACGCCACGGAGGAGGATATGATCGCCGCCTGCAGAAAGGCCAATATCTGGGACTTCATCTCCTCGCAGCCGGAGGGGCTGGACAGCGAGGTGGGCAACCGCGGGCTGAAACTGTCCGGCGGCGAAAAGCAGCGCATCTCCATCGCCCGCGTGCTGCTGAAGGATCCGGCCCTGCTGATCTTCGACGAGGCCACCTCCGCCCTGGACTCCATCTCGGAGGCGGCGATCCAGGAGGCCATCGACCCGCTGATCTCCGAGCGCACGTCGATCCTCATCGCCCACCGGCTGTCCACCATTCTGGCGGCGGACGAGATCCTGGTGGTGCGGGACGGCGAGATCGTGGAGCGGGGGCAGCACCGGGATCTGGTGCACGCGGGCGGCACCTATCAGGAACTGTACGAGACCCAGTTCTCCAAAGCTCTGGAAACCTGAGGTTTCCCAAACGCAGACGAATACCGGCGTTCTTCGGCGAGGAAGCCTCCCGGAGCAAGCAGCCGTTGCGGACGCGGCAGAACATGAAACAGGCGCGGCCTCTGCGGTCACGCCTGTTTTGTCGCGTCGTCGGGAAACTCCCGTCCGGTTTCAGTCTGCCGTCAGCCCAAACGCGCGCTCTGCCAGCTGGCGCGTCTGCTCGACGCTTCTGCTCTCGTCCCGGAGGATCACGCGGAACCCGGCGTTCAGCAGGCGGTCATACGCTTCCCGCGAGTTGATCAGCATCAGCCCCTGCCGGAAGTTTTCCATGGCGCTCCGCGGATCCTTTTCCTCCAGGAGCAGGCGGTACAGGAACTGCTTTTCCGGGTCCGGGCGCTCGAAAAACCTGCGCACGGAGATCTGCGGGTCCGCCAGCAGCACGAGCACATGGTCTGAGGGCGCGATCCTCCGCAGGGTCTCCGGGGAAATATTGGTGTCCACAAAGACCGGCTTCCCCCGGCTGCAGATCTCCGGCAGCATCCGAAGCTCCAGGATCTCGCATTCCCTTTGGGTCTCGTCGATCCAGGCCTTGTACTCCTGCGGCGATCTCCGGATGAAGTCATGCCAGTCCGCCAGATCCCGCGTATAGGTCAGGCCCGGAAACTCCTTTGCGTCCAGTTCGTGAGGGTATGAATCGTGATAGTTCTCCTCGCAGGCAATGCCGTTGTGGGCCCGGGCGAGCTCCTTCACCAGGGTGGATTTCCCGGCATACGCGTTTCCGATCACAAAATAGGCGTTCTCAAAGTATGCCCTGCTTTCAGCCATAGTCTTCCTCCCCCGCCTCCCGGCTTATGCTCCGCGCCTGACGATGCAAACGCAAAGGAGGCACTTCCTCGCGAAATGCCTCCCTGCGGCGGTTTACGCGTTGCTTCCGCTCAGATACTCGTCGATGGCGGCCGCGGCGGTCTTGCCCGCGCCCATGGCCAGGATGACCGTGGCCGCGCCGGTGACCGCGTCGCCGCCGGCGTAGACGCCCTCACGGCTGGTTTTGCCGGTGTCCTCCGCCACCACGATGCCGCCCCAGCGCTGGGTCTCCAGGCCCTCGGTGGTGGACTTGATCAGGGGGTTGGGGCTGGTGCCCAGCGCCATGATGACGCAGTCCATGGGCATGTCCTCCTCGCTGCCCTCGATGGGAACGGGGCGGCGGCGGCCGGAGGCGTCCGGCTCGCCCAGCTCCATGTGCTGGACCTTCACGGACTTCACCCAGCCCTGCTCGTTCCCTTCGATGCTGACGGGGCTGGAGAGCATGCAGAAGTGAATGCCCTCCTCCATGGCGTGCTCCACTTCCTCGCGGCGGGCGGGAAGCTCGGCCTCGGTGCGGCGGTAAACGACGGTGACGTCGGCGCCGAGCCGCTTCGCGCAGCGGGCCGCGTCCATGGCCACATTGCCGCCGCCCACCACCGCCACGGCCTTGCCATGCTGGATGGGGGTGGTGCTGTCGGCCCGGTAGGCCTTCATCAGGTTGATGCGGGTGAGGAACTCGTTGGCGGAGTAGACGCCCTTGAGGTTCTCCCCCGGGATGTTCATGAACTTGGGCAGGCCCGCGCCGGAGCCGATGAACACGGCCTCGAAGCCCATCTCCCGCATCAGTTCGTCGATGGTCAGGGTACGGCCGATAACGACGTTGGTCTCCACCTTCACGCCCAGCGCCTTCAGCCCGTCGATCTCCTTCTGGACGATGGCCTTGGGAAGGCGGAACTCGGGGATGCCGTAGACCAGCACGCCGCCGGCGAGGTGCAGGGCCTCATAGACCGTGACCTCGTAGCCCTTCTTCGCCAGATCGCCGGCGCAGGTCAGTCCGGAGGGGCCCGAGCCGATCACGGCGACCTTATGACCGTTGGAGGCGGGCTTTTCCACCGTCACGGACTCCATGGCGTTGTGGCGGTCGGCCACGTAGCGCTCCAGCCGGCCGATGCCGACGGGCTCTCCCTTGATGCCGCGGACGCACTTGCCCTCGCACTGGCTCTCCTGGGGGCAGACGCGGCCGCAGACCGCGGGCAGGGAGGAGGACAGGCTGATGATCTTATAGGCCTCCTCAAAGCTGCCCTGGGCGGCCTCATGGATGAAGGCGGGGATATCGATGCGCACCGGGCAGCCGGAGACGCAGGGCTTGTGCTTGCAGTTCAGGCAGCGCTGGGCCTCGTCCAACGCCATCTCCTCGGTATAGCCGAGGGCCACTTCGCTGAAATTGCCCGCGCGGACCACGGGGTCCTGGGATGGCATGGGATTCTTGGTCAGGCGCATGTTGGGCATATCATTCCGCCTCCTTGAACAGATTGCAGGCTTCCTCATAGGCATGGCGTTCAAAGTCCTGGTACATCCGGCCGCGGGCCATGGCCTCGTCGAAATCGATCTCATGGCCATCGAATTCCGGGCCGTCCACGCAGGCGAATTTCGTCACGCCGCCCACGGTCAGGCGGCAGCCGCCGCACATGCCCGTGCCGTCGATCATGATGGGGTTCATGCTGGCGACGGTCTTGATCCCGTAGTTCTTTGTCAGCGCGCAGACGAATTTCATCATGATCAGCGGACCGATGGTGATGACCTCGTCGTACTGCTCGCCGGACTCGATCAGCTTCTTCAGGGCGTCGGTCACCAGGCCCTTTTCGCCCCAGGAGCCGTCGTCGGACATTTTGCAGACCAGATCGGAGGCCGCCTCGAATTCCTTCTCCAGGATCACCAGGTCCTTCGTGCGGAAGCCGGTGACGGAATGGACCACGGCGCCCTGCTCATGCAGCTTTTTCGCCACGGGATAGGCGATGGCGCAGCCCACGCCGCCGCCCACCACGGCCACCTTCTTCAGTCCCTCGGTATGCGTTGGGCGGCCCAGCGGACCCACGAAGTCGTGGATGAACTCGCCCTCCTTCAGGTGGTTGAGGGTGGCCGTCGCGGCGCCGACGATCTGGAAGATGATCGTCACGGTGCCTCGCTCCCGGTCAAAGTCCGCGACCGTCAGCGGGATGCGCTCCCCGTTCCCGTCCGCACGGAGAATAATGAACTGACCGGGCTCGGCCTTGCGAGCCACCAGCGGCGCCTCCACCTTCATCAGCGTGACGGTGGGGTTCAGACTGCGTTTTTCAAGGATCCTGTTCATGTTGATGCCTCCCATCCAGGAATCTGCGCTTGATTCCCCGGGATTATAGCATAGTGCGCGGAATTCGACAAGTGCCGCGTCAGATTCATGACAGGTCCTTGAATTCATTCCGGAATTGTGGTATGATGATGCTGGCAGGATAGAATCAAAGAATATGCTTTCGCGGAAAGAGCACAGGCATGGCAAAAGAACGCATCGGCATCATGGGAGGGACCTTCAATCCCATCCACCTGGGGCATATCGCCATGGCGCAGGCGGCCATCAAGGCCGGCTCGCTGGACCGGGTGCTGTTTCTCCCTGACGGGCAGCCGCCCCACAAATCGGGGATCGCACCGGCGGAACACCGCTGGCGCATGGTTTGTGCCGCCATCGCGCCGTACAAGCGCATGGAGCCGAGCCGCATGGAGCTGGACCGCACCGGCACCACCTACACATTCGACACCCTGACGGCGCTGCGGGAGCTCTATCCCAAGGCTTCGCTGTTCTATATCATCGGCGCGGACACGCTGATGCAGCTCCACACCTGGCACCGCTGGCAGGAAGTATTGACGCTGTGCACGTTCCTCGTCTGTCCCCGGGACGATCTGACGCCCGGCGAGGAATTCAGGCAGGAGCGCCGCCGCCTGCAGGAGATGGGCGCGCGCTTCGTCATGGTGGACATGAAGCCCGTGGATGTCTCTTCCACCGCGATCCGGGAGGCGCTTCCCTCGGATGAGCCGATCGGGCACTTTGATCCCGCCGTGCAGGAATACATCGGTCTGACGGGGCTGTACGGGCTGTCTCCCCGGGTGCCGGAGGCGGACGACTGGATGCCCCGGCTGTTTGCCGACCTCACGGGACGCCGCTTTGCCCATACCCTCGGCGTGGCCTGGAGCGCGAGGCACCTGGCACTGGTCCACGGGGAGGACGCGTACAAAGCCGAAGCCGCGGCCCTGCTGCATGACTGCGCCAAATGCCTGCCGCTGAAGGACATGCAGCGGATCGCCGCCGACGCGAAGATCACGCAGGACCGCTCCGTGCTGGAGAGCGGGGCCCTGCTGCACGCCCCCGTAGGCGCCTGGATGGCGGAGCACGTGTACGGCGTGACGGACCCGGAGATCCTCAGCGCCATCGCGGCCCACACGACCGGCAAGCCCGGCATGAGCGGGCTGGACATGGTGGTCAACATCGCGGACACCATCGAACCCGGACGGGAGTCGTATCCCCTGCTGTCCAGGATCCGGGAGGCCAGCGAGCGCTCATTGCGGGAGGCCATGCTGCTGTGCCTGTCCGGCACCGTGGAGCACGTGGAGAAGAGCGGGCGTTTTCTGAACACGGGCACCCTGCAGACCCTGACGTGGCTCTGCGGACATATCGCCGAAACCGGCGGCGGGAGCGAGACCGCCGTTACGAATATCCATCACGCAGCAAAAGGAGGCTGAACTATGGAGGGAAACGAACTGGTACAAAAAATCGCGTCGGTGCTCTGGGAACGCAAGGCACTGGATATCGTGGCGCTGGATGTGCGGGAGCTGACCGTCCTGTGCGACTATATGATCATCGCCTCGGGCCGCAACGCCAATCAGGTCAAGGCCCTGTATGACGATGTGGACGACGCCATGGCCAAGGAGGGGCTGCAGCTGCGCCGCTCCGAGGGTTCCGCGGAGGGCCGCTGGGTGGTGCTGGACTATTCCACCATCCTCGTGCACATCTTCCACCAGGACGAGCGTGCGTTCTACAATCTCGAGCGCCTGTGGGACGACGGGACCAACAAGATCCTGCTCCTCTTCGATCAGACCGAGCCCGGCTGATCTTCCTTACAAAAGCATATCCGCCGCCAGGCTGTTCCGCGCGTTGCTTGAGGCCCGCGACCCGGTGTCGGTTTTGTGCGCTCAATATGATGATTCCGGAGGCAGCAACATGAACCCCCACGACAAGCGTCACGAATCGCGGGATGATTATCTGGAGGCCATCCTGCGCATCACCGAGGAAAAAGGCAGCTGCCGCTCGGTGGATATCGCCCGCCAGCTGGATGTCAGCAAGCCTTCCGTATCCGTCGCCCTGAACAAGCTGCAAGCCGACGGACTCGCCGGCATGGACGGCGAAAAGAACATCTTCCTCACCGAGAACGGGCTGGCCATCGCGGCCGAGACCCTGGCCCGCCACACCTGGTTCAAGCAGTTCCTGATGAGCGCCGGCGTCGCGGAGACCGTGGCCGAGGATGAGGCCTGCGCCATGGAGCACATGATCAGCGCCGATACTTTCATGAAGCTGATGGCCCACTACCCGGTGGAGTAGTCCGACGCAAAACCGCGCCTTCCGGCGATGAGCCCGGGAGGCGCGGTTTTGCGTGTCCGTTTATGCCGCGGTCTATTCTTTTTCGTAGGCGAAGCGCGGATCGTCATCCTGGGGCACACGGATGATGCCCCGGCGCACGAAGCCGCACTTTTCAAGCAGACGCTGCATGGGGATGTTGTCGGGATGGGTATCCGCCCGCAGACGGGGCGAACGCTCCGCGCACCATCCGACACAGAAGGTGCCGATGCCGCGGACGGAACCGTCGGACGCCAGCCGGTGGATCACCCCGTAGGGACCGGGATGCTGCCATGCGCCCTGCTCGATCCGTGCGTAGCCTGGCTCCGGCTCATCCCCCGCAAGGAAGACGAAGGCGCCGCAGACCCGGCCGCCGTCCACGCAGACATAGCCGCGGCCGGTATCGATATCCTCCCGCAGGATCTCCGCCGGCGGCCAGCCGTTGGCGGCCCACTGGCGGGGATTCCCGTGATCGGCCATGAAGGCGCGCGCCCGGGCGTACAATTCCGTCAGGGCCGGCAGGTCGGCGCGCTGCGCTTTCCGGATCGAAAGACTCATTTCACATTCCTCCCGGCCTATCATAGCACAGGCCGGGCGGGTCCGCAAGCCCACGGAGCCGGCGCGTTCAGGCCGCCGGGTCTTCTTTCTCCGACGGGCTCCCGTCCTTTTCCGCCACCTTCCACCCGCAGATCGCCAGGGTGCCGCCGCTCAGGCAGAGAAGGCCCAGAAGCGCGCGGGAGACCGTATTGTCCACGAAATTCATCATGGGATTGAACTGGTCCAGGATCATGAACACGATGAACATGATGCCGAGCACCGTCGTGACATGGGCAGCGAGATCATGAAGTCTGCGCATCAGTTATCCACCTCCACCAGAAGGATCGCGTCGCTGGAAGCCCGGCCGCCGCCTGAGGGCAGGTTGATCACATCGCCGTCCCAGACCATCACGGAGGAGTTTCCGCCGTCCAGGTTGTAGGCAGCCTTGCAGCCCAGATCCTCAAAGAGCTGAGAAAGCTGCGCCAGGCTCATGCCGGAGGACTCGCCCCGGCCGTCCACCACCACCATGCAGTAGTGGCCCGGTGCATAGTAGCCGATGGCCGTCCGCGGATTGGCGGAGGTCAGCCTGCGGGTGGAGGTGAAGACGCTGACGGCCTTTCCGTCCGCGTCCAGCAGGGAGGGCCCGAAGGTCCATGCCTGCCATGCGCCGTCGGCAACGGCTTCCTCCACGCTGAAATCGCTGCCGGCCATGACCCGCATGGTGCCGTCGTAGTACAGGACGCAGACATCGCAGTCGGTGGCATTGGCGCGGTAGATCACGCCGTTGCGGATCACCACGCCCTCCTGCGTGTTGCCGTAGTAGTCGCCGTTGATGGCCAGCAGCGCGCCGGATGATGCCGCCATGTCCCCGATCTCATCCCGGTAACCGCTGCCGTAGGTGCCCCCGGCCAGCGCGGTCTGAACAGAAGTCACATCGTCGGCATAGATGTCCGCCACATAGTAGGTGACCTGGCCGTCGGCCGTCGTATGCTCCGTGACCGTCACCGAGATGCCGGAGCCGGTGTAGCTGCCGACGGTCCGGATCGTTTCCCCGCCGGATCGGTCCGGGGATCCCTCACTGACAGACACGGGGTCCGCCGCGCCTTCCGCGGAGGAGGATGTCCCGCCGGATGCGACCGCGCTGCCGCCCTTCTCCGAGGAACCCGAGCCGCGGGACTTTCCTCCCCGGCTCTTGCTTCTGCCCCCGGAAGCGGTGCCTGCCTGCGAGGATGCGGACATGCTGTGTCCCGTCGCCGGTTCAGCCGATGGGTCGGTCTCGGCGGCAATGGCATCCGCCGTTGTCCGGTCGGCCGTCGCCCGGGAATCGGAGACGCTTTTCTCTGTCCCGGTCTCCACAGCCATACTGTCCGCTGCCGCGGTCGGAGGGGCAATGGTGATGCCCACGCTTTCCTGCTGTCTCGGCAGCACATGGTGGAACAGCGCGAACAACGTCAGGCCGATCCCGGCCAACAGCGCGTCCAGCAGCAGGTTTCGCAGGATTCGTCTCTTCTTCATCATGGTTTCCTCTCTTTCGATCATGTCTGTCCACCTGAGGTATACTGAGCATCCCGGTACGCCTCCAGCTGCTCCGTCGTCCCGCACATGCCGTTGTGCAGCCCGCAGTCCTGGTCCGAGGTCAGGTCCCAGTCACGCCCGGCCACCGTGAGGATCAGACCGGGTCCGTCCGCGTCTCCTCCCATGCTGACCGTGACCGTCATCTCTCCCGGATCCAGCCCGAGGATCCGCAGGGCATCCCAGTCGCTGCCGCAGGCGATCTCAGGGAGGCACAGGACTGCCGCCTGCTCTCCGGAGAGCAGTATGAGCCTCCCATATCCCCGGTCTGCCAGTTCTTCGCAGGCCCGCAGGGTCAGGGTCCAGGTGACGGCGCCGTCCCCGGCGGTCCGGGTCAGGATGAGGGTGTCCGTGCTCTCCCCCTCCCATCGGACGGTCTGCGGGACAAACAGCGCGGTCTCGCCTTCCCGCTCCGCTTTGATAGTGAGCGGGAGTTCTGTTTCCTCTATGATGAGCCGTGCCATACCTTCCGCGGCGGCAGCGGATGTCTTCCCGGCCGGTTTCGCCTTTCTGCCTCCGCTGCCGCGGGTCTTTCCGGAGGATCTCTTCTTTCTTCCTGATGTGCCGCCGCTGTCGGCGGTTTCTTCCTCCAGATCCGTGGCGGTGGCGCACTCCTCGGGATCGGCATCCTCTTCCAGGTCTGTGGCGGTGGCACATTCATTCTCCGGATCAGCAGTCTCATCCAGGTCCGTGGCGGTGGCGCACTCCTCGGGATCAGCATCCTCCTCCAGGTCTGTGGCGGTGGCGCATTCTTCCTCCGGGGCGGCGTCCCCGTCCGGATCCGTGATCGTGGCAGCGGACGTTTCGCAGACCGCCGTGCTCTCTTCCGGGCCATCGTCGGCGTCTTCGTCCGGCAGATCGGTCCGGGTGGCGGTAACCTGTTGCTGATCGTCGGCGTCGGCATCCTTATCCGGAGATGCGTATTCCGCGCCGTTTTCTTCCGTATCCGTTTCGGCGTCCGCGCTGCCGGCTTCCCGTGTCTCTTCATCCGCAGCCGCCTCCGGCCCGGCATCCTCCGCATCCGGCGATCCGACCGGGACTGCGGTGACAGTCGTACTGAAGCCGCTTCCGTCCTCTGTCTCGGCAATGTCCATCCGCCACGCGTCAGAGGGATACAGACCGGGGTCAAGCCGGACAAGGGACACTTCCGCTGCCCGCACGCCGGAGAGCGTGATCCGGTCCGTATGCAGCCAGAGGGTCACTCCGAAGGGGCGAAGCTCCGCAAAGCTGCCGTCATAACGGAAGCCGTCCACGATGATGTGGAATGCGCCGATGCCGCTGACGGCGTCCAGAGCGCTTTCGGCGCTGTCCTCCGGTGCTTCCGTTTCGTCCGCCGGCAGGTCGCAGGGAGAAGCGCTCTCTCCCTCCCCCGCTGCAAGAGCGGGCAGCATAAGGGCCAGCAGCAGTGTCAGGATCCGGATCATCCTCTTCATGCCGTTTCCTCCCTTCGGTCTTTCATGATCCCGGACCCATGGTATCTCCGCCGTCTGACCGGCACAGGGAAGGATCCTGAACATTGGGTGAACATGGTTTTCCCGGCCCGCCCGGCGCCGGGAATGCGGTTGACAAAAGCCCCGCATTCCATATAATCTGCTTGAAAGCATTCTGTATGCCGCACTGTCGGCGGATCTGGGAGGCATCATGAACAGCAGACGGATCCTCACCTTCGCGCTCACGGTCCTGACCGTGGTCATGTGCGCGGCCCTGTGCGCGGCCGTGCTGGTTCAGTACCACGGCGGCCTGCGGGCCAGGGAAGCCGCGGGCTCGCAGCTGATCCCGCTTTTCACGCCGGAGGCCGTGGGACAGAAGCTCCTGTGGATTGCGCCGCTCTTTGGGTGCTGGCTGGTGCTCGCGCTGATCGCCGGCCTGACCGTCGGTGCGCCCAAGAGCATCAGGATCCCGGTGCAATGCACGGAGCACTTTATCGCCGCACTTCGCGCCAGACTGACGCAGATCCCGGCAGACGCCGATCGCGAGGCGTCGCGCCGCCGCCGCGTGATGCTGGCCGCCGGAGCCGTGATTGCCGTCTGTGCGGGCTGGTCCGGCATCTGGCTGCTGGACAGACGGAACTTCCCCGCATGGCAGGAGACCCCGCTCGAAACCGTCATGGAAAGGCTGCCGGTGAACCTCCTGCCGGCGCTTTGCGCGGCCTTCGCCGTCCTCTTCATCGCGGCGGAGCTGTGCCACAGGAGCCGCAGGCGGGAGACGGACATCCTGCTGGCCGCTGTCCGGGAGCAGAGACCCGGAAGGGTCTCCCTCCCCATGAAGGGCGTCGACGAGGATGAGCGGCTGTGGCTTATGCGCGGCGCGCTGCTGGTCCTCGCCGTAGCGCTGATCATCGATGGCATCACCAACGGAGGGCTCCACGACGTATTTGTGAAAGCGACCAATATCTGTACGGAGTGTATCGGCCTTGGCTAAGATGAAAGAATGGTGGCTGGCCCACCGACCCACCACCCGCCGCCTGGTGCAGCTGTACGCGGCCCTGCTGCAGAACGCCCACCTGCGCGGCTTCGTGGATGGAGAGATCTACAAAGGAAAAGCAAAATCGGTGTGCGTCCCGGGGCTGAACTGCTACTCCTGTCCGGCCGCCGTCGGCGCCTGCCCCCTCGGCTCGCTGCAGAACGCCATCGCGGCCCAGGCCGAGCGGCCGGCCTTCTACGTCGTCGGCACGCTGCTGCTCTTCGGGCTGGCGCTGGGCCGCGTGATCTGCGGCTGGCTCTGCCCGCTGGGGCTCATCCAGGAACTGCTGCACAAAGTCCCGACCCCGAAGGTGCGCAAGAACCGCTTTACACGGATCCTCTCCTGGCTGAAATATGTGATCCTGGCCGTTTTCGTCCTCATTATCCCCTTCTGGTACAGCCTGCAGCGCTATCCTGTCCCGGCCTTCTGCAAATACATCTGCCCCGCCGGCACGCTGGAAGGCGCCGTCGGGCTGCTGTCGAACGAGGCCAACGCTGATCTGTTCGGCATGCTGGGCATCCTGTTCACGCGAAAATTCATCATCCTCGCGCTGATCCTGACCGCCTGCGTGTTCGTCTACCGCGCTTTCTGCCGTTTCCTGTGCCCGCTGGGGGCCATTTACGGACTGTTTGCCAGGGTCGCGCTGCTGGGCGTACGGGTGGACCGGCTCAGCTGCACGGGCTGCGGCGCCTGCGTCAGGTCCTGCCCCATGGACATCATGCGGGTGGGCGATCATGAATGCATCCACTGCGGCAAGTGCATCGATGTCTGCCCTGAAAAAGCCATTGAACTGAAGGCCGGAAGGCTCACCCTCAAAGGGCCGCAGATCGCCCTGACGAAAAGAGGAGAAAACCCATGAAAAGGCTTGCCTGGATCCTCGCGCTGGCTGTTCTCGCCGCGGCGCTTGTCGTCTTCAACCTTCCCGAGCCGGCAACGCAGGCTTCGGCCGAGGTCACTGATTCCGATGCTGCCGACCCCGCCGCCGGTGCCGTCGTCGAAGAACCGTCAGCCGAAGAAGCCTCCGTCAGCGGCGACGCAGCTGACGATGTGCCCGGCACGACCTCATCCGACGGGGACACGGAGACGAACGGGAGCGCGACGGATCACGCTGATCCCTCGCTCTATGCTTCCGATGCCCCGGTGGGAAGCGAAGTCGGCGATCAGCTGCCCGACTTCACCCTTCAGACCCTGGATGGCGAGGATTTCGTGCTCAGCGCGCATCGCGGCAAGGTGGTGGTCCTCAACTTCTGGGCCACCTGGTGCACGCCCTGCGTCAACGAGCTGCCGCATTTCGACCGCCTGCAGGCCGAACATCCGGAGGATGTGGCTGTGCTGGCTGTCCACTCGGACTTCACTACAGCGGATGTGCCCGCCTATGTGGAGGATCTGCCCTACGGCATCGCTTTCGCGCTGGATGCCAGCGGCGACGTAGGCCGCATGGTGGGAGGGACCACCAGCCTCCCCCGTACGCTGGTCCTGAATGCACGGGGCGAGATCATCTACAACCAGCCCGGATCCGTCACCTACGAGGTCCTGGAAGAGCTCGTCACGCTCGCGCAGTCGCCTGCGGATGACTGAGGACGGCTGCCGGTCAGCACGCCGGGGATAGCCGTTGACGAAGACCGCCGCTTCCTGCCCGCGCCGTGGCAGGCGGTCATCTGTCGGCGTACCCCGGGCCATGCGCTCTTGCCTTGACGTATCCCGGCGAATGGTTACTATTCACCCTTCGTGCGGTTGGGCGGCGAGAAGCGCACCCGAAGACGCCATTCCAAGAGAGACCGGGTCGCTTCCCATGCCTGCCATCCGCGGGAGCGTGTTTCAAGGGGGTCCGGGGGACGCTTTCCCGCGGAAAGCGTCCCCCGGCCAGCGCGCTCTCTCCTCCCCCTCCCCGGTGGGGAGGGGGCCGGGGGGTGGGGGGCGAACAGGAACGGCGAATGATGCCAAATGCAAACAGCCAAATGCAAACAGAAAGAAAAAAAGGTCTTGACAAGTCAGGCAACATCGTGTAATATCACACATGTCGCCTGCGGGATCGACCTCGACGGGAGATGATTCAAGCCGGGGTGTAGCGCAGTCTGGCAGCGCGCCTGGTTTGGGACCAGGATGCCGGGGGTTCAAATCCCTTCACCCCGACATTTTCTGGAGCATGGCCCCGTGGTCAAGAGGCCTAAGACATCGCCCTTTCACGGCGGTAACTCGGGTTCGAATCCCGACGGGGTCACATTCTTCTTTCCCGACACGGGCCTTTAGCTCAGTTGGTCAGAGCGGCCGGCTCATAACCGGCTGGTCCCGGGTTCGAGTCCCTGAAGGCCCATATTTGGCCCGGTAGCTCAGTTGGTTAGAGCGCCAGCCTGTCACGTTGGAGGTCGAGGGTTCGAGCCCCTTCCGGGTCGCCACTTTTATCCGCAGGTTCTACCAGTCAGGCTTATGCTGGTGTAGCTCAATTGGCAGAGCAGCTGATTTGTAATCAGCAGGTTGCGGGTTCAAGTCCCATCGCCAGCTCCACTCCCCTCCCCCACCGGTGCGGGGATCTCAACTGCATATGGACGGGTTCCCGAGTGGCCAAAGGGAGCAGACTGTAAATCTGCCGTCACCGACTTCGGTGGTTCGAATCCACCCCCGTCCACACTCCATCTGCGGGAATGGCGGAATTGGCAGACGCGCATGATTCAGGTTCATGTGTGCTTACGCACTTGCAGGTTCAAGTCCTGTTTCCCGCACCACGGAAACCCTTGCAGCGCAAGGGTTTCCGCTTCTTTTTGGGGGCTCTGACCCCCATTTGACCCCCACTGGGTTTTTGGGGCTTGGGTGCGGTTTGGGTATGGGTCACAGCGCCTCGATGAAATTCTGCATCCGCCAGTCATCGTAGTGTACGGTTCGGCAGCCCATTCATGTTTTAACAAAGCGAGGGCCGCTGGCATCCAGATTGTCGCATTTCCAAGTGAAACGAGCGAACGTTTTGTGAGGAGGTGTCGGCATGAGTAAGGGAAGCAGTGGACTGTTCCATGGAACCAGAGGTGACCGTGCATTTCCTGGCAGTACTGACTATATGCGACCTAGTGACCGCTTTAGTCAATACATCAAAAGGCGAACTGATGTTGATGCGAACGGGTTTTACGATATCATAGCTCATGGGAGCCCAACATCAATCCAAATCCAGCACAATGGAGCCACCATTGAGATCAATCATCGCATTGCTGCGCGCCTCTTTGCGCAAGATAAGAACTATCACGGTGGAGCAATCAGACTGTTGGCTTGTAGCACAGGAAAATTGGATTCTGGTTTTGCCCAAAACCTTGCGAACAAGTTGAACATTCCAGTGCAAGCTCCAACCGATCTTTTGTGGGCAAGACCTTCTGGCAGGCATTACGTCGCAGCGGGGACTTTGGTCAAAGGCAAGCTTGTAGAAGATACAAGCAGAATGGGAACTATGAAAACATTCTATCCGCAGAGGAGGACGAGAAAATGAATGATGCTATGATCTGTGAAAAATGCAGTAATCAGATGCAATACTTCCGAGATCAAAGTACGTGTGGTTGGACTTGTCCCCAATGTGGATGGGGTATAGTCACGACTTACCACGATCCTATAGACCTGGATGAACGCATCTATACGATCATCATTCCTCCCCAAGAAGCTACGTTGGATGCCGTTAAGTCCATCTCTACTATTTTCTCTGTCAACTATATTGAAGCAAGAAAGAGTCTGATGAACGGCTCATTGCGTGCCTCTGGAAAAGCGAAAGATATCAAGAACAAGGCTACGCTCCTGTCTGGATGCAGCGTAGTGTATAAGATTGAGCCAGAATTCCCATACCTGCTTGATAGTTAAGTGCTGATGGTGGTAGCTCATTGTTTCCAAATCAGTCACGCTGAGAAGCATCACTTCTGGAGGAAGAAATAATGAACGGAGATACTATCGGCCTGAAGGTCAGACCATCTGAGTCCATCGCAAAATGTGTTCAGATAATCCGGCAATTCGACACAAGCCCTATGAGCACAATCAAAGATCGTATCGCTCACCACGAGTATGTGCTTGTCTGCTCATATACCGATCGTATTGGATTGAAAAGGATCATCCAATGCTACAAAGAACTTGTATCGATAGGTATTGTCCCTGAAGTATATGAACTCGACGATGAACCTTCGACCATCGAATTTCTGGAGCGGCTTAATGCCACATACGATGAGATATCAGACGAAATTGAAGGAGAGGAAACGTAAAGTAAGACCATTCCTGACGTTTTCTTCCCAGACTAACATTAGGCAAAGTGATGACCTATCTATAGCTGCAGTATGCTGAACCAGGAAGAGCGCACCGCATTTCCGTCATTTGGCCAGATATCGTCCGCCGAACTCGCATTCATAATTGTCATGAACCAGGATGTCGTCATGGCCCGGCAGGTGCGTTTCTTCTCCGTATCCTTTGACGCCTTCGGTTTCCAGGGTTTCCCCGGCTTCGCGGGCGTCTTCGACGCTGTAGATATGGCACAGACGGAATTGCGCTGTCGTGGACGAATCCTGTACAGCCTCCGGCGGCTCCATAGGGTCGGGCGCTTCCTCTCCGTCGGTTTGGGCGGTTTTTTCGGGCGCGGCCTCAGCCTGATCACGAGGGAAAACCTGATCCGTGATCTCCGTCCAACCCGTCAAATCGGGGACATCATTCTTGACAAGGATGAAATCCAGGATCTCCACGGCGCGGTCGTCATCACAGAACAGCCGGTACAGATGCCGCCCGTCTGCCTTGTCCAAGCGGAGCTCCACGCAGAGTTCATGATCGCCGGCGCGGGCCATCTGGCAGAAAACCAGCCCGATCTGTTCGCAGTCCTCTTTGTCCGCGTTCAGAAACTCAAAGATGACATGCTCGAGAGGAAGGTCCCGCAGTCCGCGGATCATGCAGGCATAAGCGGCGCGCTGCGCATCCGTGGGATCACTGTTCTCCAGATTGATCTCCGTCGAGACGCCGGCCGGGACCTCGCACCCGGGGATCTGTTCCTGAATGCGCAGGATGGACTCCACGGCCTGGGAGCCGTCTGCGTTGCCCCGCCAGAAATGCGTGTGGAGAAGCAGATCGTCCGCAGCATAACGGCGGATTTCCGCCAGGCGGAGCAAATCGCCGTCCCCGATCTTGCTGTACAGATCATGGCTTTCGTTGATCCGGTCGTCGAACCGGTTTGCGGCGTTGATCTCATCAAGTGCCGCACGGTCAGCGCAGCGCACCAGGGCGGACGTTCCCTTGTCGCTCATGTTCCCGTCGATATATTTGGCAATCGCATACACATAATCCGGGTCCTTTTTCCCGAACGGCGTTTCATTCCAATGAAGCTGAAGCAAATGCAGCAGTTCAAGCGCGGCTGCCTCACTGATCAATTCCTCCGCCCAGCTGATGGCCGGCTTGTCCGGATTCAGATGATCGATCAGGCAGTGCATCATGGCGTACCCCAGCTGGTACCCGACCTGACACCAGTTCAGGCCGCTGACAGCACACAGATGCACCGCATAACCGTCCTGCGTCCGCTCCCAGGCAACGTCATGGCTGCCCGGATCGTTGGTGATGATCAGATGCGTGTCCGCAAAGCCGACGTCATCCGAGCGCAGGAACCAGTCGTAAATCGCCGCCATGATCTGGATCTGTTTCAAATCCGCGTCTTCGGTGCGGTCCATGATCAGCGCCCACGCTTTTGCTCCTTCGGGGGACGATTCACGGACGCTGTCCATATCATCAGACCAGAGCCACCGGATTTGCAGGCCCGATTTGCCGTTTTCATCCTGAGCGTCGTATATATCGCGGAACGTACGGTAAACCCGCGATCCGAACTCATGAACAAGCGGCAGGTCTTTCATCGCCGGATCCGAGGCAAAGATCCGCAGCAGGTTTTTGTAATAAGCTGCCTGATCCGCTTTGTTCGCGTTATTGAAACGGGTCCAGAACGCGTCCCCCAGCACAAGCTGATCCCGGTGCATCGCCCTGATGTTTGCGAGCTTGTCGCCCAGAGCGATCATCTTCGCTTCCGGGCAGGCTCCCTGCAGATGGCGGAGCGCTTCTGTTTTGCGTTCCGTCCATGTCTCTTCCGGGGCCCGGCCCTCGCGCTTGTCCTCGCTCTCATCCGCAACCAGGCTTGCGATACGCCGTCCGAAAAGCTGTACAAGCTCCTCATAAGATGCGTCGGTATCCTCCAGGACATCGTGCAGCACGGCCGCCGCGATGACCTCCTCGTCGTCCGTCAGCGCGGAGACGATCGCGGCGGCCTCCATCGGATGGACGATGTACGGGACGTTGGTGCCCTTCCGGTTCATGCCGGAGTGCTTGATCACAGCGTACTCGATCGCTCTGTCCAGAACGCGGTCCGGATACAGGAGCTTCATGGTCCAGTCGTCCCGATCCTCCGCCACCATGTAGTCCAGCGACAGGCGAAGCGCTTTCGCAATGGCCAGAAGCTTCTTTGTCTCCGGCAGGTTCTCATCGCGCTCCCACGTGCTGACGGCCTGCGTGCTGACCCCCAGCTTATCCGCCAGGGCTTCCTGGCTGATACCCATGTTTTTCCGGGCCGTTCTGATCTTCTCACCGATACTCACGGCGGTCACCTCCCTCTTGCAGAAAGATCATAGCAGATTACCGGAAATGTTTGAAGCGAATACAGATTGAAGTCGCAAAAAGGGATTCAAGCCAGACTTGATATTGATATAAGTTGTCCCCAGGAGACATGATCCCCGGCTGATGATGACCTTATCATGGTTGCGATGCCCTCAAAACGTCCCGAACCTCCATGAGCGTAAACCCGAGAAGATTCTTCCAGCGCCATTTCTTCATACCTATGTGCTGAAACTGGACACACAAGCCAGATGTCGAAAGTGAATTCTTTGCCACGACCGGCATTGAGGTCGCGATGAACGAGGGAAGCCAATCCCGAAACGGCAATAAGATCATGGGCTTACGGATGGATACTTATGAAGGCGCGGTTCGGAGGTAACGATGTGCCAGAGCATTGTGGGATCATCTCAATCAGTGATTCGCTCAGGCGGTTGGCTTCGGCTGACCGCTGTTTTTTGTTTGAACCCCATTGTTCATTCAGAATCCGACGGCACAAACAGCACACGGTATTCACGGGGCGACATGCCCTTATCCTCCCGAAACACCCTGTTGAAGCTGGAAATGCTCTGGAAGCCGGAGAGCATCGCAACCTCCGTGAGGGATAAAGAGGGGTCTGTGAGGAGTTCCGTTGCCTTTTCCAGGCGGATCGTGTTCAGCCACCTGCTGTAGTTCATCCCTGTGATGGTGTGAAAGATCCGCGAGAAATAGTCCTTGTTGACACCGGCCAGCCTGGCCATGGCGCTCTGCGACAGATCGTCCGCGGTCAGGTTGTTTTTGATGTAGTCCGTGACCATGATCATCCGGTGGATGGCCGTGTCGGTATAGCTGTACGGAGCGCCGTTTTTCATTTCGGACGCAAATTCTTCCCGATGCTGATCCAGGGTGAGCATGAATTCCATCAGCAGCATGCAGCAGCGCAGCTCACGGTTCCGGGCTGCGGAGAGCCAGATCTCTTTCATCTTCTCCGTCACGGCCTGCAGCTCGCGAACAAGCCGCGCGTGCGTGTGGACGCAGAGCACATGCAGGTTCCTGCAAAAATGCATGATCCGCTGCAGGTCGAACAGCGAATTCATGAATCCGTTGCTGAATTGAATGATCAGGGATCTTTCCCGGTCCGCGTCGATGATCTCATGGACTTCCATGGGCCAGATCAGAAGAAAATCACCCTCCGCCAGATTGAATGTCTGCCGATCGACTCTGAACACATTGTTCTGCCCGGGCCCCACCAGAACGATCTCGCCGTACGGGTGCCAATGCGCATGATAGCTGCGCTGTTTGAAGCCGGTCGCCAGGTTGATCGCGCTGATGCGGTCAAAACCGTAATTCTCATAACGTTTGAGATCCATACTGCACCTCCGGGATGGGATCAGAAGGCTGCCTCTATTTAACCAGAGAACGGCAGGAAAGTCAATTCGCGCGTTGGCTGTCACGCAGCCGATCAGATATCAAAAAATGGGCAGTGCGGCGTCAAAAAATGGCGCGAGCCGTTCATTCGGTTATTCTATAATATGATACGTGAATATGCGTACTTGGAGCCGCCGTGACCGTGCTATTCCATATGGCCTGGCCTGAGGCGCAGTGGGATCGGGCGGTCATTCTCATGTTCCTGCTCCGGCCGCCCTATGTGCTTCCTGTGTTTTCCGGGGACGAAAAGCAGCGGGTGTATCTCTCTTCCGTGCTGTCCCTTTCCACGCTGATCACCCTGGCAGGCTTTGTGGCGCTTGCGGCAGTCGGATAAGCCCCGGAGGAAGGAAACATCAGGCCGGGGATATCCCCGTCAATGGTTCCCCGCCGCTGCCGTCGGGACCGCCACGGCCTGCATCCATGTGCTTTCAAAGAAAAAGAAACAGAGGAGGAACATCGTATGAATTACCGCACCATGGGAAAACTGGGCATCCGCTCTTCCGCATTCGGCCTGGGCTGCATGCGTTTCAACGGCGCCGCCTCCGGCGACAGCGTCATTGACGAAGAAAAGGCCGTTTCCCTCATCCGCCGGGCCATTGACGGCGGCGTGACCTATCTGGATACCGCGTATGTGTATCTGGATAAGACCTCCGAGATCGTTCTGGGCAAAGCCCTCAGGGACGGCTATCGCGAGAAGGTGACCATCGCCACCAAGATGCCCGCGGAATACGTGCATAACAGGCAGGAGATGCAGGAACTGCTGGAAAGCGAGCTCAGGAAGCTGCAGACCGATCACATCGACTTTTATCTGATGCACGGCATCAACAGGGAAAAATGGGAGTATTTCAAGTCCATCGGCGCGCCGCAGTTCTTCGACGACATGAAGCGGGAGGGAAAGATCCGCTATAAGTGCTTTTCCTTCCACGGGCCCTACGAGGATTTTGAATACATCATCAACGACTGGGACTGGGATATGGTGCAGATCCAGTACAACTTCATGGACGTGAACAACCAGGCCGGCACGAAGGGGCTGGAGCTGGCGGGCCGGCTGGGCATCCCCGTGGTGATCATGGAGGGCCTGCTCGGCGGACGGCTGGCGAACGCCCCGGAGAACGTGCAGGCGCTGTACGACGCCTTCCCCGTGAAGCGCTCGCCGGTGGAGTGGGCGTTCCGCTGGCTGTGCAACCACCCGCAGATCGCCACCGTGCTCTCCGGCTGCAACGAGGCGGAGCAGATCGACGACAACCTGCGCATCTTCGACACCGTGGCGCCGGGCATCATGACGGACGCGGAGCTGAAGCTGATGGACGACGTGCGCGCGGCCTACCTCTCCCGCACGAAGATCGGCTGCACCGGCTGCCGCTACTGCATGCCCTGTCCCAACGGCGTGAACATTCCCGGCGTATTTTCCGTGTGGAACAACGTGTCGCTGTACGATACCGATCCCAAATGGAACTGGGAACTGCGCCAGATCAGGGAAAGGGGAAACGGCGCGGACAACTGCATTGCCTGCGGTGCGTGCGAGGCCGCCTGCCCCCAGCATCTGAGCATCATCGAAAGCCTTCAGACGGCCTGGCGGGAATTGAACGCTGAGTAAAGAAGGGGAAAGCAAATGTCCCAAACCGTTCTGATCACCGGCACGGGCCGGCCCTGCGCCCTGGGCTTCAACCTGGTCAAACGCTATCTGGAGGCGGGCGACCGGGTCTTTGCCAGCATCCGCCGCCCGTCGGAGGCGCTGGAAGCCCTGCAGAAGGAATACCCTGAGCAGCTGTACGTCCTTACCATGGATATCGCCTCGACCGGATCCGTCAATGCGGCGGCCGCGGAGGCCGCCGGGCGGACGGATCACATCGACCTGATCGTCAACAACGCCGCCACCGCCTCCGCCGATACCATGAAGGAGCTGCCGGACTTCGATCCGGACCTGATCGCCCCGGCGGTGAACGTGGGCGCGGTGGGGCCGGTCCGGGTGGTGAGAGCTTTTTTGCCGCTGCTGAAAAAGAGCCGGATGGGCGCGCTGGTGGTGAATACCTCCTCGGAGGCGGGCAGCATCGGCAAGTGCTGCCGTACCTTCTATCTGGATTACGGCACGGAGAAGGCAGCCCTGAACATGCTCACCATGACTCTGCACAATTACTTCAAGGACGACCCGGGTATCAACATCATCTGCGTCCATCCCGGCTGGATCAGGACCAGTCCCGGCAGCAGCGAAGCCCCGCTGGATCCCTATGAGCACGCGGAAACGCTGCGGCTCCTCTTTGAGACGAGACGGCACGACAAGGAAGGCCCCGTCTTTATCACCCATACGGGAGAAGCCTATCCCTGGTAACGGATCAAAGGCTTGAAGGAAAAAGAGAATGGCCGGCGTCACCCGGATGCCGGCAGGGGCTTCCCGCGTCCCGCGGCATGTGTCCCGGATCAGAAGACGGCGTGGATCCTAACCGCTGAAAGGAGCATGCATGATCAAGACGTTATGGCGGCTCAGCCGTGAAGCCATCCGCTACCGGACGCTGTACGCCATTGCCATTTTCTCCACCCTGGCCCTGACGGCGGTCAACCTGACCGCGCCGAAAGTGCTTTCCAACATGACGGGCATCGTGGAAGACGGGGTGGACGAACATGGCCTGCGCACCATCGGCTGGCTGACGGCGCTGCTTGTGGCGCTGTATCTGCTGCGGGTGCTGTTCCGCTTCCTGAGCAATTACCTGGCCCACAAAGCCGCGTGGTATCTGGTGGGCGACCTGCGCACGAAGACCTATGACAAGCTGGAACGGATGCACCTGGGCTACTTCCACGACAAGCAGACCGGCGACCTGATGAGCCGCGTGGTGAATGACACCCGGGATTTCGAGCTGCTGTACGCGCACATGATCCCGGAAACCATCACCAACCTGGTCACCTTCACCGGCGTCCTGATCGTCCTGCTCACCATCAATCCAAAGCTGGCGCTGATCACCTGCGCCCCGATCCCGCTGATCTTTGCATCGGGCTTTGTGTTTTCGAAAAAGGTGCGGCCTTTCTTCCGGATCTCCCAGAAGAAGATGGGCGAGCTGAACGGCAAGCTCCAGGACAACCTGTCCGGCATCCATGAGATCCAGTCCTTCGGCCGGGAGGAATACGAGACCGGGCGCGTGAACGAGAAGAATTTCGAGCACGTGAAAGCCATGCTCAGGGCGTTGAAGATCAGCGCGGTCTTCCACCCGTCGGTGGAGTTCATCTCTTCTCTCGGCACGATCCTCGTGGTGGCCTTCGGCGGCTGGCTGGCCTTCAGGGACGGCCTTCGCGTCGCGGACATCGTGGCATTCCTGCTGTATCTCGGCCTGTTCTACGGGCCGGTGACGGGGCTTGCAAACCTGCTGGAGAACATGCAGCAGTCCATGGCCGGCGCGGAACGCGTGCTGGATATCCTCGACGCCCCGGTGGAGATCCGGGACAGGCCCGGCGCGGAGCCGCTGGAGAAGGCGCGGGGCGAGATCGTGTTCGACCACGTCAGCTTCTCCTACGGGGAGGGCGTTCCGGTCCTCCGGGACGTCTCCTTCCGCTGTGAGCCCGGGAAAATGCTGGCGCTGGTGGGTCCCACGGGCGTCGGCAAAACGACCCTGACCCAGCTCATCTCCAGGTTTTACGAGCCCGATTCCGGACGGATCCTGATCGACGGCCGGGACCTGATGGATGTGACCGTCGAGAGCCTGCGCAGGAGTATATCGCCGGTATTGCAGGACACCTTCCTGTTCAACGGCACCGTCGCGGAAAACATCGGCTACGCCATGCCTGACGCCTCCACGGAGGAGATCGTGGCGGCGGCCAAAGCGGCCAATATCCACGAGGACATCATGGCCATGCCGGACGGGTACGAGACCCGGGTCGGCGAGCGCGGTCTCCGCCTGTCCGGCGGGCAGAAGCAGCGCGTGGCCATCGCCCGGGCGATCCTCCGCCGGTCTCCCATTATCATCCTGGACGAGGCCACCGCGTCGGTGGACGTGGAGACCGAGCAGCAGATCCGGAAGGCCATCGCGGGCCTCGCGGGACAGCGGACCATCGTGGCCATCGCGCACCGGCTCTCCACCATCCGCAACGCGGACCAGATCCTGGTGATCGAGGACGGCCGCATCACCGAGCGCGGGACCCATGCCGAACTCGTCGCGCTGGGCGGCAGCTATGCCCGGATGAACAGCATCCAGAGCACGGAAGGCATCGCATGAAGGAAACCGGGACGCGATGTCCAGTATGTGCGGCAACAGCATAAAGGAGGATTCATCATGCATCCATTCAACTATTACACACCGACAAAGGTCATTTTCGGAAGGAACGCCGAAGAAAAAACCGCCGGACTGATCCGGGAATTCGGCGGGAAGAAGGTGCTGATCCATTACGGCGGCGGCAGCGTGGTCCGCTCCGGCCTGCTGAAGCGGGTGACGGACAGCCTGGACACAGCCGGCATCCCTTACGTGACCCTCGGCGGCGCCGTGCCCAACCCGCGTCTGGGGCTGGTGTATCAGGGCATTGAACTGTGCAGAAGGGAAAACGTGGATTTCCTGCTGGCGGTGGGCGGCGGCAGCGCCATCGACTCGGCAAAAGCCATCGGCTACGGCGTGGCCAACGAAGGCGACGTGTGGGATTTCTACGATTACAAGCGGAAGGCCGAAGGCTGCCTGCCGCTGGGCGTGATCCTGACCATCGCCGCCACCGGCAGCGAGATGAGCGACTCTTCCGTCATCACCAAGGAAGAGGGTCTGGTGAAGCGCGGCTACAGCAGCGACTACGGCCGGCCCAGGTTCGCCGTCATGGATCCGGAGCTGACCATGACCCTGCCGGACTATCAGACCGCCTGCGGCTGCACCGACATCATGATGCACACCATGGAGCGCTACTTTACCAACGGCGGCGGCATGGAGATCACGGACGCCCTCGCGGAGGGCCTGCTGTGCACCGTCATGAAGAACGCGGAGATCCTGGTCCGGGATCCGAAGGATTACGACGCCCGCGCCGAGATCATGTGGGCGGGCAGTCTGTCCCACAACGGCCTCACCGGCTGCGGAAACGACGGCGGCGACTGGATGACCCACAAGCTGGAGCATGAGCTCGGCGGCCTCTACGACGTGGCGCACGGAGCGGGGCTCGCGGCCATCTGGGGCAGCTGGGCCCGGTATGTGTATCGGGATTGTCTGCCCCGGTTCAGGCGCTTCGCGATCAACGTGATGGGTGTCGAAGAAGCCGGGACGGACGAGGAGATCGCGCTGAAGGGTATCGAAGCCCTGGAGGACTTCTTCCGCCGCATCCATATGCCGACGAACCTGCGCGAACTGGGCGTACACGCCACGAAGGAGGATCTGGCCCTCATGGCCCACAAATGCGCCGTGGGCGTGAACGGCGCCAAGGGATCCGCCAGATTGCTGAAGGAGGAAGATATGTTGGCCATTTTCCGGGCGAGTATGTGACGACGGAAGCGTACGGGAGCGGGAGGAACAGTCTGGCCGCAGCTGCAGTCCGGCTTGTTCAGGGGCCGCTTTGCGGACCATCCGGATCTCCCGGAGATGAGCAGCGCGCCGGGCGCGATCGGCGAAAAACACGGCGTCTCCGAGGCCGCTGCCGCCGTCGCGCGGATCCTGCGGCATCCGGCCAGTATGCAGCCCATTGCCGGCGCCGTGGACTCGGCGCATCCGAAGGAGTCTGCACGGCGGCAGCCGTTCACCTGACCCGTCGGGAACGGTATCGGCCGTAGGTTCCTGCCCCGAAGCGCCCCAAATCTCCGGACACCGGCATGTGACGAGGCTTCAATATGCGAAATATCGGCATCTTTGCCCATGTGGACGCGGGGAAAACCACCCTGACGGAGCAGCTGCTGCTGGCCGCGGGCGCGATCCGGACCGCGGGCAGCGTGGACAGCGGAACGGCCCATACGGACAGCCTGCCCGTGGAACGGCGGCGGGGCATCTCGGTGCGGGCCGCCTGCGTGCGGCTGAACTGGAAGGGTGAGGAGATCAACCTGATCGACACTCCCGGTCACGCGGATTTCTCCGCTGAAATCGAGCGCTCCCTCTGGGCGCTGGACGGCGCGGTGATCGTCGTCAGCGGGGTGGAAGGGGTGCAGCCCCAGACCGAGCTGCTCTTTGAAACGCTGCACACGCAGGGGATCCCCGCCTTCTTCTTTATCAACAAGATGGACAGAGAGGGGGCGGACGCCAACCGCGTCACGGCCCAGATCCGCCGCCGGCTGACAGAGAAAGCGGCGCTTGCCGTGGACAGCGACGGGCTGACGGAGATCCTGTGCGATGCGGATGAAAGCCTGATGGCGCGCTACCTGACGGACGGTTCCATCCCGGAGCGGGAGATCGGCTCCCGTCTTCCGGCGCTTGTCATGCGCGGCGCCGCGTTTCCCGTTCTGACCGGTTCCGCCCTGCGGGGCCGGGGCACGGAGGAAGTGCTGGACGGCATCATCCGGTACCTGCCACCGGCAGAGGATTCGCAGACCGCGCTGTGCGGGGTGGCCTTCGCCGTGGAGCACGACCGTTTGCTGGGGCGCGGACTGTGGATGCGCCTGTACGGGGGAAGGCTGGAGAATCGCTCGGCGATCACCCTCCCCGGGCGGATCGACCCGCTGACCGGTGATGCCGGTGCGGTCCAATGCAAGATCAGCCAGATCCGCAGCGTGGACGGAAGGGACATGGGCTGCCTGAGCGCCGGAGAGATCGGCGTGGTCTACGGCCTGAACCCGATGAAGGTCGGGCAGACCCTTGGGGACGCCTCCCTGCTGCCCCGCAAAGTGCAGCCCGGCACATTCCGGACACCCCTGACCACGGTGCGGGTCGAAACGGACGACCCGCAAAAAGAAAAAGAGCTGGCCTCCGCCTGTGCAGTGCTGTCCGATGAAGACCCCCTGCTGCAGACCCGTTTTGTCCGTGATACCGGCGAACTGCACATCGATGCCATGGGCGCGATCCAACTGGAGATCCTCCAGGACGCGCTGAAGAGCCGGTTCGGGCTGGAAGCGCGCTTCACCGACCCGACGGTGATCTACCGGGAAACCATCGCCCGCGCCGCCGAGGGCTTCTGCGCCTACACCATGCCGAAGCCCTGCTGGGCCATCCTGCGCTTCCGAATGGAGCCGGCGCCGCGCGGCAGCGGAGTAAGCTACCGCTCGGAAGTGCCTGCGCGGGACATCCTGCCACGGTATCAGCATCAGGTGGAGCAGGCGCTTCCGCTGGCCCTGTCCCAGGGGCGGCTGGGCTGGCAGGTGACCGATGTGCGCATCACGCTGACCGGCGGCAGCCATCACCAGTTCCACACCCACCCGCTGGACTTTATCGTGGCCACGCCGTGGGCCATTCAGGACGGCCTGCGAAACGGCGGCAGCGTGCTGCTGGAGCCTGTGCTGGAGATGCTCCTTCGCGTCCCGCCCGAACACACGGGCCGGATCATGAGCGACGTGAATGCCATGCGCGGCGAGGTCAAGGCGGTCCAAACGGAAGATGACAGCGCTGCCGTCACGGCCTGGGTGCCCGCGTCCGAGAGCATGGATTATCCCACCCGGCTTGCGCAGATCACAAGCGGGCACGGCGGTATGCGCGTCCGGCTCCTCGGCTACCGGGATTGTCCCCCGGAACTGGGCGTGGCCGCACCCAGACGGGGTGTCGACCCGCTGGACACCAGCCGATACATCCTGGCGGCCCGCAGCGCCCTGGAAGGCGGCATCTTTGATTGATCATCGGGCTTCCGCGCAGTGAGCAAGCCTTACGGCATCAGGCGGTCGGAACGATGGACTGACCGGTTTTACGATTTGTTGTCGGATCTGAGTATAGCAACGCAGAAATCAAATAGGTCCACGGAGAAAGACCGAATAAGAGCAGCCCGGTTCGCGCCGCCGGGCTGCTCTTGCAATGTATATGGGTAACTGTTCAGTCCGCTCTGTGTGCTGTGTCAGCAGATGATCTCCAAACCGTTTCGCCCCATCCCCCTGCCCCTTTCCCGAGGGAAGGGGGAGAATAGAGCGCGGGCCTGCGGCCCGCACCCGCCATACACGGCTCGCTTGGCAGAAACCCGATCTGTGCGTTTCCTGTCCATCCGTGCGGGTCTGCTGACCGACTGAACAGTCACGTATATGGTTTGATCGATCCGGATCGCTCGGCTTCGCAGGCCGGCTGCCATCCGGCGAACCCGGCCGGCGCTTCATCCGTGCTCCATTACGCGACAAAATTCCGGGTTTTCGACAGATCTGGTTTTCTCTCTTGATTTCTGCCGGATTTGGTATATAATCTGTTAGGTGTTTCTAACTTATCGGCGGATCCGGCTTCGATGGGTAAGCATCTCAGGAGGTGACGATGAATGGAACCCTTTCTGTCTGAGAAACAGCAAACGTCAGAATGCCCCAATCTGCCGGGCAGCCGGCACATGCAGGAAGGCCGGATCCCGCGCTGCGAGCAGTTGCCCGGGCCCGGACGATTTCCGGGGACGCAAAGAAACCGGAACGACCGGAACAGAGTGTGAACAATGCCGTTCTGTCGGATCAGGCCAAAGCAGGCGCTATTATTTTGAACCATAGTTAGTGTATCCTAACAAAGGTTGATACAGGAGCGTGCGCTTTATGAATAACAAAGATCGATCCTTTGAAATGCCGGACTGGCCGCGGATCCGGCATCTGCTGAAGCTGGGCATCGCGGCCGCACTGATGGTGCTGGTCGGGGACATGCTGCTGGGCTGGGGCATGCATGACGCTTCCAAAGGCGGCATGGAGGGCTTTCTTTCTGCGTATCTTGATCTGCCTGACAGCAGGATCTTCTGGTCTGCTTTTCTGGGCTTGGTCGGGATCCCGCTGGAAGCACTGTGCTATTTTGCGGTCCGGCGGCTGATCAAGCCCTATTCCGAAAAATACGCCCATCTGTACCGCAGCGGGATCCTGGGCATTCTGGCCTTCGGCGGATGCGGGGTGCATGTGCCGTGCCTGGCCAGCGTGTTCTTCTACAAACACATGATGGCTGCCGGCCCGGATACCGCGCTGGAGCTTTCCATCCGCTTCGGGCTGTATTTCCTGCTGCCGGGGATGATCCTGTTCTTTATCTTCTGGGTGGTGCACCACATTGCACATATCGGGGCTTTCGCCAAGGGACTGACGCCCTATCCCAAATGGTGCTGGATCTTCTGCCCGGCGGTGGGCATGGCGCTGACCATGCTGCTGAAGCTCCTTCCGGAGACGGCGCTGCGGAATGCCGTCACCGCCGGCTGGATCAGCATCGGCAGCCTGTGGATGTTCATCGGATTGCTGATCCTGTCCCGCAAGGCGGAAGAAAAGCCGGAAAAGGGGGCTGAAAACGCATGAGCGTCCCGATCCTGATTGTTGAAGCGCTGATCTTCGCCGCCCTGTTCACGGTACTGGTGTTTATCAACTACAAAGGCGGCAGGAAATATACCGCCGCCGCGATTCACAACTATCCCCCGGACATTCAGGAGGAGTATTTCAAGACGCATCCGCGGATGGATGTATCGTATCAGTCAAAGAATGTCCTGCTCACCAAGGCCCTGGGTGTCCTGCTGTTCACCGCCATCCTGACGGCCTGCGCGCACTTCGCCGGGGCAAAGACCTTCTGGCAGGGCTTCGCCGCGGCCTTCGGGCTGATGATCTGGATCGGGTGCTATGACACGTTCTTTCTGGACTGGGTGCTGTTCGCGAATATGAAGTGCTTTCGTCTGCAGGGCACGGAGCATATGGACAAGGCCTATCACCAGAAATGGTTTCACCTGAAGGGCATGGTGTTTCCGGGTATCGTGTTTGCATTGATCCCCGCCGCGCTGGTGGGCTGGTTCATCACGCTGATCGTTTGAAAGAAGGGCTGAAGGATGGCAAGAAAGGATTCCGAGCATCAGAAGAAATCCATGAGCAGGCTTTTTCGCGGCAAAGCGATCTTCAAGCCCCTGAACACGGGCCGGATCGACGATCATGTGGCCTGCGTGCGGGAATGTATGTGGAGATGTTTGAGGCGTACGGCATCCGGGGGCTGTGCAAGATCTTCTGCAGCACGGATACCCGCTCTTACGCGGGGCTCACGCGGCATGTGCGGTTCGTCCGGCACTCCGACCTGTCGGACGGACCCTGCTGTCGGGACGAGATCCACAGGAAGACGCGGAATCGGAAAGAAGGCATCTGACATGATGAAAACGGTTCTGAAGATCGAAGGCATGATGTGCGGCATGTGCGAGGCCCATATCTGCGACGCGATCCGCAGGGCGGTCCCGTCTGCGAAGAAAGTTGCCGCCTCCCGGGGCAAGGGGGAAGCCTCTTTCCTGACGGAGGAGACCGTCGATGCAGACGCCCTGAAGGCTGCCATCGGCGCAACGGGGTATGCCTGCCTCTCGGTGGAGACTGCTCCATACAAGAAGCGCAGCCTTTTCGGTTGATGAAAATGCCGGGAGGAATATGGATATGAACTGGCCGAGGATCATCGTGGACGGACTGGCGATGTCCCTGCTCTTCAACGCCGCGGTGGGCGTGGGCTTCCTGCTGTGGCCGCAGGCGTACAGCACCATGTTCCCAAAAGAAATAAAGGAAGCCGCCGCGCCGTATGTGGACAAGGGCGAAGTGCGGAAAATGAAGCTGCTGCTCTGTCCGCTCTACCTGGCGCTGTTCCTATGGTGGGGCGTCAGCGCGGGGCTGGCCGGCATCCGGGGCTTCTGGCCGCTGTTCTGGACGGGTTATGTGGAAATGACCATGGTCAGCGTCAGCGATTTCATCATCCTGGACTGCTGGCTGCCCGGAAAAGTACGCCACATGATCAAAGGCGCGGAGCACTGCAAGGCCTGGGAACGCAAAGAATGGCTGAAGACCCTGGCGATCCCGGAACATGCGCTGGGCTGGACGCTGCTGGTGTGCCCCATTGCGGCGCTGGCCGTGGCGGGCATCGGGAGTCTGTTCTGATGGAGGGAAACAGCAATGCAGTTTGACGAAATGGGTCTCACGGCGGGCAAAGTCCTGTTCCTGCTGCCGGGGACGGCTTGTGATTACCAGACGAATTTCGCATCCGTGCTGGACAGGCTGGGTGAAAAATACCACCTGGTCTGCGTCAATTATGATGGGTTTGACGGCAGTGATCTCATCTTCCCCGACATGCTCACGGTGACCGGGAAGATCGAACAATATATCGGGGAGCGCTTTGACGGCCGGATCGACGGGGCCATCGGCTCCTCCCTGGGCTCAAGCTTCGTGGGGCAGCTGATCCAGCGGCAGAGGGTGCATCTTGATCACGGCATCTTCGGCAGCCCCGACCTCGACCAGAGCGGCAAGTTCAGCGCGTGGCTGCAGTCGAAGCTGGTGGTGCCGCTGCTGACCGGCTTCACCAAAGGCGAGAAGAAGAAAGCCAGAAGCCGGGAAAAACTCATGAGCTTCTTTGAAATGAGCGACGAGACGGCGGACAGGTTCATGGCCTGCTTCGGGAAGTTCTCCCCGGAATCCATCAAAAACGAGTATTACACCGACCTGCTCACCCGGCTGCAGGACGACATCCGCGTGGAGCACACAAGGGTACACTTCATCTATGCCAAAAAGATGGGAGAAAAGTATCTTGCGCGATACAGGAAACACTTCCGCGACCCGGAGATCCGGGCCTTCGATATGCAGCACGAGCAGTGGCTGTTCGGCGGGGACGAATACGCCGTCCCCGTGCTGAAAGCCATCGATGAATTCATGGAAACGCCGGTGTAGATCCATCAGACTGCTTTCGGAGGGATGTCATCATGCTGCTGACCGTTTTCCTTGCCGTCGTGTTCTGCGCGGCGATCACGCTGATGCTGCTTTCCGCGGTGGCGTTTATTCAGAAGAAGGAATTCTTTTCTTCGGCTCCAAAGGAAGCGCAAGAGGTCATCAGACCCAGAGAGACCGAATCGTTTTACGGCGCGAGAGCCATCGGATGGACGCTCATGGTTTTCGCTTTCCTCATGATCCTGGGTGTCGGGATCGTTTCTGTCTGGGACGGCTTCCGGAGCGGATTCACCTTCCGGCAGTTCTTCCTGCGGTTCGTGCTCATTTTCACGATCTACAAGGTCTATGACATGATCTGCTTTGATTACTTTCTGCTGATGAAGTTCAGATTCTTTCAGCACTACTATCCCGAAACGGAGCGCGTTTATTCGGGAAGGAAGTACGGATACAATCTCAAAAGCCAGCTGCTGAAGCTGCTTGTCATCTTCCCGGCCGCATCCGCGCTGGCGGCGTGGATCTGTACCCTGTTCTGAGGAGGTCAGCCCATGATCCTGATTCCCGAATGCCTGGTCGTATGTTTCATCCTCTTCCTCCCTTGTGTGATCGCCATTGCCAACGGGACCCACAACGCCGCCTTCCTGTTTGAGCGGGACGTGCAGGAACGGGTCGTCCGAATGGGCCTGGTCACGAAAGACCAACTGAGCCGGAACAAAAAGCTGTTCAAATCCATCACGCTGCCCGTTATGATCGCTTTCATTCTGTGGGCGGTCTACGGCATCAACGGCGCAAGAGGGTTCTGGACGCCCTTCCGGCAGATCCTTCTTCTCGCCATGGCGGAAGGGTTGTTTGACCGCTTGTTCATCGACTGGTACTGGGTCGGTCACACCAAAGCCTGGACGATCCCGGGCACGGAGGACCTGAAGCCGTACATCCCCCGAAAGACGCTGAGCATGAAATGGCTGGCCACGATCGCGGGAAGCCCTGTCATCGCGGCGGTCCTGGCAGGGATCATGTTTCCCCTGTTCGGGCAATGAGGAGGCTTACGCATGAAAACCGCAAGGCAGATCCTGAAAAAGAAGCAGCCCGTCAAGGCGGAGATGGACAGGCGGTTCCCGCGATCTCTCAGCGATGAACTGTGGCGGAAGGCGGAAACCCGGCTGGACGGCATTTTGAAAGAGTACGGTCCGCTGTCCGGCGGCGTGCGCACGCATACGGATCACTATATCTTCCCCGCCGCCGCGGTCTACCTGACGCTCTGCGAAGTGACCCGCCGGGAAAACGCCTACGCCGTGATCGAGAACGTGGCCATCCGGAATTCGACAGAAACAGGCCGGAAGCTGGCAAAGCTGATGCGGCTGCCGGGGATGAAGAGCTTCTTCGTCTGGGTCTGGGGCCCGATGGTGAAGATGCTGTTCGGCGCGGACAGCGGTTTTCAGAATGTGTTCTACCCGAAGAAAAAGGGCGAATACCGCGTGGACATCACCGCCTGCCCCTATTGCCGGTACTTCACCGAACTGGGCTGTCCGGAGCTGACGAAGATCTTCTGCGCCAACGATGAGCGCTGCTACGGAAATCTCCCCGGGCTCGAATTCATGCGAACCGGAACGCTGGGAACCGGCGCGGACCGCTGCGACTTCTGTCTGAGGAAGACGCAGGGAAAGAGCGTGAATACAAATGAACGTCCCGTATGAATCAAAGCTGTCCGCCAGGCGATGGATCGCCTATGACCTGCCCGGCAACGTCGGCTGGATCGTATGGATCGTCTGCCTGTTCCTGCTGCTGAAACAGGGGATCACCTGGTTTTCGCTGCTTGCCATGATGCCCGCCGTTTTTCTGCTGACAGGCGTTATCGAGCTTATCGGCGAACGCATCCGAAAGCTGGACTGGGTGCTGCCGAAAGCGCGTTTGTACAGGGGCTTCGGCTCGCTGACGCTGGGCGGCGTGCTGGGGATCCCCGTTTCGGCGGCAGGACTGATCCTGTCTCAGGATACCTTGTGCCGGTGGTTCAGGAACGTGATCGCCCTGTTCTGTCTGGAGAACATGGATTATTCCGCGCACACCGAAACCGCGCTGAATCAGATCACGGACCTTGGTTTTGTTGGGTCCTGGCAGGCAGACATGACGCCCTTCGGCGAGGCCTATGCCGGGGTGGAGCTGACCATGACCATCGACGAAGCGGGTCAACGGCGTCACCTTTATGAACGGCGTGCAGACCGCCGATTTCGAGGCCTACGCCGTGGACAACGGCGAAAAGGGCGACGGTATCGGCCTGTACGTTGCCTACAGCAACCTGGAGTATGAAGCAGAATCCGCGCCCTACACCATGACCGTGAACGAAGCCGGCCAGACCGTGCTGACGCTGACGGCGGAGGACGGAACCATCAGCTGGATCCGTCAGGACTCGTCTGATGTCATCGAGATCGCCACGGCGGAGGACCTGGCCGCCATCAACAGCAATCTTTCCGGCAGCTACATCCTGACCGCCGACATCTACCTGGACGGCATCGAATGGACGCCCATCGGCGCGTTCGTGATGGGCGGCGGCGAGGAAGGCGAGGTGCCGGATATGGCGGCTGCCTTCACCGGCACATTCGACGGGCAGGGTCACGTCATCCGCAATCTGACCGTCAACCGGCCCGAAGGCTGGGCGCTGGGCCTGTTCGGATGTGCGGCGAATGCGCGGATCGGCAATTTCACTCTGGAGAACGCGGCTGTGGACGGCAGCGTCATGACAGCCGACGTGGTGGGCTGCGCCTATTGCTCCACTGTCCATGATGTGACGCTGATCAATGGCAAGGTGACCGCTCATTGGACGGAGATGAGCGAGGAGGGCATGTACGGCGGCATCGTCGGCGCGGGCCTGGGCAGCCTCATCATCGGCTGCAGCGTGCAGGCGGATATCGTGATTCCGGACGGCACCGCCAACGCGGGCCTTGTGGGCGGCGGACTGCAGATGACCAGCGTCGTGGACTGCAGGGCCACCGGCTCCGTGACCGCCGGGAACAACTGCTACGGCATCGGCGGCATTTCCGGCTGCGGCTTTACCTCCGAGCAGTTCACGAACGACACGGCGGAGAACGTCACGCTCACCGTGGGCAGCGATTGCTTCTGGATCGGCGGCATCACCGGCTACGCGGGCGGCTATCCCGTGGAGGAACTCGGTATGACCGTGACCGTCTTTACAAACTGCGTTGTCCGCAATGTATCGGTGACGGCCGGCGAAAACGCGGAGTGTATCGGCGACATCGTGGGCAGCGGTTTCTACAGTGACGAACTGGCCGCGAACGGCGCGCCTTTCGATCAGCCGACGCAGTTTGAGCTGGTGTATTGCACCCTGGAGTGATACAGCGGAAACAGCAGAAATCGCCGGGCAGCCGGCAAAACGCCTGCCCGGCTTACACGGCGGCACGATGCGGGGTGCATCGTGCCGTTTTCAGGGGGATCTGCCGATGAAGCTGATCGCAAAAACGAGTGCCCGAAGGGATGATCCTTCCCTGATTGAAACCCATCGCCCTTTATGCTATACTCGATTTGACTCTTTGTGTCCCGATCCGCCCGGCTCCATTCTGCATCCGCACCGGGATGTGTACAGGTTCGGCCATGCGTCCATCGGCGGAAGCCTCAAAAAGCGGCGGCAATGTGATCGCGAATGAGATGCCTGACAGCACAAGCCGGGTCCGTTCCGGGCCTGTGCCCGTCCGGAAACACCCGGAGCCGCGGACAGCCTCCGCACGGCACGCAGACCTACAGGCGAAGGGGGCGAGGAAGAACGATCAGGCTGAGATACGGAAACACCAATACATACCTCATCCGTGGCAATCGCGGCGACCTCCTGGTCGACACCGACTATGCGGGGACGCTGCCCGCCTTCTACAAAGCCATCAAGCCGCACGGGATCCGGGTGCGGGACATCGCTTATGTCCTCGCCACGCACTATCATCCCGATCACATGGGCCTGATCCCTGAGCTGATGCACCAGGGTGTGAAGCTTCTGCTGATGGAGACGCAGCGGGATTCCGTGCACTTTTCCGATCCCATCTTCGCCCGCGACAGGCTGCCATTTGCGCCGATCGACGAGACAGCCGCAGCGGTGATCCGCTGCGCGGACAGCCGGGGATTCCTGGAGAGCCTCGGCATCGAAGGCGAGATCCTCTCCACGCCGAGCCACAGCCCGGACAGCGTTTCTCTGATCCTGGACTGCGGCGACTGCATCGTGGGCGACATGGAACCGATCGAATATCTGGACGCCTGTCCCGGAGCCTGCCCCTTGCGGGACGACTGGGAGAGGATCCTGCGCCGCCGCCCGAAGAGGATCCTGTATGCCCATGTGAACGAGAGGGTCATGGAAAACGAAGGGCGGTGAGACCCGGCGCCGCCTGTTCCCCGTTCGCGGGCGCGGCTGTCGTCCTCGGGCAGGATCCCCGGGGCAAGCGTTCAGGCCGCTTCCGACAGAAGAAGGACGTCCTCTTCCGAACGGCGCGGATCTGTGCTATGATAGGAACCGGCAGGACAAATCTCATGCAATGCGCGGCCAAAGGAGCGGTGGCGCACTGCGGCAAGTCAGGAGGCGGCCATGGAACGGGCAGAGCGGGTGATCCTCACCAACATGTGTATGGTCAGCGACGGGTCCAGAGTACTTGTGGAGGAGAAGGTGGGACGCGAAGCCGGCGGCATCACCTTCCCCGGCGGCCATGTGGAGGCGCATGAGCCCGTCACGGATGCCGTGATCCGCGAGATCAGGGAAGAAACCGGGCTGACGATCGAGAGCCCGAAGCTCTGCGGCGTCAAGGAGTGGATCAATGAGGACGGATCCCGATACATGGTTTTCCTGTTCAAAGCGGACCGGTTCTCCGGGCAGCTTGCATCATCCGATGAGGGCCGGGTCTTCTGGCTGGAGCGGGACGAGGTGCTGCGGTCCCACTGGATCTGGCATATGGACGGACTTATGCGGATCATGGCGGACGGAGCGTTCACGGAGCTTTACCTGGACGCGGCCGACGACTGGAAGCCGGTGCTGAAATAAGGTCCGGAGGCGAACGCATCCGGGCAGGGAGCCGCTGGCGTCGGGATCGCAAGCGGCCTGCATGAATGTACGTGCTCATCCGGAGGAGGACGATCATATGGAGCTGTTCGATCTGTATACCGCCGAACGGGAGAAAACCGGAAAAACGATGGTCCGGGGCGATCCGGTGCCGGGAGGCTTTTTCCGGCTTGTCGTTCACGTCTGCATCTTTGATCCGGCGGGCCGGATGCTGATCCAGCGGCGCCAGCCCTTCAAACGGGGATGGGCCGATCTCTGGGACGTCACCGTGGGCGGATGTGCGATCGCCGGAGACAGCAGCCGGTCCGCCGCGGAGCGGGAGACCCGCGAGGAGCTGGGCCTTATCGTGGATCTGTCGGGTGTGCGGCCGACCATGACCATCAACTGGGAACACGGATTCGACGACTATTACGTGCTGACGCGGGACGTCGATCCGGCCTCCCTGCATCTGCAGCCTGAGGAAGTGCAGGCGGTGCGCTGGGCGGGCAGGGACGAGATCCTGCAGATGATCGACAGCGGGGAATTCATCCCCTATGAAAAGAGCCTGATCGAGCTCCTGTTCTTCCGCAGGGACCACCGCAGTTCACACACCCGAAGCGACTGGACGCGCAGCCGATGAAATCGCCCAGACGTCAGCGCATAACAGAACCGAGGGGGAGCGCGTATGACAAGGACCGTACGGACCTCCGCAAAAGCCCTGGTGGTCCGGGATGGCCGCATGCTGGCCATCCGGCTGCGTGACCGGGACGGGGAGTTTTACATCATGCCCGGCGGCGGGCAGCGTGCGGGCGAACTGCTCCCCGCGGCCGCGGAGCGCGAAGTGGCCGAAGAAACCGGCATATCGGTCAAGGCCGGCAGGCTGCTGTTCGTGATCGAAGGCGCGGAAGGCGAAGCGTGCCACCGGGTGGACCTGGTGTTTCTCTGTGAATACGCGGGCATGGCAGCCGCCGATACGCTGACCGATGAGAACCAGGTCGGATGGGACTGGCTTGAGATCCGGGAGCTGAACAGGCTGCCGCTCTATCCTTCCAAGCTTCGGAGGCCGATCATGGACTGGCATTCGGGAAAAGAGGTCCCCGTCTATCTCGGCAACGAGAATATGGGGGATCCTGAGGTGACCGAATGATCGGCGCCGGTCGGCGGTGTCAAAGGCGGGCGTCCTTTGCTCCACCCCCATATCCGGAAAAACGGAATAGCGCCCTCCCCTTCCGATGAACTGTCCCGCGGCAGAGAAAGCGGCGGGCAGCAGTCTGTTGTTCACCCATTGTCCCCATGAAAGGAGTGTTACCATGAAGAAGCTTGTCTCTCTGATCCTGACCCTGACGATGTGCCTTTCCCTTCTCCCCTGCCGGGCGGAGGAGCCCCTGACCGTCACCGGCACGGTGACGGAGATCGAGCGCTACGGTCATGCGCTGCTGGACATCACCATCGAGGACTTCCTGGCCGCCGGCTTTGACCTGGGCGACATCGTTACCGTCACCGCCGGTTCCTTCGAGGGCAGCATGCCCTTCCTGAACGGGTATTACGTTGCGCATGGCGAGACCATGCTCCGGGCGTATCCGGGGCACACCAATATCGCCGTGTGCATCAACTACGGCCGTTTCGCCGATGCTGCCGGCATCGACGCCGGGGACGAGGTGACCATCACCCTGACCGAAAAGGCCGGGGCCCTGACCCTGCAGGAGATCAACTCCCTGGTCTATGATGACGACCCGGCGCAGTATGATTCCGACGCGGCCTACGCCAACTTCCGTGAGGTCACCGTCGGCGCGATCCTCCCCGGGCGGCTCTACCGCTCCGCTTCTCCCATCGACAACAGCCGCGGCCGTGCCGCGGTCGCCAATACCCTGATGGAAGCCGCCGCCGTGCGGACCGTCGTCAATCTGGCCAACACGGACGAGGAGATCCTGGCCTTTGCCGAAGCGGAGGGCTTTGCCTCCGAGGAATACATGGCCATCTATGAGGAGGGCGGCGTCATTGCCCTGGGCATGCCGATCAACTACACCTCCGACGAATTCGGGGCAGGCATCGCCCGCGGAGTGGCGTTCATGGCGGTGAACGACGGTCCCTATCTGGTCCACTGCCAGGAAGGCAAGGACCGCGCCGGCTTCTTCACGATGCTGCTCGAGGCGCTGTGCGGCGCGACGGAGGAAGAGATCGTGGAGGACTACCTGCTGAGCTACCGCAACTATTACCGCCTCGATCCCGTGGCCGACGCCGAGAAGCTGGACGCCATCAAGCAGCGCGACATCCTGCCCATGCTTCGGTTCATCGCCGGCGTGGAAGACGGTGAGAGTCTGGAGGACGTGGACCTTGCCGCGGCAGCGGAGGAGTATCTGCTGGGCCTCGGCCTGACGGAAGAGGAGATCGCCGCCGTTCAGGATCACCTGACGGAATGAGCCCGATCCGGCAATGCTTATCCCGGGCCGCCGCGGACCGCGCATGGATCCCCGGCGGCCCTTTCCCGCCGCCGCATTCTCCCCTTCCGGCATCGCTTCAGGCGCGTTCCCCTGCGGGCGTCTGTCCGGCGGGCGATGTTTTTGATTGACACGCGGGCGGTTCTGGAATATAATGTGTCCAGTGTGAAACAGACCGCATCGGAGAGAGGAGCATACCGCTATGAGGCATCGTTTATTGTCGGGCATCAACGTGGATGACCTTCTGAAGGATTGGACCAAGTACTGTCAGGCGCGGGATATGACCCTCGGCGGCCTTCCGGACGAGACGAGCCAGGAAGTCACCATCATCGCGGAGGACCGCCAGTGCAGCCTGAACATCGTCGGCGCCGACGGGCTGGACGCCGAGGACACCCTGCGCCGCTATCTGGACGACTGGCAGCGCCGCCACCCGGACGCCGACGTCGAGAAGATCGAAGAGGAAGCGGAGCTGCGGAGTCGCTGCTGCGACGAGGATCACGTGGGCTTCATCATCCGCTGACCGGAGGCTTTCATGCAGAAGAATTCCGTGCTTTCCCTGACCTGCGAGGCGCTCGGCACCGATCTCGAAGGCGTCTGCCGGAGCGAGGGGATGGCTGTTTTCGTGCCCGGTATGCTGCCGGGCGAAACCGGCGAGGTTCGCATCGTGAAGGTGCAGCCTCGTTTTGCGTTCGGGCGGCTGGAGCGGCTGACCTCCGCGCCGTCCCCGGATCGTCGGGAGAAGAACTGCCCGGCTTACCCCCGATGCGGCGGCTGTACGGGGCGGCACATGAGCTACGGTCTCACCCTGGAAGCCAAGCGCAGGCAGGTGGAAGACTGCTTCCGCCGCATCGCGCACATGGAGGTGGAGGTCCCGCCCGTGCTGGGGATGGACGATCCGCACGGCTACCGCAACAAGACCGCGCTCCCGGTGGGCGGGACGGCGGACGACCCGCAGATCGGCTTCTTCGCGCCGCGCTCCCACACCATCATCCCGGCCGCCGCCTGCCCCAATGCCATGCCGCCGTCCGGGGCGATCTGTGAGGCGCTGATGGACTGGATGCGCGCATACCGGATCGAGCCCTATCGCGAGGAGAGCCACACCGGCCTCATCCGCCACCTGGTGATCCGCGTCAACCGGGAGGGGGTGGCCATGGCCTGCGTGGTGGTCAACGGAGACCGCGTGCCGCACGAGGACGAGCTTGTGAAGACGCTCACCTGCGCCGGGGCCGTCAGCGTGATCCTGAACGGCAACACGAAGCGCACCAATGTGATCATGGGGCGGTCTTTCCGCACCCTCAGCGGCGCGCCGACCCTGCGGGACACGCTGTGCGGGCTGAAATTCGACCTGTCGCCCGCGTCCTTCTATCAGGTCAATCCGTCCCAGGCGGAAGTTCTCTACCGGACCGCGATCGATTTCGCGCAGCTGCGGCCGGAGGATCTGGTCTGCGACGTGTACTGCGGGGCGGGCACCATCACCCTGTGCATGGCGCGGCACTGCCGGGAAGCGGTCGGCATCGAGATCGTGCCGGACGCCATCCGGAACGCGGAGGCCAACGCCCGGCTGAACGGCATCGCCAACGTTTCCTTTCACGTCGGCGCGGCGGAGGAGAAGCTGCCGGAGCTGGTAACCGGCGGCCTGCGGCCCGACGTCATCGTGGTGGATCCCCCGCGCAAGGGCCTTGAGCTCCGGGTGATCGAGGCCATGTCCGCCGCGCAGCCCCGCCGCATCGTCTACATCTCCTGCGGCATCGCCACCCTGGCCCGGGACGCCGCCCTCCTGCGGGACCTGGGCTGGCAGGTGGACCGGGTCCAGCCCGTGGACATGTTCTGCTGGACCGGCGGGATCGAGACGGTTTGCTCGTTTTCGAAAGCATAATCTGCCCGCCTATCGGCATCGATCCGGACATAACGGTGCCGCATGTGACCTCCGCTGAAACCGAAGCTGCCTATGAGAAACCAAGGCCTGTTTCCCAAAACATGCGGGACTGAAGGTCTCCTGTCTTTGCATTGCTCACGTAAAGGCCAAACACGGCATTATTGAACGGGTTCGTTATAGCAAGCCGAAGACGGAAGGCAACCGCGTAACGCAATGTCCTCATAAAAGGAGAAGGCCATTGAGGAGGCGGTGAGGCGTTTTCAGATGATCCCTTGATCGCACAAGGAGGACTAAGCGAAGATGAGAACAATTGCTTTACCAGCCATCGCAGTGATCCTATGCCTGGCGCTGACCGGTTGCAGCTTGCCCTACTCAAAATCACGGGAATCTCTGACGCAATGGGTCACGGATCATCAAGAGACGTGGGAGAAAGCTGTCATAAAGCCTCAAACAGGCGGGACCGTCAGGATCGACCGGGAACTGACAGAACAGTGGAACCGGCTATTCATGGACGGTCGGCTAAATCATGTATACCGCGATTCGGAAACCGGAGACTGCACTTTGTATTTCAACGGCGTTTCCGAGGTATTGGAAGGAGACCAGTATTTGGTTTGGTCCGATCGAACGATCGAGGAGATATCGCCCCTGCTTCCCGATGATCCGGGAACAATTGAGGAGAAGACCGACGTCCGGCTGTATTGCACAGGAATCGGTATGGGTGGACGAGGATATGTTCTGGTAGAACGAATCACGGAAAACTGGTACTATGTTGAGTATTGCTTGCCAACATAACAGGAGCAGGCCGTTGAGAAGGCACTGAGGCACTTCCGGATGCTCCACTGAAATAACACTCAAAATCGTTCAATCTCTTCGCTCCAACTGGCCCTGCTCGCCAATGCTGTAATCAAACACGTCCAGAACGGCACCTGTCGGCACAAATTCATTCTTTGCTTCATCAAATAGCAGCGGCGACAACTGCCGGAAAATATGCACACCATCTCTGGCATAGCAGGCCGAGCCGTATGCCTGAATGCCTGAATCCTGGTATACTTCGTATCCATAGGCTGTATAGCTCGCCTCGATTTTTCGCGTCTGTAAGTGATACACGTCAACGTACCGGACATAGCACCCGGTCCCATGCCCGATCACGCTGAACTCAAGATACACGTTTGTTCCATGATCGGTGCCGCAGAGGCGGAAGTCCTCGCATGAATAGGGGATATAGTCCCACAGATACCAGTCGGGCCACTGTTCGACAAAAATCAGCGTTCCTTCTTCACCCCAGCCCCATCCGGAAAAACTGATGAGCTGAACCAACGGCACATTCTCGGTTGAAACATCTGAATGTCCGTGATGCTGAAGGTCTGCCTGGCTGATAAGCTCCCGAAGCACCGGCGCCCCGCAGGGTTCCATCTCGATCCCCCAGGATTGGAGCAGTTCGCGGGTTGCTTCATCCTGACCCCGGTCATAGGCGTCCCGCAGACGTTGATATGCCTCCACTGGATCCATGACAAGCGGCTGAAAACCCTGCTCCTCTGCTCCGTTATAGCAGGGGATCTCTTCACGCCACACATAGCCGCAGTGTTCCCGCACATTTTCCATGGTGACCCACGGCGCTTCCTCGGCAAAAGAAACCGCACTGATCACAATGATCAGAAGACAGGGAAGAATCAAAACAAACCTTTTCATGCTGACTTCCTCCTGACCCATATGTTGTCAGCCGTTCCCAGCCGTCAGATCGCTCTGCCGCACAAACCCATACTCCCCGGTGGCCGGGAACCAGACGTGGTACCATTCGTCTCCGATCACGCCGATGACCTTCATGGTGCCGGCGCTCTCCCCCATATGGTATGTATACGCGCCGGTCTGCGGCTCGGTGTACACTTTCAGCATCTCATACCGGGCGGACATCTGCGGCATGGCGGACAGATCCAGCCGCAGCGCGCTGCCGGGCTGCCCGAAGGTCAGGTAGCGCTTCATCATGTATCCATGGACCCAGCTGCGCCAATCGCCGAATGTCACCAGCGTCCAGTCGCCGTCCTGAGCGCTGACGCCAACGGCCGTCCCGGTGTAATACTTGCCCCGGGAGCGGCTGCCCTTGTCAGCACGCTCCCGCAGGTGCAGGCGGTCCGTGGGCTTTGGATTCACAACCATGGCGTAATTGCCCGAATCCATCCGCGCGGAAGCCTCTTCCAGATTGTGTGGCAGGCTGTTCCAGTCGATCTGGGTGATGTCGTCCCAGGGGTGATCTCCGTAGAGGATCGTCTGCACAGGCACGACCGAACCGTCCCAGACCGTCCGGTCCCCAAAGAACAGGAAGCCTCCCGATCCTTCAGGATTCGCCGCGTCGTCATAAATATACTCGATACCCGCATTGCCGTTATAGAGCAAGTGGATCGTCACACAGCAGCCGTCGATCCACAGGCTGTCGGTGAAGTTCTCATACCCCAGCACCGTGCCCTCCGGCAGCGGGGTGCTCTCGATCAGGCGCGCCTCCCGGTGGCTTTGATATTCGCAGATCACATACACCCGGCTGCCATCCGGCCTGTCCATCAGGAAATGCATGGCGCCGTCCTTCAGCATGCCTTTGACAAAGGTATACTCCGGCATCAGCGCAGCCGAGGCCTCCCGGAAGAAGCGTTCGTTCTCGTACGCGAAGAAGTCGTTAGCCGCGACGAACATGGTCGGGAAGCGGGTCACATCGAAATCCGCCAGACCGACGCAGTCCGCCATCCATCCGGCGGGAAGCACCTGCATGAGATGGATGCCGTGATCGTTGTCATTCTCGTCAAAAATGGCAAACGTGCGGATGATCTCCCCGCCATGGGCATCGTCCCACATGGTGCTCCAGACATGGGTGGTTTCACCGAAGCCGCTGTCCGCGGCATACTGATCCACGGGGCCCCATGTACCGTCGGCGTTGCGGGTGCTGTGATAGCGCACCGTTTCCGTCTCCGACAGCACGTAGGTCCAGAACACGGCGTTGTCGCTGTCCTGCAGGAGTTCCGGCCAGTCGGCGTCCTGAATAAGCGCGGTGGGATTGTCGATCACGATCTGCCAGCCGCCGTCCCGCTTTTCCAGCAGGATCAGCCGCTTCACTCCGTCCGTTTCAGCGAAGCAGGCGGCTGTGTTGCCCCATTGCGAAAGCTGCACAGGCTCGGTGACGCCGGCCTGCCGAAGAGTGTCTGTGATCCGTGAGTCGCTTTCCGCTTTCACTATTGCGGAAGCACCGATCATCATCAGCATCATCAGGATGCAGCATAGCGCCTTTTTCATGGATACCGGTCCTTTCTCCCCTTGCCTGCGGCGGTCTTTCATCATACAGACGAAACCGCCGGTGCTTTTCTTGCGAGTTTGCTTCAAAAACTCTTTCGCGCCGCAAAACCCAAGCCCCCCGGAAGCTGCCGAAAGACAGCAGCCGGGTGTTTGTTTCAGCGTGATGACAGCATACCACGAACCGCATCTCTTGAAAAGATATCGTTACTGTTCAGTCCGTCGGCATACCCATGTGGATCGGCAGACAGGAAGCGCACGGATCGGCTGTCTTCCATGCAAGCCGCACAGGCGGGTGCGGGCCGCAGGCCCGCGCTCTATTCTCCCCCTTCCCTCGGGAGGGGGCAGAGGGATGGGGCGAAACGGCTTGGAGATCGTTTGCTGATACAGTACACGGGGCGGACTGAACAGTTACTTGATCTCAATCTTTTCAGCAAGGTGAAAAAACCAGGCGCCGCCGCTCGTCTGTACAGGTGAAGGGGGTGAGGCCGATGGAACGTGCTGAGGTACCCGGCACGGTCTCAGAGCAAAAACTCCGGGAATGGATCGAGACGTATTCCGGTATGATCCTGAAGACCTGCTTCGTCTGCCTGTCGGACCGCCAGCAGGCCGAGGATGCCATGCAGGACACGTTCATCAAGGCCTGGAAACATATGGACGATCTGCGCCGGAAGGGCATCCGGAATGAGAAGGCCTGGCTGCTGCGGATCGCGGTGAACACCTGCCGCGATTATCGGCGCACGGCGTGGTTCCGCCATGTGGATGCCCGGGTGGCGCTGGAGGATCTGCTGCCCCGGCTGACGGAGACAGAGCCGGAGGATCGGGATCTGCTGCTCACCGTCCTCGGTCTGCCGGACCGCTTCAGGCAGGTGATCCTGCTGTACTACTATCACGGCCTGACCGAGCAGGAGACGGCTGAAGTCGTCGGCGCGTCCCTGACCACGGTCAACAGGCGCCTGAGGAAGGCGGAGGCCCTCCTTCGGACCGCGCTGGAGGGAGGTGAGCGGCATGCGTGATGAAATGCTTGAGAAGAGGATCCGCCACGCCATGGACGCGGAGCTGTCCGGCCTGACCCTGACCCGCTCCCGGCGCGGCGAGATCTGTGAGAACGCGATCGGAGGAACAAAAGTGAAAAGAAAACTGACCGTCGGCCTGGCCTTTGCCATCGTGCTGATGCTGATTGCCGTGACCGCGCTGGCCGTGGCGCTGCTCTCCCCGCAGGAGGTGGTAGAGCAGGTGGCCGTCCCCATGGCGCAGGGGAATGACAGGGAATGGCGCGTTGAAATGGACTTCTCCCCTGCGGAACTGGCAGCCTTCATACGGGCCTGCAATGAGAACGGGATCGACCTGGACGAAAACCACGCGATCATGCAGGCCATCCGCAACGGCGAGGGGTATGACGAGGAGGAGGCCATCATGGCCGTCTGCCGCGTGGCCTTCGGCGGGAACTACGCGGAATGGACCATTGCCGAACGGCACTGGTTCCGGGGCGTGATGGTGGAGATCGGCTGGGCGGAAGAGAACTGCGAGGTCCTCCCCGGTCCTGACGATCTGACCGAGGAGGAGGCGCGGAGCCGCATGCTCGCCGCCATCCGCGCGGAATACGGCGAGGGCCTCCCGCTGGAGGACCGGGAGCAATTCGAGGTGATCATCACCTATCATGCAGATCCCTCGACCGAGGGCGCGGAATGCGACGTGTGGGGCCTGAACTGTGAACCCAGGGACAGGCGAAGCGGAGCAGCCTATTACGCGCGGCTGAACAAGGCAGGCGAGGTGGTGAGCGTCACGTCGGTGCCGATGACCGATCCGGCGGCCGGGGAGGAGCCTGCGCCTGTCTTCACGCTGACGGAAGACGAGGCGATCCGTCTGGCGGCGGATGCCATCCGGCGGGAGTATCGGGTGGACACGCCGCTGGATGATCCGGCCTTCTACCGCTGGTTCGTCAACCCGTCCCGCAGTGGAGAAGCGGTCTGGAGCATCAATTTCATCAGCCTGACCGTGAACGGCGGTTTCTGCTCCACCCGGGTCAACGACGCCACCGGTGAGGTGACCGTCCTGAGCGCGGATGTGTCGGACATCACCGCCGACAACATCCTGGCCCGATACCGCGCAGCCCATGGCTGGTATGACGAGTGGGACACCGCCGTCTGGGCGGAGGTCGCGGAACAGGCGGCCGGCCTCCCCGCCGCGTCCATGGAGGGCCGGGTGGTAAAGGCCACCCCGTGGATCGCGTGGCGCGAAGGGCTGCTCACCCGGGACGAGGCCGAGGAGAAAGCCTTCCGGCAGGCGGGCGTGAAGATGGGCGATGTGAACTGCGCCTGTCTCATCGATGCGGCGCCCAATCCCATCTGGAAATTCCGCATCCTGCCTTGGGATGAGAGCTGGCAGGACTCCATCGTGGTGGAAATCGACGCGGTGACCGGCGAGATGACGGATCTGGACCTGTACAAGAGCGATCATCAGGAGTTGGAGCCGTCGTTCCACATGGTGACGCTCCACCGCATCTGGGCGCGGCTGGAGCTGGAGGAGAACGGCCCGCTCTATCTTGCCCGGATGGCTGTGCTGAAGCGATACGCCGACATGACCTTCGACATGCCGGAGGTGGACAGTCTGCCCATCTTCGACCTGCGGTACTGGCAGCCGGAGATCAGCGGGAATGTCGTCCGCTTCCGGAGCCGATGGCGTGATCTGCACGATTACGAGGTGGAACTGGACGGGAACGGAGTGCCTCTGCGGGTGGAAGAACTGCCCTCCGGCGGCACGGAAGCCATGCCCGAAGCCCTGAGGCTCGAGAGCCGTGACGAATTGCTCTACGATATCGATCCGCGTGCTATGGCGGAGGCGCAGGAAACCTACGGACTCAACAATGTCCTGTGGCCGCTGGAGATCCAGGCTCAAGTCTACACGGCGCAGGGGCGTACCGTACCCCGTGAAGGGGAGATGAGCCTTGAGGAAGCGATCGCCTTTGCACATGGCAGCCTGCCCCCGGAAGCTGTTGTGGCTGAGGACGCTCCCGTAGGCGCACGCCTGTACAGGGTGGACGACGGTCTTCCGGGTGAGTTCACCCGCTGGACGATCTACTTCTACGAAACGCCGGCGGCCGACACAGCCTGGCGCGTCACCTTTGTGGACAAGCACCCGGATGGCACGGAGTACCCGGTGGACGTGAAAGGACCCGGAGACGACGGAAACGGGTAAGCGCCGCAGCCCATCACGGCACGGCCGGATGGTCCGTACAGGGCCTCCGGCCGTTTTCGATCCCGCGTGACCGCCCGGTCGGGCGATCGCGCAGACGGATCTCTCCGTGCGATCCGCCTGGAATCCGCCCGCGCGGTCTGCGCACGCGTTCGCACATTTTGCGGCGCAAGCCCTTGACTTTTCTGCGGATTTTTGCTACCATCTGACTGCTGTCATGCAGCCATGCAGAGTTGGCTGAGTGGACGAAGGCGCACGACTGGAAATCGTGTTACGGCTGAAACCGTACCTGGGTTCGAATCCCAGACTCTGCGCGGAACCCTTGCAAGCGCGAGTTTGCAAGGGTTTTTGTGTGCGATGGCGGTGTCTTTTCCCTGCTCGATACGCCCGGCGAGCGGGCAAAGGGGCGCCGCCGGACCTCCTCGCGGCGCCCGGACGTCCGATCGGACCGCCGGTGTTGCGGTGCGGCCGATTTCATGCTAATATGGTGGCGGAAAAGCGCACCGATCCCCGCGCGATCCGGTGATATGCTCCGGTTCGCTTTCCCGCACATCCATCCCGAATCTGCCTTCAGACCCATGGAGGGACTTCTGCCATGAAGAAACGTTCCCCTCACCCGCTGCTTCCCCTGCTGGCCGCGCTGCCTCTGATCCTGGCCGCGGCGGCCGCGCTGATCGCGGTGGTCCCCACTGCCCGTGAATGGCTCCTGGCGGCCGCAAAGGTGGCGGTGATCCCATGAGCGGAAAGAAAACAAGCACATGGGCCCATCGCCTGTGCTGCATCCTGATCGCCCTGTTTCTGGGGCTCTCCCTGTGTCTGTTCACCCTGCACAGAGCCCTGACCGCGGAAACGGCAGCGGCCGACGCCGCATGCTCGAACCTGGCGCAGCGCAGCGCACGCTTCACGCAGGCTGTGACGGACATTGCCGCCGAGGTGGGATTTGATCCGCAGACAGCACTGGCTTTCTATCCCGCGGACCGGCAGGAAAGGATCGCCCGGGACGGCGCCGTCCGGCTGCTGTCCCTTGTGAACGGCACGAACCGCCCCGCGCCGGATGTCACGGCCGTTCGCGACGGTCAGACCCTGACCGAAGCCATCCTGGAGGATCCCCTGTTCGAAGGGGCGCGCCATGTGGCCCGGGATCAGGGCCAGGCTGCGGTGGAGCGCGCGGCCGCCCGGTACCTTCTGCCTGTGCGCACCTCCCTGGTGGGCATCGCGGAGGAGCACCTGGAGACCGTCGTGCGGAAGCTCGCTTCCGTATGGCCATGGACCGAGACGGTTGCCTGGGGGCTGGCCGGTCTTGCGCTGCTGATCAGCCTGCTGCTGAGCCTGATCAGCCGGAAGCAGGCCCGCGGGCTGGGCTATGCCTCCGCCGGGATCGCCGGCGCGGGGTTGGGCGCCGCCGCGCTGATGCTGGTACCGCTCGTGAGCCTGGATCTGCCCGGACTGGTGGGAGAGGTCTCTCCCCTGTTCTCCGCCGAGCTCCATGTCTGGCTCACTTCGGTCCTCCGGCCCATGATCGTGCTGTGCGCCGCGCTGGCCGTGCTCGGATGGGCCGCCGCGCTCATCATCGGAAGGAAGGGCGGCCATGCGTCTTGAAGTCAACCGGGTCTCGCTCCGGGACCGCCGCGGAGTGCTGCGGCATCCGGTTCGCGCTGCCGTGGTGTGCGACGTGCATGACGGGCCGTACGCCCACATCCTTCCCCTCCTTGAAGGCGTGGATATGATCCTGATCCCGGGAGACCTCACCAATCGTCACGACAGGAATCCCCCGAGGCTGGCCGGACCTTTCCTGCGGGCCTGCGTATCAATGGCGCCGACCTGGTACAGCATCGGCAATCACGAGCGCAGGATGCCGGACGCCCGGTCATGGCGGGAGATCATGGACGAGAGCGGCGCCCATATCCTGGACAACCGGATCGAGCAGATCCGCGGCGACCTGTGGATCGGCGGGCTCAGTTCCCAGTCCCCGCCGATCGACGGCAGCGTGGTGAGCGAGCTGTCCGCGAAAGACGGCTATCGCCTGCTGCTGTGTCATCACCCTGAATACTTTCAGCCGCTGATCTCGGCGCACGCCGTCGACCTGACGCTGGCCGGACACGCCCACGGCGGGCAATGGCGGCCTTTCGGAATTCCGCTTTTTGCGCCGGGACAGGGCATCTTTCCGCGGCTGACCAGCGGGCTGTATTTCGATGACCGGCTGCTGGTCTCCCGGGGCACGGGAAGCCACGGCAGCATCCCCCGCCTGTGGAACCCCTGTGAACTGATCCTGCTGACGATCGAGGTGGCATCATGAACGCTGAATTGCAGTCCATAGCCGACGTGCTGCGCCGGGCCGGGGAACGGATGCTCTCAGTCACTCATCCCACGGTATACAGCAAAGAAGGCCACGCCAACTTTGTCACCGCGACCGACCTGGCGGTGCAGCGTGAGATCGAAGAGGCGCTCACACGCCTGATGCCCGGCGTGGGCTTTCTGGCGGAAGAGGAAGAAGGCGGCGAGCTGACGGACCGCCCCACCTTCATCCTGGACCCCATCGACGGCACCACCAATTTCATGCGCGGGCGGCGGGCCTCCGTGATCTCCCTCGCCCTGGCGGAGGATCGGGAGCCGGTGCTGGCGTGGATCTGCGATCCCTACACGGACCGCATGTTCACCGCCCGAAAGGACCATGGCGCATGGCTTGACGGGATCCCTATCCATGTCAGCGAGGTCCCCCCGGAAGCCGCGCTGATCGGTTTCGGCACCGCGCCGTATTACGAGGAGCTGATGCCCCGCACTGCCGCCGCCGTTGCCGCTGTGCTCCCGGTGTTCGGGGACCTGCGGCGCTCCGGCAGCGCGGCCATCGACCTGACGGACGTGGCCTGCGGCAAGCTGGAGGGCATGTTCGAGCTGCTGCTTCAGCCCTGGGATTACGCCGCGGGCAGCCTGCTCGTCACCGAGGCCGGCGGCCGGGCGGGGCGCATCGGCGGCGGCGCGCCGGACTACGGAAGGGCCTGCGGGTTCGTCTGCGGCACGCCCGGGGTATTCGACAAGCTGGAGGAAACGCTCCGGCGGGTGACGCTGTCCGCATAAGGATCGTATGCACCGCACAACAAATCGCAGCCCGACTCATCATCAGGCTGCGATTTTGTCATGTCGTGATCCGATCACTTCGCCTTATCTCCCAGCATGCGCTCGGTGCCGCGGGCGAGGCGGTCGAGGTTCTCGTGATGCCGGGCGAAGCAGAGAACGGCCAGCAGCCAGGCCCAGGCAATGATCAGCCAGCTGCCGCCGGACCCGAGGAAGGTCATCATCAGGGCATAGCTGAGCAGGACCGCCATGGAGGCCACGGACACGTAACGCCAGATCGCGATCAGCGCGATGCCCAAAGCGTAACACAGCAGGGCGGGGATCGGGAAGCAGACCATCATCACCGCGATGGAGCAGGAGACGCCCTTGCCGCCCCTGAAGCCGAAGAAGACCGGCCAGTTGTGCCCGATGACCACGCACAGCCCCGCCAGCATCGCGCCTTCGACCTTTCCGGCGATCCACAGGCCGATGAGGCAGGCCAACACCGCCTTCAGGTAGTCGCCGAGGAAGACGATCAGGCCCTCTTTCGTGCCCATCACCCGCTGGACGTTGGTGGCACCCGTGTTGTGGCTGCCCACCTTGTGCAGATCCGGACCGTTGTTGATCTTTGAAACGATGATGCCCGTGGAGACCGAGCCGATCAGATAGGCGATCACGCCGATGAGGATGTACTTCAATGGTTCGCTCATGGTCAGCCCTCCTTGGTGCGCTCGCGGATGATGAAGCGCAGGGGTGTGCCGCTGAAGTCGAAAGTCTTGCGGAAGTAGTTCTCCAGATAGCGCTTGTAGGCGAAATGCATCAGCTTCTCGTCGTTGACGAAGAAGACGAAGGTGGGCGGACAGGCGCTCTGCTGGGTCACATAGTAGATCTTGAGCCTGCGTCCGTTCTGGGCCGGGGGCTGTACGTCGGTCGTGGCGTCGGCCAGGACATCGTTCAGCACGCCGGTGGGGATGCGCTTGCTCCACTGGGCCCAGACCCGGTCACAGGTGTCCAGCACGGTGTTCACCCGCTGGCCTGTTTTGGCCGAGAGGAAGATCACCGGCACATAGTCCATGAATTTCAGCGCGTCGTATACCTCCTTGCGGAAGGTTTCCATGGTGTTGGTGTCCTTTTCGATGGCATCCCACTTGTTCACGACGATGACGGCCGCCCGGCCCTCGTCGTGGATGATGCCGGCGATCTTGGTGTCCTGTTCGGTCACGCCCTCCTGAGCGTCGATCAGCAGCAGGGCCACGTCGCAGCGTTCGATGGCGGCGATGGCGCGCAGAACGCTGTACTTTTCGAGGCTCTCGTCCTCCACCTGGCTCTTGCGGCGAATGCCCGCGGTATCGATGACGTTGTAGCGGTTTCCGTCCGGGCCGACAAGCAGGGTGTCGATGGCGTCGCGCGTGGTGCCCGCGATGTCGGAGACCATGGAGCGTTCCTGCCCGAGCAGGCGGTTAGTCAGCGAGCTCTTGCCCACGTTGGGGCGCCCCACCACCGCCAGCTGCATGACGTGCTGCTCATCCTCCTCGTCCTCAGAGGGCGGAGGAAGCCGATCGCAGACCGCCTGCAGCAGGTCGCCCAGGCCCATCATATTCGCCGCGCTGATGGCCAGAGGGTCGCCCAGGCCCAGCTCGTAAAACTCATAGGCCCGGTCCGCCTGGGAGATGTGGTCGATCTTGTTGACCACCAGGAGCACCGGTTTTTGGCTGCGGCGAAGCAGGTTCGCCACGTCCCGGTCCTCGTCGGTCAGGCCGCTGCGGCCGTCCACGAAGAAGCAGATCACGTCCGCCGTCTCGATGGCGATCTGCGCCTGCTGCCGCATCTGGCGAAGGAACACGTCGTCGGAGTGGATGTCGATGCCGCCCGTGTCGATCAGGGTCAGCTTCCGGCCCTGCCACTCCACGTCGGTGTAGATGCGATCCCGGGTCACGCCGGGGGTATCCTCCACGATGGAGATGCGGCGGCCCGCCACTTTATTGAAGAACGTGGACTTGCCCACATTGGGGCGCCCCACGATCGCGATCAGGGGATTTGCCATATTACCATCCTTCCAGTCCGCTGATGGCGCGCCAGAGGGCCTCGCCGGTGTTGCCCACCACCCGCAGGGGGGAGCGGATCATGCCGCGGACATCGTCCAGGCTCAGATCATCCAGGAACAGATCCCCCTCTGCCCGCAGCATATTGCGGCAGATGAGGACAGCGTCCGCTTCCACGTCCCGCACCTGCTCCGCCAGGTCGGCCCCGGTGATCAGGCCGGTGACGGTGATCGTTTCGCCGAAATAGTGATTCAGGATCGGCCGGACGGTCACCGTGGTGCCCTTGGGGGCGAGGGCATCGCACCACCGCTGCATGATGGGCGCCACAGATGTCCCGCACGCGATATGAAGCCTCCGGGGCGGGGTCTCCGCGACCGGCTCATCCTCCGCGGCGAAAAACAGATCCGTGGCAAACTGCCGCAGCATGCCCACCCCGTTCTCGATCTGGGGGTAGTCCTCATAGGCCTCGTCCGGCGGCAGTTCCCTGCCGGCAAGGCAGTAGAACTCGTCCGACGGGAAGGCGAAGCGCGTCCCCATCGTGCGCAGGAATTCCTGCCGGAGGGGTTCCACCCGGTCCAGCAGCGCAGCCGCCGATCCCCGGTCATAGCCGTGCAGAGGCTCCAGCTTGTCGCGGAACCTCGTCAGCCCCACCGGCACCAGGGCGGCGGACTGCGCCGCGGGCCGGAAGGAGGCCAGCTCCCGGAGGGTCTGCACGAGGGCGTCTCCGTCGTTCCATCCGGGGCAGCACACGATCTGGCAGTGGAAACGGATGCCGGCCTCCTTCAGCTTTTGCAGGCGCGGCAGCAGCTGCGCCGCCCGGGGGTTCTTCAGCATGCGCGTCCGCAGCTCCGGGTCGGTGGCGTGGACGGAGATGTAGAGCGGGCTCACCCGCCGGCGAAGCACCCGGTCGAACTCTTCGTCCGTCATGTTGGTCATGGTGATGTAGTTGCCCATCATCAGCGACAGCCGCCAGTCGTCGTCCTTGACATACAGGGTCTCCCGCATGCCGGGCGGCATCTGGTCGATGAAGCAGAACACGCAGTGGTTCTGACAGGGGCGCGGCCGGGCCATCACATCCTGATCCAGGGTGATGCCCAGGGGCTCCCAGTCCCCTTTGCGCACCTGAACGCGGAAAGGTTCCCCGCCGCGGGTCAGGTCGATGGGAAAGGATTCCGCCGCCGTCAGTGCCTGGTAATCGATCTGGTCGATGACCGGCTCCCCGGCAATGGCACACAGCATATCGCCCGCCTTCAGTCCGAGGCGGTCCGCGATGGATCCCGGGGCGACATGGGTGATGCGGGTGGACATGCGGAACCTCCTGCAGATGATGGAGAAACTGCCGGATGAGCAGACTCCGACACTATATTATGCCCCGCACGGGCCGGATTGTCAAGCAAAAGGCCCGCTCCGTTTTGCGGGAGCGGGCCGGGGATCCACGGTTCGGGGATCATTCCTCGAGCCAGATGTAGTAGAGGATGTGAGCCAGTTCGCCGCGGGTGACGGTGTCGCCCTCGCCGGACATGACTTCGTCGAACTGGAAGCCGTAGCCGTTGAGCAGGAAGCACTGAAGCTGCGGGTTCAGAACGTCGTAGGTCAGCTCGTCGTCGACGTTGGCGCCGGGGAGCATCAGACCGTAGGCGGCGAAGAGCTCGTAGGCGGCGGCGCCGCTTTCAGGCTTCTCCTGCATGCCCAACGCGTAGAAGGCATAGGCCAGGTCGCCCACGGTCGCGGGATCGTCGGGACGGAAGGCGCTGCCATCGGCAGTCATCGCTCCGGCATCCAGCACCGCGGCGATATCCACGGCATAGGGATAGTCCTCGGGGATATCCGCGATGGCCACTTCCTCGGCCGCGGCCATGCCCAGGGGGTTCAGCACGGCGTCATAGTTGGACGCATTGGCCGTGATGGTGTTGAAGCTGCCCGCGGTGCCGCGGCTGCCGTACTGGCCCAGCAGGGTGTACATGGATGCGTAGCGCCGCACGTCCTCCACGGTGATGGCCTTGATCTGGCGCATCCAGGTGACCTTCTCCATGGGATCGGTGCCTTCCAGCAAGTCTATCTCCGCGCTGACCGCGCCGGACAGCTCGCCGGTGGGCTGGGCATAGGCGCTGTAGGAAGAGAGGATATAGCCGTCAAGGGTCTCCTGATCCAGGTTCTCGGCATCCGCGGCGATGATGTCGCCCAGGCTCTCGATCACGGCAAAGCTCTCGTTGACGTTGGGGTCACGGTAGGTGATGATATACACGCCGTAATCCGTGTCGGAACCGGTATAAGCGCCGTAGGCGCCGTACTGGTCGCGGAGCAGGGGCATCAGGTACTGGTCGGCCACCCACGCGGACACGACGTCCAGGTCGGCAGTGTATCCCTCCAGGCCCAGGGTCGCGAAGTCGGCGGTGACGACGTTGTAGTTCACGTTGCTGTCGATGACCAGGCCCTCGTTGGCGTCCGGCACGGGAACGGCGTCATAGGAGACCGGAACGATCTCCACATTGTCCAGGCGGGCGATGAAGGCATCGGCCAGGGGCTTGTTGATGGCGATGCTCTCCTCGCTGCCGGCATACATCACGACCGCGCTGTTGCCGTTGCGCAGCTGGTCGCGCACGCGGATCAGGTTGGCGATGAAGGTGTCGGGGTCGTTGGTCAGCATCTCCTCAGCCCACTCAAGGAACTGATAGTACTCGACCATGTTCATGTAGCTGTACAGCCGTTCGACCTCGGATCCGCGGCTCATCTGGCGGTACCAGACGACGGTGTAGCCGCCGTTCAGCGTGGAGCGGACAGAGCTCTTGGTGGCGCGCACCGCGGCCAGGACGGCTTCGGTGTCGGTCAGATCCATCTCGAAGGCCAGCTCATAGGCCAGGTCGTAGCCGACGGGCAGATCGTCGTCCGCGGCGATCCAGCTCATGCGATAGAAGAGGTGGGCATTGCCTTCCGGATCCGTGAGCAGGGAGCAGCGCAGGCTGCCGTTGTACATGTAGCGGCTCATCAGCTGCGTGACCTCGGCACGGCTGTGATGCTCGGTGCCGACCTGGCCGACCATGTGGGTCAGCAGGCGGAAGTAATGCAGATCCTCCACGGCGATGCCGGAGGCGTTCAGCATCACATCCACCTGGCCGATGCCGTCCACGCCGGCCACGGCCTCGATGTGACGGACGCCGTTTTCGTCGGTGTAGTCATGGATGTCATAGGTCTTGATCTCTTCGGGCAGGGTGTCTTTGGTCACGGCGGTCAGGGAGGCCACCATGGCGGGCGTGTCGGGGTTGGACTCCTTCTCCGCGTTGGAGCTCTCCACCAGGGCAGCGATCTCATCGTCGCTCATGCCGGCCTTGACTTCGGCGAGGGAGGCGGCGAGCTCGGCGTCCTGCTGTTCCTTGAGGCCGGGCTGGGGATAGGTGACCACGAAGGCGGACGCGGTATTGCCCACCAGGTGCTCGCCGATCAGGCCGGCGTACACGCCGTCGGCGTTCTTTTCGGCAATGGTATCGAGGGAGTCGACGTAGTCGATGTAGTACCAGGGGTTGCCGCTGGCCATGTAGTAGTAGGCGAAGCTGGGGATCACGGACCCGACGCCGACATCCGCATCTTCACGCATCAGGCGCACGCTGATGGCCAGGGCAGCCACCTCGGCGTCGATCTGCTCATCGGTGAAGCCGTTCTCGGCAGTGTAAACGATCTGCTCGTCCACGATCCTGCGGAAGGTGTCCGCATCCTCCGGATCCACACCGGTGGCGGTGACGATCACGGCGGGCACGGGCGTGGCCAGGTTAACGCCGATGGAGAAGCTGCCGTGCGGGATGGCTTCCTTCAGCGCGATCATCAGGCCGGAGGTGTCGCTGTTCATCAGACCGACGGCCATGTCAAAGTCGACATACTGGTCCTCGGTCACGTTGGGGCAGGGAATGACGTAGTAGAACACGGAGATGCGGCTGGTATTGGAGCCTTCCTCCATGGCATAGGGCATCTGCAGGGTCACGCCCTCGGTGAGAGGGGTGTAGTTGACGTCCTCAAAGGAAGTCTCTTTCCTGTCGTAGGGAGCGAACGCATCGTCCAGCAGGGCCAGGAAAGCGCCGTAGTCCTCGATGTCGCCATAGAGGTAGCAGACGCAGTTGGAGGGATGATAATAGGTGTCGTGATAATCCCGGAGCATCTGCCAGGTCATATCCGGGATGGCGTCGTTGTCGCCGCCCTGGTTGTTGCCGATCGTGGAGCCGGGGAAAGCGGCGCGATAGGCGTTCTGGTTGGCGGCGCGGCTCAGGGTGTTCGCGCCGAGCATCTCGGAGTACACGGTGCCCTCGATGGTCAGTTCGGCATCCGCGTCGTTCAGGCGATAGCGCCATGCCTCGGTGCGGAAGATGGACTCGTCCGTCATGATCATGGGATGCAGGCAGCTGTCGGTATAGAAGTCCGCCAGCCGGAGCAGCTGGGCCTCGGAATAGCTCGCCACCGGATAGCTGGTCATGATGTCATAGGTGCTGGCATTCATGTAGCTGTTGTAGGTCTGGTAGCTGAGGTTGAAGAAGAGGTCCGCGGAGGGATATTTCTCCGAGCCGCTCAGGGTGGCGTGCTCAAACACGTGGGGCAGACCGGTATTGTCCACGGCGGTGGTGCGGAAAACCAGGTCAAACGCGCGGTTGGGGTCATCGTTCGCGATGTAGTAGACCTGAGCACCGGTCTTGTCGTGCTCCAGGCGGACCACAGTGGCATCGATCAGCGGAAAATCACGCTTCTCCACCACGGTGAAGCCATGGATCTGGTCGCCCACCTCGGGGAGCTCCACGGCAAAGGCGGTGCACACGCACAGCATGCACAGCACCAGCGCCGCGGCAAGCAGCAGCTTCTTCATGAACGGGTTCCTCCTGTCGATTCTATTGACTGTCGCAAAAACAGACACATTTGATTTCAACATCATTCTTTCATTCCCTGCTTGCATTCAGATGTTTTTTTCTCTGTTGCGACCAGCAGCCGCGGATCTGCGCAGGCATTTGCTTTTCATGCCGATATGCGCTATAATGGTGCGCGGTGAATTCCGCGAGACGAAGGAGGCACCCCTATGAAGCTGATCATTGCGGTCGTGCAGGACGAAGACGCCAACCGGCTGGTGGGAACCATGATGGACGAAGGCTTCGGCGTGACGAAGCTGGCCACCACCGGCGGCTTTCTGAGAGCCGGGAACACCACGCTGCTGTGCGGCGTGGATGATGATCGGCTGGAGGCCTGTCTCGCCGTGATCGAGAAGGTCTGCCGGAGCCGTCAGCAGATGTCCCCGGCACACACGCCCATGAGCGCGATCAACGGCACGGCTTACGCGGCCTTCCCCATCGAGGTGACGGTCGGCGGCGCCACGGTCTTTGTGCTCTCCGTGGATCAGTTCATCAAGATCTGATGCTGACCGCCGCTGATTTCCGCCCCCAGGAGAGCGCGTGGCAGCTGCTGACCAAAGAGCTGCCCGAGGGAACGCTCCCCCACGCCCTGCTCCTCACCGGGCAGGACGGTTTTGGCAAGCGCTCCCTGGCTGATCTGATCGCCGCCTCCCTGCTGTGCGAAGCGGAAGGCGCCGAGAAGCCGTGCGGAGTCTGTCCGGCCTGCCTCCGGTTTTCCTCCGGGAATCATCCGGATCTCATCCGCATCCGGCCCGGGGAACCCATCGACCCCGGGGAAGAAAAGGGAAAGAGATCCATTCCCATCGCCGACATCCGGGAGCTGACCCGGATCGTCAGTCGGCACACCCTGTCCGGAGGAAACCGGGCTGTGGTGATCGAACGGGCCGACGCCATGACGCTGCAGGCGCAAAACGCTCTGCTGAAGACCATCGAGGAGCCGCCGCCCGGCGTGTACTTCATCCTGATCTGCGTCTCCCCCGGCCTCCTGCTGCCCACCACGGTCTCCCGCTGCCGCGAGATCCCTCTGCACGGGTGGAACGACGGGGATCTTCGCCGCATCCTGGCGCGCACGGAAACCGATCCGAGCCGCGCCGAGGCAGCCGTCCGCGCCTGCGGCGGATCCGTCGGAAGAGCGCTGCGGCTGTGCGCCAGCGAAGAATGGTGGGAGCGCCGGCAGCAGGTCCTGCGGGACTTTTTCGGGCTCGCCCGCCGCTCCGATATCCCGGTCATCTCCGCACGGATGAAAGAGGACAAAGCGCTGGCGAACGATACGCTGGACACGCTGGACGACCTGCTCCGGGAGCTGACGCTGGTAAGCCTGCACCGGCGGGATCCGGCGGAGATCCGGGGATTCCCCGAAGAATGGCAGAGAGCCGCAGCCGCCGGGAAATACGCGGGATTCGTGAAACTGATGGACGCGACGGCGGACACACGCCGGATGCTGGAGAGCAATGTGGGCATTCAGGCCCTGTGGGAGCAGCTGCTCCTGAAAGTAATGGAGGAACGCAGTCAATGGTAAGCATCGTGGGCGTCCGTTTCCGGAACGCCGGCAAACTGTACTTTTTCGATCCCGGCAATGTCTGGCCGAGCCCCGGCGATTACGTGGTGGTGGATACCAGCCGCGGCATGGAGATCGGCGAGGCCGTGACCGAGGTGCACGAGGTCCCCGAGGAGGGCCTGACCCTGCCGCTGAAAAGCGTGCTGCGCATCGCCACCGCCGCGGACCTGGACCAGGAGCAGGCCAACCGCAAGGCGGCGAAAGAAGCGCACGCCGTGTGCCTGCGAAAGATCCAGGAGCATCAGCTGGACATGAAGCTGGTGGATACCCAATTCACCCTGGACAACACCAAGCTGATCTTTTACTTCACCGCCAACGGGCGCGTGGACTTCCGTTCCCTGGTCAAGGACCTGGCGGGCGTCTTCCATCTGCGCATCGAACTGCGGCAGATCGGCGTCCGGGACGAAGCCAAGATGCTGGGCGGACTGGGTCCCTGCGGGCGGCCCATCTGCTGCGGCGCTTTTCTGGGCGACTTCCAGCCGGTCTCCATCCGGATGGCGAAGGATCAGGGGCTCTCCCTGAACCCCACCAAGATCAGCGGCATCTGCGGCAGGCTGATGTGCTGCCTGAAATACGAACAGGACGGTTACGAGTTTACGCGCCGCCTGATGCCCCGGGTGGGCAAGACGGTGGAAAGCCCCGACGGGCCCGGCGTGGTGACGGATCTCAACATCATCAAGGAGACCGTCACGCTCAGGATCTCCAAGGGCGATGGCTTTGAGACGAAAGACTACACCCTTGAGGCCCTGAGGGAGCTGAACCCGGCCCTCCGGCAGAAAGCGGAAGCCTCCGCCGCCGAAGGGGACGAGCCCGCCGAAACCGTGCCGCCGGAAGCCCGCGCCCAGGCGGAAGAGGGACCGCAGCGTCAGGAAGAGCGCAAGCCCGGCGGCTTCCGCGAGAATCGCCGCGAACGGCCTCCCCGCGAGGCCAGGGCGCCGAAAGCGCACGGGCCGCGGAGTACCGCCCCGGATGAGATCAGCCCGAAGCCCGGCGCACAGAGCCGTGCTTCGCAGCCAAAGCAGAGCGAAACGTCCGCCCCGGCAGCGGTGCCGCCGGAAAACGCTCCGGCCCGGGAAGAGCCGAAGCAGCCCGCCCGCCCCTCCTGGCGCGATGCCGTCAGTCAGGCGATGAAAGCCGCGGAAGGCAAGGCCAATACCGACTGAATAAGTCGGAAATGTGACAACCATGCGGTTTGTGGACACTAATCTTTGCCCTGAAGCCTTGCAATTTCAGGTCAATGGTGATACAATCAAGCCATCCCAGAGAGATATCCTGAGGAACAACTTGAAGGAGGATTTCATCATGGCTTATACGATCACTGACGCTTGCATCGCTTGCGGCGCCTGCGCGGCCGGCTGCCCCGTCGAGGCCATCACCGAGGGTGAGGGCAAGTACGAGATCGATCCCGAGACCTGCATCGAGTGCGGCGCCTGCGCTGACACCTGCCCCGTGGGCGCTCCCGTTCAGGAGTGATTCCGGGCAACGAAAAAACCTGCTTCGGCAGGTTTTTTTGTTGTTCATTCGTAACTGTTCAGTCCGCCCCGTGTGCTGTGTCAGCAAACGATCTCCAAGCCATTTCGCCCCATCCCCTGCCCCCTTCCCGAGGGAAGGGGGAGAAGAGAGAGCGGGCCTGCGGCCCGCACCCGCCTGTGCGGCTCGCATGGAAGACAGCCGATCCGTGCGCTTCTTGTCCGTCGATCCACACGGGTATGCCGACGGACTGGACAGTCACGTTCATACCACATAGCGTTCCAGCGTCACACCGGCCTCATTGATGAGTTCAAGCGAGAACTCATCCGGGTAGCCTTCCCGATAGACGATGCGGCGGATGCCCGCGTTGATGATCATCTTCGCGCAGACGGAGCAGGGCTGGTGCGTGCAGTACAGGGTCGCTCCGTCGATGGATACGCCCAGCTTGGCCGCCTGGATGATGGCGTTCTGCTCGGCGTGGGTGGCATAGCAGAGCTCGGCACGCGTGCCGGAAGGGATCCCCAGGCGGTCCCGCATGCACTCGCCCCGGTCCCGGCAGGTACGGATCCCGGCGGGAGCGCCGTTGTAGCCCGTGGTCATGATCCGCTTGTCCTTGACGATCACGCAGCCGATGGCGCGGCCGGCCCGGAAGCAGCTGCTCCATGTGGAGACCTGCTGCGCCATGTCCATGAATCGACGATCCCACTTATCCATCCTGACGATCCCTCCAATCCCGTTCCGCTTCGTCGGCTCCCTGCCGATAGGGATCCTGATACGCCTCCAGGCGGCGGTTCCTCGTCTTTCCGCAGAGGATCAGTGCGGCCAGAAGGCCTGCGATGCCTCCGCCGATGTGCCCCTGCCAGCTCACGTTCGCCCCGGAGAAGCTGTAGATCAGGTTGAGGATGATGCCCCGCAGGGGATAGGACATATCCAGCCCGTTGCGGACGGAATAGATCAGCATGGCGGTCATCAGGCCCCAGACCGCACCGCTGGCGCCCGCGTGAAGCGTGCGGGGCTCACCCGCAAAGTTGACCAGCAGGCCCGAACCGAGGATCGACACCGCGTAGATCACGGCGAACTTCCAGGAGCCGATCCTGGTCTCCAGGATGACGCCGTACATCCACAGGCAGAACATGTTGCTGGCCAGGTGCATGATGCCGAAGTGGAAGAAGCCGTGGGCGAAGAGGCGGATCCATTCCCCGTCCTCCAGCGCGCCGCGGTACATGCCGTACCGCAGCGTCACCGCGTTGCGCACGCTCTCGGTGCTGCCCTCCGACGCCTCCCAGATGAAGAACGCGACATTGAGCAGGAACAGCACCAGCGTCGCGACGGGCAGATGTCCGTTTCGTTTCATGCCGCGGGTGATATGCCGAAGGCGATCCATCTCTCAGCTCCGATCCGCGATCACGAGCTCGACCGGGCAGTGATCGCTGCCAAAGATCTCGTTGTGGATGGCGGCGCTTTGCAGCCTCGGTTTCAGGGATCCCGAGACCATAAAGTAGTCGATGCGCCACCCCGCGTTGTTGTCCCTCGCGTGAAAGCGGTAGCTCCACCAGGAATAGATATTCGCCCGGTCCGGATAGAAATGCCGGAAGGTATCCACAAAACCCTCATCCAGCAGGCGGCCGAACTTGCCGCGCTCCTGGTCGGTAAAGCCCGGGTTCATGTGATTCGAGGCAGGATTCTTCAGGTCGATCTCGCGGTGCGCTACGTTCAGGTCGCCGCAGAAGACGACGGGCTTTTCTTTTTCCAGTTCCTTCAGCCAGGCCAGGAAGGCGTCCTCCCACCGCATGCGCCAGTCCAGCCGCTTCAGGCCGTCCTGCGAATTGGGCGTGTAGACCGTCATCATCCAGAAGTCCCCCAGGTCGGCGGCGATGACCCGGCCCTCGTGGTCGAACTCGTCGATGCCGATGCCATAGCGCACGGTCTTCGGCTCGATCCGGGTGAACATGGCCGTGCCGGAATAGCCCTTCTTGTCCGCGGCATTCCAGTACTGGTGATAGCCGGGCAGTTCCAGGCTCACCTGACCCGCCTGGCATTTGGTCTCCTGCAGGCAGAACACATCCGCGTCAAGAGCGGTGAAGCTCTCCATGAAGCCCTTTCCCAGGGCCGCGCGGATCCCGTTGACGTTCCAGGAAATCAGCTTCATCGATCACTCCGGCCTCTCTTTGATGCCCACATATACGATCTTCGGCTTGGCTTCGTAGGTGTCCACATAGAGGTCCTCCCGGGAGACCTCCTTGCCGTCCACGTACTTCACGCGCCAGCTCTGCACGCTGGTCCCGTCCGAGGCTTCCTGCAGAACGTATTCCTCGTCCTTGTAGGTGACGTACTTGCCGTTCTTGTCGCGCCGGATCTCGGGCTCCTCCGGGGCGGGGATCACCGTCTCCTGGGTCACGATGTCGTAGGTCACGCCCTCCCCCAGGCTGTGGCCGTAGATGCAGACATTGCATACGAAGCGCTTTTTGTTCTTCGGGTCAGACTGCACGGCGGCGGTGATGTAGATGGGATACTCGGTGTTGTTGGTGAAAGCCAGGTCGATGCGGTGCCGGTCGTACCAGTAGACGGTGGCGTCCTTGCCGTATTCGGTGTAATTGACCGCCAGGGAATGGGGCGTGCGCTTGTTGATGCGCAGATTCGCGCGCACGGCCGCGAGGTAGATGGTGCTGCTGGCCTGGCACACGCCGCCGCCGATGCCCTCCACATGCTCGCCGTACACGTACTCTTCGGCGGGGAAAAAGCCGTTGGCCACGGTGCGCTCCCCCACGATCCCGTTGAAGGAGAACTGCTGCCCGGGCCGCAGCACCGTGCCGGAGATCAGCTCATACGCCCGGCGGATGTTGTTGTTGCGGTCGTCCGGGGATGTGGAGGAGATCCTGGTGGTGCCCTGCCCGATGAGGGTGAACTGCTCTTCCTTCAGGCTCGCCACCGTCACCGCCGGATACAGGGGTCGGGTGGTCAGCACGATATCGCCGCTCTCGCCGTTATGGGCCATTTCGGCGATCCGTTCCTTCAGGCCGTCGGTGTCCAGCACCCGGCCGACAGTCTCCTCGTTGAAGATGAAGGGATAGGTCAGATTTGCGTTGAATCCGGCGAAGGTAGCGTCGTACGCCGGCTCGTACAGTTCCTGCGCCAGCACGTTCAGACTGGCCTCGATGCTGGTCAGGTCCACGCCGGAGGTCGCGGATTCCCCGTGGTAGGGGTTCTGCTCCAGCGCCTTCATGGCCGCCACGCGCTCTTCGTCATTCAGTGCGACCGGTCTTCCGTCCCCGTCGAGCACGGGCTGTCCGCTCCCGTCGTCCTTCACCGCGAAGTGCCCCTGCTGCCAGGCCAGATAGAGGGCACCCTCCACGTCGTATGTGATGCCCACATCCTCCTGCGTCACGGTGGCATAGACCTCGCCGTCCCAGATCAGGTTGATGGTCCAGCGGGCCGCGTGGAGCTTCGCATTCACGGCATCCCGCGCTTCCTGCTGCGTCATGCCGCCCAGATCGATCCCGTCCACATAAACATTGGGGCAGAAGCGGTCGTCGTAAGGGGCGACCTCGGCGCGAAGCTGCTGTGCCCGGAGTTTCCGGGCTTCCTCGGCCCGTGCCTCGGGCAGCACCTTCAGCACCAGCACACCGGCCGCCACCAGAAGGATCATCAGCAGCGGCAGCACGATCGCGAGGATCCTGCCCGCCCTGCTCATCCGCCGCCGGGGCCGTTTGGGCGGCTTCGTCCCGGCTTGTCCGCCCGACGCATTTCGCACGGGAGGCGCAGCCTGGTTTCCGCGGCCTGTATACGCGTATTGCTCCTGCGACGTCCAGGAACCGCCGATCGCGTCCTGCGCGCCGGAGACCCATGGCGAGTCCTGCGCCGGCATAGTCTGATAGGAGCCGCTGGCATAGGGCGGGATCGTCCATTGGGGCTGGCTGGCCGTCGTGCCGAAGCTGTTGTTGCCACGGTTTGCGTTGCCTACCGCATAATGCGTTCCGGTCCCGCTGTCCTTCTCCTGAGAGACAGGAGGCATATCGCCAGCGGGGATCTCCCGGTTTCGTTCCGATCTGCGCCGTCTCGGCTTGGGATCGCTGCCGATGTCCGTCACTCCTGTCACCTCCTCGCTTCCGCCATGTGCTGATCGCTTGCGGTCATATGTTGTCCTGCCTGACCCTGCTCGGATCTCTCCCCGATCAGACAGGATCCCCGACGCCGTCCTTCGGCTTTGTCTCCTCATCAAAGTCCGGGAGATCGCCGATATCGCCCCAGTCATCGTCCCGGCGTTCGGCTGCCTCGGGCTCCGTCTTCGGTTCGGCCTTCGGCTGCGGATCGGGGTTCCAGTCCCGGTCGTCCGCCGGCTCGCCGATAGCGGCCAGGAATTCACTGCGGCTGACGGTCTGCTCGCGCTTCAGGGCCTCCACCAGGCTGTTGAGCTGCTCACGATGCGCCTCCACCAGCGCTTTCGTGCGCTGATAGCACTCGTCCAGCAGGCGCTTGACCTCGGCGTCGATCATGGCCGCCACGCTCTCGGAGTACTCGCGGCTCTGGCCGAATTCCATGCCCACGAAGACTTCCTGATCACTGCCGAGGTAGACGGTGCCGATGTTCTCGCTCATGCCGTACTGGGTCACCATCCGGCGGCACAGTTCCGTCGCGCGCTTGAGATCGGAAGAGGAGCCGGTATAGATCTCGCCCAGAATGACTTCCTCTGCCGCGTGTCCGCCCAGCATCATGCAGATCATGTCCAGCATCTGCGATCTGCTCATGCTGTCGCGCTCTTCGCTGGGCAGGGACAGGGTGTGGCCGCCGCTCATGCCGCGGGGCATGATGGTCACCAGGTGCACTTCGTCGCAGCCGGGCAGGAAATGGCCGACAATGGCGTGGCCCGCCTCGTGAACAGCCACCATGTGCTGATCGCTGGGATTGACCTTGTGGCTCTTCTTTTCCGGACCCATCTGCACGCGTTCGATGGCCTCCACCAGCACCTTCTGGGTGATGGTGCTCTGGCGGTAGCGGGCGGCAAGGATCGCAGCCTCGTTCATCACGTTTTCCAGATCCGCTCCGGAGGAGAAGGGCATGCGCTTGGCGATGTTCTCCAGATCCACGTCCGGGTCCAGGGGCTTGCCCTGGCTGTGTACCTTCAGTACCGCCACGCGGCCGTCCTGGTCGGGGAAGTTCACCGTCACCTGCCGGTCAAAGCGGCCGGGGCGCAGCAGAGCGGGATCAAGGATGTCCCGGCGGTTGGTGGCTGCCATCACGATGACGCCTTCGTTGATATCAAAGCCGTCCATCTCCACCAGGAGCTGGTTCAGGGTCTGCTCGCGTTCGTCGTGACCGCCGCCCAGGCCCGCGCCGCGATGCCGGCCGACCGCGTCGATCTCATCGATGAACACGATGGCCGGGGCGTTCTTCTTGGCCTGCTCGAACAGGTCGCGCACACGGCTGGCGCCGACGCCCACGAACATCTCCACGAAATCGGAGCCGGAAATGGAGAAGAAGGGCACGCCCGCTTCACCCGCCACAGCCTTGGCCAGCAGCGTTTTGCCCGTGCCGGGAGGGCCCACCAGCAGCACGCCCTTCGGGATGCGCGCACCGAGTTTCAGGTACTGCTGCGGGTTCCTGAGGAAGTCCACCATCTCGGCGAGTTCTTCCTTTTCCTCATCCGCGCCGGCCACGTCCGCGAAGGTGATCTTGTTTTTGGAGGGATCCTGCATGCGGGCATTGGAGCGGCTGAAGTTCATGACCCGGCTGCTGCCGCCCATCTGAGAGCGCATCATGAAAAACCAGATGGCGATCACAACGCCCATCATCAGCAGATAAGGCAGGAATTCCAGGAACCAGGAGCGGGTAATGGGCGCGAGATAGATCACGTCAAAGCCCAGATCCGCCACGGTCATGGTCTCCAGGCTGAGGGGACCCGTCTGGGCCGCGGACGTCTCCGCAGTTTTCCCGATCCCCAGCAGACCGGGCACGGTCACCTGCTCCTTGCCGGTACCCGCAGCCGCGGTGTCTCCGGCGTCCTTGTTGCGCTCGTAGACCACACGGATCGCGTCTTCGACAAAACGGTCCTTGGAGGGGATGGTGGTCTCAAAATCGTAGGTACTTTCGGAAAAACTCTCCGCCAGCATCGACCCCTTGCGGATGCCGATCAGACTGGTATCGCGGATCGCCACCTTGTCGATGTTTCCTTCTTTGACCCACTGCAGCAGCGTGGGGTACTCGATCCGGCGGCTGACACCGCCTCTGAGCCCCTGCGTCAGCAGGACAGAGATCAGCACCAGGGCGCCGATCATGATCACATAACTCAGGAAACCGCGGTTGGACTTCTTCACAGGCTGGGTCCTCCTCTAAGGTTTGGGATGCCATGCAGCTTTGTACTATACCACAGATGCGGACGCTTTGCAAACGGCGGCCGCCCTCTCACTTCTCATAGATGCGGGGTGCAAGAACGCCGATGTCGGGCAGGTTCCGGTAGATCTCGTTGTAATCCAGGCCGTATCCCACCACAAAGGCATCCGGGATGTTGAAGCAGCTGTAATCAACCTTCAGCTCCACCCTGCGGCGCGCGGGCTTGTCCAGCAGGGCTGCGATCTTCACCGAGGCTGCGCCGCGGTTGATCAGATGCCTGCTGAGATAATTGAGCGTCACGCCTGAGTCCACGATATCCTCCACCACGATCACATCGCAGCCGGTGATGTCGTGATCCAGGTCCTTGCGGATCTGCACCACGCCGCTGGACTTGGTGGCGCTGCCGTAGGAGGAGACCGACATGAAATCACACACCACCGGCAGGTCGATGAAGCGCATCAGGTCGCTGTAGAAGACCACGGCGCCTTTCAGGATGCCAAGCAGCAGCGGTCTCTTGCCCGCGTAATCCCGGGTGATCTGCGCGCCGAGCTTCTTCACGGCCTCGGCGATCTCCTCTTTGGTGACCAGGATCCGGTCCAGATCCTCATACAGTGCTTTCATATCAGCCATGATGCTCTTCTCCTGTTCTCTCTTCCGTCCAGGGCATGGGGCCGGTCCACCGGATCAGCAGATCCTCCGGAGCGGCCGCCCGTGCCAATTCTTCCGATCGTCCCAGCCCGGGGACCATCAGCACTTCCGATCCTCTGCACAGCACCGGGATCCAGCGCCGGAAAGGCTTCTCCACGCCGCGATCCCGCAGGAATTCCCGAAGCGGCCGGGCGCGGCCGCTGTGCTCCGGGGTGATGACATCCCCGGAACGCGCTGCCCGCAGCGCGCAGGCATCCGCCCATCCCAGTGGCAGGATCGCCGAACGTTTTCCGTCGGTCTCCTCCCCCTGCCACGGGGCCAGCGAAACCGCGACGCTGTTCAGGGTTTGGCCGTTGATGAGCGGGAGGGAAAGATCCTCCCCCGGCAGGCTCGGAGGCGCCAGGTGCAGATAACGCGCTCCCCGTACGGCCCGCCATCCGTCCGGCAGGTTCATGCACGCGCCCGGATCAGCCGCCAGCAGGCTCCGCAGGTCCAGGGTCTGTTCATGGGAAAGGGTATGCTCCGGCAGGGTGCTCCCGTGCGCCCTGTCCCACCACATGCGCAGCGCGCGGCTCCGGACCGCGGGCGGGGCGTCGGCGACCGAAGCGGCGCGGAGCCAGCGGCGGCCGCAGGATCCGTGCAGTCTATCCGCGGCCATCGCGGTCAGGGCATCCTCATCCTCCCTGAGCGTGGCTGCGGTGCGGGCCAGCCTATCCGCTGCGCCGGGATTCATGGATTCCAGCAGGGGCAGCAGTTCCGCGCGGACCCGATTGCGCAGATAGCGCGGATCCGCGTTGCTGGGATCCTCGCGCCATTCCTGCCCGCGGTCGAGCAGCCACTGCCGCAGTTCCGCGCGGGATGTGTCAAGCAGAGGCCGCAGGATGGTCAGCCCGCACCACCGGGTCTCCGGGGCCATGGCCGACAGTCCGCCCGCGCCGCTTCCGCGGATCAGCCGCAGCAGCAAGGTCTCCGCCTGATCGTCACGGTGATGCGCCAGGGCCAGCCGCTCAATGCCCTCCTCCGCGCAGACGGCACGAAGGGCTTCATAGCGGGCCGCCCTGGCTCTGTCCTCGCTGCAGTCCGGGCCGAGGTCCAGCCGCACGACCCGCAGCGGGATATCCTTCTCCCTGCACAGGTCCCTGCAGAAACGCTCGTCCTCGTCCGCTTCCGCGCCGCGAATGCCGTGGTTGACGTGGATCGCGGCCACACCGCCGCCATCCCGTTCGCGCAGGAGGAGCAGCAGCGCCACCGAATCCGCGCCGCCCGACAGTCCCACGGCGACGCGGGACACGCTGCGTTCACGGTCCATGCCGGTCACTTGGGGCGCCGCGGCGCACCGCAGCGGTTGCAGGGCTTGAGGTCCACATACGCGGGGTCATTGATCTGCGCATAGGTGAAGTGCCCCTTGAAGGGCAGGTATTCCTTCTTCGCCGATTCGCAGTTGGGGTCGATATGGTACATGGTGCCGCCGTCGGGATTGTAGTACAGGACCGTGGAGGCGTCCGCGGGGGCCGGGTCCGGGGGCTGGGTCGCGAAGATGGACGCCTGCGTCGGCGTGGCGGTCGGGGTGTTGCTCTCCAGGGACCGGGGATCCACATACCACATGCCGCTCTCCGCGTCGAACACCACGTCGATCTTGGTGATATAGCGCTGGGCCGAGCTTCCTCCGGGCGGGATCATCTCGGTCCGGTATGTCACGGTGCGGCGGGAGTCATTGATGGACCCGGTGACGCTCACGTACTCATAGCTGACCACCTTGCGCTGCCGCTGGATCTCGAAGAGCTTGCTCTTCGGGTCACTGCCGCTGGAGAGGCTCTGGGTCCAGGCCCGGGAGCACACGTTCACCATGCTGTCCAGATTGTTGTTCTTCCAGTAGTAGAAGAACCGGTCGGAAGCGGCGATGGAAGCATCGTTCTGCTGGGGTTCCGGCGTGGTCGGCACGGGTGTTTCTGCCGCGGACGTCAGCTGCCCGATGCCGTCCGGGTCGCTCTCGTCAAAGCCCGCGGCAGGGGCGGGGGTCTGGCCGGACGCCTGCCTGGCGCTGTCCTTCGTGCCGCCCGCCGTCAGTGTCAGGATCACCGCCACCGCGATGGCCACCGCGTACAGCACCGAGATCATCAGCGTGGTGGGACGCTCATATACATCGCTCATCCAGAGGGTCACCAGCATGCCGATCCCCAGTCCGGCCGCGATGATGGTCATGACGGGGGTCCGCACCAGCAGCGCCGTGAGGAAAATGAGGGGCATCACCCCGACCGCCAGCACCACCAGGATCAGGTTCGGCGTGATCTTCGGCAGAAAGCGCTTCTTTTGGCCCTGATAGACATCCTCCGGCCATGCCGGCGTGGGGACCTGCTGCCATCCGTTGGGGTCCTGGCCGCCCCACATGCCGTTCTGCGGCTGCTCCTGCTGAGGGTAAGGCTGTGCCTGGGGCTGAGCGTAGCCCGCCGCCTGCTGCATCTGTCCGTAACCCGTGCCCTGCTGCGCCTGTCCGAAGCCCTGGGGCTGCTGCATCTGCCCGTAACCCGTGCCCTGCTGCGCCTGGCCGAAGCCCTGGGGCTGCTGCATCTGCCCGTAACCCGT